>NZ_JASTZZ010000001.1:0-817938 GCF_032193675.1 Bifidobacterium kimbladii | reverse complement strand
ACCCGGCTGGTGCGCCTTGGGGCTTGTTGACCAGGGTGGGCGTGTGCCGGTCGGTGTTGGTGCCGTCGCCCAGCTGGGTTCTGTAGTTCTGCCCCCAGGTGTAGAGGTTGCCGTCCGAGCCGATTGCCGCGGAATGTTGCCAGCCTAGGTTGACCTGTTTCCAGGTGAACCCGGCTGGTGCGCCTTGGGGCTTGTTGACCAGGGTGGGCGTGTGCCGGTCGGTAGTGGTGCCGTCGCCCAGCTGGCCGCTGAAGTTCCATCCCCAGGTGTAGAGGTTGCCGTCCGAGCCTATAGCTCCGGAATGATTGCAGCTAAGGCTGGCCTGTTTCCAGGTGAATCCTGCTGGCGTGCCTTGGGGCTTGTCGACCTTGATCGGCCTGGTCTGGTTCGTGGTGGTGCCGTTGCCCAGCTGCCCATACTGGTTGTTTCCCCAGATGTAGAGGTTGCCGTCCGAACCGAATGCCGCGGTACTCAAGTCGCCTAGGGTGAATTGTTTCCAGGTGAATCCTGCTGGCGTGCCTTGGGGCTTGTCGACCGGGGCCGGTGTGTTCCGCTTGGTGGTGGTGCCGTCGCCCAGCTGGCCGCGGCCGTTTTGGCCCCAGATGTAGAGGTTGCCGTCCGAACCGAATGCCGCAGAATGGTCCCAGCCTATACTGACTTCTTTCCAAATGAATTTTTCCGGCGTGCCCTTGGGCTTTTTGACTTGGACTGGTGTGGACCGGTTGGTGTTGGTGCCGTCGCCCAGCTCGCCGGCGCCATTGTCTCCCCAGGTGTAGAGGTTGCCGTCCGAGCTGATGGCCGCGGAATGAAGGCCGCCCATGCTGAGCTGGCTGAGTCTGATGCCGCGCTGTGCGGGCGGTGTGAGGGTGACCTTGGCGCCCCCGGCTATGGGCCCTTGGCTGGGGCTGATGGCCCAATGGCCGTCTCCCTTGGTCCAGTGGGCGGTGAGGGTGATGCTGCCGGTGACGGGCTGGGTGAAGTCGTAGGCGACGTCGCCTTGGAACCAGCCGTCGAACAGGTATCCGTCCCTGGCGGGGTCGGGGCTGGGCCGACTGGCCTGGCCCCCGTCGGGGATGGTCTGCCTGCCAACGCTGCTGCCGCCTGCCGTATCGAAGCTGACCGTCCAGGCTGCGGAGGACCGGGCCTGGACGCCGGCAGCATCGCCGGCAGTGTCGAGCGTGGGTGAGGAAGGCATCGGGGTCGTGTGGCTCAGGGGTGAGGACGTTGGCAGGGGTGAGGACGTTGATGGGGAAGACATTGGTGGGGAAGACATTGGTGGGGAGGAGGACGGCGATACGGCCTGCAGGCTATCATCCCCCTGCTGTTTGTCCAGGGTGGTGGGCGTGGCTTCTCCGGATGGATTGCCGGTGCTCCCGGCCAAAGCCGGTGTGCAGGACAGGGCTAGGAGAAAGGCCAGGGCTGCTGCTGCCATGCCCGAACGCTGACGCATGATGAGTCGACCCCCTTCTTCGCAGAGCCTGATACAGCATCCCCCGGACATCGCACTCAAAACTGTAGCAAAAAGCTGTACTAAGAAACTGTATCAAGTCCCCAAACACCCACGACCCCAAGGTGTTACACCTATTACCATACCATGCGCGCAAACGCCTCCGGTTGAAGGTTCTACAACAGCCGGGTCCGCGCTCCTGGGCGGGATGCCAGGCCGGCAACATTGCTGCGGTGTCAGGCCTTGGGAGCCTTGGGCAGGTTCTTCAGGGAGGAGGGGTCAGCCAGGCAGCCCTTGATGGCTTTGATGTTACGGCCTACGACAGAGGTGCTGTCCTCGTCGTTCAGATCGGTAAAGGTTGCCCCGATGACCACATCGATCAGATCGTCGCTGCGGTCGTCCATGACCAGAACGGCATCGTTGAATTGGGACCCCACCGTGTAGCCGCGGTCAATGGCCGAGGCGCCAAAGCGTATCTGGGTGCGCGCTGTCTCGGTCTTGCCCGGATAGTCCGCCACATCCTGCATGTTGAATCCCCGATTGCGCAGGGCCGACGCCAGAGCAGTGGCCAGACCGGACTTGTTGGTTCCGTTGAGCACCCGCACACGGATGTCGGGGTGGTTGACCAGCTTGGACTTGTCGGGCGGACAGGGCACAGCGACCCCATAGTTGGGCTTGGCGATGGTGGCGTGTTTGGCGGTATGCCCGATGGATCCGAAGATGATCAGACCACAGATGACCAGGATGACCACCAGGGCGCTGACGGCTATAGTGAAGACCATCTTCTGCCGCCGTCGTACGAACTGCCTGCGGGCCTCGCGTTCGTCGAGTGGTTCGGGATTCGTCATGTTGCCTACTCTACTGTCCATGGGTGACTCGCAGGGGGGCCATCCTGGGCAGGACTGGCGAGTCAGCCTCAATGATTCTGTCTACGGCATTCTGCTCCCGCCAGAGTCTTATCAGTGTAGCCGCTTGGTCCAAGTGAGGAACCATAGCCACCACCGATGGGCCGGATCCCGAGACGAAAGCTGGCCCTGCCCCTGCCCGCCGGGCAAGATCCAGAGCCAGGAGCGAGCGTGGGTGAAGAGCACAGGCGGTTTTTTGCAGGTCGTTCAGGTCGCCGGGGCCGGGGCCGATCGCGTCGAAGGCCTTGTATACCTGGGCCGTGCTCAGCTGCTCTTCATAGGCGCCGACCAGCAGGCGGCCGGTCAGTCCGGCATTGCGCACACTTCGAGCCTCCGCGCCTGTTGGATCCAAGGGCTCCAGAACCTGGCCGAAACCCGAGCCGTGGCTGAGACCGCCATGCAGGCAGAAGGGCAGGTCTGCGCCCAGCCCGGCGGCGATCCCATCCAGATCAGCTGCACCCAGCCCGAGCTTCCAGAGCCGGTTCAGGCCCAGCATGGTTCCGGCTGCATCCGTGGATCCCCCGGCCAGCCCGGCGCCCACCGGTATCCGCTTGATGATGCGGATGGCCACATCCGGCTGGTGCCCGGTGGCCTGAGCCATGGCTAGGAGGGCCTTGACGGCCAGGTTTGCATGGGGATCAGCGTCATTGTCGGCCAGATCGCCCAGATGCTCGCCCTCCATATGCAGCCTGAAGCCGCTGCCAGGCTCTCTTGGGCGCAGTTCCACCCTGTCCAGGATGCTTACGGCACTGTAGATGGTGTCCAGGCGGTGACGGCCACCCCAATCCGCCCGGGCGGGTCCGACCCGAAGCAGCAGGTTGATCTTTGCCGGGCAGTCCAGGGCGATCCCCTCCCTGCCGACGGCGGGGCTCACGCGGCCACCTCGCGGCCGGACCGCTCCAGGGCGGCGAATTCCGCAATGGTCATGGTCTCTCCGCGCCGGCTCGGATCGATGCCCGCCGCCTTGAAGGCTTCGGGGGGCACCAGGCCCTTAAGGGCAGCATGCAGGGTCTTGCGGCGCTGGCCGAAGGCGGCGTCGATCAGAGCGAAAACCCGAATCCGCGTGCGCTCGTCCTCGCCGATGTGCCCTTCCTCGTCACGGACAAAGGAGACCAGGGCCGAGTCGACATTGGGAGCAGGCCAGAAGACGTGACGCCCGATCCTTCCCGCTTGGGCGGTATGGCCGTACCAGGCCAGTTTCAGGCTGGGGGCGCCGTAGACCTTGGAACCCGGGCCAGCAGTCAGGCGGTCCGCCACTTCCTTTTGGACCATGACCAGGAACCGGCTCAGATTGGCGAACCGGGCCAGGAGGGTCAGGATGATGGGAGTGGCTACGTTGTAGGGCAGGTTGGCTACCAGGGTCAGGTCGGCGCTTCTGCCCGCCTCGCCTGCCAGCTGAGGGGTCAGGGTCAGGGCATCCCGGTTGATCACGGTCAGCCGGTCCAGGGCTTCCGGCATGCGTTCGCTGACGGTCTGAGGCAGACGCCGGGCCAGTCCGGAGTCGATCTCGTCGGCGGTCACCAGGCAGCCCGCCTCCAGCAGCCCCAGGGTCAGGGATCCCAGACCTGGACCCACCTCCAGAACGGACTGACCGGGTTTCACCCCTGCCAGGCGGACGATCCTGCGGACAGTGCCTGGATCGATAACGAAGTTCTGGCCCAGACGCTTGGTGGGATGGATGCCCGCTTGGTCGGCGATGCGTCGGATATCGGCGGCACCCAGAAGGCGGTCGCTCTCGCTTCTAGTGTTCATGTCGGTTCGTTGCTCGTGAATGTAGTAGGAGGTCAGTACCAGTTGTACTGCTCGGAGTGGTGCCAGGCCGTGCTGGGGTTTCCGTATCGTTGGCCGATATACCAGAGGCCCCAGTCGATTTGGATGGCAGCATCGTCACGCCAGTTGGCACCGAATTGACTCATTTTAGAGCCCGGCAGGCTTTGGGGGATGCCGTAGGCACCGGAAAGGTTCTCGGCATCCCATTGCCATCCTGACTCCTTGTTCCAGAGTTTCACCAGGTCATCGAATTGCGAACCTGTCCATCCGCGCTGAGCAGCTGCACCCGAGGCATAGGCTTGGGCTAGGCCGGGTCCTGCATGCCAAAGGCCGCTTGGCGATGGGCTTGGCGATGGCGGCGGGGCTGGTGTGTTTTCGGCCTGGCTCGGGGGATCCGGCTTGGTCGTTGCATTCGAGCCTGATGGCTGTGATGCCTGCGGGGGCGTGGCAGTTGTCTTTCCCGACTGCGCATCCTTGCTCGGCGAGGCGCTTGGGGAGGAGGTGTCCTTGGCGTGATCGGATCCCTGGTCCTTGGACTGCTGCCCGCTGTTCTGCCCCTCCTTTGGCTTGTCAGGGCCGACGGCCACCACCTGGTCCACTGGCATGGCCACAGTCTCTTCCTTAACGACCTGCTCCGATTCTGCCTGTCCGTCCACATAGGTGACCTGGATGGTCTGCAGACGCTGGCCGGCTACCCCCTCCTGTCGGATCTGGGTCTGGCCTGGCGCCAGGCTCGGGTCGACCACGGTACGTGTAGCAAAGGCCAGGGGGATGGTCTTCTGGGTGTTCCCGTGGGTGACCCGTCGGACACGCAGCACGGTTGCGCCTTGGTCGTGCTCCACGCTAACCCGGTCCTCCTTGCCCAGCACAATGCCCTTGGAGTCCAGGATGGAGGCAGCCGGAAGCTTGCCGTCAGGGGCCACCGAGGTCTTCCCGTCGGCCACGACCGTGACCGGCCCCGCCTGGTTGATGACCAGACCGCCGGTCAGCTGGTTGTAGACGTTGCCTATATCCACAGTGACCTTCATGGCCTGCTTGCGGTTCTCCTCGAAGAATCCCAGCAGCTGGTCCATGCTGGTGGCTGTAGTCCAGAAAGGCACCCGCTGGCCCTGGATGACGATGGTGGTCTGATAGGCGGAACGTACGGTGACTGCCGCATGGTTGTTCAGCTGGCCTCCGGAGGTGGAATCGACCAGGTCGTGGGTCTTGACCTTGATCCCCTGCTGGCGCAGCAGGCCGTCCACGCTGTAGGCGTAGGTGGTCACCATTTTGGTCTGGCCGTTGACGCTTAAAGCCACGCTCTTGCGTGCGGTGATGCCGAAGGCCAGGACCATGGCCAGAACGACCAGGAGTGCGCAGGATGCCACGCGGATCCTTCTGAGCACGACGAAACGCCGCGGCGTCCAGCGTCTGGCCATGTGCTCGCCTCCCCGTTCCTGCCTTGTCTGTACCTGGCAATTCTAGCGGCGCGGGCATGGAGCCAAGCCAGACAATCAGCAAGGTCGGGCAAACATCCACATTTGTCACAGACGGGTGGCAATAAAAAAGCCGACTTGACCGTCATCGGTCAGTCGGCTTTTCAAGACCCGGGCCCTGGGCCGGCGGATCAACGTCAAGAGGACGGGAATGAAGGGGAATGATCCCGTCCTCGAATACGAACGGAGATGGTTGGGGAAAAGCTCCGTTCGTACTTCGGAGAACGAGCCTCCGAAATGACTTACTCGAGGGAAGTATTTGCAATTATCCAGGTAATGTCCATCATTATAGCCTGCCCGGAGACAAAGCTGAATAATCGGATTTTATGGTTCGTTCCTGGCGTAGAGCCTCCTGTCAGAGTCGAACTGACGACCTGCCGCTTACAAGGCGGCTGCTCTGGCCAACTGAGCTAAGGAGGCGGTCCCGGTGGTCCATTACAGCTCCGGGCCGCGGTACGGAATGATATCGTACCATCACCGTGCCCCCAAGGGGGACGCTGGACGCGAAATTTCTCTCGACCTGCCCGGTTCAGTCCAGCGAGCGCGGTTGGCCGGAGGCGCCGATGGCGGGCATGGCGCCCTTGACGCCCACCTTGGACTGGTCCAGGCCCAGAGCCTTGAGCAGGCCCGAGCGGTAGTCCAGACCTGCTTGGGACAGGTTGCCCAGCTCCCAGTAACTGCCGTTGATGCGGACCGTGGGCGTGGTCATCTGCCCCTTGTTGGACCCGGAGGGATTCCAGAGCTCCTTGCGCAGGGGGGTGTAGGTGTCCATGGCCTTGATCCAAGCCCGGTAGTGGCCCTTGACCGCCTGGTCAGCAACCTTGGGATCAACCCCGGCCTTGATGGCCTGTTGGCGGATCTTGTCGTTGCTGATGGGGTGGTAGTCGGACTCGTCCGGCTGGAAGTCCTTGGCGTAGAGATTGGCGATGAAGGGCAGCAGGTGGTCCGGATCGTGCTGGGCCACGTAGATGGTGGCCGTGCCCGTCCTGGTCGAGTAGTTGTCGGTGGAGAGCCTGTCCATGAAGCTCATGGGATAGATGACCAGGTTGATCTGCCCGGCATCCACCAGACCGGTCAGGGTGGAGTCCAGTCCGCGATGCAGGGCGCCGCAGCCCGGGCACATGAAGTCCATGTAGATCTCCACTGTCGGAGCCTTGGCCACCGGTTTGCCCAGCCCTTGGGAGCTGATCAGAAAGCCGCCCTGGTCATTGGCGGCCGAGGGCTTTTCCTTGACCTTGGCGACGGCCTGACGAGCCTGCTCCAGGTCCTGGGTCTTGACCGGGCGATGGCTGCGCCAGTACAGGAATCCGCCCAGAGCGATCAGCGCGACGAGCGCCACGGTGACGATGACGCCGATCATGGTCTGCTGGCGGCGTTCCTTGGCCTCCTGGAGCCGACGGGCCTCTTCCTGGGCCTTGAGCGCGGCCTTGCGGTTCTGCTTGCCCTTGGACATGACCTGGATCCTTTCCTTGGCGTACTGAGCATAGTGTAGCCGCCAGGGGTGGAGCGCGGCCTTAGGCGCGCAGGAGGTGGATGGGGGCCCAGTCCATGGAGGGCTGGGCGATCAGCCCGGCCAGGAGGACGGCAATGATCAGCAGCCAGATCAGGAGCAGGATCCACCTGCGGCGGGGGTTGCCTGGCGCCGTGGGATCCTGGCGGCCCATGGGGATGCGACCCGCCGCCAGCCGCAGGACCATGTTGCCGCTGTTGGCTTTGGGGGCTGAGCGGTTCTGCGTCGGCAGGGTCGTCAGCAGCCAGCCTGCCAGCGTCGCCAGGGCCATGGCCAGTCCGCCGGCGGACAGCGGCCTGGCCGCTGGCAGGGGGAGGGCCAGCAGGTGCTCGCCCAAGGTCAGGCCTGCGCGGACGGTGGTGAGGGCGCCCGCCCAGGTCAGCGGCAGAGCGACCAAAACCTGGACAAGGATCATGCCCGGCAGGCGCAGCAGGGCGGCCCCCAGGCCCTTGAGCAGGTGCCAGGGGAGGGCGGCTGCGTTCAGCAGGCGGTCGGTGCCCCGCCGAGGGCCGTCGCGGCGCAGCTCGCGTTCGATCTGGGCTTTGATGCTCCATCCGGCAGTGCTCAGGGCCCAGAGAAGGATTCCGGCGGTTGCCAGCGCCGAAACCGGAGCCAGTGCTGTCAGCAGGGCAGGAAGCATTCCCAGCATGACCAGGCAAGGGGTTCCGGCCTTCAGGTAGCGCAGGCGTCGCATCTGGGCAGGGGGCTGGTCTCCCAACCAGTGGGCGTTTGCGTCATTGCCGTATCCGCTGGGCAGGAGCCGTGCCGGCGGTAGCGGATCCTGGACGGTAGTGGCTTGCAGATCTTGCCGATCGGCTGCAGGCTGGAGATCCTGCCAGGTCTGCGTCTGCTCCTGCTGCTCCTGGGCTGCCGGAAGGGGATTCAAGAGGCTGGTGGGCTGTTCCGAGTCGGGCAGGAGGGTCGTCTGCTCATCGGTTCCCTTATCTGTCGGAGGTCGTGACCAGGCCGTCCGCGGACTGTCTGGATCGGCCTGGGTGATCGGCGGCATGGGCATGGTGGCCGGCTCAACGACCATGGTGGGCGCGTCGGCCTGCCCGTCAGCCTCCGAAGAGCCGCCGCCAAAAGGGCGCATCGTCCCCTGACCGCCCTTGCCGGGTTCCTGGTCGTCTTGCTCCCCTTGCCAGGCCTGCGGATCCATGGCATCCCGGCTGATGGCCTCCAGGAGCTCCTGGGGCGTGCAACGCGCCCCCCGGTCGGGGGAGAGTGCCGAGCGCAGGGCTCTCATGGTGCCCATGGGCAGCCCGGACAGGTCAGCGTTGCCCGAGGCTTCCCGCTCCAGGACCGCCATCATGGGTTTGTCGCCGAAGACCGCCCGCCCGGTGGCTGCATAGGCCAGAACTGCGGCTGTGCTCCACCAGTCGGTTCCCTGGTCGGCCTCGGCTCCGTCGATGATCTCCGGAGCGATGAAGCCAGGGGTTCCCATGACCAGCCCGGTCCGGGTCACATGGCTCTGCCCCTGGCCCATGGCGATGCCAAAGTCCACCAGCACCGGACCCGAGACCGAAATCATGACATTGGTGGGTTTGATGTCCCGGTGGACGATGCCCGCCTGGTGGACGGCCGCGACTGCATCGGTCAGCTTCCGTGCCAGCCGTTCCAGGTCGTCGCCCCGATAGGGGCCGTTGACGGCCACGTCGTCGCGCAGGTTGCGCCCCTCGATCAGTTCGGTCACGATGAAGGCCAGGGCATCATCAAGTTCCATATCCACGATCCGGCAGACGCCCGGATGACGGATCCGTTGCAGGGCCAGAGCCTCGCGTCGCAGGCGCTCGCGGGCCGAGGCGCGGTCGCGTTCGTCGGAGCTGTCTGGCGAGACCTGCTCGTCCTCCTCCAGGGATTCCCGCAGGATCTTCATGGCGTAGTCCTGGCCCCCGCCATCCCGCGCGCGCCAGACGGACCCCATGGCTCCGCCGCCCAGGGGCTCAATCAGGGTGTAGCCCCCGACCAGCCGTCCCGGCCTTAGGTCCAAACCCTCAAGATCGCTCATATCTCCATTGTGCCCCGACAGCTTGAAAAGCACCTGATTGCGGCCTCTGCTGTTTCGCCGTGTCCGGGATTGCCGGAGTTGGCTCCACCACCGGCGGCATAATGCGTAAACAGGCGCTGATACAATATTCTCGGCGGGGAAGTATGCAGAACAATAGAAAGAAGGGGCTTCATGGAAGCTTCGCGCTTTGAAAAGGGCTCTGAGGCCTTGGCCGCTATCGACGGCAAGGGAGGTCAGGCTGTCATCGACTCTCTTCAGGACATAGCGCCGGACCTGGGTCGCTGGATTGTCGAATTCGCTTTTGGCGACATATACACCCGGAAAGGACTTGATCTCCAGCAGCGGGAGCTGGTCACGATAGGCAGTCTGGTTACGCAGGGCGACACGGCTCCGCAACTGGCCGTTCACATACAGGGGGCCCTGAATGTTGGGCTGAGCAAGGAGGCTGTGGTCGAAGCCATACTCCAATGTGCTCCGTACGTGGGATTCCCGAGGGTCATCAACGCGATCAACGTGGCAAGGACGGTCTTCGAGCGCGGCTCTGAAGATTCCGACAAGTCCAAGGATTGAGTCGGCAAGGGTTCACACGTCGGATTCAGACCCTGGTGTATAGTGGGCACTGGCTCAAGGGAGAGTTTCTCTTAACCACAAAATAGAAAACCGTCGCATGGCCATACCGATGTCGGTGTTGACCCCGGGACGGAAACCACAGTGAACATCAACCCCTTCACTACGGATCGTTCGGCACGTACCTGCCGATGAAAGGATGAATAATGGCAGAAGTGGTATTCGACCACGTCACTCGTATCTACCCGGGCAACGATGAGCCCTCGGTAAGTGACCTCAGTCTGGACATTAGAGACGGTGAATTCCTTGTTCTGGTAGGGCCTTCCGGCTGCGGAAAGTCCACCACCCTGCGCATGCTGGCCGGCCTTGAGGAGGTCAACAAGGGCCGCATCATGATTGGCGACAAGGACGTGACGACCATGCAGCCCAAGGACCGCGACATCGCCATGGTCTTTCAGAACTACGCCCTTTACCCTCATATGACCGTTGCCGACAACATGGGCTTCGCCCTGAAGATCGCCGGCACCCCCAAGGACGAGATTCGCCAGCGGGTGGAGAAGGCCGCCGAGGTGCTGGATTTGACCGAGTACCTGGACCGCAAGCCCAAGGCTCTGTCCGGTGGTCAGCGTCAGCGTGTGGCCATGGGGCGCGCCATTGTGCGTCAGCCCAAGGTCTTCCTGATGGATGAGCCTCTGTCCAACCTGGACGCCAAGCTGCGTGTCCAGACCCGTACCCAGATCGCCGCCCTGCAGCGTCAGCTCAACGTCACCACCCTGTATGTGACCCACGATCAGACCGAGGCTCTGACCATGGGCGACAGGATCGCCGTCATCAAGCTGGGCGTCCTGCAGCAGGTCGGTGCGCCTACCGAGCTCTACGATCGGCCCGAGAACGTCTTCGTGGCCGGCTTCATCGGCTCGCCCTCCATGAACATCAACATCCACCCCGTGGTCAACGGGCAGGCCAAGATCGGCGAGGACACCATCAGCCTGCCGCGCGAAGCCGTCGACAAGCTGACCCCCGACGACCAGGGCAAGATCGTCGTCGGCTTCCGTCCCGAGAATGCTTCTCTGGCCGGTGCCGACGAGCCTGATGCCTTCTCCCTGAAGGTGGCCAACGTGGAGGATCTGGGCTCCGACGGCTACATCTACGGCAACATTCTGACCGACAACAGCGCGGCTGAGCAGGCCATCGTCATGTCTGACCAGAACAAGTTGACCACCATCCGCGTCAATCCGCGCGACCTGCCCAAGGTGGGCGACGTGGTCAAGATCCACATCGATCCTGAGAAGATGCACCTGTTCTCCCCGGCCAGCGAGCTGCGGCTGAACTGAGTCTTCCTGCGACCCTGCGGTTCGGCCACGGTTTCCCGCCGGTCCGCAGGGCCTGTATCGATCATTGATATCATCTCCTTTCCTTGTTCGACCGGGTGACCAGGAGCCCCGCGCGGCGCATCCGTGCGGGGCTCTTCCCGTATAGGATGGGCGGCGATGGGATGGATGAAGCATGACTAGCGTGAATATCAACCGGGCGACGGCCTCCTCTCTGGACCCCCGCGCCATGAAAGCCACCTCGATAAAGACCACGGCCGGCCCCTCCTCCGAGCGGGAGCCGGCAGCCCTGCACATCACAGCCACCAGCTCCAACCCCAGGATGTTCACCCTGCCCTGGGAGAGGCCGCTGGCCACCTGGCCCCGGGATCTGCTGGCCAACCTGCCCAGAGGCATATCCCGGCACGTGGTGCGCTTCGTCCACGTAGGCGACGATGTCTATGCCATGAAAGAGATCACCCAGCGGGTGGCGGAGCGTGAGTACGAGCTCCTGCGCAAGCTGCAAAAGCTGGAGCTGCCTACGGTCAACCCCATCGCCGTGGTCACCGGTCGGCACACTCGCGAGGGCGAGCCCCTTGAGGCCATGCTGGTCACCCAGCACCTGAAGTTCTCGCTGCCCTACCGTGCCCTCTTTGCCCGCAACCTGCGTCCGGACACGGCCGAGCGGCTGATCGATGCTCTGGCGGTTCTTCTGGTAAGGCTTCATTTGGCCGGCTTCTACTGGGGCGACGTCTCCCTGTCCAACGTGCTCTTCCTGCGCGACGCCGATGCTTTCTCGGCCTTCCTGGTCGATGCCGAGACCGGCGATCTGCACGCCAGCCTGACCGACGGTCAGCGCGAGTACGATATCGACCTGGCCAGAACCAACATCATCGGCGAGCTCATGGATCTGGATTCGGGCAACCTGCTGGCCGGCGAGGTGGACGAGGTCGGCGTGGGCAACCGGCTGGTGGACCGCTACCACTCCCTCTGGAGCGCCCTGACGGACGTGGACAGCTTCGATCCGGACGAGATGTGGAAGATCGAGCGCCGCGTCAACCGGCTCAACGATCTGGGCTTCGACGTGGACGAGCTGGAGATGAAGACCGAGGAGGACGGCAACCGGGTGCTGGTGCGCCCCAGGGTGGTCGATGCCGGCTATGCCTCCCGCAAGCTGCTGCGGCTGACCGGTCTGGATGTGCAGGAGAACCAGGCCCGGCGGTTGCTCAACGATCTGGATGCCTACCGGGCATCCACCTGGCGGCAGGGCGAGGACCTGGAGATTGTGGCCACCGACTGGATGCGCGAGGTCTTCGAGCCCACCGTGCGCATGATCCCGCCGGAATACCGCTCGCAGATCGAACCGGCCCAGTTCTTCCATGAGGTGCTGACCCACCGCTGGCTGATGGCCGAGAAGGCCGGCCACGACGTGCCCATGGCCGAGGCCGTGCAGAGCTACATCAGCGAGTCCCTGCCCGAGTACCGGCTGGACTCCGAGGACATGAAGACCATCAACGAAGAGGCCGATGCCGGGGTGGTCGATGACGAGATGAGTTGGCAGGACGCCCATGCCCAGGCTGGTCAGAGTAAGCAAACTGCCCGTGATCAGACTGACAAGGATGCAAGTGGCCATGAGGAGGGGGGCCATGACGCAGCCAACAGTGGGATGACTGGCCAAACCAGTGTTGGAGGCCAGACCGGAGCGGGCGCCCAGAAGGATCGTGACCGGGCAGGCGGGGAGGTGCCGTCGCAGCCGGCCTTTGAAGACGCCAATGGCGGCCGAAGCTCGCTGAGATCGGTCTACGCCCCTGGCAGCCTGGATGCGGCTGCCGACGAGGACGATCAGGATGATGCGGTCTGGGCCTCCAGTTGACTCTTGGGTTTGTGCGGCACCGGTCTGATGCATGCTGGCTGAGGCGCGCAGGCTGTTGCCGCTTGGGTCTGCCCGTCTTCAGATTGCCGGTGCCTGTCTGGGGCTATTTGGCTTGGCTGGCGGACCGTCGGCGTGCCATGGCTACGGCGTACAGGCTGATGCCGGCCGCCACCGAAGCGTTCAGGGATTCCACCGAGCTGGAGATGGGGATGGAGGCCAGGGCATCGCAGTTCTCTCGGACCAGGCGGCTCAGTCCCTTGCCCTCGGAGCCCAGGACCACCACCAGCGGATCGGTTTCGAAGCCTGTCTCGCCCACTGTGGTGGTGCCCGCGCCGTCCAGGCCGACCGCATAGTAGCCGCGCTCCTTGAGTCCTTGAATGGCCTTGGTCAGATTGACCACACGGGCCACGGGCAGATGGGCGGCGGCCCCGGCAGACACCTTCCAGGCTGCGGCTGTGACCGAGGCGCTGCGACGCTCGGGCAGAACCACCCCCGAGGCTCCGAAGGCCGCGGCTGAACGGATCACTGCCCCCAGATTCTGTGGGTCGGTGACCCCGTCCAGGGCGATGAACAGCGGGCGGGCGGCAACCCTGGTCGCTTGGTCGGCCCCTTCCAGGGCGGCCGCGTGTTTTTCGGCCCTGTCGACCAGGCTCTGCAGGGAGGCGTACTGGTAGGGCTGCACCTTGAGGACCACGCCCTGGTGGTTGCCGGACCGGGCGATGCGGTTCATCTCCAGACGGTCGGCTTCCAGCAGGTTGAGTCCCTCCTGTCCTGCCAGCCGCACGATCTCCCTGGTCCTGTCGTCGTGTTCCATCCGGGCGGCCAGATAGAGCTGGCTGGCCGGGACTCCTACGCGCAGGGCTTCCAGGACGGCGTTGCGGCCGATGACCAGGTCGTCGGAATCGGAGGTGAACCGGTCGGCCCGGCGGCGGGCCGCCAGGCGTGGGTCGGCCGCCTGTCTGCGCTGGGCCGCCTGCCGGGCCTTGTAGGCCTTGTGGTAGACGCGATCCTCGGCCTTGGGGGTAGGCCCCCGGCCGCGCAGTTTGTTGCGGTGCTTGCCGCCCGAACCCTTGGTCGGGCCTTTCTTGTTAGCCATGTCTTCAGTGTAAAGGCAGGCGGGAACCGGTCAGATATCGGTCGGCCTCAATATCTGCAGGGCGAAGACACGCTCTACCTTTATCGTTCAGGCCGGGCGGATCGGCCGTGCGGGTCATCCCAGAGCGGCTACCTGATCAGGATCTGGGAACTCCATCCACTCGACCGGGGACTGTCCCTTCGATGCCGGGGTGACGGCGATGTGGGCCATGGATGACCGGCCTGAAGCCCCGTGCCAGTGTCTGACGCCAGCCGGGCAGAAGACCACATCACCTGGTTCCAGTCTGCGCGGCTGATGGCCTTCCTCCTGCTCCCACCCTTGCCCGGCGGTGACGATCAGGAGCTGGCCATGCGGGTGGGTGTGCCAACGGTTGACGCATCCGGGTGCGAAGGTCACATTGCTGGCTGAGCATTCCGCGTCCGGATCGGTCAGAGGGTGCAGCCAGACATGGCCGGTGAAGTTGGGTCCGTCTGCCGAATCTCCCAATGGATAGGGCCCTGAATCCGGCTCAGTCCCGGCTTTAGATGGGGTTGCAGCAGTATCCCGGCTCTCGTCGTCGCTGTCGCCCTCACCATAGACCTCCTTGGCCAGGTCGAAAGCCGACCATGCCTTGGGCCATCCCGCGTAGAAGGCCAGGTGGGTGATCAGCGCCACCATTTCAGTGCGGGTAACGCCATTGCCCTTGGCCATGGCCATATGGCTCTTCAACTGGGGGAAGAGCCCCATGCTCATCAGACCTGCGCAGGTGATCATGCTGCGGTCCCGAGCCGAAAGTTCGTCCTCGCGGGACCAGACCTGGCCGAAGAGCACATCGTCGTTGAGGTGGGCGAATTGTGGTGCGAGCCGACCGAGTTGGTCGTGGCCCGCCGTTTGTTTGATTGCCATGGGTTGATCTCCTTGCCGTCATCTTGGCCGGGTCATTCCGGCAGGTTCAGCTATACCCCTTCGAGTGCGCTCGAAGTCAAGGTGATGGCGGAAGCGGCTGCTGGCAGTCAGCCCGAGACGTCGGCCTTGTAGAAGTTGACGTAGGAGCGGGAAGGGGTCGGACCGCGCTGGCCCTGGTAGTGGGAGCCGTTGTGCTTGGATCCATAGGGGTACTGTGCGGGCGAGGAGAGCTGGAAGAAGCACATCTGGCCGATCTTCATGCCAGGCCAGAGCTTGACAGGCAGGGTGCTCACGTTGGACAGCTCCAGGGTGATGTGCCCTTCGAAGCCCGGATCGACGAACCCGGCGGTGGAGTGGGTCAGAATGCCCAGACGGCCCAGGGAGCTCTTGCCCTCCAGCCGTGCGGCCAGCGTCGAGTCCAGCTTGACGTACTCCCAGGTGGATCCCAGAACGAACTCGCCTGGATGCAGGATCCAGGGTTCGTCCTTGGGCACCTCGAACTGCTCGGTCAGTGCGCCCTGGTCCTCTGCCGGATCCACGTAGGTGTACTGATGGTTGTTGAAGACCCGGAAGTAGCGGTCCAGGCGCACGTCCACGCTGGAGGGCTGGACCATGGCAGGCGTCCACGGGTCCAGATTCAGGTGTCCTGCCTGGTGGGCATCCAGGATGTCATGGTCGCTGAGCAACATGCCTAGGTATCTCCTTCAGGTTCGTTGATCGAGGGTCTCTCCTCTGACGGGAAACTATCCGGAATCCAGTCTAACCGGCCCTATGCCCGCTTTCTGACCTGGCCGGATTCACAGAGAATTTTCAGATAACACTATCGTCACTACAAGGTAGTTGTTCTTTACTATAGATATCGGCTCAAAAACCGAACGGGCGGTTGACCTCCGTCCGACAACTGATTTCCCTTTCTTCTCTCTCGCCCGGCGGTGTTCAAGCACCGCCGGGTTCTCTTCATTTTGGGGGAAGGATCAGTGCGCCGACGTTTCACGTGAAACCACCTGGCCAATGGCTCGATTGAGTTCGATGAGGCTTATTGCAGGACAGCAGGGCATTCGCAAAACCATGAGACGTCTAGTGTTTGATCGGGCCGGGCTTCTGTTCCTTGAGCTTCCATCTCCTTTGGATTTGAGACTCAAGGTCGGCTAATCTCCAAGATGGGCTCGAAAGTTCCGGGCACTCGCATTCTCTGGTTCAGATTCCTCTTCTCTGATGTCTGTATAAATTGTGTTTCGGTGTACGGCCCGAGTCGTAGGCACAGAATTGAAGACAGGAGCTGAAGATATGAAGATATGGAAGAACCCCCGTCAGTTATGGCTATGACGGGGGTCCTCCACCGGGGGGAGGGGCGGCGATCTTCTTGCCTTCGGCGGCTGAGGGAAGAGGGGGACTATCACAATGCCGAAAGCAGTCCGAACTCCGCTTCCTCCCCGGTTCGCGCGGCCGGGTGCCGGGCCTGGACCTGACCCATTCCCAAGGCTGGGAAGAGCGGACCGGGCCGTGCGGCTATCCGACCAAGTATGTGTGGGTCACACCAGCCTTACTCCTGGGGAGCCTTGGCTGACATGGCCTTGTGGAAGACGGCCACGATGATCAGGGCCAGCAGGGCGGCCAGCGCCATGACCCAGAACATGTTGGCCACCTGGGCCTGGATGCCGGTCTTGACGCCCGCCAGTGCATGCGACCCGAATTGGGGATTGGCCATGAGTCCGCTGTAGACGGCCATGCCGATGGAGGCCGAGGTGTTCATCATCAGATCTCCGATGCCGATGCCGCGTCCGTTCTGATCCACGGGCAGGGTGGCCGAGAAGGAGTCGTAGAGGGGCGTGTAGGACATGGTGATGCCGGCGATGAAGACCGAGGCCAGCGCGGTCAGGACCCAGAAGCCCGAGGTGAGCATCAGGGCCGAACCTGCAGCTCCGGCGATCATGAGCAGGGCAGACAGGATCAGCATGGGCAGGCGTCCCATGGCGTTCATGATGACTCCGGACAGGCAGCCCACCAGGGTGGCCACGATGTAGACGATGGTCAGGCAGAGGGAGACCTGGCTCAGGGAGATTCCGTAGATGCGGTCGCCGATCACGTTGTAGATGGGCACGCAGGCGAAGTTGAAGAAGTAGAAGACGAAGAGGGCCAGCAGGACAGCCATGTAGGCGCCGTTGGTCACGAACCCGCGGCTCAGGAAGGGGTTGGCGCCCTTCCAGACATAGCCGGCGAAAATCAGGATCAGGATGGCCAGCACTCCCAGCATCCAAGTGGCCGGGAAGGAGAAGTAGACGGCCACGAACCCGGCGATCAGCGCGAACAGGGCGATGCCGAAGACATCGATGCGCTCGCCCTTAATGCCGGTGTCAGGCGTGTATTTGAGCACCGGAGGGATCAAAAGAACGGAGACCAGCGGCACCAGGAAGAGGTAGCGCCAATCGATGGAGGTGATCAGTCCGCCAGCGAAGATGCCCACGGCAGAGGATGCGTAGTAGACAGCGTTGAAGATGCCCAGATAGAAGGCGCGCTCCTTGTCGCTCAGGTATTTCATGGCCATGACCAGGAAGACCGAGCCGGCCACCTGGCCACCCGCGGTCTGGATCATGCGGGCCAGGACCACGGCCCAGAAGTTCGATGCGCCGAAGAAGCCCAGGAGGCTGCCGATGATCAGGGCGCCCACGCCGAACAGGGTCATCTTCCGGGGGGAGATGTAGTCGCAGAGGGTTCCGTAGAGCATGCAGACCACGCCCAGGACGATGCCGGGCAGGGTGCTGATCAGCGAGGCGTTGGCGGACATCCCCAGGGAGTCGCCCACGTTCTGGAAGACCAGGTTGAAGGCCTGGATCATCAGGGTGCCCAGCAGGAAGATGGTCAGCAGGGCCGGCAGGGCCCGCTTGGTGCTGCGGCGGTTTTCGTCCACGGTCGCTTCGGTAGCCTCGGTGGTGATGGATTCGCTCATGACTGCCGTCCTTCTATCGTTCGCTCTCGGTCTTGCGCACCAGGGTCAGAAGCCTGTCCATGAAGCGCCGGGTGAACCGCTCGGCGTCGACTGACAGGGCCACCTTGGTGTTCTTGACCGTGTCCAGAAGCCTGCTGGGGTCGCCGATGGTGCGGGCCCGCTGTGGCCCCTCGGTCTCGACCATCAGGTTGGTGGCGAAGGTGGTGACCAGGCTGGGGTCGATGGCCACGGCGGCGGCCAGGGGGTCGTGCAGGTTGCAGCCGCCCAGGTAGACCCCGCTCTCCTTTTCGCTGATGTCGATGTAGTAGTCGGTCATGTCTGCCAGGAAGCGGCCGGCGCTGGTGCCTGTGGCGCGCAGGGCCTCGGTGTCCTCGCGGCTCATCAGCGCCTGGGTGGTCACGTCCAGGCCGACCATAGTGATGTCTGCGGTGGTGGCGAAGACCCGGTTGGCGGCCTCGGGATCCTGGTTGATGTTGGCTTCCGCGAAGGGTCCTACGTTGCCCGGCTGGGTCAGCGTGCCGCCCATCATGACAATGCTGATGCGGTCGACGATGTCGGGGGCCTTTTCCAGGGCGGCGGCGATGGTGGTCAGAGCGCCGGTGGGCACCACGACCAGCTCGCCCTTGGAGTAGCGGCGGACCGCGTCGATGATGAAGTCCACTGAGCTCTGCTGGCTGGCCTGCCGGTCGGTGCGTGCAGGGATTTCAATGTTGCCGGTGCCGTTGGCCCCGTGGAAGATTTCGGAGTCCGGCGGAACGCTGAAGGATTCGGCCGTGCTGGGGTGATCGATTCCCTTGAAGACCGGGATGTCCTCCCTGCCATACATGGCCAGCAGCCGCAGATCGTTGTCGACGCCTTGGCCGAGCACTACGTTGCCGTAGGTGCCGGTGATCCCGATCAGTTCGGCGTCTGGGGAACCCAGGACGTAGGACAGGGCCAGCGTGTCATCGATGCCAGTGTCCAGATCCAGGATGATCTTGCGGACGGTTTCCTTGCTTGCTGACACGTTGGTCTCCTTCCCAGAAGGATGGGCAGCCCCAACCCTCTGCTTACCTATGTCGTGCCTTCCCTAGGCTGATTCGTTACTGCCGTGAAACAAACAACCTGTTTGATGTAACGTTTCATCAAACTGTACGGAGCTAAACTACCTGCGGCTCGGAGGCTTGTCAAAGTGCGTCGCGGGGTGTTCGCCATCAGGGCAGAGACCTGCAAATCCATCGGTGATGTCTGCAGCTGCGAGTGGCCGGCCGCTTTTCCGCGCAACCGACGATAATGAGGGTATGACTTTAGCGACTCCTGAACGGTATGCGGCAATGCTCGATGCGGCCAGACGGGGGTCCTACGCCTATCCCGCCATCAATGTGACCAGCACGCAGACCCTGAACGCGGCCCTGCAGGGGCTGGACGAAGCCCAGTCCGACGGGATCATCCAGATCTCAGTCGGAGGAGCCGCCTACCTGTCCGGACAGCGTTTGGCCGACCGGGTGGCTGGCTCCATCGCCTTTGCCAGATTCGCCCACGAGGTGATCGCCCGCTATCCAAGCATCACCGTGGCCCTGCATACGGATCACTGCGCCCCGCAATACTTGGACGAGTGGGTGCGTCCCCTGCTGGCCTACGAGAAGGACCAGGTGGCTCACGGTCAGGATCCGCTCTTCCAGTCGCACATGTGGGACGGTTCCGGCTTGCCCTTGCGGGAGAATTTGGCCACGGCGGCAGAGCTGCTGGAGCTGTCCCGCGCCGCCCACACCGTTTTGGAGATCGAAGTGGGAACAGTCGGCGGCGAGGAGGACGGTCACTCGGCGGCTATCGACCAACGGCTCTATTCCTCGCCCGAGGATGGCCCCAGGGTGGTCGATGCCCTGGGCCTGGGTGAGCGCGGCCGCTACATGGTGGCCTTTACCTTCGGCAACGTGCATGGGTCCTACAAGCCCGGTGTGGTCAAGCTAAGGCCCGATCTGCTGGGGCAGATCCAGGCCAGGACGGCCAGAGCCATATCCGATGGACAGGTCGGCGGCATCCCCGCCCCGGATGCCCCTGCCGACAAGCCCTTCCTTTTGGTCTTCCATGGGGGCTCTGGCTCGCAGCCGGAAGAGATCGCCTCGGCCGTCGCTCATGGCGTGGTCAAGATGAATGTGGACACCGACACCCAGTACGCCTTCACTAGGGCTGTGGCCGGGCACATGTTCGCCAACTATGACAAGGTCCTCAAGGTGGATGGGGAGGTTGGCGAAAAGAGCGAGTACGACCCCCGTTCTTGGGGACGCCAGGCCGAGGACGGGATGGCGGCGCGCGTGGTCCAGGCCTGCCAGCAGCTGGGCAGTGCAGGACGGGCCATGAGATGATTGGTGATTTCCTATCCGAGTAGGGCCCTGCAAGCGGGGAACTTACGATCGGCTGCTGAGCCTGTCGGGCCTTCTGATGCCAGGGTTGGTGCCTGGGTCGGTCTGTCTTCCGCTCCATACGTAGGGTTAGGCTCGTCTATGGATGGTCTGCCTTTGTTTTCCTTGGATGGCGACCAGCGGATAAGGAGCATCGTATGCCTGGAATCGTGATCGTCGGGGCCCAGTGGGGCGACGAGGGCAAGGGCAAGGCAACGGATCTGATCGGCGAGCACATGGACTACGTCGCCAGGTTCAACGGGGGCAACAACGCCGGCCATACCGTGGTCGTGGGCGATCAGGAATACGCCCTCCATCTTCTGCCCTCGGGGATCATTCACCCGGCCATCACCCCGGTCATCGGCAACGGCGTCGTGGTCGACCCGGCCGCCCTCTTCGAGGAGATCGATGGGCTCCAGTCCCGTGGCGTGGACTGCAGCCGGTTGCGGATCAGCGAGTCTGCGCACATCATCGCCCCCTACCACCGGACGCTGGACAAGGTGACCGAGCGCTTCTTGGGCAAACATAAGATCGGCACGACAGGCCGCGGGATCGGCCCGGCCTATGCCGACAAAATCAACCGTGTGGGCATTCGTGTGCACGACCTGTTCAATGTCGACCACCTGCGCGACAAGGTGGAGGCCAGCCTGCACCAGAAGAACCAGATGCTGGTCAAGCTTTACAATCGTCGGGCCATCGAGGTGGAGGCCACCGTTGAAGAGCTGGCAGGATACGCCGAACGGCTCAAGCCCTATGTGGCGAATACCTCATTGATGCTCAACCAGGCCCTGGAGCAGGGCAAGAATGTCCTCTTCGAGGGGGGACAGGCCACCATGCTGGACGTGGACCATGGCACCTATCCCTTCGTCACTTCATCCAACTGCACAGCCGGGGGCGCCTGCACCGGCACCGGCGTGGGCCCGACCAAGATCGACCGGGTGGTCGGCGTGGCCAAGGCCTATGTGACCCGTGTGGGGGAGGGGCCCTTCCCCACGGAGCTGGACAACGAGCAGGGCGAATGGCTGCGCCGTCAGGGTCACGAGTACGGGGTGACCACCGGCCGCTCCCGCCGCTGCGGCTGGTTCGACGCGCTGGTCAGCCGCTATGCAGTGCAGATCAACGGCCTGACCGACATCGTGCTGACCAAGCTGGATGTCCTCTCTGGTCTGGAGACCATCCCGGTCTGCGTGGGCTACGACATCACCCGCTCCGACGGCTCCAGGGTCAGGGTGGATCAGATGCCTGTGGACCAGGCCGAGTTCCAATCCGCCCAGCCGGTGTACGAGGAGCTGCCGGGCTGGCGCGAGGACATTTCCGGCGCCAAGAGCTTCGAGGAGTTCCCGACCAAGGCCAAGGACTACATCCACCGCCTGGAGGACCTGTCCGGCTGCCGCATCTCGGCCGTGGGCTCGGGTCCGGGCCGCGACCAGATCGTGCAGATCCATTCTCTGATCGACTGAGGAAGATCCATGAGTTTGGCCCTGTCTGCCCGCCTTTCCCGGGGCGGTCAAGAGTCGGGTTCAGCGGCGTGAGTCACTGGCCGCTGATTTTAGGTGCGGGCCCCATGGTCTCCCTCAGTATGAATGTGGCTTTAGCAGTAATACGGCGGTGGGGCAGTTTATTTCCATTGGCCAAGCGAATAGCCATTTGTGCAGCTGTCCGGCCGTAGGCGTTTGGCTCATGACGCACTGTTGAAATGCCTAGGGGGCCGGCCAGTTCTCTGTCGTCAAACCCCACCACTGATATGTCATCCGGTACCCGAATTCCCAAACGGCGGAGTTCATGGACCAGGCATATGGCCACTTCGTCGCTGATGCAGCATACTGCTGTCGGGCGTGGGGCCAGTGCCAGAATTGCACTGGCTGCCAGCTTGCCGATGTCTCCTTGGTAGGGGATTGCAATCTCGTAGTCGTCTCTTCTGGGAATGGCTCCCTCTTCAAGCCCAAGGTGGTAGCCAGTTATGCGCTGGTCGGCATCCCAGACGAAGTCCTTGTTGAATTGTGTCCGTTTGAGATATGCGATGTTGGTATGACCGATGGCGATCAGGCGGCGAATTAGATCCCTGGTAGTGGTGACTTCATCGACTCCGATTGATGCATTACTGTAGCGGTCATCCAAATGCATGGTGTTGACACCCACGATGGGCATGCCGGTGCTGCGCAAGGTCTGCCCCTCTTGGTCGGTAAGGGCGAAGGACGAGATGATCATGGCATCGGCGTTGCGCTTGACTGGCATCGAAGAGAAGAATTCAGCGCGTTGTTTTTTATCTGCTACCCGATAAGACAGCAGGTCATACCCTTCTTCGCAGAGTGCTGAATAGACTCCTTCAGCAAGTTCGGAACTGTACCATCCTGAAAGGTGATTACCGACAATCAGCGCTATTCTGCCTGTCTTACCGCTGCGGAGCCTTGATGCTTCCTTTGAAGCGGTGAATCCGAGCCTTGCGCTCGCTTCAAATACTTTGGCTCTGGTGTTGTCTGAAACACGGTTCTTGCCTTGGAGCGCTCTGGAAACCGTTGACGCAGACACCCCAGCTTCCTTGGCTACATCATAAATAGTCGGCTCTCTCATCTCTTACGCCCCTTGGTTGGTGTCACAGTATGTCGCAGTGTTAGTACAACCGATTTTACAACGGTAACTTCTGATGAACAGAGACGATCAGAGCCGGCCAATGCCGCAATCAGTCATTGTTGTGGTTGGTGAGTCATCGGCAAGCATCCAGAAGGATCGATTTGACATGTGAGGAAGTGTTTTATACACTGTGTGCAACCGATATTACAAATCTATCAATATTAGGAGGATAGGTCACAGTTTATCATTTATTTAACATGAATAAAATCGGTTTTACATGTTCATCAGTGTTGTGAACATTTGAGGAGTAGAAACAATGATGAAATCAGTGATTAAGCAAGGTGGTGTGGCCCTGCTTGCAACAGGAATGATTCTTTCGCTTGCAGCGTGTGGGCCAGGTTCCACTGGCTCATCTGAGAGTAGCAATGAGCCGTCTTCAGTCAGTACGGATATGGGCTCGAAGTCGTATGAGCTTAAACTCTGGGACGGCGCAGGGCTCAAGACAGTAGACGATGCGCTCATCAAGGGGTTCCAGAGCAAATACCCTAACATTCATATCAAGGCAAACTATGATCCGGACAATGTTTCGGCTCAAAATGGACCGCGTGTCATCTCTTCCACCGATGCTCCGGATATAGCGCGCCTGACGGATGTCAACACTGCGGTCAGCGGTCACCATGTGATATCCCTCGAACCGTATGTAAAAGCATACGGATGGAAGGTCCCCAAGTCCCAAACGCAACTGTATAGGGCTGATGCCAAGGGCAGACTCGGTGATGGCGACTTATATGCGCTGCCCAATTCCTATTCGGTTTCAGGTGTGTATGTCAATACCAAGCTGACGGCTAAGGCAGGAATTGCCGATCTTCCCCGCACCTTGGATGAATTTGAATCGGATATGGGCAAAGCTAAGGACGCAGGCCTCATTCCTATGATGACCTATGCGAAGGACGGCGGGACATCATTCGCTTTCCAAGCGATGATGACCAACACTGACTCGGTGCAGTCGGTGCAGGACTGGATATTGCAAAAGCCAAAAGCTGATTTCAGGACCAAGGGTTCAAAGGAGGCGGCGCAAAAACTTCAGGATTGGAATAAAGAGGGGTATTTGCCACAAGGGGTCAATGCCATCGATGCTTCCACCGCCTTAAGCAGATTCACCGCCGGCGAGGGTGTGTTCTTCCCCAGTGGAAACTGGAATTTGGCAACGGTGGCTAAAGCCATGGGTGACGATGTGCAATTCATTCCCTTCCCGGCGAATTCTGCCAATGAGCAGCCAAGCATTGCAGCCAATGCGGGAAGCTTCTTCGGAATTCCTAAGAACTCCCGAAACAAAGACGCAGCAGCCTGCTTCCTCAATTACACGCAGAGTGATGAAGCCCGGCAGATCATAGCGAATGTCAGCGGGTACTACCCGAAGACAGTCGAGGGCCAATCCCTGCCCAAGGCGCAGAGTGCTCTTCAGCGCAGCATGTTTGACTATTACAAGGATGTTTTCGATTCGGGCAGATCGACTGACTTCATCAACAACGCCACAGCTGGAATCCAGTCAAGTGGGTTCATTCCCAATTTCCAGCTCTTGCTCGACAACAGTCTTACCGCTCAGCAGTTTACGGAAAAGATTCAGCAGGAGTATAGCCAAGAGGTGCGGCATTGAGCACGCATCTCACAAATCGGCGGCGCGCGAGGTCGGTATCGGCCTCGCGGGCTGCCGATGCCCTCCCGGCTCGTGGCAGGAGTCTGAGCTCCACCCTGGCAGGTTGGTTGTTTCTGCTTCCCGGGCTGGCCTTCTACCTGGTCTTTGTGTTCTGGCCGATTATCCAGACTGCCTGGTATTCTTTCTATGACTGGAACGGAATTGATGCCAGCACTTGGGTGGGCGTGAAGAATTTCGTCAAGGTCTTCACTGATCCTGTGTTGCTGGGAAGTATAGGGCACTCGTTCTACCTGGTTATCTTCTTCTCGTTGATACCCATTGTTTTGGGAATGATCATCGCATCCTTGATCCGTGATATTCGTGCCAAAGCTGTCAGCACTTTTGCTCAGGTCTGTCTGTTTTTGCCTCGTGTCATCCCTGGAGCGGCGGCGGCCGTGGCTTGGACCTGGATGTTGGCACAGGACGGCATCGTCAATCAGATGCTCAGTGCAATGGGGCTGGGGGAGCACGCCACCTCATGGTTGGGCAACCAGCACACCGCGCTGACGTCAGTCGGCGTTATTGGTTTCTGGTTGCAGCTGGGCTTCTGCATCGTGCTGCTATCGGCCGGCATCGGAGGCATCGATAAATCCTTATATGAAGCGGCCAGTATTGATGGAGCAGGTTGGTGGAGCCAGCTCTGGCATATAACGCTGCCTGGGTTGCGCGGACAGATCGCTGTCTGCCTGACTATGACGGTTGTGGCAGCTCTGGCCAGCTTTGACGTGGTCTTCATGGCCACTCAAGGAGGTCCTGGCTACAGCACGATGGTACCTGGCGTCATGGTATATCGCCTGGCCTTTACGCAGAACCGGGTCGGTCTGGCTTCTGCGCTCGCCCTGGTGCTTATGGTGCTCGTGCTGCTTGTGGTGGGCCCGCTCCAGCGACTGGTGCAGGGAAAGGAGGAAGCGTGAAACAGTCACTCTCTGTGCGTGTGCTCGGGAACCTCACCCTGGCCGTGACTATCATCTTCTCAATACTGCCCTTTGTCAGCATGTTCTCGGCAGCCGTACAACCGCAGGGTTCCATGCCGCACGGGATCCAATTCACGGCACACCCTCATTGGGAGAACTTTGCAGCTGCCTGGAAGGTAGCGAATATCACCCCCTTGCTGATATCTAGTGCAATCCTTGTCCTCGTTGTAGTGCCGGTTGTGCTCATTTGCTCGGCAATGGGCGGTTACGCCATGGGTTCTCTCCATGTGAAGGGTGGATGGATCGCCTATGGCCTGCTCTTTGTCGGTCTGACTCTGCCCTTCGAAGTGCTCGTTACTCCTCTTTACTATGAAATCCAATCCATGGGGCTGCTCAATACCAGATGGGCGCTCATCTTGCCGATGATCGGGCTCAATATGCCATTTGGCATGGTCTGGATGCAAGCCTATTTCTCGCAGATGCCCAAGGATCTGATTGAGGCGGCAAGCATCGACGGTGCTAACCATTTCAGAATCTTCCGCAGTATTCAATTACCCTTGGTCGTTCCTGCCCTGTCTTCATTGGGCATACTGACCTTCTTGGCTACATGGAACCAATTCCTTCTTGCCGTCGTCCTCATTGACGACCCAACCAAGCGGACTATGGCCGGTGCGTTGCAGTCTTTCGTTGGTCAGTATTCCACTGATGTGGTCCTTTTGAATGCGGGCTCTCTGTTGATCATGGCGCCGACAATGATACTGTTCATTTTCCTGCAAAGATACTTCATCAAGGCCATGCTGGATGGATCGGTAAAGGGCTGAGAGTCGTGACAATAGATAACATGCATGATCCGGACTGGTGGAGGTCTGCCGTCGTCTACCAGATTTATCCTAGGTCCTTCCGAGATTCCGACAATGACGGCATAGGGGACCTGCAAGGCATTGAGAGTGGGCTGGAGTATCTGGCTGATCTTGGTGTGGATGCAATCTGGCTGAGTCCCTTCTATCCCTCTCCTATGGTCGACGGTGGTTATGATGTAGCCGACTATAGGGATGTGGATCCCCAACTGGGCACGCTGGCGGATTTTGATTCGATGATGGAGCATGCCCATTCCCTCGGCATCAAGGTCATCATCGATATCGTGCCTAATCATTGCTCGAACCAGCATCCCTGGTTCAGGCAGGCCTTGGAAGAAGGACCTGAATCTTCCATGAGATCCAGGTTCGTCTTTCGGCGAGGACGTGGGAGACATGCCGAGTTGCCGCCGACCAATTGGCGTTCTGAATTCGGCGGCAGCGCCTGGGAGCCCTGCGGATCCGGTTGGTATTACCTTCATTTGTTTTCCAAGGAACAGCCTGATTTCAACTGGGACAATCCAAGCGTACGGGAGGAATTCCTTTCGGTTCTTCGATTCTGGAGCGACAGAGGGGTCGATGGTTTCCGTGTGGACGTATCGCATGGGTTGGCCAAGGACCTTCATGATCCTCTTCGTGACAGACCGGATCCGGAGGTCATGGCGCCTATGAGCGATGACGGCAGCGATCCATTGTTCGACAGAGATGAAGTCCATGAGATTTATAGATCGTGGCGGACGGTCTTGAACCAATACGATCCTCCCCGCATGGCCGTGGGGGAGTCCTGGACTCCTATCACTGACCGGGTCTTTGCATATGCACGCTCGGATGAGCTTGGATCGGTCTTCGATTTCTCATTAGCAAAGGCTTCTTGGAATTTGGATGAGTATGCGTCAGCCATAACCAGGACATGCCGCGGTTTCAAGAAAGTCGGAGCCACGCCCAGCTGGGTCCTTGGCAATCATGATGTCCCAAGGCTGGCTTCGCGGTTGGCTCTGCCCAAGGGTGCCGATGAACTCGCTTGGGTGGCTTCGAATGGAACTGATCCCGTCGTTGATCGCGAGGTCGGGTTACGGAGAGCACGGTCTGCCGCGATGATCATGCTGGCTCTGCCGGGAACCGCATACATCTATCAAGGCGATGAGTTGGGGCTGCCGGAAGTCACCGACCTTAAGTCGACAGATATCCGCGATCCTCAGTGGGAACGATCCGGGCACCGAATCAAAGGGAGGGATGGATGTCGTGTGCCGATTCCATGGACGAGCGAGCATGACAAATCCTTCGGCTTCAATAAGGGTGCTGCCCCATGGCTACCGCAGCCTGCTTGGTTTGATGACTACTCCGTAGAGTCTGAAATGCGATCGGACAAGTCGGCTCGTTCCCTGATTAAAACGGCTCTGGCTTTGCGCAGCAAGTGGGTCGAAGATGATATGAATGTGAAGGTTAACGTTGTTGATGACGGGCTGACCCACACCTTAGAACTAATCTTGGCTTCCGGCTTGAGGAGCATGACTAATTTTGGTAGGTCGTCGGTGAGGTTGCCGGTCTCGGCCAAGTGTTTGTTGAATAGCAGTGTCGTTGAATCAGTAAATGGAGCGGTTTGGCTCGCGCCTGATGCCACGGTCTGGTATACGACAAAGATATGCGAGTGACAGATACGTGATGACGGATGTCGGCATAGAAAGGATGGGTATGCGTTCGCAGCTGGCAGGAGATCCATTGGGGCTGGCGCTCGTCAAATCCAGCGTAAGCAGGTCGATTAATGCTGAAAATCCCCGTGGCGAGAAAGGTCGGGGAGCCATGTCAGCAGGAGAGCTTGGCCCAGGCAGGAAGGGCAGCCCCTGCATCAGGAATCTGGAGCCAGGTTCGTCTGTGGTATTGGCTGATATTGAAGGTACAGGGGTCATTAATCATCTGTGGTTCACAGTGGCGGATAGAACAAGTGATGCGGATCGATATGTTCTGCGTGATCTTGTGCTGAGGATTTACTGGGATGATGAGCAGACTCCCTCGGTTGAGTGCCCCCTGGGTGATTTCTTCTGCTGTGGCTTTGGCCAGGTCTGTCGAGTCAACTCCCTGCCCATACAAGTGGTGCCGACAGGAGGGATGAACGCCTACTTCCCCATGCCGTTTGGCAGACACGCCCGTCTCGTTTTGGAAAACCAGCATGTGAATGTTGTGCCTGCCTTGTTCTACCAGATCGATTACTCGTTGCAGGACGATCCGCTGCCAGCGAGTACGGGGTATTTCCATGCCCAATGGCGCAGGCAAAAAGTAACTGTTCCTGGACAGGACTACGTCGTTCTGGACGGGGTCCGGGGCAGAGGCCAGTACATTGGAACCTATCTGGCCTTGAGTGTGCTTGAACGCTACTGGTGGGGAGAAGGTGAATTTAAATTCTATATCGATGGGGACGAGGCATATCCAACGATATGCAGCACTGGTACTGAAGATTATTTTGGAGGAGCTTGGAGTTTTGCCGTTTCAAGCGCTGAAGGGACCAGTGAGCAGACATACTGTGCGCCCTTCTGCGGGTATCCCTTCTATAGCAACCATGATTACTCGATTCGCAATCCCTATCACAATGATGATTGCCCTCCAATGCGGGGGTTGTATCGGTGGCATATACCAGATCCGATCCGATTCGAACAAGATCTACGCGTCACTTGGCAACAAATTGGGTCCGGGTTCCAAGGCGCTTTTGAACGAAGCGATGATGTGTCCACAGTAGCCTATTGGTACCAGTTGGAACCTCATGGCGATTTTCCTGCTCTTCCCTTAGCACGTGATCGATGGCCGCGTTGACGCGAAGGAAGAGCGCTGGAGAATAGAATCGCTGTATGGCACATGCTTTGTCTTCTGCAGACCATGGTTCTGGTTCCTTGGGCGGTCTGGAATCTCTGCCATATGTTCTGAGCTTTCCCCAGGCCCTGGGTACAGGAATCATCATCAATACGGCAAAACTGGTGCCAGCCGAGCTTCATAAGAGAATGGCGGATCTGATAGAGGATTATGAGTCGGCGCTTTCCCGATTCCGTAGCGATTCGTTGCTCGCTTCCATGGCAAAGGCTGATAATGGCGGAGAATTTGTTTTTCCTTCGTACTGCTGTCCTCTTTTTGAATTGTATGACCGGTTTTATGCCTTGACTGAGGGGCGGCTTGACCCTGCCGTGGGTGCTGACCTGGTGGCACTTGGTTACGGTCCGGATATGAGTTTCGTTATGCAGGCAGGCGCTTTGGGAAAATTGGGGCGCATACATGGTCGTCCAACCTGGGCTCATGATGTTCGGCGAAACGGAGCGACCTTGATAACGGCAGGTCCGATCCACCTGGACTTCGGGGCGATAGGCAAGGGGTTTCTAGTTGATCTGTTGGGCGCCTTCTTGGCGGATGCTGGCGAGTATGTGATCGATGCGGGGGGCGACATGGGGGTGCAGACGTCAATTCCGATCACTGTTGCCATGGAGGATCCCGATGATCAAGCAAATGCGGTGGGTGTCGTCTCGCTGTCATCGGGTGCTTTGTGTGCTTCGGCTCCCAGTCGCAGGCATTGGACCTCTCGCTACGAAAGGGATGGTGAAGCTGGTCTTATCAGTCTCCACCATATTCTCAATGCAATTGACGGTACGCCCGTGCGGCAGGTTCTTGCTACATGGACGCTTGTTGGTTCTGGCTCTTTTCCCGTTGCAGTTGCGGATGGACTGGCGACGGCTCTATTCCTGATGGATCCGTCGGTTCTGGCGCTTCATGTGGATTATTCCTGCGCTGTGCTTCGTTCGGATCGACGGTTCATCGTCTCATCCGCATTTCCTGGTGAGGTGTTCACCAACTTAGATAGTCATCCTATAGCGTCGCGATGAATCTGCCGTTTCGCATATTGGACTATCAGGCACCAATTCAGGTAGTCGGATTTATGGTCAGAGACATTGCGGATGGTGGTTTCATCTGCTGGAAGACGATGGAAGGAGGTTCGCTGCGATGACGTGGAAGTATAGTACGGCAAGTGTTAGTGCCCTGTCAGTTCGAATTATTAGCCCGTCTTCGCAGGCGGACTGATTCGTCGATCTTCGGATTGCGCGACCCCGCCGGAAGGCAGGGCCGCTAAGTAGATCAACTTCATCTCACCGGATCCTGCTCATGTCGGGATCTTTTCATAAATGCCGGTTAGACAGTTAAAGAAATCGGCTGGAGAGAAAGAGATGATGGTGATGGAGAAACACACAAACGAAGTGGAGAGTCCGAGCGCGGCGAGTAGACCAGCAGTCTCTCGTAGCTCGGTCCGCACAGTCATCGGGGCCTCCATGGTCGGCACGGCCATCGAGTTCTACGATTTCTACGCTTACGGGACGGCTTCGGCCAACTATTTCCCCAAGCTTTTCTTCCCGAAGACAGATCCGACTGTGGCCCTCCTGGCCTCCCTGCTGACCTTCGCCATCGCTTTCATTGCGCGGCCACTGGGATCCTTGATCTTCGGACACTTCGGGGACCGTCAGGGACGCAAGACCACGCTCGTGGTCTCGCTGCTGACCATGGGCTGTTCCACAGTTCTGATCGGCGTCCTGCCCACCTATGCCACATGGGGACTCTGGGCTGTGGTGGTCCTCTGCCTCTGCCGGTTCGTGCAAGGTATCGGCCTGGGCGGCGAGTGGTCTGGCGCGGCCTTGGTGGCCACCGAGAACGCCCCGGAGGGCAAGAGGGCGCTCTACGGCTCCTTCCCTGAACTGGGCGCCCCCATCGGCTTCTTCCTGGCCAATGGGACCTACTTCCTGTTGGAGATGTTCTGCACCCCCGAGCAGATGCTGAGCTGGGGCTGGCGTGTGCCCTTCCTGCTCTCCGCCATCCTGGTGGTCGTAGGACTGGCCGTGCGCGTCTCCATGCAGGAGACCCCTATCTTCCAGATGGCCCTGGATCAGCAGAAGGTCGTCAAGACCCCGCTGTTGGAGGTCTTCCGCAAGAGCTGGCGCCAGGTGCTCCAGGCCACCTTCCTGGTCGCGGTCACCTACACCCTCTTCTATACCCTGGCTACTTGGTCCCTGGCCTACGGTACCAAGCCCAAATCCCAGGGCGGCGGCGGACTGGGCTTCACCAACCAGGAGTACTTGCTCATGCTCATGGTCTCCATCCTGGTCTTCGCCCTTTTCATCGTGCTGGCTTGCGTCTATGCGGACCGCATCGGCCGTCGCCGGGTGCTGATCGGCAGCTCCGTCATGCTGGTGGTCTTCAGCCTGGTCTTCCCCTACCTGCTCATGGCCCATCACAACACCTTCCAGGTCATGGTCTTCCTCTGCGTCGGGTTCGCCCTGATGGGCATTGCCTTCGGGCCCATCGGCGCTTTCCTGCCGGAGCTCTTTGACGCCAACGTGCGCTACTCGGGTTCCGGTATCGGTTATAACTTGGCGGCCATCGTGGGCGCGGCCTTCGTGCCTACCATCGCTACCTGGCTCTCCTCCCATTGGGGAGTGCGCTCGGTCGGGCTCTACCTGGCCGTTATGGCGGTCTGCTGCCTGGTGGCAGTGCTGACCTGCCACGAAACCAAGGATGTGGACTTCACCAAGTAGTTTTCGTTTTCTCCTGTAAGATTCATGGGAATCTCAACAAGATGGCGGCCTTAAGAGGCCGCCATCTTTTCTGCGATCCACCCTGGTCTTGATTGACATAGTAATGCCTAATCGTTTATACTGAACAAGCTATCTAAGCGTTTAGCTACCTGAGCAAGGAGGTTCAGATGAGATCGCGGTTGACGATGGTGGTAGCCGGAATAACGAGCATTGCTGCTATGGTTTCCTTGGCTGCATGTGGCCGTACAGCTGATTCTGGAGCAGAAAAGGACAACACGGCAGTATCTCATATCGGTGACTCCAAGGCCAGTGGTCAATTGACCATTTGGGCCATGGGCAACGAGGGTGAGAAGATGAACAGCTTCGTAAAGAAGTTCGAGCAGCAGAATCCCGATGTAAAGATATCCGTCACTTCCATTCCTTGGTCCAGTTACAAGGACAAGTTCCAAACGGCCATAGCAGCAGGTACTGGTCCGGATGTAGCCATGATGGGCAACACTGACATGGCTACCTACTCAAAAGCATTGTCCGCGGTGCCGGCTGACCTTGACATGAGCGATCTGAATGCCGGGCTTAAGGCCAGTGGCAAGGTCGGCAAGACTCAGCTTGGAGTGCCCATGTATGTTGACACCCGAGTGCTGTATTACCGTACCGACATTGCCAAACAGGCAGGCTGGGATCATGCCCCAAAGAGCTGGGATGAGCTCAAGGCTATGTCCAGCGATTTGAAGAAGGCCGATGGAGTGAAGTACGGATTCTTCATGTTCCCTACAGGGACTGACAGCTTCCAAGGCATGTCGCCTTTTGCCTTCTCGGATGGGGCCCAGTTTGTCAGCAAGGACAATAAGGCTTATACCTTCGACACTCCCGAGTTGAAAGACGCTCTGAAGTACACGACCAGCCTTTTCAAGGATGGGCTAGCGGATGTGAATGCTGATGTTACCCCAGGTTCCAACATGCAACAGTTCGTCTCAGGTGCAACACCGATGATGATCGAGGGCCCAACGGCTGCTGGTCAGATTGAGGAGCTTGGCGGGCCAGGCTTCGCAGACAAGTACGCCACTGCTGTGGTGCCTGCCAAGAAGTCGTCAACCTCTTTTGTCGGGGGTTGCAATTGGGCGGTTTTCAAAACATCGAAGAACAAGCAGTCAGCCTGGAAGTTCATCCAGTGGTTTGCACAGCCGCAGACCCAGGTTGATTGGTATAAGGCTACTGCCGATCTTCCCGCCTCAGGCAAAGCATGGAAAGACAAGGAACTTGCAGGTAATGCCAAGCTGCAGGCATTCGAAGAGCAGCTCAAGCATGTTCACTCCATGCCAGTCACCTTCACATGGGGCGAGATGGGCAAAACCGCAGATACCATCTATGAGAAAATGAACAGGGGAACCGTATCCGTCGAGGATGGTCTTAAGGAGTTGCAGCAACAGGCTGACTCCATAGGGACAGGAATGTAGCTCTGCTATGAATTCTTCGTCGCGTATCCGTGCAGAACGAAGACGATCCATGAAGGTGAGCGGGTCGTCGATGAGACTCGCTCGCCGCAGAAGGACTCTGGTCGCCTGGGGGTTCTCGCTGCCGTTCGTGATTGTCTTTGCTATATTTATGCTGATTCCTTTGGCTACTTCGCTGGTGATGTCGTTTACTGACATCACTGCCAGGGATATCCAAACACCCTTTAACGTCAACTTCATGGGGCTGAGCAATTACTTTAAGTTGTTCCGGGACCCCAGGTATTTGCATTCCCTAGGGACTACAGGCATATTCGTGGTTGTCGGGCTTCCGCTGACCATGGTTGTTGCCCTAGCCTTCGCAGTTGCGCTCAATAAGGGGCTCAAGCATGTCAACGCTTTCTTCCGTGCCTTGTTCTATGCTCCCGTGGTTGCAAGCACTGTGGCAGTCTCAGTGGTGTGGCGCTACATCCTGCAAAAAGATGGTCTGCTAAACACCCTTCTTGCAATTATCGGAGTCCAGGGCCCTGACTGGCTGCATGATACCAGGACGGCCCTGCCGGCCTTGATGGTCATGACCCTATGGCGGAACATGGGCACCCTGATGATCATCTTTTTAGCTGGTCTGCAGGCCATACCTGAAGAGGTTCTCGAAGCCGCAGAGATGGATGGCGCATCGGAATGGCGCAAGTTTCGCAGCATCACCCTTCCTCTGCTCCGGCCCACTCTTCTTCTTGGCGCCGTCCTGCAATCGGTGCTTTACCTGCAGTTCTTTGAAGAATCCTTTGTCATGACCCAGGGAGGTCCTTTGGATTCAACCCTTTCGGCTTCCTATTACATCTATGAAAAGTTTGGATTCGGGCAGTATGGTATGTCGTCGGCGGCAAGCTATGTGCTCTTCGCCATCATCGCCTTGGTGAGTCTGCTCCAGTTCAGAATTCTCAAGTCTGAGGATTAGGAGGGGAATATGTCAACCGCTGCAGTAACGATGTCGCCGGAAATATCAGAGAACAAACCGAGTCTATGGACGAGATTTCGAAAGGCCCATGGCATTACCTATGTAGTTCTTTCTCTGGTCGGCATAATCTGGGTCTTTCCCTTCTTCTGGATGGTTCTGGGGTCGCTCAAGACTCAGCGTGAAATTATGGCAGTACCGCCTACACTCTTGCCTAAAAACCCAACCCTGGGCAATTTCACGCAGTGGTTTACTCAGCTTCATTTCGGCAACTATTTTATTAACAGTCTTGTAGTGGCCGTGGTGACGATGCTGGGTAACCTGGTCTTTTGCTCCATGGTCGGGTATGCGCTGGCGAAGATCGACTTCGCAGGCAAGAACGTGCTCTTCCTGCTGGTCATGGTTACGCTGATGGTACCAAGTGTCGCTACTTTTATACCTTTGTTCGTGATCATTTCGAACCTGCATATGCTCAATAGCTATTTCGCGCTCATTCTGCCTTTCCTGACTCAACCCATTGGTGTGTTCCTGATGCGTCAGTTCATGCAGAGTATCCCTGATGCCCTCTTGGAAGCTGGTCGGATAGACGGAGCGGGTGAGTTGCGGATCTTCTTCCAGATAGTTTTGCCGCAGTGCAAGCCGCCTTTGGCCACGCTTGCCGTCTTGACTTTCCTATCTTCTTGGAACAACTTCCTATGGCCCTTGGTTGCTGCCCAGTCCAACAAAATGTACACCTTGCCCGTTGCTCTGTCTCTGTATTCCACGGGGCAAAATGCGACCAACTACAGTGTTCTGCTGGCTGGAGCCGTCCTTGTGGTCACGCCTATCCTGCTGCTGTTCGTCTTCCTTCAGAAATACTTCATACAAGGTGTGACCATGAGCGGCATCAAGTAAACATCAATTACCAGTTACAGATACAGAGAGGGAAGCAGCCTATGACAGGTGCCTTGCAATTTCCAGATGACTTTATCTGGGGGGCTTCCACGGCCGCTCATCAGGTCGAGGGAAACAATATCAACAGTAATTGGTGGGTTCGCGAGCATGCTGATGGGACTGACATCAAAGAGCCGTCAGGAGATGCCTGCGATAGCTACCATCGGTATGATGAAGATATATCACTATTGGCAAATTCGGGTTTGCAGATGTACCGATTCTCCATTGAGTGGGCTCGGATTGAGCCGGAGGAGGGTTGCTTCTCCCAAGCTGAGCTGATGCACTATGCCCGGATGATCGAATCTTGCAGGGCGCATGGCGTGGAGCCCATGGTGACCCTTCACCACTTCACCGTTCCAAGGTGGTTTGCTGCCAAGGGTGGTTGGAGCAATCCCTCCGCGCCGGACCTATTTGTTCGTTACGTTCGTTTTGTTCTTCCGATCTTGGATGGAGTCACCTGGATCTGCACTATCAATGAGCCCAACATGGTGGCCATGACTCAGGGAGGGGAGACCGGAGAGGATATGGCCGCTTCCTCCCTTCCGGAGCCGAGCGAGAAGATAGCGCGTATCATTCTGCAGGCCCATCTTCAGGCTTCTGCTCTGCTCAGACAGGACAAATCCAAACGTGTGGGCTGGTCAGTTGCTGCTCAGGCCTTTCACGCCATGCCGGGCTGTGAGCAGGAAACGAGCGATTACGCCTATTGGCGCGAGACTTTCTTCTTCGAGCATGCGGCCGGAGATGACTGGGTCGGTGTGCAGGCCTATCTGCGTACATTCATCGGCAAACATGGACCGCTGCCGGTCCCTGCAGAAGCTGAAAAGACTAAGAACGGGTGGGAATACTTTCCTCCCGCCTTAGGCATTGGCGTGCAGACTGCCTGGAATCTGACTGGCGGCGTTCCGGTCTTCGTGACTGAGAATGGTCTGGCCACTGATAGTGATGCCCGCAGGATCGACTACACTCACGATGCTCTTTTGGGTCTCAAGAAAGCCATGGACCTGGGGATTGATGTTTTGGGTTATCTTCACTGGTCATTGCTCGACAACTATGAGTGGGGTTCATACGATCCAACATTTGGTCTTATCAGCGTGGACCGCAAGACATTCAAGCGAACTCCCAAGCCTTCTTTGACTTGGCTGGGTCAGGTCGCCAGGACAGGTATGCTCAACGTCCCTCGTCCCTAGGAGCCGGACCGGTGGTGGCTCTGTCGATGATATGAGTCTTGACCTGTGTGTGCGGTTCGGTTAAGGGTGAGCCGTTGATGAGCTGCAGGGCCTTTCTGGCGGCCTCGGCTCCTATGTCTCTGGCCGGCTGGGCTACTGAAGACAAGCCGGCCAGAGCGGCCACATCCGAGGAGTCGAATCCCATGATCGAGACGACGTCGGGCACCCTGATCTCAGCCTGGCGCAGTTCAGACAGAAGAGCCAAGGCGCAATCGTCAGACCAGGCGCAGATGGCCGTGGGGGCTGGTGTCATGGAGGCGATCCGATCCGCTGCTGTCCTGGCAGGATGCTCCCTGTCCGGATCCATGGTGAGTACTCCGCAGTCTACCAAGTGGTAGCGGTCGATGGCTTTCTTGTAACCGATAATGCGCTGGTTGGCGCCCCAGGAGTACTCAGGCAAAGGGTTGAATCTGTCGAGAAAGCAGAACCTTGTATGGCCCAGTGATGCCAAGTGTTGCACTGCTTCAATTTCGGATTCGCAATCGTCTATACGGATGGATCCCTGACTGAACGATGTGGCACCTGAGTGGATCGCGACGATGGGCATGTCCAATTCTTGAAGGGCCTTGGTCTCCTTTTGCGCCAGAGTGAAAGAGACCACGATAATGGCATCGGCGTTGCGCTTGGCGGGAAGATTCCTGAAGAAAGCGGCGCGCTCCTCACTTGTTCCGGCTCGGTAGATGAGCAGATCGTAGCCATGGGTGCTCAGCACATCATAGACGCCTTCCTGAATGTTCCCATTGAACCAACCGGTTATCTGTTCTCCTATCAGCAGGGCGACTCTTTTGGTCTTTCCACTGACCAGTGCGGCAGCTGATTTCGACGCTGAGTAATTGAGCCTGGCCGCAGCCCTCAACACCCTTTTGCGGGTTTCAGGGGCGACATGAGGCTGATTACGCAGGGCTTTGGATACTGTGAAGGTCGACACGCCCGCTTCCCGAGCCACATCCTTGATTGTGGCTTGTCTGCTCATGAATCCTCCAGTAGTCCGAGCGAAAATGGCAAGCATATTATTTCCACCTTCGTCCCAGAATCAACGATCGTTTCCGGAGCAGAGATGCAAAGTACTCACTGCATACTATATTAGGCTTATCTAAACGATTAGGTAACACTGTTGGTTGCCGAGCTCAGGAGGACGGATGGACAACAAGGTTCAACTCATTACATATGCAAACAGGTTTGGAGGCGATACCCTGGCCTCCTTGACCAGAGTGTTGCGTACGTATTTTGACGGCGTGTATCAGGGAGTCCACATCCTGCCCTTTTTCACCCCCTACGATGGTACTGATGCAGGCTTCGATCCCATTGACCATCGTCAGGTGGATCCAAGGCTAGGCACTTGGGACGATATAGCGGAGCTGAGCCGATCGCACAAAATTATGGTTGACGCTATTGTCAATCACATGTCCTCGAAGTCCGAGCAGTTCCGGGAGGTCATGGCCAAGGGGAAGGCGAGCCCGTATTATTCGATGTTCTTGACCATGTCTTCAGTCTTTCCTGATGGGGCTGACGAAGAAGATCTGGCACGCATATATCGGCCGCGCCCGGGCCTGCCTTTCACCCACTATACCTGGGCAGGTGAAACCCGGCTGGTCTGGACTACTTTTACTCCACAGCAAGTTGACATCGATACCGATTCGTCCCAGGGATGGGCGTATCTGACATCTATACTTGATCGTTTGGCGGCCAGCAATGTCAGCTACATCCGTTTGGACGCCGTCGGATACGGAGCCAAGCAGGCGGGCACCAGTTGTTTTATGACGCCCAAGACTTTCAACCTCATCACTCGTATCAAGCAGGAAGCTGCCACTCGGGGTTTGGAGACTTTGATTGAGGTCCACTCCAATTATCGCAAGCAGATTGATATAGCCTCTAAAGTCGACAGGGTTTACGATTTCGCCCTGCCGCCTCTGCTGCTGCATTCGATCTTCACCGGAGATATCGCGGCACTGGTCCATTGGATCGAGGTCAGACCAATCAATGCGGTCACTGTCCTGGACACCCATGATGGGATCGGAGTGATAGATATCGGCGCTGACCAGATGGACCGTTCCCTGAAAGGGCTCGTGGATGATGCGGCCGTGGACCAACTGGTCCGGATAATTCACTGTAACACTCACGGCCAATCGGAAGCTGCTACTGGAGCTGCTGCCAGCAACCTGGACCTGTATCAAATCAATACGACCTATTACTCGGCATTGGCTTGCCATGACAGGGCCTACCTGGCTGCAAGAGCCGTTCAGCTCTTCCTTCCGGGGGTGCCTCAGGTTTATTATGTCGGGGCGCTGGCCGGCGCCAATGACATGGATCTGCTAGCGAGAACCCGCAATGGACGAGATATCAATAGGCACTATTACACCGAAGAGGAGATTAAGCGGAATCTGACTAGGCCGGTCGTTCGCTCCTTGAACGCTCTCTGTCGATTGCGCAATAAGCTGGATGCCTTCAATGGCACATTCTCTTATCAAATCGATGCGGCGCGTAGCGTGCTTCATCTTGTCTGGCAGGGGAAGACCAGTAAGGCTGAACTGATCTTCTGCCCATCCGCCGCTGTCGGCACCTTCGCGGCTCTGCGTGACCGGACGGAGACAGTAGGGAAAAACGGCAGAAGTGTCAACCCCCAATCGTCAGGCGACGATCCCTCTCTCGCCACCTTGGTCTGGTCGGATGCTCAGGGTTCGCACCTATGTCGTGATTTGTTGACAGATCTGGGCGAGTAATCCTTTTAGCCCTTTTCCTGGCATGGGGGGGGCTGAGATTGATTTTTCGTCACGTTATGTCAGAGCGGCTTCAAGGTAGGCGTATTCCCAGCTGGTCCGGAGTTGCTTGATGGTCAAAAGTAGTGCGGAAAATTGTGCGTCATTTTGTCCAATTGCTCGCAAGCGAAAGTGAATAGTCCATATTGTGAACCCGTCCGGCGCTCCGCTCTGTAATGGCGATATGGTGCCAGTACTTGGCTCCTGCGGGGAGCTGATTGATGCGAAACAAATGGAGAGGAGGCTTTCAGCGATGACTGCACAGTTCAATTGCTTCTTGGTATTGCTGCGAATTATTAGCTCGTCTTCGCTGATGAGCTGATTCGACGCAGACTCGGATCCTGTCAGCGTAGGCAGGATCCGTAATCGCGATTTTCCGACAATAAGATTCAACATCCTGCCGATGGCGAGATTCAAGTTAGCTGATGAGGCCATACCTGTTCGTGTCGTGAATGTTGACCAATTGATTGTCGGAAAGGAGATGACGCGTATCGGAGCGGCTGATAGCCGCTTTTCGTCCGAACAATGAGTCGTGGAACTTATGCCAGCCATGTCACGAGTATGGTTGAATGCACAGAAGGTGCATCAGGCAGTTCGATTTCGGCAGACGGACAAAATCCTGCGTTGGGATCGATGAATAGCATCCACTGACTGGAATCAAGTCGTAGAACAATTATGCGTGAAGCGGTTGTAACCGCACATAAAGGAGTGTAGATAATGGCAGCACAGATCTGGTATGAGAAGGATGGGGACCTTTCGGTTCTGGATGGCAAGAAGGTGGCCATCATCGGCTACGGTTCTCAGGGACATGCTCATGCGCTGAACCTGCGTGATTCCGGTGTGGACGTTGTGGTCGGCCTGCGCGCCAACTCCAAGTCGGTGCCCTTCGCCAAGGAGCAGGGTCTGGAGGTCAAGACCGTGCCCGAGGCCACTAAGGAGGCCGACATCGTTATGATCCTGGCCCCCGACCAGTACCAGCGCAACATCTGGCGGGATGACATCGAGCCCAACATCAAGGAGGGTGCGGCAGTCGCCTTCGCCCACGGGTTCAACATCCATTACGGCTACATCAAGCCCAGCGCTGACCACCCGGTCTTCATGGTGGCCCCCAAGGGCCCGGGCCATATCGTCCGTCGTGAGTATGTCGCTGGCCGTGGCGTGCCCGTGGTCGTAGCTGTGGAGCAGGATCCGCGCGGCGACGCCTGGGACATCACCCTGGCCTATGCCAAGGCTCTGGGCGCTCTGCGCGCCGGCGCCATCAAGACCACCTTCAAGGAAGAGACCGAGACCGACCTCTTCGGCGAGCAGGATGTGCTCATGGGCGGCGTCAACCACCTGGTTGAGGCTGGCTTCGAGGTGCTGACCGAGGCTGGCTACCAGCCGGAGATCGCCTACTTCGAGGTCTGCCACGAGCTCAAGATGCTGGTCGACCTGATGAACGAGGGTGGTCTGAACAAGGCCCGTTGGTCCTGCTCCGACACCGCCCAGTACGGCGATTTCACCTCCACCGTGGTGGACGAGTCCACCAAGGACAGGATGCGTCACCAGCTGCAGCGCATTCAGGACGGCTCCTTCGCCAAGGAGTTCATTGACGACCAGGATGCCGGCGCCCCCAAGTTCAAGGAGCTCCAGGAGAAGTACTCCCACGAGAAGATCGAGGAGGTCGGTCCCAAGCTGCGCGCCATGTTCTCTTGGAACAAGGACGTCAAGGATGCCGATGAGGCCCAGTCCTTCACCGGCAAGATCGCCCGTTCACAGGTGCAGTGACCTCTAGGTTCTGTCGGGAGGACCCTGTCTAGTCCAACTGACCATTCAGCAAATGGTCGTTCCCTCACCTGGATTCAATGCCGATGAGGGAACGACCATTTTGTTAGCGTAACCCGATGCTCACGTTTCAGTTGCGCGGTCATGTGGATGTGTGGAATATTCAACGCCAGAGGATATACGGCGGTGCCCCACGGATGGAACGACCATCTGCGGGGCACCATTGGTTATATAAGGACGTTACCTACTTACAAGGTGTCCACTGTGTCTGCTGCTTCAGCGGGCGGATTCGGCGCCGGACACGTCCATGTCCTTGAGACGCACGATCTTGGTGTGGTTGACGAACTTGAAGCCCAGGTAGAGGACCAGGACCAGCACCACGCTGAAGTAGGTCATGGCCATGTGCGACCAGTTCAGGCTGAGCAGGGAGGGGATGTCCTGTCCGGCGATGACGATGACGCAGAGCACCATGGCCAGGACCGGGCCCAGCGGATAGAGCTTGGAGTGGTACTTGAGCTCGCTCAGGTCGTGCCCCTGGAGCTTGAAGGCCCTCCGGAAGCGGAAGTGGCTCAGGGCGATGCCGATCCAGGCGATGAAGCCGGTCAGTCCAGTGGCGGTCACCAGCCACATGTAGAAGGACTGGCCGAAGATGCTGGAGGCGAAGGTGGCCAGGGACATGCAGACCGTGGCTACCAGGGCCGCCAGGGGGATGCCCCGCTTGGTGGTCTTGGCGAAGATGGCCGGGGCATAGTGGTCCTTGGCCAGTCCGTAGAGCATGCGGCTGGAGGCGTAGGCCCCGGTGTTGACGGCCGAGAGGATGGATGTCAGCACCACCGCGTTCATGACGCTGGCCGCCGAGGCCAGGCCGGCCCGCTGGAAGACCAGGGTGAATGGCGACATGGCGATGTTCCCGTCAGAGGCTCCCAGGAGGTTGGGGCTGGTGTAGGGGATCAGGGCAGCGATAACGAAGATGGACAGCACATAGAAGAGCAGGATCCGCCAGAAGACGTCGTTGATGGCCTTGGGGACCGCCTTGCCTGGATTTTCGGACTCGCCAGCGGTCACGCCTACCACCTCGGTGCCCTGGAAGGAATAGCCGGCGATCAGGAAGACGCTCATGATGGCCGGGAAGCCTCCCACGAAGGGGGCGTCCTTGTAGGTGAAGTTCTTGAGGCCGACCGCCGGCTGGAACATGATGCCGCAGATCATGGCCATGCCGATGACCAGGAAGACAATGATGGTGGCCACCTTGATCAGGGAGAGCCAGAATTCGGTCTCCCCGAAAGCGGAGACCGTCAGGGCGTTGATCAGGAAGACGATGACCAGGACCAGCAGGCTCCAGATCCATCCCGGGGTGTGGGGCAGCCAGTACTGGATCAGCAGGGCGGCGGTGGAGATGTCCACGGCACCCGAGATGGTCCAGTTCAGCCAGTAGTCCCAGCCCATGGCGAAGCCCAGGGCCGGATCCACGTAGCGGGCGCTGTAGGCGGCGAAGGATCCCGACACCGGCAGGTGGGTGGCCAGTTCGCCCAGGCTGGTCATCAGGAAGTAGACCATGACGCCCATGGCTATGTAGGCCAGAAGTCCGCCGCCGGGGCCGGCTGTGGAAATGGTGGAGCCGGAGGTCATGAACAGGCCCGTGCCGATGCAGCCGCCCAGGGCGATCATGGAGATGTGGCGGGTCTTGAGGTTGCGCTTGACGCTGCCGTAGCCATGATGCTCTTGCCCGGCCCGGTCGGATTGATTGGTGTTCGACGCTGCATTGCTGGTGTTCCGCGTCATGATCCTCCTCCTTTTGGCTGGGCGACGCACCGGGGAGTCCGGGGTCGTACTGAAATTGCGATTCCTGATATGCCGGCTGGATGCCGGAACAGATTCATATGGCCGGGTCCTTGAGCCGGTCCTCGAACGCTTAGGGATTCTATGCCATTGGTGTGGCTTTCCAGCTCCCATGGCCATAATGTGTCATGCTAGTTGACAAATCTTTCATAGCGATTCCGGATCCCCGCTCAAATCCATCTCCTTCAGGGGAACGATGCGGGTATGGTATCGGATCTTGTAGCCCAGGTAGAGCGCAAGCACCAGGGGCACGCTGATGTAGGTGACGCCGATCTCCTGCCAGTTCCAGTTGACGAAGGCCTCGATGTTCTGCCCGCCGATGACGATGATGCACAGAATCAGGGCCAGGATGGGCCCTAGGGGGAAGAGCTTGGCATGGTAGCGCAGCTCCTCAACCCGGTGGCCCTGGACCACCCAGGCGCGGCGGAAGCGATAGTGGCTGAGTGCGATGCCGATCCAGACGATGAATCCGGTGAGCCCCGAGGCGGCCACCAGCCACATGTAGATCCGCTGGCCGAAGATGCTGGCGGCGAAGGTGGCCAGGGAGACCACGAGAGTGGCGACCAGCGAGGCCATGGGGATGCCATGACGGGTGGTGTGCCCGAAGAAGGCCGGGGCGTAATGGTCCTTGGCAAGGGCGTAGAGCATCCGGGTGGAGGCGTAGACCCCTGAGTTGGCGGACGAGAGGACCGAGGTCAGGATGATGGCGTTCATGACGCTGGCTGCCGAGGCCAGGCCGGCCCGCTGGAAGACCAGGGTGAAGGGCGACATGGCGATGTCCCCCTCGGCGGAGCTCAGCAGATTAGGGCTGGTGTAGGGGATCAGCGCAGCGATGACGAAGATGGACAAAATATAAAAGAGCAGGATCCTCCAGAAGACATCATTGATGGCCTTGGGGACCGCCTTGCCGGGGTTTTCGGACTCGCCGGCCGTGACGCCGATCAGCTCGGTGCCCTGGAAGGAGAAGCCTGCAATCAAAAAGACGTTGAGAATGGCGGGGAATCCGCCCACGAAAGGAGCATCCTTGTAGGTGAAGTTGCCTAGGCCCACGGCCGGGCGAAACATGATGCCGCAGATCATGGCCAGACCGATGGCCAGGAAGACGATCACTGTCACTACCTTGATCAGGGAGAGCCAGAATTCGGTCTCGCCAAAGGTGGACACGGTCAGGGCGTTGATCAGGAAAATGACCACCAGGACCAGCAGGCTCCAGACCCATCCTGGGGTGTGGGGCAGCCAGTACTGGATCAGCAGGGCGGCGGTGGAGATGTCCACAGCCACGGTGATGGCCCAGTTCAGCCAGTAGTTCCAGCCCATGGCGAATCCCAGTGCCGGATCCACATAGCGGGCATTGTAGGCGGCGAAGGAGCCGGAAGTGGGCAGGTGGGTGGCCAGTTCGCCCAGGCTGGTCATCAGGAAGTAGACCATGAGGCCCATGGCCGCGTAGGCCACCAGCGCGCCTCCCGGTCCGGCCTTGGCAATAGTGGAGCCGGAAGTCATGAACAGGCCGGTGCCGATGCAGCCGCCCAGGGCGATCATGGTGACGTGTCGGGTCTTGAGGTTGCGTTGGACCCGGTCGTCGGATGTGGAGGGGCTGACCTTTCCGCCCTGCCTGGTCGCCATGGCTGCTCTTCTCCTCGAACTGACCTGAGAGCCCTATGACGACGGTTCCGGCCAGTTCCGCTCAGGCGGAATCCAGGCGGGTTGCCTGTCTGTGACACTGCACATAGCGCTCCGCAACATCTGGTTGCGACAGTCCCGGACCTGTTCGACCCGGGCCCAACGGGTCGGATGGGCGGATCCGAACCGTTTCGGCCGGACATCCTTTCGCCGGGAATAGGCGACACCGCACTGTCTGATCCCGGTTACTGATAGGTTCGGCGACCTCTTCAGTGGCTTGCAATTACGGGTAAGCATAGATGGATTCTCAGACAAGGCCGGATCGCTCGCCTATAGGGCATAGGGTGAAGTCGTCGAAAGCGCCGCTACCGCAAATCACTACTCTCGCTTAGAACGCATTGGATCCAATAGATCGATATCAATTGTGAACGAAGGTAATCAAATGAAAATCCCGTGGTTTAGCACTGCTTTGCTAAATCTACATTTCTTATAATTGAATTAATAAACTATCCTTGCAAATAAGTACTGCTATACTGAATGTGAACTTCGAGGTAAGACAATGATGTTTTTGTGAAGGGGTGAGTCTAGATGAGAACCAGCAACAAACGCATAATGGCGGCCATGGCTGCAGTCGCGGCCTTAAGCATGGCACTGGCCGGGTGCGGTTCCTCCGGCGGATCCGATGCCAACAAGAGCGGTGACACCAAGTCGGGCGGCAAGGTCGAACTGACATACTTGCATCGTCTTCCCGACAAGCAGGGCATGACCATGGTCAAGGACACCGTGGCCAGGTGGAACAAGGATCACCCGAACATCCAGGTTAAGGCCACTAAGTTTAACGGCAGCCCCGGCGACCTGATCAAGAAGCTGGAGACCGACGTCAAGGCCGGCAATGCTCCTGATCTGGCCCAGGTGGGCTACGCTGAGCTGCCTGAGGTCTATACCAAGGGCATCGTCGAGGATGTCACCGCAGAGGCCGGCAAGTACTCCAAAGACTTTGCAGAGGGTCCCAACAAGCTCATGAGCGTGGACGGCAAGGTCTTCGGCCTGCCCCAGGATACCGGCCCCATGGTTTACTACTACAACAAGACTGAATTTGACAAGCTGGGCATTAAGGTCCCCACCACGGCCGGGGAATTCATCGAATCGGCCAAGAAGGCAGCCGCTCAGGGCAAGTACATCATGACCTACCAGCCTGATGGTGCAGGCATGGCCTTCTCCGCCTTGTCCGGCGCGTCATCTCCCTGGTACGAAATCAAGGACGGCAAGTGGGTCGTCAACGTTGACACGCCCGGCTCCAAGGCCACGGCCGACTTCTACCAGCAGCTGCTCGATGCCAAAGCGATGAACCTGACCCCCAGCACCGACCCCTCCTTCGCTGGCGCCTTCCATGACGGCTCCATCATCGGAACCATTGATGCCGCCTGGAATGCCCCGATCATGATGGACTGGATCGGTGATGCCGGCAAGGGCCAGTGGAGGGTCACCCAGATCGGCGACTGGTTCAAGAACGGCGAGAAGACCGGGCCCAACGGCGGTTCGGGCGTTGCAGCCATCAAGGGCACCAAGCACAAGGCAGAAGCCATGGAGTTCCTGGACTGGTTCAACACCCAGGTGCCTGATCTGACCTCTCAGGGTCTGATCGTTGCGGCCTCCACCGAGAAGGCCAAGACCCCCCAGTCCTGGACCGAATTCTTCGGCGGGCAGGATGTGATGGCGGAATTCGCCAAGGCCAACGCCAACATGGGCTCCTTCAACTACATGCCCGGATTCTCCGCGGTGAGCAGCGCCGTTGGCGAGGCTGCCGACAAGGCTGGCAAGGGTCAAGCCAAGGTCTCCGATGCTTTCGATGCGGCACAGAAGACCTCCCTTGCCACACTGAAGGATTATGGCCTTCCGATCGCCAAGGATTGATCGGTAACCGCTCTTCGGCGGATACAGCAGGTAGGCCTTCCCTGACAATCTCACCAGGTCGGGGAACCCGGGTCTGTGGCCCGTGTTCCCCGCCTGCTGGAAGGTCGCTCGCCTTATAGGTTCCGAGAGGATGGGTTATTCACATGAGCCATCGAACAGCAGCTGAGGCAGGGGCCCAGAAGAAGGGAAGATCCGAGATCGTCAAACGCAACGAGCGGACAGGTTGGGCATTCATGATGCCTTTCTGCATCCTCTTTGCGATTGTCTTCATCATCCCCATTGCCTATGCCGTCTATATGAGCTTCTTCCAGCAGGTGGCTTCGGGCGGCGGCGCCTACGGCGGGGGCGAGATGATCAATAAGTTCGTCGGGTTTGAGAACTTCCGATTTACAGTCACCTCCGCAGCCTTCTGGACCGGCATCGGCAGGGTCCTGATCTACACGGTCATCCAGGTCCCGGTCATGATCATCGCAGCCCTGGCTTTGGCCATGCTTCTGGATTCTTTCATCGTCAAGCATGTCACCCCCTATCGGCTGGGCTACTTCCTGCCCTATGCCATTCCCGGCGCGATCGCGGCCATCATCTGGGTATTCCTTTACAACGACCAGTTCTCGCCCATCGTCAAGGGTCTGGCAGCCATAGGAATCCACGTCAACTTCTTCGCATCCAACGCTCTGATCGCTTCCATGGCCAACATCACCACCTGGACCTTCACGGGCTACAACATGCTGATCTTCCTGGCAGCCCTCCAGGCCATCCCGCGTGACCTCTACGAGGCTGCCCGAATCGACGGAGCCAACGGTTTCCAGATCGCCATGAGGATCAAACTCCCCAACGTCAGGGGGGCCGCCCTCCTAGCCATGCTCCTGTCCATTATCGGCAGCATCCAGCTCTTCAACGAGCCCCAGGTCATGCAGACCGTCGACAAGGGCATATCGAACTCCTACACCCCCATGATGATGGCCATGAACACATCGCGAGGCATCCTCACCCCCAAGGGTGACGGTCCGGCTTCAGCCATCGCCATTGTCATGGCGCTGATTGCCGGGGTCCTTGCCGCCCTCTACGCATACATCGAGAGGAAGGTGAACGAATCATGACCTCGGCCAATCCCGCACGCCTCGCAAAAAAGCAGGAGAAGCTCCTCAAGCAGAAGGCCGATGAGCTGCCCCGCTCCATGAGGCCTACCAAGGTGGTCAAGATCACCACCATCGTGGTCCTGGTCTTTGCCCTGATCTACTTCCTCTTTCCCATTTATTGGGCCATCATCGCCTCTACCAAGTCGCCCTCCCAGCTGGTCAGCAGCAACGGCCTTTGGTTTGCGGTCGACCTGAATAAGATTCCCCAGGCGGTGGCCACAAACTACTCGATTCTCCTGGGCTGGACCCATTCACAGTTCTGGCACTGGGTCTTCAATTCCTTGATCTACTCGGGGGTCTCCGCCCTGATTGGCACGGTGGTTTCGGTCATGGCCGGATATGGCACAGCCAAGTTCCAGTTCCGGGGCAGAGGTGTCGTCATGACCATCGCCATGTCCGCCCTGCTGATGCCTTCGGCGCTGATGACCATCCCCCAGTACTCCATCTTCAACGCCCTGCATTTGAGCAACACCATGCTGGCGGTGATCATCCCCTGCTCGGTCTCGCCATTCGGTTTCTTCCTGGGAAGGGTATACGCCCAAAGTTCGGTCCCTACCGAGCTTCTGGAGGCGGCCAGGATCGACGGTGCCGGTGAAGCCAGGATCTTCTTCACGATTGTGCTGAGGATTCTTGCGCCCGCCATGGTCACGATCTTCCTCTTCCTCTTCGTGGCTACCTGGAACAACTTCCTCCTGCCGTTGATGATGCTCTCCAGCGAGAACCTCTTCCCAGTGACCCTTGGCCTCTATGGTCTGGTCTCTCTGCCGGTCTTTACCGATCGAGGGGCGCTGATGATGGGGTCCCTGCTGGGTGTTCTGCCGGTGATCATCCTCTTCTTCTGCCTGCAGCGGTTCTGGCAGGCTGGACTGACCGCCGGTTCGGTCAAGGAGTAAGGGTCCAAGGCTGCACACAGTTTTTCAGTCATTCCGTTACGAGATATTCCAAGGAGATTTGATTCAATGACCACGACCGGGCGCTTTACCCTGCCGGGCGAAGAGAACTTTGCCGAAAAGACCAAGGAACTGGCCAAACTCTGGGGAGCGGATGCCATTCGCAACTCGGACGGCACCCGCTTGGACCAGGAGCTGCTGAACTTAGGGATGAAGGTGTACAGCGCCTACTTCCCTACTCGCGCCCACAACGAGTGGATCAGTCAGCACATGGACGAGACCCCACAGGTCTACCTGATGTCTGAGCGCATACTGGCCCACGAAGACCAAGTGCAGATTCCCTTGATGGACCGCTACTTCGACCAGCAGCTCAGGCCCAACAGGGATGCCGACCCCCATCGGTACTGGGAAGTCATCGATCGCACCGCCGGACGGGTCCTGGACCAGTCGGAGTGGAGCCTGGATCCGGATCAGGACCTGGTTCGCGTGACCGGGGCTACTCCTATGCATGAGTACACGGCATCCTTCCTGGCCTACATCATCTGGGATCCGGTCGAGATGTACAACCACCTGACCAACGACTGGGGCGACAAGGAACACGAGATTCCCTTGGACATCTACCACCCTGCCACCCGAAAGTTCGTCATGGATGCCTATCGGCAGTGGCTGGATGAGAACCCGGCGACCGACGTGGTCCGGTTCACCACCTTCTTCTACCAGTTCACGCTGATCTTTGACCAGCTCCACCGGGAGAAGCTGGTGGACTGGTTCGGATATGCCTGCACAGTCTCCCCTCAGGCCTTGGATGACTTCGAGACTCGGTATGGTTACCGTCTGCGTCCAGAGGACTTCATCAACAAGGGCAGCTACAATTCCACCTTCTGCATTCCTGGCAGGGCACAGCGCGATTGGATCGATTTCCTCTCGGATTTCGTGCGGGAGAATGTGAAGACCATGGTCGACATGACCCACCAGGCAGGCAAGGAAGCCATGATGTTCCTAGGAGACCAGTGGATCGGCACCGAGCCCTACAAGCCGGGCTTCGAGAAGCTGGGTCTGGATGCTGTGGTCGGATCCGTGGGCGACGGCACCACCCTGCGCATGATCTCCGATATTCCCGGGGTCCGCTACACCGAAGGTCGTTTTCTGCCTTACTTCTTCCCAGATACCTTCCATGAGGGCAACGATCCCAGCATCGAGGGGCTGGACAATTGGCGCAAGGCCCGTAGAGCCATCCTGCGCAGCCCCATATCGCGCATGGGCTACGGCGGCTACCCATCCCTGGCGGCCAAGTTCCCCAAGTTCGTTCAGACCGTGGCACGTATCGCAGACGAGTTCCGCGATCTGCACGACAGGACCCAGGGGAGGGCGGCACAGGGCCAGCTCAATGTGGCGGTGCTGAATTCCTGGGGCGCCATGCGGTCCTGGATGGCCTACACGGTTGCGCACGCCCTGCCCAACAAGCAGACCTACTCCTACTACGGGGTTCTGGAAGCACTGTCAGGCATGAGGGTGAACGTCCGCTTTATCAGCTTCGACGACATCCTGGCCCACGGCGTTGATCATGACCTGGATGTGATCATCACAGGTGGTCCGGCCGATACGGCCTTCAGCGGTGGCGGAGTCTGGAAGAATCCCGCTCTGCTGGAGATCCTGCGGTCCTGGGTCGACGGGGGAGGGGCCCTGGTCGGCATAGGCCAGCCGACTGCTTTGGAAAGAGAAGGGCGCTTCTTCCAATTAGCCGACGTTTTCGGGGTTGATCAGGAGCGTTTCCGCACCCTTTCGGTAGACAAGTACTTCCCGAAGGTCACTGAGAGGCACTTCATCACCGTCGATCTGCCTGAGGACGGCAAGGCGGACTTCGGAGAGCAGGTGGTGAACACTTATCCCATCAACGAGGAGGTCACCCTGCTCAGGGCCGACCAGGGGCAGGTGCAGCTGGCGGTCAACCAGTATGGTATGGGCCGTGGTGTCTACCTTTCCGGACTGCCCTATTCGGCCGTCAATGCCAGGCTTCTTGAACGGATCCTCTTCTATGCCAGTGGGCGGGAGGACCGGTACAGGGACTGGAGCTGCACCAATCCTCATTGCGAGGTGGCCTACTTCCCACAGGGGGATGTCTATTGCGTCGTCAACAACACTGACTTGCCCCAGGAGACCAGCGTTCGTCAGGCAGATGGCCAGGTCAGAGACATTGTCCTGGAACCCAGCGCCATGGTCTGGCAGCAGGCATAAGGGCAGTTTCGGCAGGAAAGGGGCTATTATGACGACGGTTCAGGATCAGGAGCTGGCCGCAGTTGCCGCCCACTACCCCCTCGAAGGGCGTGTGGAGAGCATTGCGCCTTATGGCAACGGGCACATTAATCAGACTTATCTGGTGCAAACAGACAGGCGCCGTTACATTCTGCAGCGAATGAACACTTCGGTTTTCCCCGATACGGCCTCCCTGATGCGCAACATCGAGTTGGTGACCGAATTCCTGCGCTCGCAGGGTCAGGAGACCCTGGACATTATCCGCAATAGAGAGGGCAATACCTACTGTGAGCTGGCAAGTGGGGCCTGGCGGGTCTATGCCTTCATCGAGAACACGATTTCCTACGATCTGGTCCCCAGCTCAGATGTTTTCCAGGAGGCGGGCCAGGCTTTCGGACGCTTCCAGAACTCCCTGGCGCTCTTCGATGCCTCTCAGCTGACCGAGACCATCGCCCACTTCCATGACACCCCCAAACGGTTCGAGACCTTGAAACGGGCTGTTCAGGAAGATATCAAAGGCAGGGCATCCACCTGTCGGGCCGAGATCGGCTGGTACGTGGAACGTGCCGACCAGTACCCGGTCATCATGGAAGGGCTGGCCGATGGATCCATTCCACTCAGGGTCACCCATAACGACACGAAGCTCAACAACATCCTGATGGATGCCGCCACCGGTAAGGCCAGGGCCATCATTGACCTGGACACGATCATGCCTGGATCCATGCTCTTCGATTTCGGCGACTCCATCCGTTTCGGCGCCTCGACAGCCCTGGAGGATGAGCGTGATCTGGATAAGGTTCATTTCAACCCCGATCTTTACCGTGCCTATGCTCAAGGGTTCCTGGGAGCCGTGGCCAGAAAGGCCGTGGACCGGGAGCTGAGCCTCTTCCCGACTTCCTGCAGGATTATGACCCTGGAGTGCGGCATGCGCTTTCTGACCGACTACCTTCAGGGCGACACCTATTTCGCCACCGCCTACCCGGAGCACAATCTGGTGCGGACCCATACCCAGATGCGCTTGGTTGAGGAGATGGAGGCTGACGATGCTCAAATGCAGGAGATGACCGCCCAAGTGGTCGAAGAGGTGAGGGGCTGATGCTGAACCGGGTTTACCGGAGCATTGACGCTCTGATAGGGTACGCCTGTGCCTGTCTGGACCTGGACCCGTCCGATGTCGACTGGGCTCGCAATCAGATACTGGCGCTTTTCTCCTTGGACTCCTACGATTCCGGGGATGGACCTGCTGATCCCGCCTCCGGTGGCGTCGATGATCTCCTGGAATCCTTTATACAGGCCTTGGAGGGTGCCGGACTTATGGCTCAGGATGATGCCCCCTCCATGGCAGATACGGTTATGGGAATCCTGTCCTCCAGGCCTTCTCATTTGCAGCGGCGTTTCGCGCAGGTGGAGGGGGCCCAGGGTGGTATGGCCGCCATGCACTGGTTCTATGACTATTGCGTCAAAAACACCTACATCAAAAAGTCCCGCCTGGATAGGAACCCTCGTTTCTCATCCGGGGGCGTGGTGGTCACCATCAACCTGGCCAAGCCGGAATTCAAGGATATGAAGAAGGCTGCGGCGGGCAACAGCACCGCAGGAGGGTACCCCCAGTGCACAATCTGCCATGAAAATGAGGGCTTCGCCGGGCGTGACAAGCGCACATTGAGGACCATCCCTCTGACTTTGGGCGGCCATGACTGGTTCTGGCAGTTTTCGCCCTATGGGTACTTTCGCGAGCACGGCATCTGTGTCAACGCTGATCACACCCCCATGCACGTGGACAAAGACACCTTCGGGAACCTGCTGGATTTTGTGGACCGTTTTCCCGGCTACTTTCTAGGCTGCAACGCTGCCCTGCCTCGAATTGGCGGATCCGTTCTGGCCCATGACCACTATCAGGGCGGAGGAGAGCGCCTGCCCATGCATCAGGCCGGGGCTTGGCGGACCTTGCACTTGGACGGCCACCCGGATACCCCTATCGAGATTCTGGACTGGCCGGGGACCGTGGTCAGAGTGGTTTCGCCGTCACGGCAGGAGATTATCGAGGTCAGCGAGACCATCAGGCAGGCCTGGGTGGATTACGACAACCCTGACCTAAACATCGCCAGCCAGGGGCCAGAAGGACGGCAATCAGCCCTTTCGCCCAGCCTGGTCAAGACCGACCGAGGCTACGAGATGAGTCTGATCCTGCGTAATAACGGTGTCAGTCCGGAGTTTCCGGATGGCATCTTCCACGTGCACCCGGAGTTCTATCCGGTCAAGCAGGAACCCATCGGGCTGATCGAGGCCCAGGGGCTCTTCGTCCTGCCCGGAAGGCTGGTCGGCCAGCTTGCCTGCTTGGAAGAGGCTCTGGTGGCAGGTACCGGGCTTCCCGAACAAGTAGCCGACTTCAGCTTGGAGTATGGCGAAATTACCAAGACTCTGCAGGGGTCGCATGATCCGGATCAGGTCCATGAGGCCCTTAAGAGTGAGATCGGCAGTGTCTGCGCTCGGATCCTGGGCAACACCGCAGTCTTTAAGCGGCCCGAACAGACCGAGGGATTCCTGCGGGGGCTGGGTTGCCGGTAGTGGCGTAGATGAATAACACCAATGACAGGGGATGACCGATGGGCGGAACAATCATGGGCGGAAACCAACCGATCGCGAGGCCGGGCGCCACGGACTCTTGGGAGACCCTGCGTACTCAAGTAATGGAAGTGCGCCTCAGGCCCGACTTTCCTTCGGTGATCGACTATCGGTTGAAGACGCCTCAGGCTGAAAGAACCATGCTTGGGCAGGTCCGGGATCTACGTCTGGTGGCCATCAACGGCATCGAGATCGAGCTGGGTCCTGATCGGGTGGAGCTGGAGCGGGAGAATGAGACCAGTCTGGTCTATCGACTTCATGTGATTGCTGTAGGTCAGGGGATCAATGCGGTTTTGGCGGTCCGCATTTCAGTCGAGGACGCCTCTCTAAGCTTTAAGGTGCTCTCGATTGGGAACCAGGCTGGACCTGACCATCCAGTCCAGACGGTGGCCTTCCCCGGACAATGCCTGATTTCCGTGGCCAGTACTCAGGCGAATGCGGAGTTTACCGGCGCTCGCATGTCTGCGGACGTCTCCATCAGTGGCGATGTGCACCGGGCGGTCACCGAGCAGATGGAGGAGGACCCTATCGGGCAGGACTACATGTATGGCTTCCTCTCCGCAGATGGCCTCAGTGCCGGCCTCTGGAGCAACTCCGAACACGACGGGACCACGGCCAGCAAAACAGGAACCGGTGGCGCGCAGAACACCAGGGTTATGACTGTTCGCGACCAGGTGGACGGAGTCACCATCCTCGGCCTGACCAGCGCACCTTGGATATACAACCGGGTGGTCCAGGATTCCCACGGACGTTCTTATACGGTTGGGGAGACGGACAAGCCCGCCATGGCAGTGGCTCTGGCCGGAGACCTGAATGATGACGGGGTGGTCAACTGGCAGGATGGTGCCATCGCCTTCAGACACATCATGAACAATCCGTATGGTTCTGATGACATCCCGGACCAGGTGGCACGACGCATAGCCATGAACTTCGGCTCTCAGGCCCAGAATCCCTTCATGACGACCTTGGATAACGTCAAGCGGGTTGCCCTGGCTACCGATGGCCTAGGTCAGTCCGTCCTTCTCAAGGGATATGGCAACGAGGGCCACGACTCCGGCCATCCGGACTACGACGACATCGGTCGACGAATGGGCGGAGTCCAGGACTTGAATGCTCTGATAGACAGGGGCAAGGCCTATGGTGCCCGGTTCGGAGTCCACGTCAATGTGGACGAGATGTATCCCGAGGCCAAGGCCTTTTCAGAAGACATGATTCGCAGGGACGACAAGGGCGACCTCTGCTACGGCTGGAATTGGCTGGATCAAACCGTGGGTATCGATGGCATCTACGACCTGGCCTCGGGCGCCAGGAGGGAGCGCTTTGCCGCCCTCGCCCGCGAGGTCGGTGACAGGATGGACTTCGTGTACGTGGATGTCTGGGGCGATGGGACCTCGGGGGAGGAGGATTCCTGGCAAACCAGGCAGCTCTCGAAGATTTTGACCGATAACGGCTGGGGGATTGGCACGGAGTACGCTTCGGCCAATGAGTATGACGCCACCTTCCAGCATTGGTCCCTGGATTTGACCTATGGATCCCCCCGCGACAAAGGTGAGAACTCCCAGGTCATGCGCTTTCTGCGCAACCACCAGAAAGACAGCTGGATAGGTGATCACCGAGCCTTCGGAGGCGCAGCCAACGCCCCGCTCCTGGGCGGCTACAGCATGAAGGACTTTGAGGGCTGGCAGGGGCGCAACGACTTCGATGCTTATATGGATAATCTCTACACCTGCGACCTCTCGACCAAGTTCATCCAGCACTTCAGAATCATGGCCTGGTACAACGACCCAATCAACGTCGATTCCGTCCATGATTCGACCAGGAATCAGGGCAATGAACAGATCGAGCTGGTCAATGATCAAGGTGACAGACTGATCATCTCCAGGGGTTCCAATGAGCAGGCATCGCCCGCTTACCGCGAGCGCACGATGAGGCTGAATGGCTGCGTGGTGCTTGTCGGCGATCTGGAGGCCAATGACCCCAAGGCCGACAAGCCTGGGATTGAAACTGGAACCGGCGAAGGGGCGTATCTGCTGCCCTGGGTCTGGGATGCCAATACAGGGGACCGGCTTGATCCAGATGAGCAGAAGCTCTACCACTGGAATACTGCAGGCGGCTCGACCGCCTGGGAGCTCCCGGAATCGTGGCGCGATGCTTCTACCGTCATCGTCTACCGGCTGACCGACCAGGGCAGATCGGAGCCAAGGGAGATTCCGGTGGTGCAGGGGAGCCTCATCCTGGATGCCAAGCCCAGAACACCCTACTTGGTCTGCCGGCATGCGGGCCAGGGAGTCCAGGTGGACTGGTCGGGAGAGCATCTAGTGGATGCAGGGTTCAACGGCGGCGAAAGGCTGTTCCAGTCGGTCTGGTCCGTGAAGGGGCCCGGGCGTGCCTCAATCACCAAGGGCCAATGCGCCAATCCCATGCTCAGGTTTGAGGATTCGGTCTGTGCTGTGCAACCCCTGACCAACCTGGTGCCAGGTAAGAGGTATGCCCTCTATCTAGGGCTTGACAACCGTGGCGGCCAGGTCGAGCTGAGTGTGGAGGCGGACCAGGGTGGGGTGCTGGCTCGCAATATGAGCGGCCCGAGCATTGCCAAAAACTATGTCAAGGCCTATGCTCACAACACCGATGCTCCAACGACTGACGGCAGCAGCTACTTTCAGAATGCCTACCTCTTCTTCACGGCGCCCAAGGGTGGGCAGACCTGTCTGTCCTTGGCGCATGAAGGGGATGGTGTCGCGTATGTCGACGACATTCGCCTGGTCGAGAACGACTATGACGGCATCAGCCTGGACCAGGACGGTCATCTGGCTGGGCTTACCTGTGACTTCGAGGATAACGTCCAGGGCATCTGGCCCTTTGTGGTGGCTGGAGCTGAAGGGGTGGAAGACAACCGAATCCACCTGGCCCAGCTGCATGAGCCCTTCACTCAGGCCGGGTGGGATGTCAAAAGGATGGACGATGTCCTCCAGGGTAACTGGTCTCTGAAAGTCAACGGTCTGACTGGGAGACGAGCTCTCCTCTTCCAGACCATTCCCCAGAACGTCCCCTTTGCGCCGGGTCGGCGCTACAGGGTCTCGTTCGACTACCAGTGTGGATCGGACGGCATATACGCCCTGGCAACAGGTAGAGGCGAATACTCCGGTGAGGACCTGAGCCTGTATCCCTTGCACAAGGCTCTAGGAGTCACCGCCAGATGTGAGTTCGAGCTGACTGGCGATCCGAATGGCGATACCTGGTTCGGCATTTACTCCACTGACAGACAACCAGATCTGGAAGGCAGCAGCGGCTCGGAGGCCAACATGGCTGGCTACCAGGATCTGGTTCTCGATAATCTGCGGATTATCAGTCTGTAGCACAAGACTCGTAAGTAAGGATTGCGGTCGGCGGGGTCAATTTGTCTAGCTTGTTCTTGACCGCACTAAGCGAAACAGCCGGTCGCTCTTAATCGGCCAGCTGCTTCTGATCCTATTTAATACGAATACGCCGGTTTCAGGCTCGCCGCTGGGTCAGCTGGTAGGCCGTCAGAAGGACGATCAGCCAGATGGGCCCGGCGATGACGGCCACCCGGTAGCTGGACGAGAAGCACATGAGCACCACGATCATGGCCAGGAAAGCCAGGACCGCCCAAGGGGTCACCCGGGCAAAGGGCAGCTTGAAGTGCAGGGCGTTCAAAGCGCTTTCGCCGGTCTTGCCAGCCAGGTCGCCGGGGCCCTCGCCTCGGGCTACGGCGCGCCGGAAGAGCATCTCGGTCACCATGATCATGGACCAATTGATGATGGCTGAGATCGTGGCGATGCTCATCAGGTAGTTGAAGGCGAACTGCGGCCAGAGGAAGACCACGACCACGGCCAGGGCGATGATGCAGGCTGAGGTCAGCACTCCTGCGTAGGGCACGCCTCCCTTGGACAGACGGCTCAGGTACTTGGGGGCATTGCCCTGCCGGGCCAGGGAGAAGAGCATGCGGGAGTTGGAGTAGAGGGCCGAGTTGTAGACGCTCATGACCGCCGTCAGGCAGACGAAGTTGAGGATGCCTGCGGCCGCGTGGACTCCCACCGAGTCGAATATCTGGACGAAGGGGCTGACGACCATCCCCTGCGCGTTGGGCTTGCCGATGGCATTCCAGGGAACCACAGCCATGATCACCCCAAGCGTCAGGATGTAGAAGACCAGAATCCTCCAGATGATGGCGTTGGTGGCCTTGGGGATGGTCCGGCGGGGATCGGAGGCCTCCCCGGCGGTGATGCCGATGAGCTCGGTGCCGCCGAAGCTGAACATGACCACCGCCAGCGACATGAGCAGACCGGTCCACTGACCATTGGCCCCGTGACGCATGAGTCCGTTGGGCAGGAACCCGCCGCCCACGGTGAACCAATTGGCGAAGGAGGCCCGCAGTCCGTTGGCCGTGGGCAGGGCCATGACCACGACGGCCAGACCTCCGATGATCATGGCGATGATGGCCGCGATCTTGATGATGGCGAACCAGAATTCGAACTCGCCGAATTTGCTGACTCCCATCAGGTTGGCGGCCGTGATGACCACCAGGAAGAAGGCCGCAGAGACCCAGGCTGGGATTGCCGGGAACCAGAAGTTGACGAAGGTGCCCACCACGGAGAGTTCGACCATGGATACCAGCACGTAGTTCATCCAGTAGTTCCATCCCGACACGAAGCCCGCCCGCTTGGACCAGTAGCGGGTGGCGTAGTAGCTGAAAGCGCCGGACTTGGGGTCTTCCACGCTCATTTCGCTCATGGCCCTGACGATCATGAAGATGGCCAGGCCGCCTATCAGATAGGCGATGATGATGGCCGGCCCTGCCAATGAGATGGATTCCCCGGACCCGTAGAAGAGTCCCGTTCCGATGGCGCCGCCCAGCGAGATGAGCTGGATGTGCCTGTTCTTCAGGGTTTTGCGCAGGTTCTTGCCCTGCGACTCCTTGGGTTGATCCATGGGGATGTCATTCCTTAGGTGGTAGTTGTCAGCTGAATGTGACCGGCTGACAGGGCCAACCCTATAGGAGCCGGTCCGAGCGGAATGAGCATGCCTTTGCATTGTGGAACAGAGACGTCCGCCATATGAGATGGTCAATTCACCGAATGGTGACCGTCAGGCCCTACCATGGGCGTCGGTGCCTGCCGTCTGCTCCCGGTTATCGACACCTCTGTGGTATTGCTGTCCTACCGGCCTTGATGGGATACCCCTTCCTGGACGGCGATGATTAATGGGTTGTGAAGACAAGGAGGTGCAGTCGCATGAACCGTACGGGCAATGGCCCTTTGGCGCAGCAGAATCAAGGTGACAGCGCCTCGGCAGGCGACGGCATGGAACGCGGTCTGAGCAACCGTCATGTACAGTTCATCGCCATCGGCGGCACCATCGGCACCGGGCTCTTCCTGGGGTCGGGCAAGTCCATAGCCCTGACCGGTCCCTCCATCATCCTGGTCTACATCGGGGTGGGGCTGATCATGTACCTGCTCATGCGGGCCATCGGCGAGCTCATGTATCGCAGTCCCGTCCAGCACACCTTCATCGCCTTCATCAGCCGCTACCTGGGCCAGGGGTGGGGGTCCTTCGCCGGCTGGTCCTACTGGATCGTGCTCATCCTGATCGGCATGTCCGAGCTGACTGCCGTGGGCACCTACTTCGTCACTTTCTTCGGCACCTTCGGCATTGATCTGAGTGCCTGGCGGGGTCTGATCGAGCTCTGCTTCCTGGCGGCCATGGTGTGCATCAACCTGATTGCCGTGCGGGTCTTCGGGGAGACCGAGTTCTGGTTCTCCATGATCAAGATCACCCTGATCCTGGCCATGATCGCCACGGCCGTGGTCATGGTCATCATGGGCTTCCACTATCCGGCCGTTCATATGCCGGGCCAGGATCGGATCAGCCCGGCCGGCCATGCGGGCCTGGACAACATCACCACCGGCCTGAGCCTGGCGCCCAACGGGTGGATGGCCTTCTTCATGAGCTTCCAGATGGTCTTCTTCGCCTACGAGATGATCGAATTCGTAGGGGTCACCGTCTCCGAGACCCAGAATCCCCGCAAGGTCCTACCCAAGGCCATCAACCAGATCATCCTGAGGGTGCTGATCTTCTACGTGGGCGCCCTGGTCGCCATCATGCTGATCGTGCCCTGGCGCTCCTTCCGCCCCAACGCCGACGGCAGCTTCACCTCGCCCTTCGTCATGGTCTTCCGCTACGCCGGCGTCGACTGGGCGGCCGCCCTGGTCTTCTTCGTGGTCATCACGGCAGCCAGCTCCTCGCTGAACTCCCTGCTCTACTCCGCCGGCCGCAACCTCTTCCAGCTGGCCGCCGCCGGCCACTCTCCGGTGATGCGCAGTCTGCATACGATCTCGCGCCGCGGCAAGGTGCCCGCCCGGGCCATCATTCTGTCCGGGGTGCTGATCCTCCTGTCTCCGGTGCTGCATCTGCTGCCCGGCTTCGAGAACACCTTCGTCCTGTTCACCTCCTGCTCCAGCGCGGTCATCATATTCATCTACATCCTGACCCTGCTGGCTCACCGCCGCTACCGGACCAGCCCGGACTTTATGCCTGACGGGTTCATCATGCCGGCCTACCGGGTGACCGGGGCCATTGCCATTGCCTTCTTCGTCCTGATCTACCTCTCGCTCTTCCTGGCTTCCGACACTAGGTATCCAGCCATACTGGGACTGGTCTGGTTGCTGGTCTTCGGCGGCATCTGCCTGTGGAAGCACAGGGGCGAGCCGTTGTCGGTCGACTGACCGTCTGCGAGCGTGGGCGCATTATATGGCCTCAAAACGCTATAAACAAGTCTGTTTTTCCGCTTGTGCTTGGGCTAGATTGATTTTCGGTACTTGTCAAATCGGCCTTCGTTTCTCGCAGGCTTGATAACGAGGGACTGACGAAGGAGATCATCGCCCATGGTTGCACAGGTCTGCAGGACGCGAGTGGCCAGGACCGCTGGCTCCCTGCTCTCATGCCTGCTGCTGGCCCTGATATTCCTGTTCCTGCAGACCCCGCAGTCGGCCATGGCGGCGAGCGGAACCACGGATTATGACAGCTGGGCCCAAGTGGCTGGCTCTGTATCTCGCCAGCTGGATAGAGGGTGTGAGGACTACGCCCGGGGGGATCGCGCCGGGGCGGCCTCGCAATTCATGGGGGCCTACAACGTAAGCTATGTGGGATCCGGATTCGTCTCGGTGGTCGAGTCGACCCTGGGGCAGGATAGGCGCAACGCTCTGGATGGGCAGTTCCAGGCCCTGCAGAATCAGGCCTATGCCCCGGATGCCGGGCAGGCCCTGACCCAGGGCAGTGAAAAGCTCAAGGCCGATCTGGCTGCTGCGGCCTCCCAGCTGGATGCCACCCAGGGGCTGGCCAATCCCCGCGCCTATGCCAAGGCTCAGCAGGAGCAGATCAAGGCGGACCGTCGAAGGCTGGACGCAGCCAAGAAGCATCGGAACAACGGCAAGGGCGACCGGACCTGGACCCAGGTGGCCCACGAGATGACGCCCATCCTGGATCAGGCGCTCGCCCAGGCGTCCAAGGGGCAGGGCCAGGCGGGATCCGACCTGGTCAACAAGGCCTATTACCAGTATTACGAAAAGCTGGGCTTCGAGAAAAACGTCATGAACGCCATCAGCGGCAACAGGGTCTCCCAGGTTGAGTACCAGTTCAAGGAGACCCGGATGGCCATGGTGGCGGGTAAGCCGGCCAAGACCCTGGTGAACGACCTGAAAAGCATGCTGGTCGAGGATGCCGCCATTCTGGATGGAGGCGCCGCGGACCAGGTCAATGGGTGGACGACCTTCCTGACCTCCGCCTTCGGTCAGGCCTTTGTGGTCCTGCTGCGGGAGGGGCTGGAGGCCATCCTGGTGGTGGCTGCCATCATCGCCTACCTGGTTAAGTCCGGCCATAAAGACAAGGTTCGGCACATCTACTGGGGCATTGCAGCGGGCCTTATAGCCAGCGGGCTGGTGGCCCTGCTCTTCACTCTGCTCTTCAACGGGAATGGCCCCCAGCAGGAGATCCTGGAGGGCGTGGTGGCCCTGGTGGCCATGCTCATGCTGCTTTACACCAGCAACTGGATGCTATCCAAGTCCTCTGTGGAATCCTGGAACCACTACATTCAAAGCCGGACGGTGGCGGCCATCTCGAAGGGCAGCGTGATCTCCCTGGCCCTGCTCTCCTTCCTGGCGGTCTTCAGGGAGGGGGCTGAGACGGTCATGTTCTACCAGGCCATCTTTGCCATGGCCCCTGGCGGCTCACGGGAGATCTGGACCGGTTTTGCAGCTGCCGCCGTGGTCCTGGTCATCGTCTTCGTGCTCATCCGCTTCACCTCGGTCAAGATCCCCATCCGGCCCTTCTTCATCATCACCAGCCTGCTCATGGCGGTCATGGTGGTCATCTTCGCCGGGGGCGGCGTACATGCCCTGATAGAGGGCGACCTGGTGCCGGCCACCTATCTGCCCGGGGTGCCCACCAGCGACTGGATCGGGCTGTATCCCTATACGCAGACCATCGGCGCTCAGATCCTGGCGGCTCTGGTCGTGGTCGTGCTGGCAATTGTGTCGACCCGCCGCCTGCACAGGCAGGAGCGTTCGCGGTCGAATCAGGACTCCGGCAGGTCAACGTCGGCAACCGCCCGCCAGACGGAAACCGAGCAGGCTGCCGAAGGGGCTGTGCCCTCTGAGGTCACGGCATCCATGCAAACACCAAAGAGCGAAGGAAAATCATGAAGAAGAGACAATTGACCGCCCTGGTCGCGCTGGTGCTCTCAGGCACCCTGGCCCTGGCGGGGTGCGGCTCCGGCGGGTCAGGCACCCGTGAGGCCCCCGCGCCTGAGGCTTCCGGTGCCTCCCAGTCCTCGGCGGGCAAGGGGGCCGGGTTCGAAGAGATCCCCATCCCGCCCGACGACCAGCAGAAGGGCCCTCTGAACATCGGCACGGTCTTCTTCCAGCCCATCGACATGGAGCCTGCATCCATGGGTCTGAAGGCGGCTGATGCCAGCCTGCATCTGGAGGCTGATATCCACGCCCTGCCCAACAACAACCTGGGCTATGCCAAGGGCGAGTTCGTTCCGGATCTGACCGTCAACTACACCATTCAGAACAAGGATGACCCCAACGACAAGCAGTCCGGCACCTTCATGCAGATGAACGCCTCGGATGGCCCGCATTACGGGGCCAACATCAAGATGGAGAAGGCCGGATCCTACAAGCTGACCTATTCCATCGACTCTCCTGAGAAGAAGGGCTGGATGCTGCACGTCGACCCGGAGACCGGCGTGAAGGGACACTTCTGGACCGAGCCCATCGTGGTCAGCTGGGACTGGGACTACACGCCCCACCAGTGGTAAGCTGCCATGCACCATGCTTGAACAATTTGTCACGGTCTTGCCGGGGACACTGGCCCCGGCCCTCCTGGTCATGGTTTTCAGCGTGCTTCTAGGGGTTGGCGAGGGCCGCGATCGGCCCCGCTCCTCCTCCTGGCGACTGATTGGCCTGGGGGTCGGCGTGCTGGGGGCGTTGGTCTTCGCCCTCCTGCGCGCCACCGTGATCATCAACCGCCGGACCATGGTCAACTATCCGACCCTGGTGGCTTGCGTTCTGGCCGATCTGGCGGCCATCGCGGTAGTGCTGGCCGCTGACCGGCTGGTTTCAGACTGGCATCGCCGCCCCTGGGCCATGGATCTGGCCAACGCTCTGGCAGCCCTGGCCATAGCCCTGACCGCCTTCCGTGCCCTGCCTGATGTCATCCTGCAGCTTACGGCCTTTGTGGAGCCGGGGGAGCCGGTGCTGACCTCGGCCATGCTCCTGCGGGCCCTGGGTTTCCTGCTCGGCCTGGCTGCCGCTGTGACGGTGGCTGCCATTCTGAGGACCATGCATGCCTCCTGCCCCCGGGTAGCCTTCCGTCTGGCCGCCCTGCTCATGGTGGTCCTGCTGCTGGTCCGGCACGGCGTAGCCCTGGTGGCCCTGATGCAGACGACCGGCCTGGTTCTTCTGCACGGCTGGACCTTCCGGATCATGGCCCTGGGTTACAACGCCGACCTGATCCTGGTGCTTGCCCAGGTTCTGGTCTTCATCATTCCAGTCCTGGCCTGCCTGGTCGCAGGCTGGCGCATGCCGGTGACCGGAGCCTCCACGGCCGACGACCGCAGCCATCGGGCCTTCCGCCGAAGGGCCCTGGCATCAGCGGTCTGGAGCCTGGTGGCCATGATCGGCGTCACCTTGGCCCTGACGGTGGGTACCGCCAAGGCCCACCAGGTGCCTGTGCTCTCGCCTCCGGAGAAGTATTCCTTGACCTCCGATACGGCTACCATCCGTTTCTCCCAGGTGGAGGATGGCCACCTGCATCGATTCAGCTACCGGGCCAAGGACGGCACCGAGATGCGCTTCATCATCATCCGCAAGAATGGCGCCGCCTACGGGGTAGGGCTGGATGCCTGCGATAATTGCGGGGATGCGGGCTATTACGAAAAAGACGGCAAGATTATCTGCAAGAAGTGCGACGTAGCCATCAACCTGGCCACCATCGGGTTCAAGGGCGGCTGCAATCCCGTTCCCTTGCCTTACAAGACAGGCCGGGGGGCCATACTGATCAGCACCGCCGATCTGGATGCTCTGTCCTCGCACTTCAAGAGCTGAGAGAGGGAAGGAGCGGTTGTTATGTTCTTCATGCGAATGATGCTGCGGTCATTCAGCCGCCAGTTCGGGCGAAGAATGCTCATCGCCGTCACGGTCTGCCTGTCTGCCTGCGTGGCTACGGCCATGCTGGGGGTGGTCTTCGACGTAGGTGACAAGCTCAACGCGGAACTGTCCACCTACGGATCCAACATCACGGTCCAGGCCAAGGCGGATGCCGTGGTCTCCGACCTCTACGGCGACCAGGAGGGCGGCCCCTCAGGCGATGAGTCAACGCCGACCGCCTTCCTCAAGGAGTCCCAGGTGCCCAAGATCAAGACCATCTTCTGGGCCTACAACATCACTGACTTTGCCCCCCGCCTGGACCTTCGCGGCACTGTGGACCAGGCCGCCGCCCCCCTGGTGGGCACCTGGTTCGGCCGGACCGTCAAGGTCGACAGCGGTGAAAGCAGCACCGCGGGCCTGAAAGGTCTTCGGCCCTGGTGGAAGGTTCAAGGTCGCTGGCCCAAGGATGAGGCCGTATCCGGCGGCAAGTCTGAGGCCATGATGGGCAAGGAGCTGGCTGCACGACTGGGTGGCCGTCAGGTTGGCGACCAGGTCAAGGTCGGCCTGGGTAATCAGCAGCGGACCGTCACCATTGTGGGCATCTTCGATTCCGGTGATGCTGATGCCTCCTCCCTCTACCTGCCTACCAAGCCGTTGCAGGAGATGTCTGGCCTGACCGATCAGATCGACCAGGTGGAGGTCAAGGCCCTGACCACGCCCGAGAACGACCTGGCCCGCAAGGCCGCACGAAATCCTGCTGCCCTCTCCCAGGACGAGTGGGAGACCTGGTACTGCACGGCTTACCCGTCCTCCATCGCCTACCAGATCGAGGAGGCCATCCCCGGGTCCATGGCCAAGCAGGTCAGACAGGTGGCAGCCCTGCAGGGCGATGTTCTGCAAAAGACCCAGGCGGTCATGATCCTGATGACTGTGCTCAGCCTGCTGGCGGCAGCCATCGCCGTGGCCAATCTGATGGCATCCTCCATATCCGAGAGGTCCTCGGAGTTTGCCCTGCTCAAGGCCTTGGGCGCCACTGACGGGGCCGTGTCCCGACTGGTGCTGGCCGAGACGGCCCTGATCGCCTTGGCCGGGGCACTGGTCGGCGCTCTGCTGGGCTCCGGAGTGGCCCAGATTGTGGGCAGAGTGGTCTTCGGTTCGGGCATCACCATGAGGCCCATGGTTTTCGTGCTGGTCTTCGTATTGCTGGCCCTGACCGTGCTGCTGGCATCCATCTCGTCCATCAGATCGATTCTGCGGCTTCGGCCGGCGGAGGTGCTTCATGGCCGCTGATCGCCATACAAGCCATATGACCAACACTCGTATGTTCCTGACCATGCTCTTCGGGGCCGTCTTCCGCCGTAGGGGCCGGGCCCTGATGGCCGTGGTGGCCTCCCTGGTGGGTGCGGCCACCCTCTTCTGCCTGGCGGCGGTCTGCATCGAGGCCCCCAGGCAGATCAACCAGGAGATGCGCTCCTACGGAGCCAACCTGGTTGTCTCGCCCATCCAGGGGCGCAACCGGTCCGGCTCCGGCATCGAACAGGGCATGGTGGACCACACTACTCATATGGTGACCGCCAAGGCCCCGGCCCGGTATGCCACCTATCGATATGAGACGGTGCAGGTCAATGCCGGGGCCCGCGAGATGGCCGGCATCCACCCCGACCAGGTCCGTCAGCTCAACCGTCACTGGAGTGTGGAGGGATCCTGGCCGCAGGCCGGTTCAGTCATGGTGGGGCGGGATCTGGCAGATTCCCTGGGGCTGACCACCGGCAAGCAGGTGACCATCGGCTATCCGGCCGGGCAATCCACCGTCACGGGCAAGACCGGAGGGCAGGGGCGAGACTTCCGTGTGGGGGGCATCGTCGATACCGGCGGTCCCGAGGATCGCATCATCTACGCCGACCTGACCGATCTGGAGCTCCTGACCGGGGACAAGAGGGGTACCGATGTTATCGAATACTCGGTCAACACCATGACGTCTGGCCTAAAGACCATCGCCAACGACATCAACGACATGACCTCCATGGGGGTCAAGGCCCGACCGGTCACCAGGATCACAGCGGGCGACAGCCACACCATCGCCATGCTCCAGTCGCTCTTCTGGCTGGTTTCGGTGGTGGTGCTGGTCCTGACCTTTGTGGGCGTGGGGACCACCATGGCCTCCATCGTCTCCCAGCGGCGCAGCGAGATCGGCCTGCGCAAGGCTCTGGGCGCCTCCTCGCGGGGGATAGCCATGGAGTTTCTGGCTGAGTCGGCCTGCTACGGATTGGCAGGAGGTCTGATCGGCACCGCCTTGGGTTATGGCTTCGCCCGGCTGCTCTGCCTGTCCGTCTTCCAGCGGCCGCTGGGCTTCAACTGGTGGCTGGCCCTGGGCACGGTCCTGCTGAGCGTGGCCATATCCATGATCGCATCCATCCGGCCGGTGCTCCGGGCTTCGCGTATCGACCCGGCCCTGGTTTTGAGGGAGGAATGACAATGACGCAGGCAAAGGCGAACGAGTCCCCGTCGGGCGGCGGCATGCTGCTGGATCTGGACCATGTATCCAAGATCTACGGCGATCTGCATGCCCTGGACGATTTGAATCTGAGCGTCCCGCAAGGTCAGTGGCTGGCCGTGGTGGGGTCATCCGGCTCAGGCAAGACCACGCTGATGAACATTCTGGGTTGCATGGACACGCCCAGCCGTGGTTCGGTCCGCCTGCAGGGGCGGCCGTTGGAGGATCTGAGTCAGTCCCAGCTGGCCGATGTGCGCAAGAACGTGATCGGCCTGGTCTTCCAGAAGTTCTACCTGGTCCCGCATCTGACCGCCCTGGAGAACGTCATGGTGGCCCAGTACTACCACTCAGTGGTGGACGAGGACCAGGCCATGAAGGCTCTGGACCGGGTGGGTCTGGCGGATCGAGCCCGACATCTGCCCAGCCAGCTTTCGGGCGGCGAGCAGCAGCGGGTCTGCGTGGCCCGGGCGCTGATCAACGAGCCCAAGCTGATCCTGGCTGACGAGCCCACTGGCAACCTGGACGAGGCCAACGAGCGGATCGTGCTGGACCTCTTCCGGCAATTGCATGACCAGGGGACCTCCCTGATCGTGGTCACCCACGATGCCCTGGTGGCCTCCTGCGCCCAGCGGGAGATCATGCTCAACCACGGTGTGCTGGCCGGCGAACAGTGGAATGATGAGGAGGCCAAGCGGGCCTACCTGGCAGCCGGAGGTCGTCCGGCATTCAGTGGTGCTCCTGGCGATTCCGGGGACCAGGATATTCCGGTGGGCTTCCACGACCCCACCAAGACGGCCAAGACCGGCGGCACCCTGCCGGGATCGGCTGCTGATGCAGAAGGAGGGCGTTGAAATGGCCACAAGCAGGTCTCGGGGACTGGCCACGGCCTCGGCAACATTGGCGACCCTGGTGGCGGTGGGCTCTCTTTTGGGCGGCTGCGGAAGCCAGCAGGCCAAGCCCATGGACGACGAGTTCGCCGGGTCAGGCGCAGAGTCTAGCTCTGCTCCAGGGTCAGCGGAAGGATCCGGCGCGGCGGGCGAGGGCAAGCCTACGGCCGTCTCGCGTGATGGGTTGCCGGCCGCTCCGGCCGACACGGGCAACTATCACGACGGCACCTACGCTCTGACGGGCAAGTACGGACATGACGGGGCCGACACCATCGATGTGGATCTGGATCTGTCGGGAGGGCAGGTGAGCCGGGTCCAGGTCCAGGGGCATTCGGACTCGCCCATTTCACGCGGTCACATGGAACGCTTCGCCCGGGCTGTGCCCGGTGTGGTCCAAGGGCGTCCGCTCAAGGACCTCAAGGTGGAGAAGGTGGCCGGGGCCAGCTGGACCTCGGACGCCTTCAACAAGGCACTGGACCTGGCCCGGCTGGAGGCTTCGGCGGACAGATCTTCCTGAGAACCGGGCTGCACGGGTGGCAGAGACAAAAAGGGGCGAGGATTCGATTCCTCGCCCCTTTCTTCAGATCAACTAGCGATCCCACCAGGGCCGCAGCGGGTAGGTGTCCGTGCCGGTCTCGGGATCGGGCTTGATGCACTGGAACTGGTGTATTTGAATGTTGTCGAGCTCGAAGTTGAGCCGCGCGCCGGCCATGTACAGGCCCCAGAGACGCGCCTTGGGCTCGCCCACCATGGGCTTGGCCTGGCCCCAGTGCTCCTGGAGGTTCTCAGTCCAGTGCTTGAGGGTCAGCGCATAGTGCTGGCGCAGGTTCTCCTGGGTGATGACCTCGAAGCCGGTGTCCTGGATGGCCAGTTCGATCTCGGCCGGGCTGGCCAGCTCGCCGTCGGGGAAGATGTAGCGGTCGATGAAGCCGCCGGCCCGCTTGTGGTCATGGGAGTTGGTGCGGGTGATCTGGTGGTTGAGCAGGATGCCGCCCGGACGCAGCTTGTCCATCATCTCCTTGAAGTAGGAGGGGTACTGCTTGTAGCCCACATGCTCCATCATGCCGATGGAGCAGATTCCATCGAATCCGGACTCGGGCACGTCGCGGTAGTCCATCAGCCTGACCTCGGCCAGATCCTGCAGGCCCTCCTGACGAATCCAGTTCTGAGCCCACTCGACCTGCTCCTCAGCCAGAGTCACGCCGATGACGTGAATGCCGCGGCGGGCGGCCGCGATCTCCATGGAGCCCCAGCCGCAGCCCACGTCCAGCAGACGGTCGCCCTTGTTCAGGTGCATCTTGTCCAGGACCATGTTGAGCTTGTGCCACTGAGCGTCCTCCAGGCTGTCGTCCTCCTTCTCGAAGACGGCGCAGGTGTAGGTCATGGAAGAGCCTAGGAAGAGCCGGTAGAAGTCGTTGGACTGGTCGTAGTGGTAGCTGACGGTGGCTGCGTCGCCCCGGCGGGTGTGGGGACGAATGCCCTCAGTCAGTCGCTTGGCCAGGGAGGGCCCTTCGATGGCCGGCGGCTCGGGTACGCGTACCCCGTGTGAGAAGACGGCCGCAGCTGCCCGGGCCAGCTCCATCTTGCTGGGATGCTTGACGAAGTGCTTGAGGCCCATCAGTTCCTTGAGAACCTGGTAGGGGTTGCCTGGCAGCAGCTCGGGAGAATCCAGATCGCCCTGCAGGTAGGCCCGGGCCAGACCCAGGTCGTTGGGATTTTCCGTGATGTAGTACATGGCACGGGAATTCTTGACTTCCAGATGCAGCGGCGCTTGGTCCTGCCCGAAGACCGACCCATCGAAGGCGGTCACCTGCACAGGCGCGTCAGGGGTGAGGAAGAGCCCGATCATCTCGGCTACAGTCATCTTGCTTTTGGCCATGAAGCCCCCTTGTGTGACCCGGACATGACCGAACATGGCGGGTCTGGTAGTTAGTGGATACAAGTACTGTCTTCACCCTACCCCTGACACTGGTCCCTATCAGTGTCATGTTCAGTGAATTATTCCGCATGGGAAACCTTGCCTGGGTACAGACTCTTTGGTAAGGCTGAACAGGGAGGCGAGCAGGAAATGACCAGCAGCGGATCAGCGTCGGCCGGGGCAGATGAGGCCTGGATTCAGCACACGCTTGCCAGATTGGGGCATTCGCGCTTCCGGTCCGGTTTCTCCCTTTCGGCCAAGGATCGCGCCTACGCCCGCGCCAAGGGCAGGGATACCATCGACTGCCACGCCCATGAGATGCTGGCCAAGCGTGTGGGGCCTGCCCACCCTTTGAAGGACGGCAAGCAGACCCCCTACCGCGGGCATCCGGTCTTCACGGCCCAGCATGCCACGGCCACCTGTTGCCGGGGGTGCATCGAGCGCTGGCACCGCATCCCGCGCGGCCGGGCTCTGACCGATGCAGAGGTTGATGCTCTGGCCAGGCTGGTCATGGCCTGGATCGAGCGCGATTTGGTCAATCATCCGGTCCGTCAGGACAGGCGGACCGGATGATTCGTTCAGGAAGCTTGCTTCTGGACTTGTATGCTTGCCTGAGTCTCCAAATCAGCTCTTTCGCGCCAAGATTGAGCATAGTTGCCATAGATGGTGCGGATTCGAGTGTCGACAGGCAGGGCTGGGGACTCGTTTTCTGTGTTGGTTCCCCAATTCACCCATCCGGATTGTGGCCGCTGTACGATCTGGAAACCGCCTGATGGTTGTGATGTCAGCCATATCATGCATCGCCCGTTACTGCTGTTGAATTCTGCAGTGCAATCAGCGGCCCCTGGGAAGATGGTTTGGTCTTTCAGGGATGAGACATCAATTGCCTGACTTGGCATATGCCATGGACGCTCGTTCGCATCAGCGGTCACGTGTGCCTGGGCGGTCACCTGAGCCAAATGTTCTCGGATCTGCGCATCGGTGAGAGCGTGCTCCCAGTATGAGAACAGCCGCCAGTACAAGTCCCAGTGTGCATTGGTCAAATCTCTGTCCAGAAGATTGCGGAAGTATGCGAATCTTGCTGGTTCTTCCTGGGGGTTTTCCTGGTTCTTGGACTCGTTGATGATGGAAGCCACCTCTTGCTTCAACAGGGCTGCATAGGGATCGCCTTCTCTGTAAGGGGTGCGGTTATAGGAATCAAAGCGGTCAAAGACCAGTCCTCCTTCGCCGCTTTCAAATTCATCCCCAACTGTGATGCGATCTAGGGCACAGCGGCCGTTGACTTCAGTTTCGAAGTGATCCACATGGTATCGGCGGTCGAAAAAGTCGACATCACGGTAGAAAGTAAATTCGACCGAGAAGGATTTGCCGCGCAGCTCTGGACGGAGACCATCGGGAATGCGTCCGCTCAGCAAATAGCGGTGCATGACCGGTCCGCATTCCTCAACCGTTACGTGTGCCACCACATGCTCGGGCGGGTTGATAAGCCCATTCTCAGGGGTGAAGAATGGACCATAGAAACCGCCCAGGGCGTTGTTGCCGCTCCTAAGCAAGTCGACCTGCTCCTGCTTGCTCGTGAAGTGTCGGATTCCCCACTTGGATGCGCCTTCTCCCGATCCTGTGCCTCTGCATAGTTCAAGATCGAAGTATCCGGTATCCAGTCTGCATATGGCATCACGCTCGTGGAATGGTTGTATTAGCTTGATGCCTCCCGTGGCTTCAGACGGTTCAGATGTGGAACTAGCTGCACTTTCCGGTTCATATGATGAATCGTCAAAGACTACAATTTGGCCATCATGCGGTTCTACTATGCCCAGATAGACCGAGTTTTCAGGCGTACTCTCCCCAGCTAGGCGTTGGAAGGGGACAGTCCCTTCTTGCTCGACTTGAGCAGTCAGAATCGGCTGGTCGATTGAGCTGGGCAGACGTATGCGAATCGGTCTGGGGCCCGAGTGTGCTGGTCCGGAATAATGAATCCGATAGCGTGCGGATATATTCATGGCTGTTGCCTCCTTATGCGTCTATGCTGGCTGCTCTTCTCCTCAAGAAGGAGAATGAGAAGGAATTCTGCTTCATGCCATCAATCAGGACTGCAATGATGATGACTACGCCTTTGATCAGCTGCTGGGTGAAGAATGGCACATTCATCAGCACCAGACCGGTTGTTAAGACTCCGAAGATGACCGAACCGATGACAGTGCCTGATATGCGTCCTTTGCCTCCGGCAAGTGAGGTGCCGCCGAGTACCGTTGCAGCGATGGCATCCATTTCATAGCCATTGCCAGCCGTCGGCTGTGCCGATACGACCCTGGCGGCGAAAATGCAGCCTGCCAGACCGGCGCATAGCCCGGCGATCAGGTAGACGGACATAAGGACTGACTTGACATTGATGCCTGCCAGACGGGCGGCTTCTGGATTGCCTCCTACTGCGTAGACATGAGCTCCATACCGGGTTTTGTCCAGGACCACCCACATGACCAGATATACGACGACCATGATGATGAAGGGGATCGGTATGTGCCAGATGTACCCATTGCCGATCGCTCTAAAAGACAGATTATTGTCAACAATCGGCAGTCCGCCAGTGATCGTGTATGCCAGTCCTCTCAGGAATGTCATAGTCCCGAGAGTGACGATGAAAGCGGCCAGGTTGCAATAGGCAATAAGCAATCCATTGACGAGTCCAGCTATTGCCCCAACGATGATGCCAAGGGATACGGCAATCAAAGGATTCATGCCTGAGCGGGCTGCCAGTACAGCCACACATCCGCTGACAGCGATTGTCGAGCCTACAGAGAGGTCAATGCCGGCCGTAATGATCACCAGCGTCATGCCTGCCGCCAGGATGGCATTGATGGATATGGCCCTGGCTACGTTGAACAAATTGCTCAGCGTGCCAAAATTCGGTGCCTTTACCAGCATGAAGAGTATGAGCAGCAAAAGGACGAAGGGCATGCCGACCTTCTCCCAGATTGCCGCAATATTGACGTTTTTGCCTTTCATAATGCTTCTTTCATGTTCCAAATGACGGTTGCCGGCTTCCCGGACGATGCATACGGACGGTGGAGCGGAACCATGTGTTTGCTGTCTTATGAGTCAGTGGAGCAACTGCGGTTTGCTCACTCCGGTGGCATATGACATCACGTTTTCCTCAGTCGCCTCTGTGGCTGGAATATTGGCCACCACCTCGTTCTGCCGGACTACTAGAATCCGATCACTGACTCCCAATACCTCAGGCAAATCAGAGGAAATCATCAGGATCGCCTTCCCTGCTTTTGCGAGGGAATTGATCAAGCCATATATCTCTTGTTTGGCGCCCACATCTACTCCACGGGTCGGTTCGTCAAGGATGAGCAAGTCCGATTGCTTGAGCAGCCATCGGGCTAGAACGGCCTTCTGCTGATTGCCACCGGACAAATTGTTGATCTCGGTGTGCTCCATGGTCTGGTCGATGTTGACCTCCTGCATGATGTTCCGAACAGATGCCCGCATCTTGCCCTTGCGGAGAAGATGCATGTATTGGAACTGATCCAGCGATGAGATGGCGATATTTTCTTCGACGCTCATGACGGGGAAGATGCTCTGGGTCTTTCGGCTCTCCGGCAGGTAGGCTACTCCATGATTGATTGCTGATTTTGGAGAGTGGAAAAGAACCTTGTTCCCCTGAAGCTGGACGCTGATGGACGCGCAGCGGTCGGCTCCTATTATGGCACGCGCCATTTCTGTCCTTCCGGCGCCGACCAGCCCGGACATGCCCACAACTTCGCCGGCGTGGACGCTGAATGATACGGGCTGGTCGTCTTCCTTGATTCTAAGATTCTCGACCTTCAGAACCTCGGCGCCTTTCTGCCGGGCATCGTGCTCATAGAGTTTTTCAACCTTTCTGCCGACCATTTTGGATACGACCTGAGATTGGTCGACATGGGAGAGCTCGTCGGTCAACACAGTCTGGCCATCACGGAGTACGGTAATTCGATCAGCCAGACGCCAGACCTCCTCCATGCGGTGCGAGATGTAGATCAGTCCAGTGCCCTCGTCGCGAAGAGTGCTGATCAGGGTGAACAGCTGTTCCGATTCGGCTTTCGATAGGGAAGCAGTGGGCTCGTCCAGAATGAGTATTCGGGCCTTCTGGGCGAGGGCCTTGGCTATTTCGACCATTTGCTGTTCGCCGACGCCTAGTTTGCCCAACTCCGTATTTGGATCGATGTCCGCCTTGATGACCTCAAGCTTGCTTTTGGCTTCATCCTTGAGGCGCTTTTTGTCTATCAGACCGTACCGTGTCTTTGGCTCTTGACCCAAGGCCAGGTTTTCTGCGACAGTCATGGTCGGCACGACGTTGAGCTCCTGATGGATAATGGCAATGCCTTGATCCGTTGCCTGCTTGGGGGTTCGGATCTCAACAGGCTTGCTTTCGATGGCAATGGAGCCGGAATCGAGGCTGAGGTTGCCTGACAGGATGTTCATCAGCGTCGATTTTCCTGCCCCGTTTTCACCCATCAGAGCCAGAACCTCATGGTCATAAAGGTTTAGGCTAACGTTGTCGAGGACTGTTACACCTGAAAAGCTCTTGCAGATGTTCCGTAGCTCCAATAAGGCGGCTTTATTCTCTGACATGCTCACCACCCTTTGTACTTGTTGACGTTGTCGCGAGTGATCATTTCGCTGGGAATCAGGATGGTCGTTTTCTTGGGTGTCTTTCCTTTGACCTTGTCCTGGGCGAACTTCACGGCCTGATCAACCATGGCCCTTGGATTCTGGGTGGCTGCACCGATGAAAGGCGAACCTGCTCGCTTGAGCTCGTCCACTCCTTGTGGGCTGGCATCGATGCCTGTGACGATGATCTGGTCCTGCCGCCCGGCTTGTTCCACAGCCAGGGCTGCCCCGAGGGCAGAGGGGTCGTTCATGCCGAAGATGCCCTGCACGTCCTTGTTGGCGGTGAGCATATCGGTGGTCACTGTCAACCCTGTGGCTCTGTCGTTCTTTGAGGCCTGCTGGGCTACCACTTTGATTCCAGGGTATTTCTTGAGCGCTTGCTTGCAGCCTTTGATCCTATCGGTGATGGTTTGAATGGGTGTTCCATCAACGATTAGGATGTTACCTTTGCTTCCCAGCTTCTCTGAGAGGTAAGAGCAGGCAAGCTGCCCAGCCTGCACGCCATCGGTGGTTACGATAGCATCAGCTCCTTTGGCTGGGGTGTCTACAGCCACAACGATTATGCCTGCGTCTCTAGCCCTCTTGATTGCCGGTTGCAGGCCGCTTTCATCGACGGCGGATACGATGATCAGATCCACGTTCTGCTCGATGAAAGCAGAAATTTGGTTATCTTGGGTAGCCAAATCGAGTTGGGCGTCCTGAACGTTCAGACGTGCTCCGATTCGTTTCGCCTCCTTTTTTGCCTCCTTGTCCATGGAAGAGAAGAAGGGATTCGACATATCTTGAACCATCAGACCAATGCTTTTGATTTCAGTTCGCTTTGGTGCAGACTGCCTGTCTTCGTCGCCATTGCTGCAGCCGGTTAGAGCGAGCGATGCGGACAGAATTGCCGCCATCGCGGCGATGATTTTCTTGGATCTCATAATTTAATTTACCTTTCGCAAAACGGTCAGGCAGCCCCCGTTGGATACCTGCAACCGCACGATTCTCTGATCTTCAGTGATGCTTCAATCGTTTGGTGAATGGGTTCCATCGTCATTTGTGGTTTCCCATCCGGTTTCGAATCGTCGTCACCTCCTTTTCTGTCTTGTTTCTGATCAATCAGTGCAAGAATATGTTCAGCGGCCTTGGCGCCGATTCCATAGCTGTCTTCCGAAACCAGGGTGATGCGTGGTTTCAATAGGTCGGACCATATGAAGTCATCGAACGCCACTAGCGCCAGGTCGTCGGGTATCTTAATCGCCCTTGACTGTAGGGCAGTCATGATCCCTAGCAGTATTGGGTTGTTGCCGGCGATAATGACATCGGGCCGGAATTTATCATGATCCAAAAACTCGTCGAGTGCTTTCCTCGTGGAGAACTGATCGTTGTTGCATTCCAGAACGCGGATGGCGGCTCCGCATCGCGCAGCTGCTTGGCGGAGTCCTGATTCCCTGATATATCGGCTGTTCCAGACCGACGGGTAGATGACTAATAGCCATCGTTTGAAGTGATGCTCTGCCAAATGGTTCCCCAGTTTGTTTGAGGCATCCTTGTTATCTGTTGTGACATAGGAGAAGTCTTCGTGAGCTGATCCAGGAGTCGAATCGACGAAGACTACAGGCATCTTCCACTCCCGCAGCCGTTGCCGGGATGAATCGCTCAGTCCCAGGGTTGATATTATGCCTCCAGGGCGCGTTTCCAAGACATGCTGAAGCAGCAGGCTCTCGGCAGACTCTGAGTAGTGGCCGTCAATGGCGATGTCTGATATGAGCAGGTTTTCGCCCCTTATTTGGAATATGCTTTCGATTCCGCTAATCAGATCCAGGTAGTAGGGATTTGACATTCCTGCTGTAAGGAGACTGACTGAGTGGTGAAGTCCCTTGCGCAGATCCCTGGCATTGACGTTGGGAATGTAGCCCTTGTCTTCAGCGACTTTCAGTACGGCGGCACGTGTGGTTTTGGAGACCCCGCTTAGGTCGTTGATGGCCCTTGACACGGCATACACGGAAAGGTTCAGCTCGTCCGCAATGTCCTTCAAAGTAACGCCAGTGTGTTTCATCATCGAATCCTAAACGTTTATTATTAGCAATATAAAGATATTATCAGGTTAATTTTGTCGGGTCAAGTTATATCTGGAGACGATGGGCGATGATGGCATCTTTTTAATGGCGTCGGACCCTGTGGTCTTTTGCTGTTAACGAAGTGCTTTACTGGCTCGGGGGTATCTCTCCGGAACCTCTGGGGATCAATTCAGTAGGAAGCAGGATGTGGCGAGGTTCGGCAGTCAAGCCATTGATGCGTTCGAACGCCATGTTTGCGGCTATTCGGCCGATGTTCTCAGGATTCTGCTTGATGACCGTGATTCCAGGATCAAGCATGTCAAACATATCGGCGTCATCGAAGCTGATGATTGCTATGCTCTTTTCCAGTCCTCTTGTTCTCAGGGCGCGAATCACGCCTCGGGCGATGAGGTTTTGCCCTGCAAAGATCGCGGTAGGCCGTTTGGTTCGTGCCCTGTCTATCAGTCTGCATGTGACAGTGTATGCTTTGCATTCATCCATATCGTCAACCAGATCAATATTGCCCATCGGCAGGGAGCTCTCTTTGACGGCGGCAAGGAAGCCTTTTCTCCGCTGGCTTACGGTATACACGTTTTTCTTGGCTCCTAGGTAGGCCATGTTCCTATGCCCAATGGATAAAAGCGCCCGGGTCCCATTGATGGCACCGGCATAGTTGTCAGACATGACGGTGTCTGAAGGCAGCCCCATAGAGGTGCTGTCGGCAAAGACGACAGCCAGCCCACGACGCATTTCGGGAATCAGGTAGTCCTGTGAGCTGGCGGCTGTGACCAGGATCAGTCCGTCAATCCGCCGGCTCAGCATTTCGTCTACGGTCTTGGAGTCCCTGTCTTGATTACCGGTAAGCGCCGAGGCCAGAACCAGACTGGAGTGCTGCACGGCGACGCTGTCGATGGACCAGTGCACCGATGAGGAGAAGGGGTTGGGCCTTGCTCCCAGCAGAACCCCGAGGGTTCTGCTGCTGCTTTTGCCGCGTTTCAGATCGGCTGCATGCACGTCGGGCCGATAGTGCAGCTCCTTGATGGCCGAAAGGACGCGCTCCTTGGTCGTTGAAGAGACATAGGGCTCTTCATTGATCACACGGGATACCGTCTTTGGCGCGACTTGTGCAAGGGCCGCCACGTCCTTGATGGTGGGGTGGCTGTTCGCATTGCCGCTGTTCTGTGTCATATCTAGCATTGTCCCCCGTGAATTGACAACGGTCTGTAATTAGTATAGCTTTACATATGTCAACGTTGTCAGACAACGTTGACATATAGTCACTATGAGGTGGCGTTGGTTACGTCCAACGAAGGAGAGACCATGAAACTATCATTCGCTAAGAGGGCATGCACCTGTGCGGTGGCTGCCCTATCCTTATTTGGTTTCGGGGGGTGCGGTTCTTCGCAGCAGTCGGGCACTATCACTTGGCTCAGTGCGAGGCCTGCCAGTGAAGGAAGCATAAAAGCAATCAAGCAGATCGCTAACGAGTACGCGAAGTCGCATCAGGGTTTCAAGCTGGAGTTCCAGAATATCTCTGATCGACCTTCATATAACCAAAAGTTGAAAGTGCTGGCATCCAGTAACCGTTTGCCTGAGTTATGGGATGCGGATCCTGACCCGTACTTCGCCAAGCTTGTCAAGGACGGCCGTGCTGAAGATATTGGAAAACTCTACAAGGACATTGGCGTAACAAACCGCTTTTATCACATATCCACCAAGTACCCGACAATGGCTGATGGCAGTCTGCACCTAATGACTTTCAATGCTAATGCGGAGTACTTTTGGTACAACAAAGATGCCTTCCGCAAAGCAGGCATTGCAGAGGAGCCTAAGACCTTCGACGAGTTGCTGACAGACCTTCAGAAGCTCAAGGACACGGGCGTTATTCCGATCGCTCTTGATGGCAAGGACCAGTGGCCTTTTTATAGGTTCCTGGGGATGATTCCATACAGGGAAACCGGCAATGAGTTTCTTGCCAAACTCAAGGTCGGAAAGGAATCTATGGCCAGTCCGACTGGTCAAGCCGGAATCGCTTTCCTCCAAAAGATGTCAGCTTATTTCCAGCCTGGTTTCACGAATTCGGATGCTACCGCCACTTTGAATCTGTTCAAGAGCAAGCGTGCCGCGATAACGTATGACGGTACTTGGAACCTCCCGTCCTACGTTGACGATTCCGGCAATCTGAAATCGGACATCGGTTATTTCCGCCTTCCCATGCTTGGTAAAGGAGACAAAACTGCGCCCACGGACTTCTTTGCTAATTCAGGCATCGGCACTGCCGTCAGCAAGGGCAAGCTAACTCCTCAGCTGAAGGATTTTCTCAAATATCTATTCGGCAAATACGGTGATGTGGCTTTGAACGATTATCGGGTCATTCCTTCAGTCAAGCCCAAGGGCAGCGTTAAGACCCCACGCATATATCAGGACGTCCTGTCCGACATAGCCAAGGTCAACGATTATGCACAAGTCTGGGATGTACAACTTGATGCAAATACGGTCAGTGTGCTTGGACGACAGTGCCAAAGCCTGCTGGTGGACAATACCTCTACCCATGAGTTTGCGGCCAATGTCGACAAAGCCATCGCTCAATATAACAAGGCCAAGTGAAGACCGATATGGAAAGATCTAATCCAGCGGATTCCATCCCGCCACAGATGGTGCGTCGGAGGTGGGCCTGGCCAGGTCATCCGTCCAAGGGGAACAGAGCCATCAGTTCGGGAGCCGCGTGGCCCTATTACCTGCCTGCGGTCATCATCTTTACGCTCATAGTGGTTGTCCCTATCATCTGGTCGTTCGGCGCAAGTCTGTTTGACTGGAATGGGATAGGAGCCATGCGATTTTCTGGCCTAGCGAATTTCAAACTGATGCTGACCGATAAGGTATTCCGCGCGGCTTTCCTCAACACCATTTTCTTCACCCTTCTGGGTACCTGCGTTCAGATGCTCATGGGTTTGGTGATGGCCCTGTTGGTCTTGTGTATCGACCGATTTAGGACCATCATCAGAACGGTTTATTTCATTCCGTGCGTCATTTCCTCGGTCGCTATCAGCCAGATCTTCGCCCAGATGCTGGCTGTCAATCCGCCGGGGGTTGTGCCGGCAGTAGGCAGTCTGTTCGGGCTGGCTCCTCACGCTTTGCTCTCTGATCCTCATTGGGCCTTGGTGCTGGTGACGCTCATCGATGCCTATAAGTTCGCCGGCATATACATGGTCATCTATTATGCGGCTCTGCAGTCAGTTGATGCCGAAGTGCTGGAAGCGGCATTGATCGACGGCTGCAATTGGTGGCAACAGCTCATCTATATAAGGGTGCCTCTGATCAGGGCTGTCTTGGAGGTGACGTTGGTGATGCTGGTTTCTGGATGCTTGAAGGGGTTCGATGTCTCCTACGTGCTTACTGGAGGTGGTCCCGGTTCGTCCAGCGAGCTGGTGTCTACCTACCTGTACAAGACAATCTTCATATCCGGGAATTTTGGCTACGGCAGCGCCATCAGCATCTTCCTGGCGGTGGAGTGCCTGGTAACGCTTCTTATTCTGCGCCGCCTGTTCGGGAGAGGGGACAAAGCATGACTACGAAGCCAGGCAAGAAAACCAGGGGATTGGTATATGCGATTATTGCAGTTTTCGTTCTGGTGCAGATATACCCGATTCTTTGGGTCACACTCTCTTCGTTGAAAAGCCCCGATGAGCTCGCAGATACCTTGGCTTATCAACTGCCTAAGGGTCTGTATTTGGGTAATTATGTGAGAGCCTTTGCCACATCAGGTCTGCTGCGATATTTGATCAACAGCACGATCGTTGCCGTGCTGACCATTCTGGTCACCGTCATGGTCGGAGCGCCTGCGGCGTTTGCCATTGAAAAGCTGCGGTTCCGGGGGTCGGATAAGGTGCTTTCCTATTTGCTGGTAGGACTTCTGGTGCCTTCATTCGCAGCTTTGCTTCCGCTGTTCGAAGTATTTAACAAAATTGGCATTACGGACACCTATCTGGCCCTCATCATTCCGCAATTGGCTTTCAACCTGCCGATGTGCGTTTATCTGTATGCTGGATTCATGAAGGAGATACCGGATTCGTTGTTGGAGGCCGCTCGTATAGATGGAGCCGGAACCTGGCAGATCTTTTCGAAGATCGTCATGCCGCTTTCCCGCAACACCACTGTGACTGTGGCGACCTACAACTTTGTCTTCATCTGGAATGAATTCGTATTTGCCAACACCTTTATGGTTCGTAGCGATATGAAAACCCTCCCGATAGGTCTGAACGACTTTGTCGGTATGTATGGACAGACCGACCTGGGAGCCACATACTCAGCAATAGTCGTGTCTATGATTCCGACCCTCATACTCTACTTCTTCCTGAACAGACAGGTTATCTCCGGCATGGTGGCCGGAGCAGTCCGCGGGTAGAGGCGCCAGCAACAGAATTAAGGAAAATAATGAATAAGCAATTGGATATCAGTAGCGATTGGAGTGTCCTGCAAGATGTCAATGATGTTGGTGAAAGACTGAAGCTATATGAGGATCGCGACTGTACACAGGTCGGACCGCAGATATCAGAGTGGGAGCCGTTGCCGGCTCTGGAGCATCTTCAGTGTCTGTTAGATGAGCAGCCTTATTGGGGACGCCGGCTACGGTATTTCAATCAGGCGCCTTGGTGGTATCGTCGGCTCATTAAGCTTGATAATTCTGAGACGGACGGCAAGATTCTGCTGCGGTTCAGCAATGTCGATTACTTTTGCAAGGTGTGGATGAACGGGCAACTCCTTGGCTCCCATGAGGGCTACAGTGAGTCGTTCGTCTTTGATGTCAGCAATGTCGTACACTCCGGCACGAATATCCTGATGGTCAAGGTTTGGTCACCTTGGGATAGGCAGATAAGGAATGATGACGTTGAGAACCGTACCTATATGGTTGAAAGGAGATTGGTCAAAGGAACCTACGAGCATGATGACGGCCTTATAGCCCGTGACGTGAATCCCGTGGGCATTTACGGCAAGGTTACCCTATCGATTCATGAGTCTGCTTGTCTGGCTGAAGATCCGCGCCTGAGCGTGTGGATGGATGATCAGGGTCGTGGAAGAATAATCGTTAGAGGGAAAGCACTCGGTTGCGGTAATGATCATCCATCTCTGCTGAGAACCTTGGTGCGGGATCCAGTTGATGGCCGTGTGCTGCTTGACGCGGATAAGCAGGTCCAGGGATCTTTCGAGTTCAAAGCTGCCGTTGATGGCGTGACGCCTTGGTTCACTTGGGATCTGGGAGAGCCGAAGCTCTATGACATGACATTGAGCTTGGACGGCGAACAGGTGGAAAGCCGGAAGATCGGATTCCGGAATGTCAAACTTGATCGTGATGAATCGACAACCCGGTTCGTGCTTAATGGAAAGCCCCTGTATGTGCGTGGGACATCCTATTTCCCTGATGTCTATATATCTCGAATGCACAGAATGCGGTACCTGCGTGATTTGCAGGCTATCAAAATGGCTGGATTCAACTTGATCCGGGTGCATGTGCATGTCGAGAAGCCGGAATTGTACGATTTATGCGACCGCATGGGCATTGCCGTGATCCAGGATTCAGAATACAACTGGAACCAGCCCAGGACTTCTGAGTGGGCGGAAACGTTTGTACGGTTGTTTGTCAGTACCGTCAAAACCCTCGATAGACATGCCAGTGTTTTCAGCTGGATATGCCTTAATGAACCAGGCGTAGTGGATGTGCCGAAGGGCACACAGGGCACGGCTATGCAAGTGAGTCCAGGCCCTGCCATCTATCGGGAGGTCACTCGAACAGACCCGACTCGTCCCGTTATCAAAGGCTCGTATTGCGCTGATGATTTGACCAGCGGAGACAGCCACAACTATACGGGATCGTTGGATACTCCTCCCACGTCGTATACGTTGATTGACGGCACGAAAGAGAAGTTCAATACAGAATTTGGTTTCGACGCCCCCGGCTACTTTGGAAATTTGAGGAATCTCGGGACATTGACAGAGCGTATAGCGGCCTTGGAGCCTTTGACAGGAACATTGCAACGTTATCAGACTGAGCTGCTCAAGTATTACATCGAGCACTATCGGTGTCAAAGAGCTGCACCCAATTGGGGATATGTACAGTTCATGTTCATAGACCTGTGCCCACAAAGCTTCTATGGGCTGTTGGATTGGTGGGGGCAGCCGAAACCTGCATACGAGGTGGTTGCCAGGATCAATCAACCCATAGGTGTTTTCCTGAATAGGTGTAGCAAAAAGATCTCTGGATTGGTTGTTGCCAATGACTCCCCCAAGGATCTAGGTCAGGTTTCCGTTACCTGGCGATTCGTGAATTCGCAAGGGTACGAGGTGCTGAAAGGAAATGCATCTATTTCACTTGCGCCTTTTTCAAGCGTTCAGATACAGGAGGTCTCACTCGCTTCACAGCAAAATGACGGCGACGATTTATCGGCTTACTTGACCCTGTGTGACGGAGAAAAAAGAGTTCTGGCATCAAACAGCTATGACAGTGTCTTCAGCCATCCTGAGCATCCGTCGGGCCATCCTGTAAGGCTCAGCCATGAGTTTGGAGTCCGCCTATATTCTGCCTGAACGGCAGTAAGAAAGTGGTGATGGAATCAAGAATCGGCCGGTGGCTTGAAATGATTTTCTTTTCAAGCCACCGGCCAAATACTTTGCGTGTCGTATTTTCGACACATCGACAGTGAAGCAGCTAAACTGTCGCCTTATTCTCCAAGGAGAAAGAGATCTCCCGTATGCAGCTTAGACATAGTCGCCTAAGCAGAGCCTGGATGTTTACGTGGCTTGACAGTGGTAGCTACTTCTTGTTTTTGGCTCCGGAGCGGGGAATGCCCAGAAGTTTGCGAGTCTCGGCAACCAGCTTTTTCGGTGTCTTGCGCACTCCGCTCTCTTCGGCATCCTTGATGATGGTCTTCACGTCTAGGTCGGGGTTGTGGTCTTGTGTGGCCACCAGGTCGCGTGCTTCCTGCCGGTTGAGCACAGTAGGCAGGGTGCCGGGCATGGGGCGTCGGGCGGTCTCCGCTAGGAAGAGCACGGTGATCAGACCGCAAGTTGAGGTGAACATGATCCAATAGGCGGGTGCCAGGGACTTGCCAGTCGCGGTCACCAGTCCTTCCATAATGACAGGTGCGGTCCCGCCGAAGACGGCTACGGCCAGGTTGTATGACAGTCCCATGCCGCCGTAGCGGGAAGCGGTGGGGAAGAGGGCCGGCAGGGTGGAGGCCAGGTTAGCCACGAAGAAGATGACCGGGATGGCCAGCAGAACCAGTCCGCCGAAGACGGCACCGGTGGTCTCATGCTCCAACAGTCGGAAGGCCGGCAGGGACAGGCAGAGTCCAGTGAAGGCCCCCATGAACAGCACCTTCTTGCGGCCAAAGCGGTCGGAGAGGGCTCCGGTGATGGGGATGCAGAAGGCCACCATGAGCAGGACCGGCAGGGAGAGCAGATTGGCCTGGGCCGTGTTGTAGTGCAGGGTGCCCGACAGGTAGGTGGGCATGTAGGCGGTCAGCGTGTAGCTCAGAGTATTGGCCGCAGCCACCAGGATGAAGGCCATGAGCAGCTCCCGCCAGTAGCCCCGGATCAGATCCAGCAGGCTCTTGTGCTGGCTCTTGGTCTTCTCGTCGCTGGCATCCTGGGCCTGACGGAAGGCGGGGGTGTCCTGGACCTTGGCTCGGAAGTAGACCGCGATGGCAGCCAGCGGCAGGGCAATGATGAAGGGGATGCGCCAGCCCCAGGCCAGCATGGCCTGCGGGGAGATGGAGAACTCCAGCAGGGAGACCAAGGCTGCTCCGAAGGCGTAGCCCAGGTAGGATCCCACATCCAGCAGGGAGGCGAAGAAGCCGCGGTGCCGGTCCGGCGAGTATTCGGTGACCATGGTCGAGGCGCCCGCGTACTCGCCGCCCGTGGAGAAGCCCTGGATCAGCTTGAGCAGGATGAGCAGAATGGGCGCCAGGGGACCGACGACCGCATAGCTGGGCAGAAGGCCGATCAGCAGAGTGGCCGCGGACATGCTCAGCAGGGTGAAGGCCAGAATGCGCTGGCGGCCGATCTTGTCGCCCAGCTGGCCCAGAACCACGCCGCCCAAGGGCCGAGCGATGAAGGTGACGGCGAAGACACCCAGGGAGAAGAGTCGCTGTACGGCATCAGATGCGTCGGACAGGAAGACACGGCCGATCGTCACTGCCAGGTAGCCGTAGACCCCCACGTCGTACCATTCCATGAAGTTGCCGACCACGGTGCCGGCGATGGCCCGCTTGAGAGTGGATCTGTCCACCACGTTGATGTCGGTCAGATGCAGGCGTTCGCTCCAGCCCCGGTGCGGCCGCTGGTTGCGCTTCTTGGCCTTGCGCTTGGCTGCGGCCTGCTGTTTCTTGACCTGCTTGGCTGTCTGCCTGTCGCGACGTTCCTGCTCATGTTCGCTGCTATCTGCAGCCGCAATTTTATCGTCCTCTGCCATTGTTCCTTCTCCGGCCACTAGGCCGTTGTTCGTCTTTTCCGCCGTTGTGATTTCCCTGTTTGCCTCTTCCTTTAGCGGTTTTCACAAAAATGCCATAAATATACAGCTTACCACGCTGTTTTCTTCAAGGTGGAATGATGTAGCCGCGCTACCGAACCCGGTAGTTTTGTATTACTGATTAACTAAATGGATACAGATTTGAAGATGAGGCCGGCGTATCTTGTTTCTGGGGTCGCAATTCAGAACTTTTTTGGCTGTTGTCGTGTACGTAGTGGTATATTCAGCTTGTCAAGAACATCGCAGGGGAACGAAAGGGGTAATGATGTCTGCTTTCGCTAAAGGTTGGTTTAATGCCCTGCCCCGTATCGCGGGGGGGGGGGTAGGCCATAAGCTAATCCATAATTCATGCATTCTCCTCCCTGATGTTTACCCAAATCAAGGAGACTGAAGAATGGGTTACAAAGAAAATATTGCCGCTCTCGCTTTTGACCACAGTGATGATGTCAATGTTGCTTACGGCAATGCCAAAAATCAGCTCAATATGATTCGTACGGCTAATCTGGAAGGGCCGGACAGAATTTTACCTGATGACTTTTCGCAGCAACTGACTAAGCTCAATACCTCCTTCAACCAGCAACTTCCCGATAAGCGTTCTGCAATTGAAGCAGAAGAGAAGAAACTGAAAACACAACATCTTATCTTCCTGCTTGTCAAGATTGCATTGATTGTGCTGGGCCTTTTGTTCCTTGTGAATGACAAACTTCGTGTTCTTGGTCTCATAATGGTCATCGCCGGCATAATTTGCCACTTCGTTTTCAAATCAATTGATGCAAACAAATCTGCCGATCTCCTTGCTGAGTGGAATGGATTCTTCGACGGTTTTGTCGACTCCATTGGGCACGGTGAAACACTGCATTCGCCTTCTACCGGTCTTTTCAAGAAGATTGATGATCTGTTTCTCAAGAGCCTTGATGATAACGCCCGTGGCTTTGAACAGCAGCAGCGACAGATGCAGAAGAACATGGAGGCTCAGGCTGAACAGTCTCGGCGTGCTTTGGCCGCACAGGCCGAGCAGACGCAGGCTATTCAGAAAGGCATGGCTGACATGAGCAGATCGATGCGGCGTCGTTGATGCATCATGCCTTCTGTTGATTCGGATATCGTGTGCCCCGGCTGCGGGGCACCACTTTCGGCTTCGAGTAAGCAATGTCCTTATTGCGGAAGACCTGTTGTTCTAACCTCATTGAACTTTAAACAGGTTCGTCGAGCCACTTACAAGGACTCGGCACGATTCCTCGATAAGTACCAGGAGGTGCTGAAGGATTCGCCCAACGATCCGAAGGTGCTGGCTTCATTGGGGTACGTCCTTTTTGATAGGGGCCAGTACCAAGAAGCTACTGAGAACTTGGAAAAGGCTGTAGAAAATGGTTCTAACGATTCCGATGTTCTTTTCCATATTGCATTAAGCAGGTTCAAGTCTCAAAAACCGTTCAAGATAAAGCTCAAAGAGGCGGAGTCAATAATGGCGACTCTGGATTCTGCGATTGAGATGAATCCACATCCCCAGTATCTGTGTGCAAAAGCAATATTGATCAAACGACTTTTTGAGCAGCGCTACATCAGGTATTCACAATCATCCAAGGAGGTGATGGAAGCGGCCAAGCAAGGAGGACTGACTGATTCCGACAGCCAAGAGATGAATGAACTGTTGATGAAGTGACGATCGATGCTGAAGTTTGTGATTCGGGAAAGGTGTGAATAGGAGTGAGTTTCGAAGACTACAGCGTTGCCATAGATAGGCGTAAGGATACGGCTATGGAGATCTGCGGCATTTTCGACGAGGATGAAGTGGGCAGGGTGGAACCTGTTTCCTACATCCAGCAAATGAACGGTCATATGATGATCACGGTCTGGATGTTCGGAAATAAAAAAATATACTCCGCCATGTTCGAACTTCAGCCTGATAGGGCTGGAGACGCAACGCCTCCTGGTCGCACTTTCTTTGACGTGTATCGGTTCAAGAACATAGTCGATATTCGAGTGGATGACTTTGGGTGCGTCATCAGCATGCGAACCGGGAAAAAGCTGGAACTGAAGTCAAACAGTTATGAAGGTTCGGAGTCCTTCTTGAATTCTGCCCATGGTCTTGTGAGTCTATGGGACGAGTATGACGACTGATTGCTGCTTGACCAGGTAATGGATACGGGTCGAACAATGCATAAGAAAAAGGGGTGTACAGATGGCTGTATTCAAGCGCAACTCCAATGAAGCCGCTTTTGCAGGCGGTGAGAAGCACTTTGTCGACGTCATCAAGAACCGTTCAGATAACGACACACTCATATTCAAAAACCCCGAAGAAGACTTCAACAACGGGACCACCTTGGTGGTAGGTCCTGGAGAAAAGGCCATCTTCGTCTATCAGGGTACGATCGAGCAAATTTTCGATCCAGGTAGTTATACCCTGACTAGTGCCAATTATCCTTTTATATCCCGTTTGAGGAACAGTCTGTCCGGCGGAGTCTCTTCGTTCCACTCGCTGGTCTATTTTGTTCGTACAGCGACCAGCAGGGAAATCAAGTGGGGCACACAGACACCTATCAAGGTCTACGACAAGGCTCTTGGCGACCAGTTCCAAGGGATCGGCGTTGAAACTGAGGTGAGGGCAAGAGGCGCTTATCGCATCAAAGTTGACGACTGCGGCATTTTTCTTACTCAATTGATCGGCAATAACTATGATCTGACCGATCAGGAGTCGATTACCGACTACTTCCGCAACCAGTTTCTTGGCCACATCGTTTCTATCTTGACCACTGAGCTGACCAAATGGGAGGGGCCCCTAATCTCGGTGCCTGCCAATGCTGTAACCTATGCCAAGACAATAGAGGATGAAATCGCGCCTATTGCTGCTGAATACGGCATGAAAGTACTGAACTTCAGCATTTCCGCAATTGACATTGTCGACAATGAAGCCAGACAGGAAGCCCAGGAGCTGGTATCCAAGAATCGCGAGCAGTTCTATGGGCGTATGGCCCAGGGGCAAGGCGAAGCGGCATATGCGCAGGGCCAGCAGTCTGCGTATGAGACTTATGGCACCAACTATCAGCAGGCTCAGGTTTTGAATGCCATGAATGGTGCCGCGTCCAATCCTGGCTCTGACGGTGGAGCTCTCCTAGGGGCGGGTATGGGATTGACCATGGGAGCCGGCATGGGTCAGGTCATTCCCAACATGGTCAATCAGACGATGGGACAGGCACAAGCAGCTCCTCAACCGGCCTCCGTCGACCCTGTAGAGCGGTTGAGCAGACTGAAGGAAATGCTGTCGAAAGAGCTTATTTCCCAAGAGGAGTATGAGGCTAAAAAGGCCGACATACTCAAGGAAATGTAGGTGACTTGAATGAAGTATCTAGTTTCGATTTTTGCAACGGTCCTGACGCTCATAGGTTGTGCGGCTTTCATGGCTGAAATTGGTACCTATGGCTTTGCCCCTCCCGCTCAGTGGATAGTGATGCTCTTCCTATTGTTGTTCACTGTTTTGTGCTGGGTGGCTCAGTCGCGTAGCGATGAAGATGCTGCATCAAGGAACGAAAATCTTTATTACCGTCTGATAGCTGAGAATGTGGTATTTCCGGCTGTTGGTTATCTGATTCAGGGTATTATTGCGATTTTCTACTTTTCAGCTTGGAATGCCCCCTGGTGGTCCGGGAATCTCACCTTGAGGCACATATTGCCTAGTGGATTTTTCATCCCCCTCCTGGTCGAAGTTCTGCTCACCATCGTGGTCATTTCCTTGTGGGTCGGCAACATTACAGCCAACGTGCATACGGTTCGCCAGCAGGTCGTGAGGGACGAAAAGGTCGCCAACCGTGCACAGCTGAAATCTCAGGTGCTCTTCCTTGATTCGTGTTTGGATCCGAATGACAAGGAGGCGACTGATATCAGCAGTCAAATTCAGCGTAAGGTCGAATCCCTGCCGCTTGTTCCCGATGCTACGACCGGTCTCTTCTATTCCCGTGCCATCAATGAAATTCAAGAAGCTACAGCTAAGGGCAGTGTAGATCTTCCTACTCTTCAACATATTCGGGATACGCTCAACAGAGTGCGCTGATAACTCTCGTCACACGAAGCGTCTCATACAATTTTGTGAGGCCCCGAGATGCCTGTTAGCGGAATCGGGTCCGTATTATGCAGTCTGCATAATTGTGCATAGCGGGAACTGTTGTCATGGCTTAAAAAGCGAAGAGAACCCGGCCGTCTTACAGGTCCACCCATTATGGCGTGTCCCTGAAGACGGTCGGGTTCTTTGTTCTTAGGAAGAACCTAGCTCCTGTCAGGCCTTCAGGAAGTTTGGATCAGCAAAGGCGGGGTTGGGATAGGTGTAGAAGCCTTGTCCGGAGTCCTTGCCGGTCTTGCCTTCGTCCATCATCTTCTGGATCTTATCCATGAAGGGCTTGAAGTCAGGGTTGTCACCCTGCTGCTCCTTGGTGATGTTGAAGGCAGTCCGCAGTCCCACAACGTCAAAGATGGCAAAGGGTCCCATTGGGGCACCAGTGCCGATCATCCAGGTCTTGTCCACGGTCTCCGGGTCTGCGATGTCGTGGCCCCAGAGGTGGGCGGCGGCGTTGAGCAGGGGGATGAGAAGGGTGTTCAGGACGTATCCTGGCTGCTCCTTCTTCAGGACGATGGGAACCATGCCGATTTCCTTGGCATAGTCCACGATCTCGTTGAAGACCTTGGGGTCGGTCTGCTCGGAGCCCATGATCTCTGCAGTGTTGTTCAGCCAGACCTGGTTGGCGAAGTGCATGTTCAGGAACTTATCCGGCCTGCCCGTGTCGGGGGCGAAGGTGCTGGGCACGTAGGTGGATGAGTTGCTGGTGAAGATGGTGTCCTTGGGCGCCAGTTTGGCCAGGCTCTGGTAGAAGTCGTGCTTGATGGAGGGCTTCTCGGGGACAGCCTCGATGACCAGGTCAGCGTTCTTGACAGCCTCGGCCATGTCGGCGGTAAAGGACATGTTGTTCAGGCCTGCGTCGAACTGCTCATCAGTGGCGTTGATATCGTGCTTGTAGGAATCCCGCAGGTTCTTGACACGCTCCTCTGCGGCCGCCACAGCCTGGTCGTTGATGTCGTAGATCGTCACTTTCTTGCCCTTGAAGGCTGATTGATAGGCGATCTGGCTGCCAAGCACCCCACCGCCGGCAACCGTGACATTATGAATGTTCGTCATAGAAACCTCTTTCCGTTGCAATGCATCCATGCATCCATCCTTGGATACTCTTCTATTCTACTGGAGATAGCTGGGATTATTCTGGGCGTTCCATGATTGCCGGAAGCTTGGAATAAGGCGCGAAACACGGTTTATCCGCTTGGGCAATCAAATGTGTGAAACATTGAGAATTTTGTCGCTTTGCTCACATGTAGCTTATAGCGGCAGTTGCCGTCGGATGGGAAACGGGTGAACCGAAGACGCAATCGGCCACCTGCATTCCTCGGTATCTGCGAGAGCGAAGAGTCAGCGGACATCAAGAGGACGGTCAGAGAATCTGGCAGAACTCGATGGTCTCCTGGTTGGGTCCGATGACGTTGAAGTAGCGGATTCCGTGCTGCCAGAAGGTGGGAATGGACTGGATGGAGTCCTCTCTGATGGTCAATCCCATCTCCAGGGCATGCTTGTAGGCGGCATCGATGTCTGGCGTATCCAGCGCCCAATGGTTGATGGCTCCGGTGCGCATGGGCGCAGGCTCACCCTCCCAGGTTTCGATGGTCAGATGGCCTAGGCGCAGAAAGGCGCAGCGGTTCTCTCCGTTGGGGTAGATGCCGACCATCTCGAACCCGAGTTTGTTCGTGTAGAAGTCGATGGTCTCGTCCAGATCGCGGGCGATCATGCCCGAGTGCTGGAAGTCAGTGGTGAAAGCCGACATGGTTTGCATAGTGATGACTCCTCCTTGAGGGTTAAGGTACTTGATAGCATGTTAGGGCTGTTTCAGCAGTTCTTGTCAATTCGGGAATGTGACCAATGCCTTGGTCGTTTCACCAATCTTGCCTTCCATGAGTTCAGGAACTTGTTCCAGTTTCAGTTCGTGACTAATCAGGTCGCTGATATTCAACCGCCCGGATTCTAGGAGACTGATGGCATCCATGCAGGAGAGGGGATTGATGAAGGATCCTTTGATGGTCAGTTCTTTCTGGTAAATATCATAGGTGTTCATGGTGAAGTGGGCATCGGGGGCGCCCACCCCGAACATGAGGACCTGGGCACCACGTCTGCACGCTTGGATGGCCTGCGCCTGTGTGGCTGGAAGGCCAACGGCCTCCACGACCAGATCATAGGCCTCGACAGGCAGAGTCTCGCAGTCAGTCTTGTACGTGGCGTGGATGTTGCTCAAACGTCTGCCCAAGGCCAGTTTCTCGGCACTGATACCGGCTAGATCCACCTGGACCAGACCATAGCATTGAAGAATCTGGGCGAAGAGCTGTCCCATGAAGCCGTCCCCGATGACCAGTGCCTTCTGGCTGGGTCGCAATTCCATGAGATTTACGCCGTGGACCGCACAGGAGATTGGTTCCATCATGGATGCTTCTCGCAGCGCGACTCCATTGGGTACTTTGTAGACTACTTCAGCAGGGGCCGAGAAGTATTCCGCCATCCCACCGTTCCGGGTTACACCGATAGCTGACAAGTGACTGCAAAGCCCGGGTTTCCCGCTTCGGCAGTAGTTGCACTGGTGGCAGTAGATGTTGGGATCCACGGCCACATTATCCCCAACCGCTAGACCGGTCACCTGGCTTCCGACGTATGCGATCCGGCCTGAATTCTCGTGGCCTAGTATGATGGGCGGATCAGCTTTAGCTGAACCAGGAAGACCCAGATACAGATCACGGTCGGTGCCGCAAATACCCGCATAAGCAGTGCGGATGAGGACTTCTCCGCTGCCAGTGTGGGGCGTGGGCACATCCTCCAGGTCCAGTTCTTGTGGGTTTTTTAGAACAAGTGCCTTCATGACTCATCCCCAGGTTCCTGTGCTCCGGGTTGTGCGTTGTCGGCAGCTTCCTTGAAATCGGGTAGCTCTATCTGGATTTTGACATCCTCCTGGTGCCCCTGGGCTGCCCTGTCGAAAGCCTCCTGGGCCTGATCCATTCTGTAGGTTCGGGAGATGAAGGGCGTCAGGTTAATTTTTCCTGCTGAAACTAGATCAATGGACTTCTGGTAAACATTGGCATACCTAAAGACGTTCTCTATACGGGTCTCCCTGGCCTGGACCTCGGTAATATCCATAGGGACGATTCCTTCGGCTGGGATGCCGACAATAACGGTAGTGTTGCCCGGTGCTCCCAGTTTCCAGAGCTCCTGGTAGGCATTGAGGTTTCCAGATGCCTCGAAGACACGGTCCGCTCCCCATCCGTCTGTCTCATCCATGACCCGGTCCAGAAGGCTGTCATGGTTGATGTCCACAGGAATGATTCCAGGGATTTGGGCAGCTAGATTCAATTTAACTCGGGATGAGTCGGACACTAAGACGCGTGCGCATCCCCCGGCCATAGCCGAAGCCGCAGTCATCAGTCCAATGGTTCCGGCTCCAATTACGGCTCCGGTGTCACCTGGTTTTATCCTGGCCTTGGTAGCAGACCACATTCCTACTGAAAGGGGCTCTAAGAGGGCTCCTTCCGCGTAGGACATATTCTCTGGCAACTTGTAGGTGAAGGCTGCGGGGTGAACAATTTTTTCGCAGAGGCAGCCATCAACGGGCGGAGTTGCAAAGAAACGGACAGAGGGGTCAATATTGTATAGTCCCAGCTTGGAGGCTTTGGAATTCATATCAGGGATTCCGGGTTCCATCGCCACCTTATCGCCGACCCTGAACCCTTTGACCCCGGGTCCGACTTCAAGAACAGTCCCTGAGGCCTCATGTCCGATGATCATCGGTTTTTGCACGACGTACTTGCCCACTCTACCGTGTAAGTAGTAGTGCAGGTCTGAGCCACATATGCCAACGGTATGAGGAGCTATGAGCAATTCGCCAGATCCGGGTGCGGGTGGATCGGGGACATCCCGCACCTTGATGATGCCTTGTTTCTCTAAAACGACCGCTTTCATTTGCTGCTCCTTTAACCGGGCTAAAAGGGGGGTTGGATTTACATCGTCATTGACAACTTGCTTCCATACTATGCGTCACTGATGGGATGAATATATTGCCCTATAACCAATAGTGGTATTATTTTGACTTCTCATCTGATCTGCGGGGGAAGGACAGCACGAATAGGTTTTCGATAGCTTTGTTGCACTTGATAGTGTCAGATTGCAACGGAGGTTTACGTATACATGAGAGACAGCGCAGTTGATCGTGGGGCCCTTGAGGTTGTGGTGCCACGGGGAGATGAATCAATCCGTTGGCTGGAGCATGGCTACCCGTCCGCTCTGGCCCGGTGGCATTATCACCCGGAGATAGAGATCCATTTGATCAGAGAAAGTAGAGGCTACATGATGGCTGGTGACGGCATGGTCTCTTTTTCTCCAGGGCAGGTCTCGCTTTTGGGAAGCAATGTGCCACACAATTGGATTTCTGATCTGACTGCAGGCACCGTCATCTCGCACAGGGATGTGGCTTGCCAGGTTCATCCCAACCGTATCCAGGCCCTTGCGCGGATCTTTCCTGAGGCTGGCCAGATTTCGGCTCTCCTGCAGCGGGGACATCAGGCGATCGTACTTTCCGGTCAATCCGCTGTCCGGGTCGCCACGATACTGACCGACATGGGGAATCACCGTGAACTTGACCGCCTGATTGACCTCTTGGAGATATTCAGAGTCTTCGTGCAAGCTCCGAGCAACGAATGGTCCACCATGGTCACTCCGGGCTATGAGCCTGATGCTTCGGTAGATATGGCTAACCGGATCAATCAGGTCCTGGCCTATATCAATTCACATATTTCTAGTCAGATCAGCCTGAACGAGGCTGCAGAGGTTGTCTCGATGAGCCCATCGGCTTTCTCTAGGTTCTTTAAGAAGGCCGCAGGGATCAACTTTTCCGACATGGTCCGTAGGTTGCGCATCTCCCGAGCAACCCGCCTCCTGGTCACGACCGACTTGCCCATTGCCCGTATCCGTATCCGGAGCGGATTTGGCAATGTTGCCAATTTCAATCGTCGGTTCAAGCAGGAGATGGGAACGACGCCAAGAGCCTACCGGCAATCCCATCGGTACTGAGTTGACCAACCAATGATACTTATTTGTCAAATATTAATGCTGTCTTGTCATTTTTGGGCGTCTCAAGGAACAAAGAATTGCAGGTGGCTTGGATTAGCGCTATCTTATTTTGTGCAACGGATTGATTAAATAAGATCCGTCCTGTACTCATCCTTGAACACTCGCGATGAAGCGTGTTTTGGTGTCGCAGAAAAGAGAAACAAATGGTAGCAAAACAAACGAAAGCATTGGCAACACTGGTGTCACTGGTTCTGGCTTGCGGAGGCCTGTCTGCTTGTGGCGGGGGGGGGGGGGGGGGCTCCGATGCTCATGACAAGGAACTTGTGTTTCTAGATGGATATCCAGAACGGAAGGATGACTCCCCATGGGGAAAGGCCGTTCAGGGATGTGCACCCGAGGGATACACGATAAAGCGTCAGCTTCAGGACGAGACAATGAATCCCCTGACCATTGCAGTCAAAGAGAACAATGCGCCTGATATCGCCATGATCGACAATCCATCCATGCCAACCGCCGTTGATTCAGGAATGGTGGTCGACATGAAAGAGGCCGGCGTTGATACCAGCGGATTCGATAAGAACATAGCTGCACCAGGAATCATCGACGGCAAGACTTATGGAGTCAGTTACGGTGTCAATACCTTGGGCTTGTACTACAAACCAGATATTTTACAGAAGGCCGGGGTCGATCCGGCTGGCATCAAGGATTGGGATTCGCTTAATGCGGCCATCCAGAAGGTAGTCCAAGCAGGTTTTAAAGGTATTTCATTCTCAGGGATAGCCACTGAGGAAGGAGTTTTTCAGTACCTTCCTTGGTTCTGGGGCGCAGGCGGGGATCTGGAAAATCCTGACTCTCAAGCTGCCCAGGATGCTCGCGACCTCCTTTCAGGGTGGGTTAAGAACGGGTGGGCTCCAAAATCATCCACCACGAATAACCAGTCAGCTGCTTGGGATGTCTTCATGAGCGGTGAGTATGGTTTCGCTGAGAATGGCTCTTGGCAGGCGGAGAGTGCCTCCAAGAAAGGTTACGGAGTGCTTTCCATCCCTGCTAAGAATGGCGGGCCGGCTAAGGTGCCGGCGGGTGGCGAGTTCCTGGTCCTTCCCTTCCATAAGAAGGGTGATGAGACCAAGCAAAAGGCTGCTGCTCAATTCCTGAATTGCTTGACGGGTCGTGACCTTCTCAAGGCCAGTGAATCTACTGGGTATCTTGCTTCGAAAAAAGCGGTAAGAGAACAACAGTTAAAGGATCAGGCCTACTTGCAGAGCTGGGATCAACCTGCGGCAACCGCCCAAGGACGCACCACCCGACTGGGGCTTAAATACGAGAACGTTTCTTCCGACCTCTCCAAGAAACTCCAAGCCGCTCTCAACAAGTAAGTTCATGACCATTCGGTAGAGCGACTCCAGCCGGGAAAGCAACTTGTGACTGGTGGATTCCGATCAGGATGGATAGCCCTCAAGTACTTACGGCTATCCACTTGATGTCGGTAAGGGGCCTAGAGCTGATTACCGTGTCGGATCGGAACAGTCGCCTACCGTGTTTCTTCACTTCATTCACATTCAGATTCTGGGTCTGTTGATTGCCTCCCTCTGCCCAGCAGGAGAGGCTTTGCTTCAACTAGTATCTTCCTGATTTTCATTTTGAAAGAAAAACATGATTTCCTTCCCATCCTCAATTACGAGGAGACCACGGCGGTTCACCCGCCTTGCGGCTTGGGGGTTCGCACTCCCGCTCTGCATTTACTTGCTCCTCTTCTACGTTGCCCCCCTCTTGCAAAACATCTCCATGAGTCTGCACAGGTATACCCGCCGAACCTTCGTGACTGGAGGTGCCCCCTTTGCTGGGCTGGATATATATAAAGAGGTGCTCTCTTCAAACGAATTTTGGACCACTCTTCTGCACACTCTTATCTTTGTGGTCGCCTCCATTGCCGTTCAGTACACTCTCGGACTGGCCCTGGCTGTTTTTTTCAACCAATCGTTCCATCTATCCTCCTTCTTAAGAGGCATTTTCCTGGTCCCTTGGCTTCTGCCCCCAATGGTTTCAGGAACGGTCTGGCAGTGGATGATGGATGCTGACAACGGAATTGTTAACAAGTTCTTGGGTCTATTTGGAGTCGACCCGATTTGGTGGCTGCAGGCAGATCATTCACTGTGGTCTGTGATCATCGCCAACATCTGGCTTGGAATACCTTTCAACCTTGTAATCCTCTATGCGGGTCTGCAGAACATTAACGGAGACCTCTACGAGGCTGCCGCGATTGACGGAGCAAATGCCTGGCAACGCTTCTGGAAAATTACCTTCCCCCTCTTGCGGCCAGTGACTCTCATTACCCTTATGCTGGGCTTCGTCTATACCCTAAAGACCGTCGACATTATCTGGATCATGACCCAGGGTACTGGTACCTCCCAGACCCTTGCTACCTGGGCCTATGCATTGGCTTTCGCCAAGGGTAGCAACATGACAATCAAGTACTCGGAGGCATCCGTTATAGGGACGGTGTTGATCCTGGTGGCCCTCATCTTTGCATTCATCTACCTCTGGGCACAGAAAAAGGAGGATGAACTGTCATGAAACCACGTCCTACATGGTGGAAAACGTTGATTGCGATCCTGATAACAATGGTCATGCTCTTCCCGCTCTACTGGATGATCAACATATCCTTCACCCAGCGCAGATCGATTCGAGCGGCGGACCTGTACCCCAAGGATTTCACACTCTCCAACTATTCGGCCATGATTCATACCCAGTTGCCCTACCTAGGCACTTCGCTCTTGATAGCTTTCAGTGTGGTCATTGTGACGCTTATCATAGCTCTCCCGGCTTCCTATGCTCTGAGCTTCCTGAACTTCGCCGGCAGTCGCAGTATGAACTTCATCCTGATCCTGGCCCAGATGATACCGGCTGTGGTTATGTCATTGGGCTTCTATCAGATCTTCAATGACTTGGGGTTGCTTGACTCCATTCCAGGGCTAATTCTGGCTGACAGTACCTTATCAGTTCCCTTCGCGGTCATCCTGCAGACTGCTTTTATGCAAACTATGCCTAAGTCTTTGATCGAGGCGGCTAAAATCGATGGGGCTTCAAATTGGCGGATATTCATGGAGATCGTCATACCGTTGTCCCGGAACACTATAGTGACGACATCCCTTTTCGCCTTCCTTTGGTCTTGGTCGGACTTCATGTTCGCTTCGACGCTCAATGCAGGAGGCGGCAAAATGAGGCCCATAACCATGGGCATCTATGATTTCATTTCCGCCAATAACGAGGAGTGGGGCCCGTTGATGGCAACTGCCGTTATGGCTTCCGTTCCTACGGCTGTTCTTCTCTTGGTAGCACAGAAATATGTGGCAGCCGGCGTTACTGCCGGAGCCATTAAGGACTGATGAAATTTGAGCCGTACAATCCGACCGACTTGGCGTTCCGTAGAACTCGGATTCAATAAGCAAATTTCATTTAATACACAAAGTTTGGAGAGATCATGACGCAATTCAAGACAACAGAAGACGGTAAGGCCCTTCTCTGGACAGGGGATGGGGAATATCTGAGGATCGAACCATGGGGTCAGGGGCTGCGCGTCCGTGCTTCTATGATGAGCCCGATCTCGTTGGATCAGGATTGGGCCCTCCTACCCTGCAAGGGCCCAGCTAATTCCAGTATCGAGATCTTTCCAGATGAGGATCGGGCTACGGTGACCGTCGGTGATATCCGACTAATTGCGGAAGGAGGGTATGAGTGGAACGGCTCTCGTGGATATGGAGTTTCCACTTGTAGACTCCGGTTCTTCAACAAGGAGGGAAAATTCCTTTTTGAGGAGGGTGACGACGGGGGTTCGCTGAATCTGAAAGCCAGAGACTACCAGTCCATATCGGGTGGTGATTATCGAGCTACTGTTACTTTCCATGCTCCTGATGATGAGTGTTTGTATGGGATGGGTGAGTATCAGCAGGATAGGTTGGATTTGAAGGGGTGTTCGTTTGAGCTGGCGCATCGGAATTCGCAGGCGTCGGTGCCGTTTGTGGTGTCGAGTGCGGGGTATGGGTTTTTGTGGAATAATCCGGCGGTTGGCCGGGTGTCGTTTGCGTCGAATGGGACCAGGTGGTGCGCGGCTTCGACGCGGCAGATTGATTATTGGGTGACTGCTGGCTCGTCGCCGCGGGCTGTGGTGCGTCGGTATGCTGATGTGACGGGGCATGCGCCGGTGATGCCTGAGTGGGGGTTGGGTTTTTGGCAGTGCAAGCTGCGCTATTGGAATCAGCGCCAGGTGGAGGATGTGGTGGAGGGGTTCCGTCGTCGTGGGATCCCGTTGGATGTTGTGGTGGTGGACTTCTTCCATTGGCCGCATATGGGCGATTACCGGTTTGAGGATGAGTTCTGGCCTGACCCTGAGGGCATGTGCGAGCGGCTGCATGCCCAGGGCGTCAAGGTCATGGTCTCCGTCTGGCCACAAGTAGCACTATCCAGCGAAAACTATGATCTAATGAGGCAGAACAACCTGCTGATCCATGCTGAAAAAGGCGAAGATATAGCTATGATGTGCTGGGAGCCCTGTACTTTCGTCGATGTGACTAATCCTGATGCTCGTAGGTTTGTTTGGGATCTTTGCAAGCGCAATTATGCGGACAAGGGGGTGGATGCGTTCTGGCTGGATGAGGCTGAGCCTGAGTACGGGACGTATGATTTCGACAATTACCGGTATTATGCCGGGCCCAATGTGGAGGTGGGGAACATTTATCCCCTGGAGTACAACAAGGGCTTTTATGAGGGTCAGCTGGAGGCGGGCCGGGAGGGCCGGATCGTGAATCTGACCCGGTGCGCCTGGGCTGGTTCGCAGCGGTACGGGGCGCTGGTCTGGTCGGGGGATGTGGGGTCCTCCTTCCAGGATCTGAAGGCGCAGATCACCTGTGCCATCCACATGGGCATGGCTGGCATCCCCTGGTTCACCACCGACATGGGCGGCTTCCACGACGGGGACATCGAAGACCCCCAATTCAAAGAACTATTCATCCGCTGGTCTCAATTTTCCTGCTTCCTCCCTGTTATGCGGAACCACGGCAACCGCAGTCTTTCCCACCCACATGCCGATGACCCATCACTTGCCGCCTTGGATGCTCCGCATGAACGGCTTTTGAAAGAGGAGGGGGAGTTCAAGGAGGTCGTCAGGGCCCAGGATGGTTCACCACGGTTCTATTCTGGCGCTGATAACGAGCCATGGTCCATGGGTAAGGAGGTTGAGGCCATTCTCGTAAAGTACATCACCATTCGAAATAAGATGCGCCCCTACCTCCGTGAGCTATTTGACCAGGCCCACAAAGATGGCGACCCTATCGTACGGGGTCTCTTCTACGAGTTCCCTCAAGATCACAGGGCTGCCAGGTTGAGCGATGAGTACATGTTCGGACCGGATATATTGGTGGCTCCTGTGGTTCAGGCGGGGGCGCGTTCGAGGGAAGTCTACCTGCCAGGCGGGGAAGAGACCATATGGGAGAATCTCTCTGACGGCCAGATTTACCATGGTGGTGCATGGCAGACGGTTGAAGCCCCCTTGGACGTCATACCCCTCTTCGCGCGTCAGGGCAAAGATCAGGGATTAAGAAAAGCTATACAGGAGGCTTCCGCCTGAGCCTTTCTTGCCTTATAAGGCACCGTCGGGCCTAAGAACTCGACGGTGCCTCCTCTGCTTGCATGGTGAAGATGTGTTCTGTGAATATGAGACAGAACTTTTCTTTATCGTTGTTTTATAAGAATGATCCCCAGCCTAAGTGAGCAGTTGATTGCGTCTTTCTTCAGGATGGACCTCAATAGGCCAACCGATATCAAGTTCTTCCGTTTGTTGTCATCATTCTGCATCAGGTCGGGGCACGTGCCTTGGCTTTCCAGATTTCATAACGCACCCATTCGTGGATTAATTTTCATAGTTGGGTGATGGCTATTTTCGTGAGTACCACGATTCTTCTGACGCACCTGAATCACAGCATTCAGAGCCCTAATAGAGGGTTGACCGAGGTATACGCAGATCCGAGGATGACAGCTATGGTTAATAGTCATGGCCGAAGTACCATTCCGTCTGAGAACGTCAAGATGGAATGGCACTTCGACAGGTGCTTGGTTGAAAGGTACAGTCTACAAATCTGCATGCAACCAGACGCTCATCGCTCCTTCGGCGCGATTAGCCCAGGCATAATAGGGGATTAGCGTCATTGTCGATTTTTGGCTGCCTATCGATTCTTGGGCTGAATCATACGATTCGTATAAATTCGACGAGGTATTCTCCTGTAGTTCACATGGCACTTTTAGGGTCATAACACCGCCTAGTAGATCTTTCTGATACTTGGTTTTCACTTCGTTGCCCGGCCAGCTCAGGGCTTCATGGGTGACGCGATACCTATGGAGCGGTTGGTCGTTGTCAACGCTTTCGGCGCAGAAAACCTGGGGGCCACGCATGAATGCCACCTTGTAGGAGTCCGCTCGAACGGTTGATGAGGCGACCATAGCCTTGGGTTCCATATCCAGTGTGAGTGACACTGATACATGATCATCATCAGGTCCGATTTCTATAAATACGAAGCCTTGATATGGCTTTGTTGTGATAGGCTGACTATCCCTTACAACGATATAGCGCTTCTGCGACCAGGACGGTATGCGTATGGCAAAGGAGAATTGGGCCTTCTCTGGGTTGTCAATTTCGAATCTGATCGCTCCTGTTCGAGGGAAGTCGCTTTGCTGTTTGATGACGATTCCGTGGTCAAACTTTGTCTGGTTGGCTATAAATTGATGAGAATAAATGATATCCATGCCATTATGACGATCGACAACATAGATGTATTTATCAATAGAGGCAACTAACCGGGCAATGTTCGATGGGCAGCAGGCACAGCCGAACCATTCAGCACGATGTGTGAGCACATGAGCATAGTCGGGGTTATATCTTGATGCTTCGGGATCTGCGTCAAGAGGGTTGACATAGAAGAAATGCGAGCCGTCCAGGGACATCCCACTGATAGCTCCGTTAAACAGTTCCTTTTCTAGGATATCGGCGTATTCGCTGCGTTGATCAATCTGAAGCATCCTGCGGGCGAACATCGCCATAGCTACTGAGGCACACGATTCTCCATACATCGTCCCATTGGGCAGGTCGTAATCGTAAGTGAAGGCTTCTCCCTGATGTGTGGAACCCACTTGGCCAGTGATATACATCCGGCGATGGACGATATCTGTCCATAGTTTTTGAGCCTCTTGAATCAGTGATGCGTCATTCGTCAGTCGGCCTGTCATGGCTGCCCCGATGCACAGATAAATTAGCCTTACGGCATGACCGTTGGCGGATTCCTGCTGGGTGAAGGGTTTGTCTATTTGGTAATAGGCATGATCGAATCGGTTGTCGTCAAGCACTGGGATTCCACTGGGGCCTTGACGGAATTGCTCGTCTAAGAAGTCCGGATTTTGCCCACGTTCATGAATGAAGAATGAGGCCAGTCTCAAATAACGCCTCTCGCCGGTCACTTCGTAAAGGCGGGGAAGGGCTATTTCAATCTCAGGATGTCCATCTACTCCATGTATCTTGCCATCTTCTGGACCGAAATGTACGTCAATGCAATCTGCCATGCCACGTGCAATGAGCAAGGCTTTTTCGTTGCCTGTGCTTCTGTAATAAGCTGTAGCAGCTTCGATATAGTGCCCCATTGTATAGAGCTCATGCGATTGGCGGAGTCTGCGGAATCGCTCCTTTGGCGCGTCAATTTGGAAAAGGGTGACTAGGTATCCATCTTTGTCTTGGGCCATGCCGATCAGATCAATGAGTCGGTCTGCCAGAGTGCGCAGGTCGTTATCGTGTCGGTATTGAAGAGTGTAGGCGACAGCTTCCAGCCATTTGTAGAGATCCGAATCCTGGAATTGGTATCCCGTGTGATGTCCTGATTTGAGCCCCGCCGCAATTTCAAGGTTACGTAGGGTATGGCCTCGCGTGGGTTCTGACATTTGTCCTGACGAAGGGTCCTTGGGAGTGCTGTATTGCCTTTCGTCGGCCATGACTGACCACTGATAGGGCAGAACTTTTTCCGCGACTAGTTGTCGATAATTGTTCCAGAATTCCGAGGTGATTTTGACTGAAATATTGTTGGAGATTGACATGACTTTCCTTGTGTGTTGAGCGACGGATGCTTTGCTTCCTGAGGACTTTTATCCCTTGACAGCACCGGACATGAAACCTCGCACATAGTATTTCTGAAGGGCGAGGAAGAGAAATGCGCAAGGAATCATCAGGACTACAACACCTGCCTCGGTTATGCCATAGTCTATGGCGCCCAAGGCTTGGGAACGCATGTTGACCATGGCAAGAGGCAACGGTGCGTTCTCTGAACCGACCAGGTAGAGGGGAATCATGAAGTTGTTCCAAGCTTCGAGGAAGGCTAGGAGCCCAACTGTGATCATGGACGGGAGGACGGACGGGACAAGTATGCGAACCAGGGCCGTGAAAGAATTGCAACCATCGCATAGGGCCGCTTCCTCCAGAGATTTCGGAACCGTATTGAAGGCGATGCGCATGATGAATGTACCCATGGGCAATTGGAAAAGCGTCAGAACAAGCCCTACTCCGACCAGGGAGTCATTCAGGCCGATGTTCTTGAACCAAACCATCATGGGAATCAGCAAGGAAGCATAAGGCACCATCAGTATGCTGAGTGTCACCATGAACCCCAGATTTCTTCCAGGATAACGGAAACGGCTGAACGAATACCCAGCCAAGGTACAGACGACAACGGAGAAAACTACGGCAATGACAGTAACGATCACCGAATTTAAAACATAGTGCAGTAGACCTTCCTGGTAATGGGCCAGTTTAAGGTAGTTGGCGAATCCCCATCCTGAGGATTGCGATGATCCGGGTTGTGGAGACACGGAACAGACCACCACCCATACAAGAGGCGCTAAGAAGATCAGAGCGAGTACGGCCTGAAGCATCCGTGCCGTGTATGTTTTCCAACGAGGTGTAGACATAACCTGCTTCTTTCAGTCGTTATCATCGCGCATGCCGCGCAACTGAATGGAATTCAATACAATCAGGGCCATCAACACACATAGCGACAGGGCAGCGGCCATGCCTAGGTCCTTCTTAGATTCAAAGGCGAAGCTGTAAATGAGCTGTACAACGGTCAAGGTGGAGTTGTTGGGTCCTCCGCGTGTGATGATGAAAAATTGGTCGAATGCAAGGATCGATCCTGTTACGCAGTAGACCAAACACATGATGATGGTCGGTCGCATCAAAGGCAGGGTTATCGACGTGAAGATACGCAGAGGGCTTGCCCCATCCATCCTGGCCGCTTCATACAAGTCACCGGGTATCGCCTGTAGGCCGATCATCATGAGGAGCATGTAGTATCCGGAGAAACGCCACACGATTACGACAATTGTCGCCCACATTGCGCTGCGCCCTGTGGCAAGGACCGAGTCGCCCGGATTCATGAGTCCCAGGAAACTGAGGATGCCGCTTACTGGGCCGACCTGTGGAGAGTACATTGCGTAGAAAAGAAGTGACGCGGAGGCCAGACCTGTGGCGCTAGGCAAAAGGAAGCAGGTTCGGAGGATGCTGTTCCACCGGCTTGATTCCTGCACGATCAAAGCCAATCCCAATCCCAAGGCCAGGAGGATCACAGTCACGATGACCGTGTACTCGAGAGTGAAAACAATGGATTGGCCGAGTAATGGGTGCTGGAATACCTTTATGAAGTTGTCAGGGAAGTTGAATCCCCGGCTTCCGCTCATTAGGCCCCAGCGTGAACATGCCATGACGACCAGGAGAAGGCATGGGATAAAGAGCAGGGTGACTATGAACACCCAATCAGGGAGTGCGTAGAGCCATCCTCGTCTAGTCTCGGCCTTTTCGACATCAGTCAAGCCATGATTTTTGGATCTTTTGCCGCGTGCCGGATTCCGCGTATTTTGACCGGCCATTGTGTTTCCTTTCATGGATGGAGATAGAATGCGCATATACGAGTGGGGTATTGCAGACGCTTTTAGCTGTGGATTAAGCGATTTCAATGAGCTTCAAGGTATGAGCAATGGCAAGGTACCCTACTGTTTTCAACTTCGCAGGGCACCTTACCAAAGAGTCGACGGATGAGTATGCCAATCACTGACTGAGGACAGCCGTTATCGCCTTATTGTCGGCTTCGAGCTTTGAGGCATCTCCCCATATTTGATTCTGCAGGAGAATCTGCCATGGTGATCCGGAAGCGTTGAATGCTTCATTGAAATGTGGAGAGACTGGTGTGCGGCCATTTGCTAGAGTGCTGTTCTCGATCTGTATCCGCGGATCTGATTGGCTGTACCCATTTTTGAGCACTTTCAGATTTGCGGCCGTGTCACCTTTGTCAGCGAAGGCACCTTGCTGCGCCTTTTCTCCTGTCAGCCACTTGAGGAAGTTCCATGCCTGGTCGGTCTTCTTTGAATCCTTGCTGATGCCTATGGCATCTCCGCCTAAGAAAGTCGATCCTTTGCCTTCCTTGGTGCCTGGGATAGGAGCGACGCCAAAGTGGAATCCGCCATTCTGCTCGTTCTTTATCAGGGAAGCAATGGCAGTACCGGAGTATGGCATGACGCCAATCTTGCCGTTGAGGAAGGGGGTCGTCCACGTTGAACAGTTCTCTTCCTTGGAGCCTGCGCCGATTCCATTTTTAGTCTCTGCCAGGTCTCTGTATGCTTCATACACCTTCTTAGCGGAGGGGCCATCTAGCAAGGATTTGGTACCTTCCTTATTCATGACTTGGTCTCCGCTGGCCCAAACCATGGGGAAGAGCATAAAGATATCGGCCCCTCCGCATTGGCCGCCGACATAGGTTCCGGCAACCCCCTCATGGTCAAGCGCGGCAACCGCTTTGGCTTGTTGCTGGAATTCCTGAATTGTTGCAGGTCCCTTCTCGGGATCCAAGCCTGCCTGTTTATAGAGATCTTTGTTCCAAACCATGACTGAAACATCGGTGAAGAAAGGCAATGTATAGTTTCGGTTTTCCACCGTACCTGCGTCGATATGCCCCTGTTGCAGGTCTTTAAGATTGCTTAGGCCCTTGATCTGCTTGGTTATGTCAGAGAAAATCCCCTCAGAAGCCCAGTATGGTATCCTCACCACGTCTCCTGACAGAAGATCTGGCAGAGAATCCGTCTGGGAAGAGCTACCTACTTTTCCCTCCATATCTTCACTGGGCACAAGCTTGAGTTTGACGGAGTTCTTATGGGACTTGTTGTACAGGTTGACCACGTTCTTAGCCTGTGATTCCTTATCAGAGCGAACCCAAAGGACCAGTTCGGTTCCATCGTCGGTTCCGTCAGCCGTGATGTTTTTTGTGTTGGCTTCGCTGCTGCTGCCGCAGGCGGCGAGTTGGCCGATGCAGAGCACAGAAGCCATCAGGCCAAGACATAAGCGCTTTGTAATTGATATTGGTGTACGAGGATTTACCATATTGGCCTCCAATGCCCGGAACTCTTCTTCGAGCGGTTTCCTGTATGTACATTCCGGTTTGAATAGACGATTTTTTAGTAGACTAAAAGCTCAATCTGTTCAAACCTTTTCACAATATATAACATCAGTAAAAACATGTCAATTTGGAGTTTCTATTTCTCGTTGTGAAATAAATGAACTCACTATTTTCACTAGTAGTAAACTTGTTTGAGATTAGCGGTTTCGGCATGTATCCAGGGGGCAATATGGAAAAGGGCTCAAGAAAAAAATCTGCAAGACTAGTGGATGTAGCGGAGCGGGCTGGGGTTTCTGTGGCCACCGCTTCAAAAGCCCTTCATGATAATCCACGTGTGAGTGCACGAACCAGGAATCATGTCCAGAGGATCGCCAGTGAGTTGGCCTATACCCCTAATAAACTTGCCCAGTCGCTGGTCAGCGGGCTTACGGGAACTGTCGGACTGGTTACCTCGGATATGCAAGGCCGGTTCTCGACTCAGATTCTGATCGGTGCCGAGAATACACTTGAGGCCGAGTCCTTCTCGGTTCTCCTGACCAATGCTCGGGGCGATCCGTCCTTGGAGGCTTTGCATGTCAGGAAATTGCTTTCCTTGAAAGTCGACGGTTTCATTCTGATGGGAAGGGAGACTGACCCCCGTGCATCATGGGGTTCTGATTTGAATGTACCCTTAGTGTACGCTTATGCTCCCTCTACAGATCCGAGCGATGCTTCAATCACGTGCGATAACGTTGATGCCGGGAAAATGGCCGTCAACCATCTCATTTCCTGCGGTCGTCACAAAATTGCCATAATTGGTGGGGATGGAACCTTCGCAGCATCACAGGACCGGACCAAGGGCTCCATGACTGCACTCAAAGAAGCTGGCCTGAGGCCAGCGGGTCCTGTTCGATTCGGTCAGTGGGACGGCTCTTGGGGAAGGGGGGCCACTCGGTTGTTGCTCGATCAGGATGTCGATTTTGATGCGGTTGTGTGTCAGAATGACCAGATAGCGCGGGGTTGCATTGACGTGTTGAAGGAGCGCGGGATTCGGGTTCCCGAAGATGTCGCGGTTATCGGACATGACAATTGGAGCGAGCTGGTTGACATTTCCCGTCCAGAACTTACCAGCATTGACAATAACGCCATTGAAATCGGCAGTCAGGCTGCACAGATGCTTCTGGATGCCGTAGGGGGTAAGCCCCACCATGGCATCCGCTATCTGCCTTGTCGTCTTATACAGCGGGGATCGACGGTGCTGCTTGATTAGCATTTATGGTCAGCAATACCGGTGGGGATACCTGCGTCAGGCGTCTTCAATGGCGGCGGAGTAAGGCACATAGATAGTGCAATACACTTTCTTGCTTTTCAGGTGTTACTCCGGCAACCTTGTTTGGCAAGTGTCAATCTAGCCTTTTTTCCGACATTGTGATGCACAAGGCTGTTGCAATCGTTCTGTGTAATGTCTGAAAATCTTGTGGATAGTCGAATTATGGGTTTAGGGATCAAATTTTATAAGGCATAAGAGGGTGGATTGTTGGATGTTCTAGCCGAATCCAGTAGGTAGGCACTGCGAATGAGCCATATTATGAAAGTCCTTTCAACGCCATATCGGAATCCGAGCCACTCTTCTTACGCCAACGAAGTTCATCTGTCTTCATTCGCCATGTTGAGCATAGGGCATCAGCGATCAGGAAGGCTCATGCCATTACCGGATAAGCAGGCTTAATTGTTGAGTTTGCGGTAAGCGTCACGCATGCCACCGTCCATGGCATCGTCAAAGACGGCTGATTTCGTCGCTGACATCGGCATCTATTGAAATGAACAGATTGCGTCCGAATGATGGATATCGGTTGGGCGTTCGCATCCTGGTGCTCTAGCATCGTGGCCATGGAGAAAACGACATCACTGAAGCCTTGGTTGCCCAAGGGTGCCTTCTTCTATGTCGATGCCCGATGGCGTTGATGTTTTAGCCGGTTCTTCTTCTGATTCCTATATCTACCTCGGTGGTTGAGGTTGCTCTTTTATTATCTGCGGACATGCTGCCATAGGGAATTCGTATCTATGGCGTACAGAATCGGCATCGGGCGGGGTTTCATTGCCGTTTTCAATCCGCAGTATTTGACCTAGGAAGTGCCCTAATGACTATCAACGTAACTATAGAATCCTGCCGGTTCTCCAGCGGCCTCGATGCCCTGGCTATCTACAGGCGGCTGTGCACCAGATATCGGGAGGATCAGCTCTTCCTCCTAGAGTCTCTGAGTGGCCCCGATAAGGACCGGAATCGCTCAGTTATCGGATTCGAACCGATGTTGGTCGTGAGCGTGACGGACCACGTCATGACCATCGATCCTTTAGGCGATGCTCAGCTGACGGGCCTGCTGGAGGCTTTCGGACGGATTGAGCAGGGGGTGGTTCATCATCCGGTCCCCGACATCCACGAGGTCTTTGCAGTGCTGAGGCAGCTAGAATCCTCCTTCGCCATCAGCGGCGACCACGAAGGTCCTTTTGGGATGGGCTGGTTCGGCTACTTCGGGTATGACACCATCTTCATGATCGAGGATTTGGAGGAGCACATACCGAGGGATACTGCCTTGCCTGTCATCTCGCTGACGCTTTATCGGGGAATCATCACCCTGGATCTGAAAACCGGAGGTTGCAGCGCCACCCTGATCCATGTCGATAAGGATCCTGCTGGATGTGACAGCCGCGAGGGCAAGGAAAATCTGCAAGAGCGCGGATCTTCTGCACAGTCTGGTCCACAGATCCAGACTGCGGCAATCAAGAGCGGCAAGACCAGGCATGGATCCGTGTCCTTGGAAGATGTGCTAGGGCTGCTCCAATCCGACGCATCGCCGGGGCAATCTCCTGAATCAGATGTTGCCCATACTGGCATACAGGATGGCATAGGGCCGGACTATCCATATGAGGCCCGCGACACGATCGACCGGGGCCGTTTCTATCAGTGGTTTGCCAAGGGCAAGGAGCACATAGCCCAGGGCGATGTCTATCAGCTCCAGCTCGGGCATGAGATCCAAGTGGATTCTCGTATCCCGCCCTTCCAGGTCTACCAGCGGCTGCGTCTGCAGGATCCGTCCCCCTATATGTACTACTTCGTGACTCCCCAGGGGGTGCATGTCATCGGAGCCAGCCCCGAGCTCTTTATCGGGCTGACTCCTGATGGTGACATAACCCTGCGGCCCATCGCCGGAACGGTCGGCAATCCCGGAGATGGAGAGGCCCGCCAGGCGGCCATCAGGCAACTGATCGGCGACCCCAAGGAGCGGGCCGAGCACCTGATGCTGGTGGACCTGGGCCGCAACGACGTAGCCAGGTGCTGCACTCCTGAATCCTTGGAGGTGGACCGGCTGATGACCACCGAGGTTTACTCCCACGTCATTCATATGGTCTCGGATGTGGTCGGTCGAATCCGGCCTGGCCTGGACAAGTACGACGTCTTCTCGGCCGCCTTCCCCGCCGGCACCATGACAGGAACCCCCAAGGTGCGCGCCGTGGAGATCATCGAGGAGACCGAGGTCAGTTCGCGCGGGGTATATGCCGGGGCGGTGGGCTTCCTCGGATTTGACGGCCAGGTCCTGACGGCGCTGTGCATAAGGACGGCCTCCTACTATTCGGGCAGGTACCACCTGCGCGCCTCGGCCGGAATCGTCGAGGATTCTCAGCCGGAAAGCGAATGGCAGGAAACCATGAAGAAGATGAGTTCGGCCTACTTGGCCATCACCGGAAAGGAGCTGGCCCATGAGAGTCTTGCTGGTTGATGCCTTCGACAGTTTCGTCTACGTGGTCAAGAACTACGTGGACCTGCTGGGCGCCGATACGACCATTGTCCGGGTGAACCACCTTGCCGAGGTGGACCCGCTCACCTTTGACGCGGTCATTCTGGGTCCCGGACCGGGTCGCCCGGAAGACTGCGGCTACCTGGAGCTCTTGGACCAGGTGGCAGGACGGAAGCCGGTCTTCGGCATCTGTTTGGGCATGCAGGCCATCGCGGTACATGCCGGAGCTCGGGTGGTCAGAGCCTCCAGTCGTCAGCATGGCAAGGTGAGCGGGATAAGAAACGACGGGAAGGGCTGCTTCAAGGGCCTGCCCGATACCTTCGATGTGACCAGATACCATTCCCTGGTTGCCGACGAGGCCTCGGTCAGTCAGGTCGCCGACCTGGAGATCAGCGCGCGCTCGCTTCTGGATGGCTATGTGATGGGTTTGAGGCGGAACCAGTCGCTCATGGAGGGCGTCCAGTTCCATCCCGAGAGCATCGGCAGCCAGTATGGTCACCAGGTTATTGGCAATTTCTTCAAAGAGTACTCCGGCTGATTTGATGGGGACTGTCTCATCAGGACCGGATCGGGTTGTTTTCTCCCGCAATCCGCTATTCAGCAAGCAAGGCCAGTGATCTCTCTGCGTAAGTCCATCAAGATGCTGCGGCGGATTCGATTTGGCAGCTCATGACCTGACGCTCATACGATCAGGGGAACTTGTGCGACCGCTCTCTAAACTCACAGGTCAGGGAGGACAAAGGTGGGTAGCCACCCGAGTGTAAGGTTCGGCCGGTCAGGACATCTCGCTGCGGCCCTGGCGCCAATAACCCATGAAAGATACGTTGCGACGGTCCATTCCCCGGTCTCTGACCAGCATGCGTCTCAGCTCGCGAACGGTGGCTGCCTCTCCGGCGATCCAGGCATACAGGTCGTCGGCATGAATAGAGGCATCGGCTTGGGTGGCATCGGCAGTCTCCCAGAGCAGCTCTTTGTCGATATCGACCTCTGTGAATTCCTGGGAGGATTCAGCGGCTGCGGCCGTAGGCGAATGGATCGGCAGGTCCTCCAGCAGGCTGCGCATGGCTTCAGTCAGGGCGTGCCCATGCCCGGATTCGTCGCAGGTCGTCCAAATTATGCGGATTCCTTCATGCTCGGGCAGCGGAAGACGATCCTCTTCGGTCGGGACTTCGATCACTGCCACCCCGTCGCCCTGCCAGTGGTCGCGGATCAGACTGTCCATTATGGCGGCGATGGCTGGTACCGCCGTCTCGTCGCCCACTAGGAGGAGATGTCTGGATTGCCCTGGATGAAAGTCCATACCTGCGACCGGTCCTCCGGCCTGTGCATTCGGGCCGATGATGATGGCCTGGTCGCCAGGCCTTGCAGCCTCCGCGAAGGCTCCAGCCGGTCCGGCATGATCGTGGATGACGAAGTCCACATCGATTTGCTCGCTCTCGGGTCTGACCTTGCGAACCGTATAGGTGCGCAGGGGATTGCGGCGCTCTGCGGGCAGGGTCCTCCACTTTCGGTACCAAGCAAGTGGATCTTCAGGGGTCGCCTCGAAGAAGGAAGAGGGCGGCACGGATCCGTCGGGGAGGGGCAGGAGGATTTTGATTCGCTCATCGTAGCCAGCGTCTGCAAAAATCTTCAGATCCGGTCCCTGGAAGACGATTCGCTTGAAGTGGGGCGAGAGCGTTTCCGCTTTGGCTACGCAGACACGGAAAGGGATCAATGGTACAGGACGACTGGCTTGGTGTTCCATGGCTGGCTCTCTTTCGGTTGGGGCTTATGGATTGATCCGGAGGTCAAGTTGCCTGAGGATGGGGCTCCGCTCAGGTTGTCACGGTTCGTGGATCGGTGGTTTTAAGGCTTTGTGGTTTGGGACATTGGTGGTAGCGGTGCGGAGAACAGGACGAGGGGTTTACTTCAGGGGCTTTGCTTCATTGGACCATCTGGTGTCGTCCTGTCGAGTCATTCCAGTGTACGTGTACATTACAAGCCGCGCCAGAGTGAGCTGCAAGACTATGGAGGGGCGCTGGTGTCATCAGCGGGGTGCCGGTGGGCCCATCCTTCACCACGGTGGACGCGATGTCGAACACCTCCGTGACCAGGTTCTCGGTCATGACCTCGTCGGGAGCGCCCAGGGCGACCCTCCTGCCATCCTTGATGGCCAGGATCCAATCCGAGTATCTGGCGGCCATGTTCAGGTCGTGGAGAACCATGACCACCGTGACGCCCTCCTGCCTGTTCAGGGTGCTCAGCAGGTCAAGCACCTCAAGCTGGTAGGCGATGTCGAGGTAAGTGGTCGGCTCGTCAAGAAGGAGTATGTCGGTCTGCTGGGCGAGGGTCAGGGCAATCCAGGCGCGCTGGCGCTGGCCTCCGGACAGGCGGTCGATTGGGCACCCCGCCATATCGGTCAGTCCGGTCAGGGCAAGGGCCCGTTCCACCGCCTTTTCGTCCTTGTCCGTCCACCGCTCGACGAAGTGGTGGTGGGGGTATCGGCCGCGAGCGACCAGGTCGGCGATGGTGATGCCGGCGGGGGCTGACGGGTTCTGTGGCAGCAGCCCCAGAATCGTTGCAACCTTGCGGGTGGGGATGCTGGTGATGGGCTCTCCATCCAGCATGACGGCCCCCGAGGCCGGTTTCAGTATCCTGGCCATGGCCTTGAGGAAGGTTGATTTTCCGCACCCGTTGGGTCCGATGATGGACCCCATCGTGTGTGGGGGTATATCCAGACTCAGGTCCTCGATGACCGTACGCCCGCCATAGGTGAGGCGAAGGTGCGAGGCGGTCAGCTTATGCGCGCTGCTCCAGGAGTCGTGTGCCAGGGGTGACGTCATGATGTTCAGAGCTCCTGTCTGCGGGTCATGAGGACCATGATCAGGATGAGGACGGGGCCGCCCACAATGCTGGTGATGATGCCGACCGGCACCTGGGTTGTGGGCAGATGTTGAGCGACGATGTCCGACCCAAGAACCAGGCAACCTCCCACCAGGCCCGACTGGATAAGGGCCGATGTTCCCCGACCAACCAGGACTGCAGCGATGGGGCCGGAGAGGAACGAAACAAAGGAGATGGGACCGGTGGTCGCCGTTGCGACAGCCAGGAGTAGCACACCCACGATGATCACCTCGAACTGGACACGGCTTACTCTGACTCCCAGTCCGGCGGCCATCTCCGGTCCCAGCTGCAGTGTGCTGACATTCCTGTCGAGTGCCAGCAGGAGCATGGCGCCGACGAGGGTTGTTGTTGCCAGTATGGGTAGATCGGACCACTGGGCATCGGCCAGGCTGCCCGTCAGCCACCGGGTTGCTGCCTGGATGTCCCATTGGTTGCTGCGAACCATGAGCCAGGAACCCAGAGCATTGAACCCTGCGGCCACTCCGATTCCGATCAGTATCAGCCGGGTCGGGTCGAACGAACCGCGCCAGGCCAGGGCCATGACCAGGAGGGCTGTCAGGAGACCGCCCATGACCGCCAGGCAGGCCAAGGGCATGCCCGACAGACCCAATACGACAATGCCGAAGATGGCGGCCGTGTTGGCTCCTGCCGTGATGCCGATGATATCCGGGCTGGCCATCATGTTGCGCAGGAGGTGTTGGAAGCCAATTCCGGCCATGCCGAATGCGATGCCGGCGGCGCAGCCGATCAGTGCCCTGGGCATGCGGAGTTGGAGAATCACGAATCTGGTCCCTTCGTCTCCCTGCCCCAGAAGCGCTCCAATCAGGTCGCTCATGGAGTATGTGCGGTGTCCCAGAACCAGGTCGGACAGCGCGAGAGCAACCAGGAGTACCACAAGCAGGATGGTGACTGCCAGTGAACGAACGGTATGGGTCCGTCGTATCCGTTGCAGGTCGGTCATCGCATCGGGTCTATGCGCATCATGAAGGAGGCAAGCATCCATGCCTATACCTCCGCGGTTCTTCTGCGCCCGGCCAGAATCACGAATACGGGAGCCCCAATCAGTGCCGTGACGATGCCGACCTCTACATCGGATGGACGGGTGATTATCCTGCCCACCACGTCGGCGCCAACCACCAGAAGGGGGCCGATGAGGATGCTCAGAGCCATGATTCGTCTGTAGTCGGGTCCTATAAGCAGTCGTGCCACATGGGGGACCACCAATCCGACGAAGCCAATCGGACCCGCCAGTGCCGTACAGGAGGCGCAGAGGAGTATCGCCGCAAGCCAGGCCAGGCTGCGGACACGTCCGACGTGCATACCCAGTCCTTCGGCCATCTGATCACCCAGGGTCAAGGCGTTGATTCCGGGCGTCAGGCAGAAGGCGAGTATCAGTCCAAGAGCGAGAAGAGGCAGGACCGGCATCATGAGGTCGAACCGGGCGCCCGAGATTCCGCCCACCTGCCAGAAACGATAAGAGCTGATGACATTGATGCGCGGCAGAAGGATGGCGGAGGTAAGGGACCCCAGTACCGAGCTGATTACGACGCCGGCCAGGGTCAGCCGCAGTGGAGAGGGACCGGATGGCCTCAGGGAGCCTATGGCCCAGACGACCAGTGCGGTCGTCGCACTGCCCAGCAGTCCCACCCAGACATACTGGGCCGGGGTCGATAGGGAGAAGAAGGCTATGGAGCAGACGATCGCCAGGGCCGCCCCCGTATTGAAACCCAGAATCGACGGGTCCGCCAGTGGATTGCGTGATATGCCCTGCATCAGGGTTCCGGCCACCCCGAGCCCGGCACCGACCAGGAGGCCGAGGACGGTGCGGGGGATTCTCAGGCGAATGGCCGAGACCGCGATGTCATCCGGGGAGGCGGACAGGGCGTGGAGGATGTCGGAAGGGCTGACGGAACGGGATCCGAAAACCAGGGACAGGGCGCAGACCATGACCAGGCAGACCGCCAGAATCAGCCCGGACAAGACCATGGGTCCGTTTCCATTGCGATGCATGGCTGCCCGCCGACCGCATATATGCGCCACCTCTCCCTCTTTCATCCCCTCACCTGCGGCCTGATCAGACCTTGGCGGCAGCCTCGCCCAGAAGCCCTGCGTATGCGTCGGTCGTCTTCTGGATGGACAGGGCCGAGGGGTCAAGGGCATTGGCCATCTCGCTGTCATTGTCGATGACCACGACGGATCCGCGCTCAACTGCGGGAATCTTGGAGAGGAGGGGGTCCTTGCGCATCGCTTCAAGCAGGTCCGGGGTGCCGTAGGTAACGATGATGTCGACATCCTTGTACCTGTCGGCATGCTCGGAGGAGATCTCCTTGTAGAAGTTCTTGGTGCTCTTGGAGTCCTCCTTGATGGACTCCGGAGTCTCCATACCGAGGTCGTTCAGGAACTGAGGCCGGGCGTCGGAGGTGGTGTAGACGCTGAACTTAGAGAGCTTGGAAGCATCGAAATACATAACTGCCGCGGTCTTGCCCTTGATGGCCGGTTGGGTCTCTCCGGCCTTTGAGATGCGCTCCTCCAGGTCGGATATCAGCTGCTTGCCCTTTTCGGGTTCTCCGATGGCTTTGGCTGTGGACGTGATGACCTTGCGCCAGGGGTCGCCCCAGGCAACCTCTTGATAGGCGATTGTCGGCGCAATCTTGCTCAAGGTGTCATACTGCTTCTTGGTCATGCCGGAGAGCAGGCCGATGATTAGATCGGGCTTGGACGCGGCGATGGCCTCGACATCGATGCCGTCCGATTCGTCATGCAGCTTGGGCATATCCGCCTTGGCCACATGCATCTCATCCAGGGCATCCTTGGTCCAGGGCAGATACCCTCCATCCACGGTCTTGCCGAAGGAGTTCTTCTGGATGCTGACCGGCACGACCCCCAAGGCGATGAGGTTGTCGGGAGTGGCCCATCCGACGGTGGCGATGCGCTTGGGCTTGGAAGGGATCGAGGTGGTGCCGTAAACATGATCGATCTTGACGGGGAAGGAGCCTTGCCCTTCCGAGGCCTTTGACTGGCTGGACTGGCCTGCCTGCGAGCCAGATCCGCAGGCGCCGAGGAAGAATAGGGCGCTTGCCAGTATCAGGATGATTGCGATAGTGCGCTTGAATCGAGTGAGGGAAAGGAATGGTCGAATGTGCATGTGGTTCCTTTGATCGTGCTGTCGAATTGGCATGGTGCACCAGAGCCAGGTACCAGATGTAGCATCGGCCCGGCGGGAAGAAAAGAGTTGATTTCCTTGGTTGCGTGTGTTAACGGAGCATCTGCAAAGGCGGTAGGCAAATGCCGACCTCAGCGTCTTTGTGATCAAGGGCATGGGTAATCTAATGAATTCAGTGTTCCTTGCTGCTTCGTAAATGATCTCCAACCACTTCGGTGCGGCATATATCAAGGTTTTTCAGATGGGTTCAGACTGGGCGTGATGCATGAAGGCGGTCCTCTGCGATCGCCATCATCGGCCTGGGGAATGGGTACCCCGGCCCGGTGTATAGTGGCAAGCGGGTTCCTGCGGGGGCCCGGATACATGCATGGGGATGGGCCCTTGCGCCCGACCTCTTGTGTCCTTTTATTATCAGTGGATGGTGAAGTCATATGACTGCCGGCTTCCTTTGCGAGAAGCTGATCCCGGGCAGGGCCCTCTGAAGCCCTTTAGGCTCTGTAGGCCCGCTGGTTCAACCCGCCCATAGGGGCGGCGACTCCGTTATGCCCGGTCTGGCGTCCCTGTGAGGCGTCTCTCGTGGTACTCCGGACCGCATTGGTTCGATTCCGATTTCGGTCCCGGTCTGGGTGCACATGAATTTGCAAGCACTGAGCACGGAAATGGCATTTATTTTGATTGATTTCATCAAGCATTCCAACATAGGTATACGTGAAGGTTGCAGGTCTCCGCAGGCCGGAGGTGATGAGAGTCCGGCCCTGGCCCTCTCCCACGTCTGGCGGTCCTTCGCCGGAAAGCGAGGTGGGAGGAAGGAGGGATCCCAAACAGTCCTATCGGACATCAGTCTGAAGGTGGATCGGAGAAAGATACAGGCCTTGGTCGGTCTGAATGGGGCCGGCAAGACCACCCTGGTCAAAATCGCTTCCACACTTCTAACCCCAACCCGTGGCGAGGTGAGCGTGGACGGAGTGGATGCCCTTGCCGATCCGAGCCAGGCCCGGAAGAGATTGGGGCTGGTGCTCGGTGGGGACAGGGGTTTCTACCCCAGGGCCACGGTGATGGCCAATATGCGTTTCTTCGCCGACTTGGCCGATGTGCCTTACCGGCAGAGGGACAGAGAAATCGGCCGTGTCCTGGAGGCGGTGGGTCTGAACGGTAAGGAGCGTCATGCAGTATATGAGCTCTCGCGAGGCCAGACCCAGCGTCTCCACATAGCAAGGGGGCTCTTGGGTTCCCCCAGCCTCCTCCTTTTGGACGAACCAACTGATGGCCTGGACCCGAGCGCAGCCCTGCGCATCCGCAGCCTGATCCGTTCAGTGGCGGATTCGGGGGTGGGCATCCTCCTGACCAGCCATGGCATGGAGGAGGTGGAGGAACTGGCCGACCGTATAGCCGTCATCGATTCGGGCAGGATCCTGGTCGATGGGTCCCTGGAGGTCGTCCGGCGGTTCGCCGACGTGGGTTGGGTGGCTTCCTTCACCCTGAGGCCGGACCAATTGGCCGACCCGGGTATTCTGATTGACTGGGTTGGTCGGCGCGGTGTGGTTCTCACACGGCCATCAGGTCCCGACTGGATGATCTCCATCCTCTGGAAGCGAGCCTCGGAGAAAGAGCTAGGGCCTGCGGGTGCAGAGCCGATCCGTCTGAGACGAGGAATGGCCCGGTTCTTCGCGGACCGATCACTCGACTGTCCGGCAGATCTCCTAGTCAGGCCTGCAGGTCTGGAGGACGCTTTCCTGGCCCTGGCCGCCCGTCCAGGCGCGGAGGCGAATCTATGATGAGGATGCTCAGAGAGGCCGCCTTCCAACTGTGCGAATACACCAGAACCACCTACTTTATTGAGATCCTCCTGGTAGCCACCCTCTCAACCTGTCTGGTCCAACGGTTGGGAGTCAGGGCCTGGGGATCCGACCCCTATCAGGGGTTTCTCCGTTCAGCCGTCATAGGCCTGTGGACCTCCTGCACCTCCGCCGCAGGTCTGATCGGTTTCGAACGGCGCAAGGGGACCCTGGCTCATCTCATGGTCAGCGGGTCCGGCCCCCGGCCTGCCATCCTGGCCCTGATCTCTTCAACTGCCACCTTTGGCCTGCTGGCTTTTCCCCTAGCCGGTGTGGCCTGGCTGATTCCAGGACCGGGTGCCCTCCTACCCACCGAGCTGGGGGAGCATTGGCCGGTCCTGGTCCTGGGAGTGCCCCTGATTTGGCTAGGGGCCCTGGTCATGGCTCTGGTGGTGGCCTGTCTCTTCGTGATGACCCCCTATGCCACGGCCTATGAAGGCCTGGTCCTTGTCCCCTGTATGGCCCTGTCAGGGGTTTTCGAGGGTCAGGCAGGAGCGATTGACCTGGGGGAGGGGTTGAAGAATCTGATCCCCACCCGGCCTGCCCTGTCCATTATGAAGGCAGGTGGCATTGCCTTCGGTCCGGAGGCTCCCATCCTTTGGTGGGACCTGGCTTGCTGGCTGGTGGCGCTCCTCCTGTGGATCAGCCTGGCCGCTCGCCTTGCCGACATTTCCGAGGCTAGAGCCAGGCGTGACGGCACAATCGAGGTGATCTGACTGTGAGTTGGGTTCATAGGATGCTCACCGTTGCCAATGTCAGCTGGCGCTCTTCCATGCCTGCTGGCCGGCCCCTGGCCCTCCTGGTATCCCTGGTCGTTGTCCCCATTCTGGACGTGGCCTGCCAGCTCATGCTCGGAGGAAGCCTGAACTCCCCCGCCCTGGCTCGCATCGGATACGCCGGTGGTCTGGTGACTGCGGCCTGCCAGGTGGCGACCGTCATGGCCAGCGGCATGACCATGGACAGGGAGGAGGGAATCATCCCACAGGTCCTGATACGCCGTCCGATGGACCTGGCCTACTGGATTGGTCTGGGTCTTCCAGGTGTGGTGGCTGCCTCAGTCACAGGGCTGGTCGCCCTGGCCGGAACCCTGGTACTGAATGTCGGACACGGCCCGTCTGATTTTCTCCGGGCCCTGAGCCTCCTGCCCACCGCCCTATTTGCAGGTTTGGCCTTGGGACTCCTTGTGGGTGGCCTTGGCCTGTTGACTGCGGATTCCTTCGCCCCGCTGAATGCGGTTACTGTCTTACTCCCGGTGGCTGTGGGTGTGGTCGTGCCCGCTGAAGCCTATCCGGTCCCGCTTCGTTGGTTCGCAACCAACCTCCCCTTGGGGGTCACGATCCAGGCCGTGGAAGATTATGGCCTATCCTGGACGGCGGTCCTTCTTGCCGAGGTCATCAGGGGGCTGGTGGAGATAGCCATCGGTCTAGCGGCCTCTGTAGCGGCCCTGCGCAGAATACGGTCAGGGGCCTACCTGAGGTTGTGATTCAAGGATGCGGAAGACAGGAGGGGCTGCGCGCGTGCATGCACCCCTCCTCCTGTCTCAGGTGTTCGTCTAGCAAGACATTATGTCGGCGTGAGAATCCGTTTCGACTCCTTTATCTTTCTTTATTTTCGGTCTTTAGTCTGGCTCCTGCCACAAGGAAACGAATAGGAGCTGACCATGCGTTACATATTGAGGACCGAGGGGCTGACCAAGGTCTTCGGCCACAGACAGCGGGCCGTCGACCAGGTGTCCCTGCATGTTCCTGAGGGCGGAGTCTACGGGCTCCTGGGCCCAAACGGGGCCGGCAAGTCCACTACTTTGAAGATGGTCACAGGCATGTTGCACCCCACTGGCGGATCCATGATTCTGGATGGGCACCCCTGGTCGCGCCGGGACCTCTATGACATCGGCGCCCTGATCGAGCAGCCGCCCGTCTATCCCAACTTGACGGCCCGTCAGAACCTCAAGGTGCGCACAACCCTGTTTGGCCTGCCTGATGAGCGGATCGACCAGGCGCTCTCCATTGCCGGGCTGAGCGATACGGGCTCCAAGAAGGCTGGGCAGTTCTCCCTGGGTATGAAGCAGCGCCTGGGGATAGCCAACGCCATTCTGACCAAACCCCGTCTGCTGATTCTGGACGAGCCCACCAACGGGCTGGATCCGTTGGGCATCGAGGAGCTGAGGGGGATGATACGCAGCTTCCCGCAGCAGGGGATGAGCGTGATCGTCTCCAGCCATATCCTCTCCGAGGTGTCTATCCTGGCGGATCACATCGGCATCATCGCTGACGGTCGCCTGGCTTATGAGAATGAACTGCACGCCGGGGAGGACCTGGAGGGGCTGTTCATGGACGTGCTCAGGAGGTCACGATGAACGAGAGGAATGCCAGCGAACTCATCCAGCAGAATACGACTGCTTCAGACAACCGGGCCGAGGCAAGGCTCGGGACTAGGGGCAACGGCATCCCCTTCGGCAGAATCCTGGCAGCGGAGATCATGAAGGGCCGGTCGGCCGCACCCAGGAGGATGGCCTTGGCCTTCCCCCTGGTGCTCATTGTCATCGTGGCTTGCTTCGCATTCGGTTTGCATGTCTGGATGCCCTCCTGGATCAACTACTGGTATGTTCTGCTCCTCCCAGCCATGACTGCTCTGATAAGCGTCGCCGTGGCCAACATCGAAGGAAAGCAGCGTTGGAGAACAACCCTGTCCCTGCCCGCCGCGCCCGTTATGGTCTGGTGGGCCAAGATCGTCTACTGTCTGCTTCTGGTTGGCCTCGCCACCCTGCTGGCTCTGGGCCTTTCGGCACTCATAGTCGCCGTTTCCGGGGTTCAGGGCCCCTCCCTGGTCGATTTTGTAGTCAGCGCCCTGATGCTGGTCCTGGCCTGCTCCTGGATGATACCGACTGGACTGGCACTGACCGCCCGATTCGGCGTTCTGATCGGGTTCGGCCTGCCTTACATGGTGGACCTGCTGGTCTCAATCATCTTCTGGGGAAGCCAACGGCTATGGCCCTTCCTGCCGCCCGCCGCCATGATCAACCTGCCGGTGCCCTTCATGAAGGTCATGCCTGATGGTGTGCCCCTGGAGACTGAAGACAACAGTCCCATCAAGGCTGCGCTGTCTGTCTTCGGCGGGCAAAGCCTGACGGCCTTGGTGGCCGGTCTGGTCTGGTTCCTGCTTCTGTCCGTCCTGACGGGCATCTGGTTCTCGCGGAAGGAGACCAACTGACATGGCTGGGATGACAGTCGGCCGGGTCGTGGCCTCGGAAGTCGTGAGATTGCACGGATCTGTGCTTATCGCCATCCATGTCGTCTGCGGGTTGGCGGCCGGACTCGTCTGCGGTGCCTACTTCGCCGCAGCCCCCTATGATCCCGGGTTGGAGACCGATGCCTTCTTTCAGGTCCTAGGCGCTTTCATGCCCCTAATGGCTGCCATCGTAGTTGCCATAAACATCGAGACTGAGCGTGAGGCCGGCGACATGGCCAACCTTCTGGGGATTCCCAGCCGCCGTCTGGGTCTGGCAGCCAAGGTCCTGGTGCTCTGGCTTCTGGGTCTGCTGGCCCTGGCCTTGGCGGCTCTGGCATTCTGCCTGCCCATGGCTCTGGCTGGCGGACTGGGCGCACCAATCTCGGCCATCGCGCTCGCCACCCTGGGCATGGCAGGCGGTTCCCTCTGCCTCTACCTTTTCTCCATCGCCCAGGCCCTGAGCTTCGGCCGGAATGCGACCATCGCCATTGGTGTCCTTGGCACCGGGGTATCCATCAGTTCCCTTGGTGGCCTCTTCAACGGCCTGTACAGCCGTACTTTATCCGGTGTCGCGAGCACGCCCGGGATCAGCCGGTGGATACCCTTTACCTGGCCTACCAGGTTCGGCTCCCTGGGGATCGAGCAGGCCCTGGCCTTGACCATGCCGGGAGGGGAGGGCCTGCGTGCCTCAATCGGCGTGACGGCTGTGGATAATCTGGTTCCCTGTCTGGTCCTCACCCTGACCTTGGGCCTGGCCCTCTTGCTCTGGATCGGCAGGTTCGAGGATCGGCGAAAGGCCAGCGATTAGACTGGATTGCAGGGCATCCGGTCCGTAAGGAATCTGTCCTGCAAGAAAATCGTCCTGCAAGAAATCAGGCTTACAAGAATCCTGGCCTGCAAAAGGTCCATTCTCAAACGTTGCTGGGCCGGGTCGCTAAGCGCAGAAAAGGAGCCAATCGTGGCTGACGTGCACGCCGGAGGTTCCCCCGGGGACGATCGGTATCGGGCCTCCATCCTGGTGGTGGATGACGATCCAAGGATCACCACCCTGCTGATGGCGGCCCTGTCCAAGGACGGCTATGCCGTGACCGTGGTCAACGAGTCGCGGAAAGTTGTAAGCATGGACCTGTCCTCGGTCGACCTGATTCTCTGCGATGTCATGATGCCTCACATGGACGGCTTTGCCCTCCTGGCTGCCATCAGGGAACGGGTGTCCTGCCCGATCATCTTTCTGACGGCCAAGACCGATGAGGACAGTGCGGTCCTGGCCTATGGTCTGGGTGCCGACGACTATATACGCAAGCCCTTCGGCATTGCCGAGCTCCGAGCCAAGGTCAGGGCGAGGCTTTCCCAGGGCAGTCGGCGCGGGCGCCCGCTCTTGCATTTCGGATCCTTGGACATGGACCTTCAGGCGCGGCAGATCAGGGTGGACGGGCACAACGCCAATCTGACGGATGCGGAATACCGCATATGCGCCCTGCTGGCAGAACATCCCGGTCGGGCCTACGCGCCCATGCAGATATGGGAGGCCTGCCTGGCCGCAGAGGATGATCCGGCCGCCGACGATGCGGACAGCGATGCCACGGCTTCGGTAAGAGTGCATCTGAGCAATGCCCGGCGCAAGCTCAAAGCCCTGGGGGTGGACCCCATCAGGACCATCTGGTCAGTGGGGTACCAATGGGTGGCCTGACTGACGGCGCGCCCGAGTCGCCGATGGAGCAGAGCCTCGACGGCAGGGGCCGGCCAAGCCGCAGGGGAATGCCCATCGTTCTGCTGATCATCAGATACTTTCTCTACGTGCTGCTGATTCTGGCTCTGCTGTTCGCCGGCATATATATGGTCTGGATAAACCTGGGGGCCAGGGGCGACTTCTTCTGGGCCAACTATGGCGAGCAGCATCTGGAGAAGGTGGGGCGCTCCATTGGCCGTACGACCACTGTTGTCGAATCCCTGATTCCCGCCGCCTACTGGTACCGAACCTATGACAGTCAAGGGCATCCCGTGGGGGGCGATATGAAGGGCGGCATGGCCAGCGAGGCCGATCAGCTGGCCGCCGACCATCGGGCGCATAGCGTATCTAAGCCATCGGAAGAGCGGAGAGAGAAGACGGGACGGCCCCTTGCCACTCGCGCAAAGCCGGATGCGACCTATGTCGTCTATGCCACAGCCGATGGGCGGCCATGCGTTCTGGCCTATCGGATTCAGCCGCAGTGGGCGTCAAGGCAGACCCGGGACCGCTATCCCAATCCCCAGAACCTGCTGCTCGCGTCTTACGGGATCGCTTTGCTGCTCACCCTCCTGTTGGTCGGGCTGCGGGCGGCCCATGTCATATCGTCCAAGCTCAAGGTCTTCAACCAGGTGGCTGACGACATAGGGCGGCAGGACCTGGACGCCTCACTGCCCTGCAGCAACGTGCTGGAGATCAACCGGGTGCTGGGGTCCTTCGACAGGATGCGCGTCACGTTGAGGGAATCGCTGGAGAAGACCTGGACGGCCCAGGAGTCCCAGCGTCGGCAGGTGGCGGCTCTGGCTCACGACTTGAAGACGCCGCTGACCATCATGCGAGGCAACGCCGACCTGCTGGGGGAGACCGGGCTCAGCCAGGAGCAGCAGTCCTACCTGGACTCCATTGAGGATGCCATCCGTGAGATGGCCGACTATGCCCAGGCCATCAGCCAGGGTTCCATGGGCACCGCTTCAGAGCGATCCGGGGTCACGACAGTTGCCTTGAGGGATATGGTCGACAACCAGGCCCAGGGGTACCTCAATGCTCGGGGTCTGCGACTCGAGAGGGATGACCGCCTGGGTTCAGAGACTGGCCAGGTTTCCGGTAATGCTGTTGACCTTGCCCGGGCGATCATGAACATCGTGGCCAACGCGGCTGACTACTCGCCGGACCATGGTCTGGTGACGCTGACATGGAAGCTGGAGTATGGCCAGGAGGGCGGGCGAGCCTTGGTCGTGACCGTGCATGACCAGGGTCCAGGATTTAGCAGCCGGGCTCTGGCCCACGCCACGGAATGGCTCTATCAGGCTGACAGCAGTCGGCACGGCTCCGGCGGCCACCATGGCATCGGCCTGGCTGCCGCCCGGTCAACTGTCGAGAGTGCAGGAGGCCGCCTGACCCTGGGGAATGCAACCGATGGCAATGGCGCAGTAGTCACGGTATCTTTGCCGGTGCAGTGAATGAGGCGGGGTGAATATCGGCCACGGCCAACTCGGTGTCCGACTAAAAATTGCACAGTGATAAAGATCTGGAAATAGTGTTAATCATGGATTGATAATTATAAAAACATCAATTTTTAGCGATTATTTTAGTAATCAATTACTAAAGTTTGCCATTCTTTAGTAAATCTGTATGATAAAGATAACAGAGATTATCAATTTGTAGGGGCCTGTATGCAACAATCAGATGACGCTGAACAAAACGATCTGTCGCTGGAGGAGGTTGTGCGTTCGATTCAGCGCAAGGGTTGCGAAGGCCAATCGATAGAAGTCAAAGCCGCCAGCCAGGGGACTCCGAAGGTGTATGACTCGCTGTCGTCGTTTTCCAACCAAAACGAGGGCGGCATCATCGTATTCGGGCTGGATGAAAGTCTTGGATTTGAGGTTGTCGGCGTCCATGACGCGCAGGAGCTGGAAAAGGCGGTAACGGCACAGGGCAAAGAGATGTATCCCGAGGTCAGACCGGTCTATAGCGAAAGCCTGATTGACGGCAAGACCGTGGTGTCGGCTTACATCAACGGCAAACCCATGGGCGAGAGGCCTGTCTACCGTAAGACAGCAGGCATCAGCGCAGGCAGCTACACCCGGATCGGGGATGCCGATGCCCGCATGACGCCTACGCAGCTGTATGAGATCGAGACTTTCAAGGACGGTCGGCGCGACGATGTATCGGTAGACCCTCAGGCCGATTCCGATATGTTGAACCCAGGAAAACGTCATGATTTCATTAGTCGCGCACAGCGGGAACGCCCGCTCCTGGCCAGAAGGAATGAGGACGAGATCCTGGAGCTATCAGGTGTCTGCCGTCGTGGATCTCCCACTCTTGCAGGTCTGATGACCCTTGGCGAATACCCGCAGCAGGTGTATCCGAACCTCTGCATTACCGCCGTGGTTGTGCCGGGAACCAAGGCCGGAACTGGTCTTGGGGGAGAGCGGTTCCTTGACAATCAGCGCTTTGAAGGGACCATTGACCGCATGCTTGAGGATGCCATGGCCTTTGTGCGGCGCAACAGCAGAACCAGGACGGTGATCAGGGATGGGGTGCGCACTGATATTCCTGAGTATCCCGAAACCGCAGTCAGGGAAATCCTGACCAACGCATTGATGCATCGTGACTATGGCCCATACTGCAACGGAACGCCGGTCAGATTGACGCTCTTTGCCGATCGTCTTGAATGCTGGAATCCTGGTGGTGTATATGGCGGTCAGAGCATCAACGACTTGGGCTTTGCCAACAGTCAGACCAGGAACCCTACCCTGGTCAGTCTGCTGGAGATTGAGGGTATTGCCGAGAATCGGCACTCAGGGATTCCGGCTATCCGCGAGGAGGCCAAACAGTGTGGATATAAGCCTGTAGAGTTTCAGGATCGGCAGGCTTCCTTCACTGTGCGCTTCTACTCTGTGCCGGAGCGTGCTGGTGCGGCGGAAGCAACCGTTCCTTGGTCCGGAACCGCAGTATCAGATCCTGCGAAGAAGAGCATTGGAATACGAGACAGGATTCTCGATTTCTGCAAGGAGCCCCAATCGCTCGAGAGTGTTGCGCATGCGCTGGGATTAGGCAAGTACTATGTCCGCAGGCGGTACATCGAGCCGCTGCTCGTAGAAAATGCACTCTCCATGACGCTTCCCGATAGACCCCGGAGCAAGTACCAACGATATGTGGCCAATGATTCCTTCTCTGAAGTGTCTTCGGGGAAGCAGCCGTGAATGGCATACCGTAAGGGCAGGCATTGCCGGGCGGCCATGATGAAGCAGGGTCATAACATGGTGAATGTCTTTTTCTCGAGATTATGCCGCCCGGCTTGAATCCCGCTCCACCAGAATCGGTTCAATCAATACAGAGCCGTGTACATGCCGGGAGTTGCTGAACTCGTCCATCAATAGGGCTGCGGCCTTGCGGCCCATGTCGACGCCGGGCGCAGCGACGACTGACAAGGGGACCTTGGGATAGTTGCCCGTGCGGGCACCTTCGGTGCCGATGATTTTGATGTCGTCGGGTACGCGATATCTGTGCTTCTCCTGCAGGGCATTGATGATTCCCACCCCGAGCACATCGGTGCCGGCAATGATGCCGTCAGGGACTGTCGTAGGCGGGAGCTGGCTGATCTCGCAGCCGACCTCATAGCCGTCTTCTATCATGATTCCGTGTGAGTCGATGATTGACAACTTGGCCTGGGACTGCTCTCGCATGGCCCGCTGAACCCCCGTATAGCGGTCGTATATGGACTGATAGTCGAAGGAGTGGGATACGAAGGCGATGTGTTGGCATCCAGCTTCCAGCAAATGCCTGGTCGCCATCTGCCCTACGGCGAGGTTGTTCTCCAGGACGCTGCAGTTTTTGGTTTTGCTGCTGGGCTCCACATGATCGACCAGCACTACGGGCAGCTTGACCGAGGCCGCCCACTCCAAGTCAGCGGTGCAGTCCACTACGCTGCAGAGAATAACCCCCTTGACGCCCAGTGAGTAGAAGAGCTTGAGCAGGCTGGTCTGGCGTTTCGAATCGGAATAAGCATTGGTGCCTATCAGCTGCATGTCCTTGTCTTCGCAGATTTCCTGAGCCCCTTCGAATACGGAGGTGAACAGGGAATGCTCGATATCGGTCATGATGATGCCGATGGTGGACTGTCCGGTCAGGGCCGCGGCTCCACGAGCTGGGCGGGGCACATAGCCGAGTTCGTCTATTGCTGCGCTGATGCGTTCTTTCAGAGTCTGCGAGACGCGGTCGGGATAGTTCAGATAATTAGAGACAGTGCCCAGCGAGACTCCGGCTTTCTGGGCGATGTCTGCAACGCCCACCTTGCCTCTGCCTGACGGGACGGCTGCGTCTTGTGCGGACGACATTGTGTCGGATTCCTTCCTGCTGACCATGATTATCGCGTAAAACCAGCCTAACGCTTAGCTTCCGGCAGTACCGAGTCTTGTTTGGAAACAAGGATTGAAATTTTCAAAAAGTGAGTTAGTATTAATCCATGACAAGGCAGTCTCTCGCCTTATATATGGAATGAAAAATAAAAAATGACCGGTGTCGGGCTTCGATATGCAAGGTCGCGCCCGGCGCTCGCCTCAATGACAGAGGAGAAAAATATGGCAGACAGCACTTCTAATGCGGACAAGGGGCTGGGAGGCTATGGCTCCCTGGCTGTTGCCGCCGGCATCGGGTCCATGCTGGGATCAGGCATCATTGTGGGCCTCTCATCGACCATCACGGTCTGGCAGCAGGGTTTCGGGCTGAGCAATGGCCAGGTGGGGGTCCTGTCGGGTGCCTTGACCTTCGCCATCGCCTTCGGGTCCCTTTTCGGAGGTCGCATCGCTGACGCTGTGGGCAGGGTCCGCTTTTTCAACTGGATCAATCTGCTCTATGCGGTGGGGGCCGCCATCGTCGTATTCTCCGGCTCCTATGCCATGCTTCTGGTCGGAGTGGTCATTGCAGGCGTGGCCTCAGGCGCGGATCTGCCGGTGTCGATGACCGTCGTCTCTCATGATGCTCCCAATGATTCGCTGGCGGCTCGCCTGGTATCCACCACTCAGGTCTACTGGCAGGTCGGCGTGTTCATCTCCTTCATCTGCGCTTTTCTGGTTTCCAGAATGCAAGGGGCGGCAGGAGGCCGTGTGGTCTTCGTGATTCTAGCTGTTTTTGCCGTGATCGCCTGGCTCTGGCGCACATGCTCGCCCACCTTCCGTGCCTTCCACGAGGCCGCTGATCGCCGCGACGCAGCCGAGCCCGGGGTTGAGACCGGGGCAAAGGTCTCGGTGATCAAGGTGATGATGGGCGCGAACAAAAAGATGTATCTGAGTTTCTTTGCTGCCATCCTGATCTTCTATGTGGGATGGAATCTGCTGGCCAACACCTGGGGTCAGTTCCAGACTTTCATGCTGGTCAATGCCCATGCCTCCCAGACCCTGGCCACCGGTATGGGCATCATCCTCAACTTCGTGACTCTGATCCTCAACATCGTCTTCGCTTCGATCGCCGGGGGTAAATACCGCAACAAGGCCTTCGTAGCAGGCATCATCATCACCTTCATCGCCATGGTCGCTCTTTCCCTTGGCGGCACCAACCTGTGGGTAATCGTCGGCGCCACCGCCTTCATGAATCTGGGCAGCCCTCTGGCCGGTGAAGCCCTCTACAAGGTCTGGACTCAGGAATCCTTCCCCATCGAGATACGTGCCTCCATCCAGGGTTTCATCAACGGCTTCTCCCGTCTGTGCTGCGGCCTGTTCGCCCTGGTTACACCTGCCCTGGTCGTGCCTTCTGCCATTCGAACCACCATGTGGGGCTTCGCAGGGGTGGTGATCATCGAGGCCATCGCCGGAACCATCATGATCAGGCTCCAGGCACGGTATGGCACAGATGAGGAACGCAGGGAACGGTCCCAGCGGTAATGCACAGATACAAGACAAGGAGGTCAAATTATATGAATACGGATCAGACAATCGCCATCAGTGCCCCTGAGGTGGAGCATTACCACGGTGACGTACTGGGGATCGGCAGCCACAAGCCGAGGCTTTCCTGGACATACTCGGAACAGCCGCCCCAAGGGACACAGGTAGCGATCAACCTAACCAGGAGGATGCCGGGCAGTGATCCTGTACAGCAGGAAGCCGAAGTCGACGCAGGCGACAATATGTTTCTGGATTGGCCTTTTGAGCCCCTGCGTTCGCGGGAACGGGCGCTTGTGACACTTGCCATGCTCAATGCTGACGGAGCGCCTCTTGGAGCGCCATCGCCGGAGCGCCACTTTGATGTCGGGTTGGATGTGACGGACCGCATCGCCGACTTCGTCGGTCCCTCCTGGCCAGAGGCCGAAACGGACCATCGTCATCTGCCCTTGGTGCGTGCGGAGTTCGAGCTGCCTGCAGCGCCTAGGTCCGCCAGGCTTTATCTGTCTGCTCTGGGCCTGGTCCAGGCTGAAATCAACGGCGCTCGGGTCGGATCAGACGAGCTTACGCCTGGCTGGACTGTTTATGGCCGCCGTCTGGAGTGCTGGACCTACGATGTGACAGAGCAGTTGTCGCAGGGTGCTAATGCCATGGGCTTCTGGCTGGGCGACGGCTGGTATCGTGGCCGATTGGGGTTCGACGGCGGCATGGCTAACTTCTATGGCGACAGGATAGGCATGTTCGCCCAGCTGGAGGTGGAGGGCGAGGACGGCTCGATCACTCACATCTACTCCAACTCCTGGGACCGCACCTGGAAAACCACTCTGGGGCCGATCGTGTGCTCGGACCTGTATGAGGGGGAGACCTACGATGCCAGGTTGGAGGAGCCTGGCTGGTCAAGTCCGGGTTTCGACGACTCGGCATGGCGGCCAGTGGCTGAGGTTTCCTATGATCCGGCGAAGATTGAGAATCCACAGCTCCAGGCCGTACGCATGCAAGGGCGGAACCAGCCGGTGTCCATTACCCGTACCGGAGGCTCGGGGAAGTCCTCCTCCTGGCTGATCGACTTCGGTCAGAACTGCAGTCAGCGGATGCGCCTGCACATGCATGGGTTGGCAGAGGGGGCTCGGATCTCCATCCGCCATGCCGAGGTGCTGGAGAAGGACGGCACCCTGGCTACACGGACCCTGCGCCGGGGGCAGGAGCATGACCAGTACATCTCGAATGGTCAGGATGCTTGGTGGGAGCCACGCTTCGCCATGCATGCCTTCCGCTATGCCAGCATTGAGGGCTGGCCCGGAGAACTGACCGCCGAGGACATCGACTGCCGGGTCTACCACTCCACCATGGAGCGGACCGGCTGGTTCGACAGCTCAAATCCGCTTCTGAACAAGCTCCACGACAACGTCCTGTGGTCCATGCGTTCCAATTTCCTCTCCATTCCCACGGACTGCCCTCAGCGGGACGAGCGCATGGGCTGGACCGGAGATATCGATCTTTTCGCGCCGACGGCCGCTTACCTGTACGATGTGCAGGCTTTCCTCTCCTCTTGGTTGAAGGATGTGCGCATTGAGCAGGAGGCTCATGGAACCATACCGTTCTTCGTACCCTTTGTACCGCTGGGCGTCTGGGCCAAGCCGTCAGCCATTGCTATCTGGGGAGATGCGGCCGTAGCGGTCCCTTGGACCCTCTATATGGAGGGCGGTGATCGGCATATTCTGGATGAATCCTGGGATCTGGTGCGGGGATGGATAGACGAAGTGCGCGCTTACCTATCGCCGGACGGAGTCTGGGATCGTCGGCCGGACTATGTGCTGGGTCAGCTTGGAGACTGGCTGGATCCCACCGCTCCGCCGGATGATCCTGCTCAGGCTATGACACAGAAGGAGCTGGTGGCCACTGCCTACTTCGCCCGTTCGGTTGACTATGCCTCCCGCATTGCCCAGGCTCTGGGGAAGCCGACAGAGGCAGCCGACTACCGCTCCTTGCATGAGCGGATGGTCACCGGCTATCGGAACCGGTTTGTGGTCGGCGATGGCCCAGACATGCGCATGACCTCCGATACTCAGTGCGCCTATGCGATTTCGATTGCTTTCGGGTTGTTCGATGCCGAGCCTGGACTCAAGCAGGCTGCCGGCCAACGGCTGGCGGAACTGGTGCGCGAATCAGGCGGCAAGGTCTCCACTGGTTTCGCCGGCACTCCATTCGTCCTGCCAGCTTTGAGCGAGACCGGGCATGATGCCGAGGCATACTCCCTGCTGCTGTCGACCGAGTGCCCCTCCTGGCTCTACCAAGTGAAGATGGGAGCAACGACCACTTGGGAGCGCTGGGATTCCATGCAGCCCGACGGATCCATCAACCCGGGCGGCATGACCTCCTTCAACCACTATGCCCTGGGGTCTGTGGCCGAGTGGATGCACGAGCGAATCGGCGGTTTAAGAGCTCTCGAACCAGGGTGGAGCCTTTTCGAGGTCGATCCTCGAATCGGTGGCGGGTTGACGAAAGCCTCGACACGCCATCTGACGCCACATGGCATGGCTGAATCGTCCTGGCGGCTCGAAGAAGATGGCCGGGTCAGGCTTCGTCTGGTCGTCCCTGCCGGTTCCGTGGCGCGGGTGCTGATTGGTTCCCCTGCAGCCCCTGGCAAACGATCCAGCAAGGATTACCCTGCAGGAACCTACGATCTGGTGGTTGAACGCTGACTGCTGCTGGGCCGACCAGGTCCTGACTGTTTGGAACTGGTCGGCCCAGAAAGCTATGCATGACGCATTCTGTCGTGGCTGATCCTCGTAGAAGCGGAGCAACAACACAGCTGTACGTCTGCGGAAGAGCAAAGAAGCTCGGATGGAGCATGGTGCTCCCCTGTAAAGGATTGGAGTATGTGAAATGGTTGATACGGTTGAGCAGGTTCAGAAGGCGACATCGTCGTCGGATGCATTGGCGCCGGATACGGGTCGTCCTCTGACACGAGCAGAGAAAATCCGCTTCGGCGTAGGCTTCTGCCTGTTTTCAGTACTGTGGATGACCGCCGGCACCTCCGGCTCCCAGGTCCTCCTGCCGCAGCGGTTCACGGATCTTGGCATCGGCGTTCCCGAGGCCATACTGGGCACGATGAATTCAGTCGGATGCGTATTCGCTTTGGTGTCCAATGTGATATTCGGCGCCCTGTCTGATATGTCGCACTCGCGGCTGGGCAAGCGCACACCCTGGGTTGTGGCCGGCGGAATTGTCACTGCGCTGGGCTATCTCTACACGGCACAGGCAGTGACTATTCCTACCATCGTGGCCGGCTGGTGCCTGGTGCAGGTGGGCGTCAACATGATGATTGCGCCGGCTGTTGCGGTGCTCTCGGACCGGATACCCGAGTCCACTCGCGGCACTTTCTCTGCCTTCTATGGAGGCGGTAGCATCGTAGGGCAGTCCCTAGGCACCCTGATAGGAGCCCGATTCATTGGTCACATGCAGGTGGGCTTCATCCTCGGTATCTGCCTGTTTGCGGTCACCGGCATTCTCACCGTCATCATTTGGCCGCGTGAGCATTCCGCTGTTGAAAGTGCCGCAGCAACGGCTGCGCGTAATGGAAAGGGTAACCAGAAGCAAGGGCTTTGGCACCGGCTGCGGGTCTCCTTCACTCCGCCGACCAAGGGGAGTCGTGACTTCTACCTGGCTCTCGGTGGCAGGCTCTTTATGATGATAGGTTCGTCGATGGTCGCTACTTATCAGCTTTACATTCTGCAAAAGTATTGCGGGCTTTCAGTGGCGGAGTCGGCCAGTACAATTTCTACGATGTCCGTCATTTCGATGGTGGTCACTTTCCTTGCTTCGATAATCTCTGGTCCCATATCGGACAAGCTTCGCCGTCGCAAGGCCATCGTGGCGGTCAGCTCCTGCATCCTGGCCCTGGGCATTGCACTTCCGTGGGTGTTCCCGACGGCAGTGGGCATGATGTGCTACGCGGGCATCGCTGGCTTGGGCAATGGCATCTATACCTCGGTGGACCAGGCCCTGAATGTTGATGTGCTGCCGAACAAGAACGAAGCTGGTAAGGATCTGGGCATCCTGAACCTGGCCAATACCCTAGGACAGGTCATCGCCCCAGTACTGGTCTCGGTCCTGGTGATCCGTGCCGGGTATGTGTTCATCTTCCCCGTGGCCATCGTCATGGTGCTGATCGGCGCGGCGGTCATCATGCTGATCCGCTCGGTCAAGTAGGGTCGTCTGTCTTCGGGCGTATCGGCATGGAAAGTCGGCTGATACGCCCTGAAGCAAAGAACTTGACGAGCATAGCCTGATTTATGTATATTCTTGGTTCAACTTGGTAAACATCCACGCAGCGTTTTGGTTTGGCCGCCTCTGATTTCTTTCAACAGGCCCTCGAAGCGTTGACTACTCCGTCTCGTTTAGGCTATTAACCAGCGGTCTGATGCCCGGTCCGGCTCCTTAAGCCCGTAGGCGATCAACATCGTCGTGATCATATAGTCATCAAAAAACAGATAGCTGATTGACTGTGCGGAACAGCGAGGGTCATGTCTTGACAATGAGCAATTCCAAGATTTATTCCTGCGTGCCCTGTGTAAGGTTCACGTGCTGTACTCCCAGCTAAACTTTACTGCTAGATATCCCGTGGTCAGTCTAGTAATGACTGCATATCATGCTGGAAACCAAGCAGCCAATAAATGTCATTAAAGATATCTTTAGAGGGCAAGACGATAGTTTGAATCGTCTGTTCCTTTGTTGAGGTGAGAACCTTGCTGCCGGTGGATCGTATTTTCCGCGCATATTTATATATAGCCAAATTATTCACATTGGTATCAAGTTTATTAACAGCAATACATATAGGAGAGTAGAATTGGCAGACAATATTTTCCAAAGGAAACCATTGATAGTTCTATTGGCCAAAACCATGATTCTATTTGACGAAGCGATTGATTGTATTCTCTGTGCCGCCATGACTATTGTCTGCTCCGGGGAATTGGCATGAATGACTTGTGCGACGAGCTCCTCGTTTTTAGCGTCTAAATGGTATGTTGTTTCGTCAAGCAGCATGATCGGCCGCCTTATGGACAACAGCCTTGCCAGGGCCAAGCGATAGCGTTCACCGCTACTCAGCAATACACCGCGTTGCCTGCTGGGGTATCCAATCCATCGAAGGTGTCTCTCACTTTGGCGTGAGGTTCACCTTATTTAAGGCATTCCAGCAGCCTTCATCGGATACGCCGTTCTTGTTCATCGCCAGATTCGTTCTGGAAGAACCGGAATATATGGGGGCATCGTGTTCTATATAGCCGATCAGAGAACGTACATAAGAGGAGCTGAGAGTTGAAAGATCAATACCATTAAAGAGAACATGGCCATGATTTGGCTTATAGAATACCCTTATAAGGGCCAGCATGGTTGATTTGCCCGCTTCGGATGGTCCGACTATCGCGTAGACGACACCGCCTTTCATATGCACGCCCGCTTCATTCAATTGGAGCCCGCCACGATTGTTCCGTGCGTCATCATACGGAATATCAGCATGGTCAAGATCGATGTCAATCTGATCGGAGTTGGTGACCTTCCTTTGGACCCTACTGGATACTGCTCATGCTGATGTCGCATCTTCGGTCGGCATTCTCATTATCGCTTGAATGCTGGAGTTCGCGCCCAACGCTCTGAACAGTCTGCTATATGTCGAAGAAAGTGTCGCCATAGGCGTGGGCATCATTTCTAGGTACATAGAGAAGTTACCAGTTGCTGAACAGTCATCACTCCTTTGGCCACTTGGAAAGCGCCGATTCCCGATACAACCATCAGGCACAACTGCATTAAGGCCATTCCTGATGGCCATATCAGTGACTGCTTCTTTGAAATTAGACGACCGGATGTGCACGCTTGCCTGGCTTCTCGCCGATTTTATTGGTCTCACGCTCCGTGGCGTTGAAGGCCCTGATCCTTTTCAAACTCATCAAAGCATCAGTGGCTGCAGACGTCATATCTCCTATGGCCGTTTGAGCCCCTCTGGAGCAGTCTCGTAATTTTCCGGATAAGACTACCAGTAAACCGACAGTAACAAGACAGGTCGAAAGAGAGATAACGAACATGACGGGACTGATTATGACCATTCCCACACACGCGCCTATGAACACCAGTAAAGTGCCAAACACTTCTGGCAATTATCGGTCAGCAATCGCTTCAGTTCATTTGTATCAGATGAAATAATAGAAATTACGTTGCCTGTATGCGACTGGTCCAGATCTTTGAACGGCAAATGCAGAATATGCATTACTAGAGACCGTCTCATATCGTTCAACAGCAGGTAAGCGTCAAAAGAAGTGATTGCTGCGCCGGACAGAAACACTCCTGCCAACGCTATTAGAGGGGCACTGCGGATCGCATGTTATGCTGCACGCGTCCAAGAATGACATTGACAAGCTGTGGCTGAGCCAGATTTAAGAGGGCGCTCGCTATACTTAGCAGACTAACCGTGAATAAAACACCCTTATGGATTTCAAAAGGCGGGGCACGTCTATCAAAGATGCGGTTTTCTCATTACTATTCCGCTTGTGTGGCGACATTTTCGTCCTTTGTTGGGGGTGGTTACTCACCGACTGCACGTGATATGACCCTCACAGAATCCTCGGAACGCGCGCACAGCGCCTGCACGCCTGTGACGAGGGCGCCTACGACAATAGCGAGGAGTGCGATGACCGCCCAATATCCCCATTGAACGCTTATCTTTGCGCTTCCCAGATATCGTTGCAGCATGAAGGCGGTGCCGCAGGTGCTGAGCAGTGTGATGACGAAGGCGAGCAGCACCGAGGTGACCATCGAAATGAGACCATCGAGGGCTCCCAAAATGCGCAACTGTCCGGTACTGGCACCGGATACGTATGTCAGCGCCAGATCCAGGCGTCGCCCTCGTGCGGTGATCATCAGTCCGGAGATTGCGCCCACCAAAGCGATGATGAGCGCAGGGCCGAGCATGGCCATCAGGTTCGTCAGCATGTGTGGGTTCACGTTCATGGAATGGCCGTTACTGGCGAAATTCTTGAGGCTGTCGGTCAGCGTATGCAACACACCAGAGAAAGTCATGAGCAACGACAAGCCGGCCGTCATGGGAATGATGGTCGCGTTCTGTCGTTGGATCCTCCCAACGGCCTGCTGCCTAGCGAGTTTCCAGGTGCTGAATGGCAGGGGGAGAAGATGCGTCCATCCTTTGGTGAACCAGTGCATGACATAGGGAGCCAGAACAGCCAATGCGAAGATCAGGAGGAACATGCCTCCCATGGAGAACCCAATGAATCCTGTCACTCTGGACTCTATGGGATTCCTGCCGGAAATGTGCGTGGCGAGCTCGCCAGAGTCTATCTTGCGTGTAGCTGTCCCCGGGATGATGAGCGCGCATATCGCTCCCACGAGCAACGATGCGCCTAGCAGAACACGGAATGCGTTCACTTGTCTCGGCGGGTTTTGTGACTGCCGAAGCGCCTCTATCGGCCTGATCTTGGATAGTGTGCGCACGGTCAGCACTGTGCCTGCAAGGACGGCGACTCCGGCAATGGCCAACCCAGTGCCGATGGATGCCAGCAGCTGGGTTGCTTGATACGTCAGTTTCAGCTCGAATGCTCTGGCCAGGAGGTCGAACAGATATGGTGCTGCCAGCGGCGTCAGGAGGGATGACGCTACTGCTGCCAAGATGAATAGGACGATGATGATAGCCAGATTCCCGAAGAGCAGCTGCCAGGGCGTGGCGCCTTGAAGGACCAGCAATGCTAGTTGGTGCCTGCGCTGGTTCAGAGCGGCGGTCACGACCCACAGCATCACGAACACGGCTATGACCACGCTGAACAGCATTGCTGGGCCGGAAAGGTTGGCGCCTAACCCGGCATCCGGTCCGTGGTAAGCGGCATCAATAGCCCTGCGCGCGGCGACGATAGTGCACACAGCGGTCTGGGAAACGATTAGTGACAGCCATACGCCGGCCCATACGGCCGGGGCTGCTTTCAGATCAGAGAGTGCGCCCCTCATATGCGGGCCCCGCTCTCCGTATCAGCGTTCAGCACGTGGCCATCACGGACCTCAACGATCTGGTCGCACTGTCCGGCTACCTCTCCACTGTGGGTCACTATTACTACGGTCCTGCCCGCATCCATAGCCAGGCTTTTGAACACCTGCATGACCTTGGCGCCAGATTCCTGATCCAAGGCTCCAGTCGGCTCGTCGGCGAAAATGATATCTGCATCGGAGAGCAGCACTCGTGCAAGCGCGACACGTTGCTGCTCTCCGCCTGAGAGCATCGTCACGCTCCTTTTTTTCTCGTTTGCCAATCCGAAGTACCGCAACATCTCATCCGCTTTTTGCTTGGGGAGTCGACGGCCGCGCAGGGTGAATGGCAGCGCGAGGTTCTCCTCCACCGTCATGCTCGTGATCAGGTTGTAGGATTGAAACACGAATCCCAGATGTCGACGCCGAAACCGAGTGAGCGCGGACGCTCGCATATGCGTGATGTCATGCCCTAGAAGGGAGATGCTTCCGGATGTCGCACGTTCCAACCCCGAAAGGCAGTACAGCAAGGTGGACTTTCCGCTGCCTGAGGGGCCGACAATCCCCGTGATTCTTCCGGGCTCAGCATGGAAGTCGACATGGTCGAGGATGGTGATCGAATCATCCTTCCTCGGAGTCACCGTCATTGTCAATCCATTTGAACTCACTGAAGCACCACTCATCACCGTTCTCCCATCATCGCCGTTCTCGCGACTTATAAATCTTCATCAGAATATTGCTATGGATGCCATACAAGGATGGCGCCCATAGACTTACATGACTGTTGTCCCTGCCGTCATCAGGGCAAAAATGACAGCCCATGCCATTTTGATGAATGCGTCATCGCAGTGGCATATTTTTGTGGATTAGCTGCAGGTCCATCAACTCCAGATATTATCATGCCCACCGCCGTGGCATGCAAATATGCTGACGCCGCTATGATGAGCGGCTTCATCATTCATGGCGATATTACTATTCTGCAGATCGATAATGTTGTGCATTTTGTCCGTCTCTCTCCTCTCTTTCTCGTGTTTAGTGCTATTTCCAATGGTGTCTCCACTGAAAGGATCGTTAGGGCAGACGGCTGGCAAGAACTACCATGGTTGGCCTATAAGACTATTTACTGCTCAGATAACGCCAGCTGAGCCTGTCGAATAATCACAAGAGGGTCTTAAATAGGATTCTCAGGGCAGATAAGGGTTTTTATGCCAGATGAGCCCAAATTGATTAAAGCTTTTCTAATGAAGATCTAGTATTTTTTTTGGGGGGGGGGATTCGGCAACTAGGGCGCTGCCAAGTTAAGTGCAGCAAAGATACCGTCTCTGTCATGAGACAGGCCTGAGAATGCATACTGAAGCAAAGGCCTTGACGACTTCGGCCGTGTTTATGTATATTATTGGTTCAACTTGGCAAGCATCCACGCAGCGTTTTGGTCTGGCCGCCTCTGATTTCTTCCAACGGGCCTCTGAAGCGTTGACTACTCCGTGGCATAAGCAGGAGAGTGGCATGACTGGGTTGACCAGCGATCCCAAGCATGAGAAATCGACAGATACCGGCGTGATCCCGACTGCAGGGCAGGGCCATGAGCAGAGGCGCAGAGTGAATGGCCCCGTCCTCAAGGACCCTTCTATAGTAGGTGTCGATCAGGTTGCCCTTGCTCTGAATGTGGACCCCGACCGGGGCCTGGATGAGGCCGAGGCGGCGCGTCGGCTGGACAGGTTCGGTCCTAATGAGCTGGCTGGAGCGCCTCCCGTTCCTGCATGGAGGGAATTCCTTCAACAGTTCAAGGACCCCTTGGTCTATCTGCTTCTGGCAGCCACGGCCATTTCGTTGGTGCCCTGGGTGGTGGAACGCTCACATCCGGCATCAGGAGGCGGGGAGCCCCTGCCCTTTGATGCCATCGTCATCATGATCATCCTCATCCTTAATGCCGCCCTGGGGTACGCTCAGGAGGCTAAGGCCGAGCGGGCTGTGGATGCTCTGGCGAGCATGACGGCCCCGCACGCCTCGGTGCTGCGATGCGGCCGGGTGGTCAGCCTGGAGACCAGCAGGATCGTGCCTGGTGATGTAGTAGTCCTGGCTGAAGGCGATTCGGTCGGCGCCGACGGAAGACTGTTCCAGGCCGCGGGTCTGCGCGTGGCCGAGGCATCGCTGACCGGCGAGTCGCTGCCGGTGGGCAAGCGGCCCGGTCGGCTTGACCAGCCCAAGGCTCTGGGTGACAGAACCAACATGGTCTTCAACGGCACCGCAGTGACCCAGGGGAACGGGCGCATGATCGTCACCTCTACTGGTATGGACACCCAGGTCGGGAAGATCGCCGACATGCTGGCTGATACCCAGGAGGAACCCACGCCCCTACAGAAGGAGATGGCCCGCGTCTCCAAGCTCCTCGGACTGGCCGTCTGCTTGATTGCCGCCCTGGTTTTGGCTGCTTTGGCCCTGATGGAAGGCTTTCAGACAACCCAGGATCTGATTGATTCCCTGCTCATGGCCGTATCTCTGGCCGTAGCTGCTGTGCCGGAGGGGCTGACGGCCATCCTGACTGTGGTTCTCGCCCTGGGCGTGCAGCGCATGGCCAAGCATCATGCCATCGTCAAGAAGCTCAGCTCGGTGGAGACCCTGGGATCGGCATCAGTCATCTGCTCCGACAAGACAGGAACTCTTACACGCAATGAAATGACCGTTGAACGGGTGGTCGTCCCCTCGGGGCAGGTCAGGCTCACTGGCACCGGGTACGCTCCGGAGGGAACCATGCAGCCGTTCGAGGCCAGTGGGTCAGATGATCAACAACTGACAGATACCATTGGTTCATCTCTGGCTGAGGCAGTGGAAGAGACCCTGATGGTCGGGGCCATCGCCAACGACGGAGACCTGCATTGGCAGCCGGTCGAGGCCGAACCTGATTCCCAGGCCCAGTCTGGATCCGGGCAGGGTCACTGGCAGAGCGTCGGCGATCCCACGGAGGTTTCGCTGATTGTTGCCGCCCGTAAAGTCGGCGCTGATGCCAAGGCTGATAGCTACCGTCGTCTGGCCGAGATTCCTTTCACGTCCGAGCGCAAGCTCATGTCGGTTCTGGCTGCCCCGAATGATGACAACGAAAGGGAATCACGTCTCTTCTGCAAGGGCGCTCCCGACGTGCTGCTTGGCCGATGCGACCGGATTCTCGATGGCGGCCAGGTCAGACCTATGACCAGTGCCGATCGGGAAAGGATACTTGCTCAGGTCAGCAGTCTCTCGGCGGATGCCTACAGGACCTTGGGACAGGCTTTCCGGCCTGTATCCGACCAGGAGCTGTCGGCGCTGGCCGAAGCTGACGCGGGGGAGTGGCCGTCAAGCACGGTCGGGACGGATCAGACGGACCGGTTGCCTGAAAAGTCTCAGCATGCTCCTGCAATTCGCTTGTCTGCCGACAAGGTGATCCAGGAAAGCACCCGACTGGAGAGCAATCTGATCTGGACGGGCATGGTCGGCATCATTGACCCGCCCCGCACTGAGGTCCGCCATGCGGTGGATCAGGCTCACAAGGCCGGCATCAGAACGATCATGATCACCGGCGACCATCCGCTTACTGCAGCCAGAATCGCAGGGGACCTGGGCATCATCAAGCCCGGACAGCCGGCCTGCACTGGCGAGCAGCTGGATGCCATGGACTCGGACCAGCTTCGGGAGACCACCTCCAAGGTCTCCGTCTACGCCCGCGTGGCCCCCGAGCACAAGCTGAAGATCGTCGAATCGCTCCAGGACCAGGGCAAGGTCGTGGCCATGACCGGCGACGGCGTCAATGATGCCCCTGCTGTCAAGACCGCAGACATCGGCGTGGCCATGGGCATCACCGGGACCGAGGTCACCAAGGAATCGGCCAAGATGATCCTGGCGGACGACAATTTCGCCACCATCGTCCAGGCCGTGCGAGAGGGCCGGGGCATCTTCGACAACATTCGCAAGTTCCTGCGCTACCTGCTCAGCTCCAACATGGGCGAGGTCTTCACGGTCTTCGGCGGCGTGGTCTTCGCTGGTCTTCTGGGCATATCGCAGCCCGGCATGGCGGGCGTGACCGTGCCGCTGCTGGCCACCCAGCTGCTCTGGATCAACCTCCTGACCGACGCGGCGCCCGCGCTGGCCATGGGCGTGGATCCGCAGACCGACGATCTGATGGACCGCCCGCCCCGATCCGTCAGCGACCGGGTCATCGACCGGGACATGTGGGTTGACATCATCTACATAGGCCTGGTCATGGCCCTGGTCACCCTGATCGGCATGGACATGCACCTGAGCGGCGGCCTCTTCACCGACAGGTCCGTCCAGGCGATCGGCCACGAGGCGCAGATCAGGGAGGCGCGGACCATGGGCTTCACCATCCTGGTCTTCGCCCAGCTCTTCAACGCGCTGGCCTCCCGCTCCTCCCGCAAGTCGGCCTTCCAGGGGCTCTTCAGCAACCCATGGCTCTGGGGCGCCATCGGCATCTCCATCCTGCTGCAGCTCCTGGTGATCTACGTGCCCTTCCTGGGCGAGGCCTTCGGCACCGTCCCCCTCCAGCCCCAGGCCTGGCTGGAGTGCATCGCGCTGGCTTCCCTGGTCCTGATCGCTTCGGAGCTGCGAAAACTACTCAACTGGGCGGTCAGACGGATACGGGCATGAATGCTTATTCCGATGCGGTGATTGGACTGGACAATGCCGCATCGGGATTGTCTCCTATGGCCTCATCCGTGGCTCGAACCTGTTCCTGCACCTGTCCCCGCTTATCCGCATACTGGCAAATATGGGGAACGATGAGCAACAGCATGCAATGGATGTTTTGTCATATTGGTGCGCGGTTGAACTATTCTCGCCACAAAATTGGAGGGATAACCAGCTCATTGCTTTATCCTCCTCCCGCAACGACGACCACGGGATAAGCGTTTCTGAGCAGGAGCGACTTCCATGGAATGACATTCATGCTGATCTTCTCATCGGGCCGGTTGACAATGAGCATCGTTCCTATACAAACCTCTATAACGACCTGCAGAGCAGGAAAATATACCGGTTGCAGACAGACATGAACGCCCGGCTGACCAAACCTTTCTCGTTTGCAGAGGATACCGGGAACTGGCTGCGGACGCAGGCGGTCAGATCCGGACTCGACGAACAGACTATAACCGGTCTACTTGGGGAGATGAACCAGTTATGGCTAGAGGTGGCTAAGCAGCCCGATCCTCTGCCGGCAGGTACTGAACTGACGGATTCCATGATTTCGCGCCTGCTGCAGGTGGCGGGAAAGCTGTCAGCAACGGCCAATCGGCCTGGCTCAGCCTGTGCTGTTTACCGCAAGGACTATGACCGCCGATTTGCGCGTCGCCCCGTCCACCAGGCAGTGAAACCTGACGAGGATTCGGAGCAGCAAGAAGCGGTGGGACGACAAAATCGGTGGCTTAAGCATGAACGTTTTCGAATAGCGGTCGGGCTCTCCCAGCGTGTAGTCACGAATGCGCTGTTGAAGGCCGCCAAGCTTGTTCGAGAGCTCTCGCCAGCCGAGGAGACTGCTCAGGACGAGGTGTTGCAGGAGTTAGCGCATCGGCAGAACAGGCGCGCCGGCGGTCCTTCTACCGTGGCTTCCCTTATGGAGTTCTGCGTAAGGGATGATGGCTGTCTGGCCCCAAGATCGTTGACGCTCTCTCAATATGCCAAGGCGGTTTCCTGCCTGTTCAATCATGAAGGCTGGCCTGATTGCCCGGCTGGGTGGCCGCATATCGAAGTATTTGACGAGACGGAAAGGAAACTCAAATCCGAATTCAATCGTCTGGCTGGGGAAGACCCTGGGGACGAAGCAGGCCGACCGATGTACAAGGCAGGTCCGGTCGGCAGATATGAGATCGAAAGCCTCATTAAACATGTAGCGGATCGGATGGGACTGGATGACCGCGCGGTGAGTAGATCTCCTCTTTTCGCTCGCGCTGACGGCTCACCACTGATCAGGGATTATGTCAATTGCCATCTGGAAGCCAGCTCAGAATCATTGAATGGCGAAATGATGGATTCCTTCTTCCTTGACGATCTTGAGGGCCTTTATCAAAATGGATCTGACATATTTTCTGAGCCGGTCAGGCAATATCTATCGATTGGTCATCCTCGACGGTTCAATCTGCAGAAGGACCCTGAGGGGCACCTGGTCGGTGATTTTACAGAACCTGCCAGCATGCCATTCGGGCGATGGCCGAGTGCTTCCAATCAATTTCAGTCAACTGGTCAGCAACTGGCCATCAATCAAATACGGGCGGCCTTGGAAGGGTATGGCAGCTCATCACTGCTAGGTGTCAATGGCCCTCCTGGGACCGGCAAGACCACCCTGCTCAAGGATGTGGTGGCCGAGATTATTGTGGCCAGGGCTCGGCGGTTAGCAGGATTCTCCCGTCCCCAGGATATTTTCACATCCCGGAGGCTGGCCAGAGCCGCCTCAGATGAGGACAAGGACTATGTCTACTGGACGCTTGATCCGTCGGTGACCGGCTTTGAGATTGTCGTTGCTTCCAGTAACAACAAGGCTGTTGAAAACGTCAGCCAGGATCTGCCCAGTGCCGATGCTATAGACACCGAGTGGGAATCCTATATTGACAGTGAATTCAAACAGGTTCCCTGTGGATTCGCTTTTCGAGACTTTGCCGGGCAAATTACCGATCGCAAGAGTCAGGATAAGGAGAGCAGCCCTTCAAATACCTCCTCTGCCTGGGCTCTTATATCGGCGGTCTTGGGGAACATGAGCAACAAAAACCGATTCCTGTGGCCCTTCAAAAACGAATTTATCTATAAATCATTGAAATACATGCCAGGTGAAAGAGGCAGTAGGACCAATTGGGCAAAGGCCAGGAACGACTTTAATGCTGCTCTGAAGAAGGAAGAGAGCATTCGCGCCAGGAAAATTGCTCAGTACAATCTTATGCGTTCTTACTCAGACTTGTGCAATCAGCGATCCAATCTGTCAGCCGAGCTGAAAACCCTCAATGAACAACTTCATGGCATGAAGGCAAGCCGCTCAAGGTATGTCGGACAGGTTCAATCAATGGAGCGGCAGATGTCGGATGCTGGCCAGGCTGCCAATAATGCGCGAGCTGTTTGGGAGCAGGCTGATGGCATTTGTCGGGTTCACTTGTCTTACTGGAAGGCGCATCCACTAAGGTCGTTTTTCCACAGCCGCGAAAGGCAGCAGGACGAGCTTAAGGTACGTACTGATCTGGAGCAGGCACGTCGTGCAAAGCAGCATTTCGATGAGCAGGCCAGCACGGTCCATCAGCGGTTGCAGTCCTTCTATGGTGGGTTGGAAGTCGGTGATCAGAAGTTAGGGGAATGCCAAACACAGATTGTGACTTTGAACAGGCAACTTGCTGCCCTTGAACAGCAGATCGCTGAGGCCGAGCAGATTCAGTGGCCCAGGCCTGACATTGGCGATGACCATGTTGCGTGGATGGACCAGGAATGGAGCAAGGCGCGGACGGAGGTCTACATCAAGGCGCTGGCTCTTCACCAGCAGGCCGTCATGGGTGCTGCCCATCAGTTCATGTGCAATCTTTCCCTGGCTTGCGCTGTGATGCAGTCGAATGGTTTTACGGATGACGAGAGGCTGGTGGCTTGGCAGACTTTCTTCTTGGTGATCCCAGTTGTTTCCTCGTCCTTTGCATCAATATCCAGAATGTTTTCGGGGATAGGCAAGGAGGCGCTCGGCTGGGCGATTGTGGATGAGGCCGGACAGGCCCTGCCCCAGGCTGCTGCCGGTCTGCTGCAGCGCGTGAAACATGCGGTTGCAGTTGGAGACCCTATGCAGCTTCAGCCTGTGGATACTATGCCCAAGCCGATGCGTGAACTCCTGGCGAGCACCCATCACCTCCAGCGCCTGGGACTGGAATCCGAAAACATGCAGGCCTTGGTCGATTACCAGACGCCTTGTGGTCTGTTGGACGAGACCGATGATCACTGGCTGGGGATGCCTCTGGTGGTACATAGACGCTGCGATGAGCCCATGTTTTCCATATGCAACGATATGGCTTACTCCGGCAGGATGGTTCGTGTAGGACCGGAGCATCAACCCTGTGCCTATCCGTCTGGGCCTCATGCGGGAGATGAGCTGCCGACCTCCTGCTGGTACGATGTGCCGTCGAATTCCGGCGAAACCGGGAGAACACAATGGAGGCCGCAGGAAGGCTACGAACTTCACAAGCGTCTGTGCGGGCTCTTCAAGGGTGGGATTGACCCCACCAATATTCTGGTCATCGCTTCGTTCAGAGCTGTGGCCAACCAGGTGCGTGACACCTTCGCGGACGCCTTGCGGCAATGCACTGGTTGCAATCGCAGCGAAGCGAACCGACTGGCATCAAGCCAGGCCGGAACCGTCCACACCTCCCAGGGGCGGGAAGCCGACGTGGTCTTTATAGTCCTTGGCAGCAGAGCTGGCAGGCGTGGAGAAGGCTCTCGTTCATGGGTTAATGGGTCGCCCAATCTGCTCAACGTCGCTGTGTCTCGAGCCAAGCGCCGTGTCTACGTGGTCGGCAACCTCGCTGATTGGAAGAATGGAACCTATACGTCCAGGATCGCAAAGGACCTACCGGTGGAGGCGAGCGCAGAAAACTGAGTGGAACGGGAAAGGCACGGCCAGAATTCCTTTAATTACAGCATGCTATTTCTGGTCTGTAAGCCCAATATCTCTGCTTCAGATTAAAAAGTGAGGCAGGGGCATTAGTGACTTTGCCTTACGCTTTGGTTACTTATTTGCTCTTGTTCGGTGGCTTCCAGGTAGGGTCGGAGTGGCAATCGGCCCAAAGCTTCTGACGTAGCATGGCTATAATCAATCAGCGGCGTGGTTCCAAAGATGCTCTTGCCGAAAGGTGATTGCAGCCAAGCCCAGCGTCAACCGAGGGCATAATTTGCTTGCCAGGGTTATGAAGATTACAGAGTCAGGCTGGCCTCGCATTCTGACAGTTAAGGGATTGCCTCAGAAAGCGGTTACCCCCTGTCAGACCGGGGCTTGGACGACCTTGAGTCTGTTTTCCAGGAGCAGTTTGTGCATGAGGTTACGGCCGTGGTCCTTGTTGTCCAAAGTTTGCCCATATGTGGTGATGAGTCGGTTGACTTTCTCGAACATCTCTTCCTGTGCGTTTTCTCCTGCCGTATTTCCATTCTCCCTATCAGCGTCGTTCTCATTCGAGCGGTTTTGGTTGTAGTAGAAGACCAGTCGGGTATCGCTTCCGTACAGGTTCACTTCATCAAAGATGGCTTGGAAGTATGAGTAATCAGGGTCACCCAGGGAATGGCCGAAGAACTTAATCATGTTGGTTTCACTGCCTGGTTGTCCGCTTACATGGGGATGGACCAGTTTGGTCTTACGGCCCTTGCCCAGTGCCATGAGCCTATAGGTCTTGGTGAATTTGACCAGACCTGGGTAATTGGAATCATCGGTATCGACGCTGTTGCTATCGATTCCGAAAACGATGTCCCCGCCATGTATGTTCCCGTGGATGTTGATGAGGATAGGTGCGGGTTTGATGCCGTAGATGGGGTCGGTGTAATTGAAATCAAGTATTCTCACATTATTGAAAGAGCTTCCTAATGAGATGTCCCCGCCTATTTTGTATGTGTTATTGGCGAGCAGAGAATTATAATCGTTTAGTTGATCATTCATGAGCCTATCTAGTAAAAGACAGGCATGGTTACAGTAATTTTTGTTGCCAGCGACTTCATTTTCCATATAATTCGAGAAAGCTGCTTCTAAGCGATGGAGCTCCTGCATCATAACTTTCATAATCGAATCATCGTCAGCATCGCATTTATACCATTTGAGCAATAGCTTAGCGACCTGTTGGTCCACTGACAGTTGTTCAAATTCGGTATCATTAAGAAAGATGTTCAAATTTGCCATTGCGACGAAGTCTTTGATGGATACTGGTTGTTTTGTTGCTTCTATATATTGCGAGTATACATTTCTTACTGCTCGTAACTGATTCTCACCAGGACGTTGATGGCCTTCCGCGTAGCCCGTGAGCCAGTCTCTGATACAAGCTTCCACGTCATACCATGTTCGTACCTGTTCGTCTGCGATAAGAATAAGATCCCAAGCAGTAATTCCCTGAGCCCGGAAATCAGCAGCCAGAGATTTACCTGGTTGCTCTTGATCGTCACTAGGCGTCAGAGATATGCCACCTACATTGCCCTTGTGCGCATAAGTTCGTATGATTGTGCTAATCATATATTTGCGTGGGTTCTCGAAAGCCTCAAATGTCGAAGCTAGCCCGCACTGAAGGTCAAAACCATTGCCGAGGATTACCAACTGATCAGGAACCGGCATAACATCCCTTCCTATTGCCTAATCATCGAGATATCTAAATATGCATAATAATCTCCTGATATAACGCATGGAATGAACCGGATAAATCGGTCTCATCTGCATGTACGCCGAGTTGGCTTGTGTAATGCCCCCGAGAACAGACCATCACGGATTCGTAACATGTTTGAGTTCGTATAAGTTGTTATAAGCAATGGAGGAGGAAGTGCGGGCTTCCTATATCGGGACAAGCATCTGTTCAGATGGATTCCAAAGACCGGAAAAGGGCTGTATGCTAACTACTTCAAGTAATTAAAAGAGACTTTTTGCTAAGGGTCAGCGAGTAAATGTATAACGGAATATGTAATCTCTGGTGGTGTTAACTGTGCATTTCTTTAATCTGATCAGCTTTCCGTATGCAGTCTGTGCCGATAACCTTCGAAGAATATAGATAAGGGATTTGAATGGTGCCTGGCTTTCTTTGCTGTAGTTGTAGCAGTCGAATCGGGTCCGGTTATGCCCACATAGGGAAAAGGCATTGTGCATGTTTTGAACCTGCCTAAAAGCTGTGAGTATTAGTCGAACGGGTCGAGCTTGGCAAAGACATCACTGAGGATAAACAAGGATGAATGAATCCATCGCTCTCACACCATGAAGCAACAGATGGGTGTTATTGCTGTCAGCTATGCGCATTGATGCATTACCATGCACTGCAATTTTGCATTAAAGTATGAAATCTCCTGTAATTTTGCACTTTAATGCAAAATTACAAACAACAAGGAAGGTGGGCTCCGATGGAGAAGATGTCTCAGGTTACGGTGCGTATATCCGATGCAGACAAGCAACAGGTGGATCGTATTGTGAAGGAGCTTGGTCTGGATATGACTACGGTCACCAGAGCCTTTTATAAGCAGATCATTCGGGAGCAGCGGATCCCCTTGGACTTCAGCTTGGATCTACCTGCCGAAACCGAGGAGGCCTTGGAGGAATCGCGCCGTCTGGCCATGAGGGGGAAGACTAAGGGGTACGCCACAGGAAAGGACCTGGTGGATGGCGTGCTAGCAGCTGCTGGCGCGGACCGATGAGGCTTGCGCTGGTTCCCACTGGTGCTTTTACGAGAGACCTGAAGCGCATGGCTCGCAGGCACGTCCCGTTAGAGCCGGTCGAAGAGGTGCTAGATCTGATAGCAGAGAATTCCGAAGCGTCGCTCCAGACATTGAAGACGCATCATCGGATGCATATGCTGCAAGGTTATGCGGCTGTGTATGAGTGCCATGTGGGCAATGCTGGAGATCTGCTGCTGGTGTGGCATAGGGAGGGCGACGCTGCCTATATTTTGCGACTAGGTTCCCACGATCAGGTGTTGGGTAGGCGCGGTAGATATTGAGATTCGGTAAATAGATCAGGGCTATATATCAGGCATAGCTCACTATTGCGCAGGCGGATGGTCTGGATGGATGCTGTGTCAGGGTTTTAGTACTTGGGTATTGCGGCAGATACTCGTGTTCTCGTGTAATCAATCTTTTACTGAGCATAGTGACTGGTATTAAATAATCGGCAATCCAAAGTGCCCCCCGTGGGACTCGAACCCACAACCCACGACTTAAAAGGACGCTGCTCTAACCATTGAGCCAGAGGGGCAACGTCTCAACACTACATGTTTGTTGTGGATTTTTCCAGTTCTGTCGTATGCCGCCTATTTAGAATGTGGTACAGCAGCGGGCCGGATTGTTGTTGATAAAGGGGTGGCCAAGCACTCGACAGAGGAGGTGGATTATGAGAATCCATCTGGTGAGGTTGGACCGGCCGGGGGCGGTGGATGCTGAAATGATCTGGGAATATCTGCAGGCCTGCCGTTCTCAGCCTCAGGATGAAGCGGCTGGTCTCGGCCCCTTGGAGGACTGCCACAGCCTGGATGAGGTTCGTCGGTTTGGTCTGCCGGAGGTGGCTCGTCAGGCGCGTGGTGATGATCTGCCGCCGGGGTTTGTGCCAGCTCTGCAGTTCGCCGCCATGGACCCCAGCGGCGAACTGGTGGGAATGATTCAGCTGAGGTTGCGGCTTACGCAGGCGCTTCTGCGCGCGGGCGGCAACATCGGCTATTCAGTTCGTCCGGATTGTCGCCGGCAGGGCTATGCCGGGCTGATGCTGGATGACTGTTTGCTACGGGCGGCTGCTCTGGGCATGAGTAGGGTCCTGATTACTTGTTCCCCGTCGAATCTGGCCAGCCGCCGGACCATCCTTTCGCGTGGCGGGCAACTGGAGAATGTGCTCCCCAGCAGATCTGGTCAGCCAGTAGAACGGTATTGGATTGATTTGTCTACGAAACGAACAGATCGGTAAACGCAATCTTGGATGCAAAAGCAGCTTTCATGTAATTGCTTCCTGGCTAGGCTCTCTGCAATGATTTTCTCCGGCTATGACGTATATGCGCATCCAGAACGCGAACTTATTTTAAGCTTATTTTGAGCGAATGCCGGTTAGTGTATATTTTGTTTTTATGCACATTCCGTGCATTATGTACGACGGCAAAGGAACCGCCATGAGACATGCATCTTCGGCGTGGAAACCATCTGATAATCCACTAGTCATTAGCTGTCAGTTTTTCGCATTGGCATTGATCCTCGCTCATGTTATATCGTTTGTCACCGGTTCACGGTTCTGGGGTTTATGCACGTACCCAGCAGCTTGGCTGATAATGATTATCTTCATGGTGATAAGACACTGGCTGCGAAACAGTGAAGGCCAGCATCATTCGAGATAGCCAATACGCGAAAAGGGCGAAATAGTGGGTTCCGTCGATAACTTGCAGAGTTTCGCATCATCGCCGTCCCTGTTCGTTCGCGCGGTCTACTGTTGTCGGCGGTCAACCTCCCCACTGGTGAGCATGAGCCAGGGGAACAAGCATCGCACTTTTCTCAATATCCGCTTTTGCTGATACTGGTATGGCTTCTCTTACCAAAGTGCCGATTGGGAACAAGGTAGATGTACCCGTCCGCCCCTTGGTGGCCCGCTTGATAAATGGGAATATGCTGTTCCAGCTGCAGGTAAACCAGTAGTGGAATCAGTGTTTGTCAGTACGTGCTCTTGGACGCCATAATTTGTGGGACGGTGGCGGTTTTATGTCTGATCCAGCTTGTTTTTTATTAGAAAATGCCTGAAATTCTGGGCTCATGGGTGAGGAAAGAATATGGATTAATAAGCTATCGTAGTTGAAGCAGATGGTCTCATGGCAAAGACTGTCGGAGCCAAAAATCACCAGAATATGCTGGGCCGGAATTTGAACGGATTCTTTCCCTTGTCTGCCCAGACTCAGCAAATTGAAATAGTCATGAATAGGCAAGCAACAATAGACGACACAACCCGCGCTTTACCACATCAGTATTGACGCTGAAAGGCTCTGGAATGGGCAATATCGAAGTAAGCGTATCGAACCTTACTGTTCGAATAAAGAACAAAACAATTCTCTCTCTCATCTTTCATTGGAGGTTGAAGAAGGGGCCTTCCATGGGGTCATCGGGCCAAATGGCGCAGGGAAGACAACCCTGTTCACCGTCTTGGAAGGACTGCAAAAACCGGTTGAGGGAACGGTCTCTGTTCTGGGCAAGACGCCCTATCCACGCAACTTGGCCCTGCTTCGCCAAATAGGCATCCAGCCTCAAAAGTCGTCCTTCTTCCCCCAAACGACGCTCCTTGAGCACCTTGCCGCTGTGGCCGATATCTACCAGGTGCCCCGGTCGCGTGTGGACGATCTTATTGATGCATTGAAACTGGATCATGTGGCATCCAACAAGGTTGAATCATTGTCCGGCGGCGAATAACAGAGACTGGCCATCGCCACGGCTGTCGTCCACCATCCTCGGCTGCTCTTTTTGGACGAACCCACTGCTGCCCTCGATCCTGAGTCACGCCATGACCTTGTGAGCCTGCTCAAATCCAGTCAGCAATTGGCCGCCACGGTTCTTTATACGACGCACCATCTGGACGAGGCGGAGCGGTTGTGCAACGTGGTCTCGATCTTGGCGGATAAGCATATTCTCGTAACAGCCAGTCCCAGCAAGCTTATTGCGCAAGCAGAGATGGAATCGACCATTCTTCTTCCAAATGCCTTGGATCACGCTGATCAAGTAGCCCATCTCGTGGGGGACGACTATGTAAAGGTCACGCCCGATGGTCTAACAGTACGCACCCGGGATACCGGAGTTACTTTCGCAAAATTGGTTGATTCAGGGATTAATACAAGCCAGGCGCAAGTCAAGGATGGGCGTCTGGAGGATGTCTACCTTCGCCTTCTCGAAAAGGAGAACGTCAAATGAACAGCTTCAAAACTCTATTCAAGTTGATGTTCCACTATGATATTCGTGACTGGTCCACTTTGGTTTTCACCTTTCTCTTTCCTATAGCCTTGTTGCTGGTCCTGGTCCTGTCTTTTAAGAGCTACGTTCCTGGAGTTGATATTGCTAGTCAAATCAGCGCCAATGTCATTGCGTTTGGTGCGGCCTACGTGGGTATTTTCGCGGGTGCTTCGCACCTTGCCCTCTGGCGTGAGAATGGCATGCTGCAGACGGTTCGCAATTTTCCTCTATCCTGGAATGTGATTATCCTCTCCCAGGCTGTTGTGGGTATCGTCGTCCTTCTGGCGCAGGCTGTAGTGCTTGTCGTCTTGGGAATGGTCATGGGAATGAGGCTGAAACCGACGTTTTTGTCGGGATTGCTTCCCCTGGTCCTTGGCTATCTTTTGTTCTTTTTCCTGGGTGTCATTATCGCCATGATAATTTACTCCATCGCAGGGGTATCCATCCTCGCGAACATCATTATTCTGCCCCTGGGCTTCATTGGCGGAGCTATGATGCCTGTCAATATGCTGCCGTCCTGGGTGCAGACCATCGCCCCGTATACGCCCCTATATCACATGCGGGAGGCCTTATCGATGATGCTGATCGGATCGGGCACCTGGCCTCATGCCTGGCTCGGGATCCTCTACCTGGCCGTGGGCTGCATTGCCTCAGGGCTTGTTTCCATCTACGGATTTCGCTGGAAATGATACTTTTGATGGCTATGCATCTTTTGCCGCCATTGCAGGAGATTTCTCGAATGGTAGTTGCGGACCTTGCTGAACGTAATTCCTGCGATAGCCTTCCTACTTGCCTGCGACTGCCTTGGGTGTAAGAGGGGTCCTGAGCGTCTGCTGACCTGCCAGTGTGAAAGAGACCGATAGATTCCTCGTGTCTTAGCGCGTCTGAGGGGTTCTTCTGAGAGAATGGCAGGTATGGTCTGGCTGATTGTCCTGGTATGGGTGCTGGTGGTGGCGGCATTCATTGTATTCGTCATGCGTCTGGCGCTTGGTGAGTCCCAGGACCGTGCCTTCTCCCAGTCTCTGGATGAGCGTGTACGCCGGGCGGCCCGCCGTCAGCAGGAACGAGAGAATAAACTGCCGCGGATAGCAGGAGGGCATCTGTCTTTTGCCCCTGGATCGGACGAGGGCGCATCAACTGCTGAAGATACTGAACATCCCTATCCGGTCTATGTCAATTCCTCCTCCGTGGTGGAGGTTCGAGGCATGCTGGCCTCCGATTCCACGGACGAGATAAATCTGCCTCGGCCCCCAAGCGCTGATTCCGCGTCCTCGACCAGCCCGAGACAAAAGAAGAATGTTGTACCGTCGGTTTCTGCGACCTCTGGGCCTCCAGCCCCCAGGAGCTCCACCCTGCGATCATCAAGCCCTGAGCCTTCGCCTCGGCAGCGACGGGAGCCTCAGCCCACCACCTCCGACATCATGCCCGCAGTCCAGAGCGGTCCGCAGGCGGGAACGAGCCATCCGAGCGGGAAGTGACCGCTGGTGGTGACCATCCGTGTCCCTTTTCGCCTTTAGGCTGGTACCTATGACAACACAGCAGCTCCTTATTCTTATCGCGGTGTTGATCGTCCTGGTGCTGGCAGTGGTCGGCATTCTGGTGGCGGTCCGTAAACACCGGTCCCAGGGGGATTCCGCGCGCCCCGACAGTGCGGTAAAGCTTAATGATAGTGGCTCCTCTTTGTCCCAGGAGTCGGCGACAGCTGTAGCGAAAGATCAAGCTAAAGACCAATCTGATGCTTCCTTAGCAGCTTCGTCAGATGACAGGGCAGTCCAATCTGCCTCGCGTGGATCTGGTGTTGCTCCCAATTCAGACGCTTCTACAGATTCGACTGGCTCAGCCGGTTCAGAGGCTTCCAGGCAGTCTTCCTCGGCCGACCAGGAAGCACCGTCGGCGCAGGAGGAGCTGGCGCATCCGGAGGCCTCTGCATCCCGCATGACCAGGCTCAAGGCCAGGCTGGCCAAGAGTCCCAACCCCTTCGGCAAGGCCCTCTTTGCCATTCTGACCAAGGACCATCTGAGCGAATCCGACTGGGAGGATGTGGAAGACACCCTGCTCATGGCGGATGTGGGTGCCGAGGCCAGCGAACAGCTGGTGAAGCAATTGCGTGACGATGCTCGGATCACAGGGCAGAAGGATCCTGCAGCAGTGCGTCGTGGCCTTCGTCAGCGCTTGATCGATCTGGTCGACCCCAATATGGACCGAACTCTGGCGGCTGCCCGACCTCAGGCCAACAGGCCGTCGGTCATCATCATGGTGGGTGTCAACGGCACGGGCAAGACCACCACGGCGGGCAAGCTGGCCCGGCTCTTCGTGGCCGATGGCAAGTCGGTGGTCATGGGTGCTGCCGACACCTTCCGTGCCGCCGCCGCTGACCAGCTGGAAACCTGGGGCGGCAAGGTGGGCGTGCCCGTGGTCCGCAGCGACCGTGACGGTGCCGACCCGGCCTCGGTGGCCTTTGAAGCGGCTGAACGGGCCAAAAATGATCAGGCAGATGTCCTCATTGTGGACACCGCCGGTCGTCTGCAGAACAAGGCCAATCTGATGGATCAGCTGGGCAAGATCCGGCGGGTGATCGAGAAGAACCTGCCCGTGGACGAGGTTCTGCTGGTTTTGGATGCCACTACCGGGCAGAACGGGATGATCCAGGCCAAGGTCTTCGCCCAGGCCATCGGGGTCACAGGCATCGTCCTGACTAAGCTGGACGGCTCGGCCAAGGGCGGCATTGTCATATCTGTCCAGCGGGAGCTGGGCGTGCCCGTCAAGCTGGTCGGGCTGGGCGAGGGGCCCGACGATCTGGCCGTTTTCGATCCCGAGTCCTTTGTCGACGGCATCCTGGGAGACGAGTAGTCCAGCCGGCCGGTTGGTCATACGGTGGTCATCCAATAGTCACCCGCAGGTAATGCGACGGTGACCTGACCGTCATCCTCTTCCTGTTTGATGAATCGGGAAGTGGAAGAGAATCTGACGTAGGCTGTCCGGAGGGAAGCCCTCGTTATCGGGGACTGCCCGCCCGGATGGGGAAAAGAGAGGTGTAGGCATGGATTCTGGAAATGCTGCCTGGATGCTGGTAGCGGCATCCATGGTTTTCCTGATGACTCCAGCGGTGGCTTTCTTCTATGGGGGTATGGTCCGAGCCAAGGCCGTGCTCAACATGATGATGATGTCCACGCTGGCCATTGCCGTGACTGGGGTTATCTGGGCCTTCTGGGGCTGGTCGATTTCCTTTGCAGGCAAGGACATTGGAGGCGTCTTCGGCGATCCCATCACTGGCTTCCTGCTCAAGGACACGGTCACGGCCAAGGACGGGGTCTTCACCTCGCTTGATTCCGCCAACGCTGCCTACCCGCACACGGTGGACATTGCCTTCCAGGCCGCCTTCGCCATGATTTGCGTGGCTCTGATTTCGGGAGCCCTGGCAGAGCGAGTCAGAATCAGCACCTGGATGATTTTCGTGGCCCTCTGGGTCACCTTGGATTACGCGCCCATGGCCCACATGGTCTGGAATCACGGACTGCTGGCTGCCGATGGACCCATCTCCAACGCCATCGGAGCCCAGGCGCACGACTTCGCAGGCGGTACGGTCATCCACATCAACGCGGCAGTAGCAGCCCTGGTCATTGTGCTCATCATCGGCAGGCGAATCGGCTTCCCCAAGGAGTCTATACGTCCCCACAATGTGCCCATGGTCATGCTGGGCGCCTTCCTGCTCTGGTTCGGCTGGTTCGGTTTCAATGCCGGTTCCGCCTTCGCCGCCAACGGCACGGCTGGATATGCCTGGGTTTCCACGACCATCGCCGCCAGCGGCGCCACCCTGGGCTGGCTCTTTACTGAGCGGGTCCGCACCGGGCATTACACCGCCATGGGTGCTGCATCCGGCATGGTCGCCGGCCTGGTGGCCATCACGCCAGCGGCCGACGTGGTTTCCCCGCTCTGGGCCTTGGTCATTGGCCTCTTGGCTGGTTTCGTCTGCTGCCTGGCCTGCGGGCTCAAGTTCCGCTTCGCCTATGACGACTCCTTGGATGTGGTAGGCATCCACGGTGTGGGTGGTTTATTGGGCACGCTGCTGATAGGCTTCTTTGGTACCGGCACGGGCTTCCTGGCCGGCGGCAATTTCCGGCAGCTGCTGGTTCAGTTCCTGGTGGCGCTGATTGCGATCATCTACGCAGCTGCAGTCACTGGTGTGATCGCCTTTGCGCTGGAGAAGACCATTGGTTGGCGAGTCAGCAAGGATCAGGAGGTCATCGGCGTCGATCAGAGCGATCAGGGTGAGAGCGCCTACGACTTCGGATCCATTCTGAACTGATCAGAAAGGAAGGCAGCATGAAACTCATTACCGCCATCGTTCAGCCCGGGCGGCTGGATCAGATTAAACAGGCCCTGACCGAGGTCGGCGTGCACGGCATGACCGTCTCGTCAGCCCAGGGCTATGGTCGGCAGGGCGGCCATAAGGAGGTCTACCGGGGCAGCACTGTCAAGGTGGATCTGGTTCCCAAGGTGCGCTTGGAGGTGCTGACCGAGGATCGCCGGGTCGACGAGCTGGTCAACGCTATCGTCCAAGCTGCCGCCACCAACACCGTGGGCGACGGCAAGGTCTGGGTGCAGACCCTGGACTCGGTGGTCAGGGTTCGTACCGGGGAGACCGGCGTCGACGCCATCTGAGGCAGCTACCTGCTGCCGTCTGTATGGTCGTCTTCCTACTGACCAGTTTCGCAGGATCCCGTAGCTGTGGCCAATTTCATGGCCGAGCGGTCGGGGTCCTGCTTTTTTCTATGACTCTTCAGGCTTCCTTGACCTGGCCAATCGTCCCCATCCAGACATCGGTGCGCGTTCTCCAGCCATTGCAGATAGCTCTGACGCCGATGAAGAGGACATTGAGCACGGCCCAGAGCATGGCTATCCGCCAGGTGGGCGTCCAGTTCATGGCCAGAGCCGTCATGCCCAGCAGCCCGATCAGGTAGATCACAGCCGTCAGGGAGCAGGTGGCCGCCAGGTAGCGATAGTCCCCGGCCCCGATCAGGATCCCGTCCAGGGCCCACATCCATCCGGCGACGGGCATGAAGACTCCCTGGACGATCATGCCCACGGTGATCAGCGACCTGATGGCCGGCGTGGGGCTGAACAGGGGGGCAGCGAAGAGGCCCAGGGCAATCATGACCAATCCGACCAGCACTCCCATGGCCATGCCTGCCCTGGCTGACAGGTCGGTCATGACCCGTGCGCGTGACCGCTGTCCGGCGCCCAACTCGGTGGCCACCAGTGACTGACCGGCGATGCCCACGGCATCCAGCATGTTCAGTCCGAAGTTCCAGGCCGAGTTGACCCCCTGATAGGCCGCCAGCACCTGCTCGCCCAAGTGGGCTGCAGCCACCACGGTCATAAAGAGGCAGACCCGCAGGGCCAGGGTCCGCAGGAAAAGCGGGAAACCGTCGCCCATGCTGGCCGCCATGCCTGAGAGCCGGGGCTGCAGTTGGGCGCCTTCCCGACGGGCCCAGACCAGGGCGGGGATGGTCAGGAAGAGCCCCATGGCCCACTCGGCGATCAGGGTAGCCAGGCCCGAGCCCAGAATGTCCATGTGCAGGCCGAAGACCAAAAGGACCTCAAGGGCGGTGTTGAGGATGGCGCCTGACACGGCGGCCACCAGGGTGATCTTTACCTTTTGCAGTCCGCGGAAGATGCCGTTGGCCGCGTAGACCAGGAGCATGGCCGGAAGGCCGAAGACCAGGGCATTCAGATAGGTCTGCGCCGCCTGCAGGACCGGCCCGCGGGCTCCCATCAGGCTGCAGATGGGCCGGCTCAAAGCCAGGAGCAGGGCGCAGACGACCAGACCGATGACGAAGGCCAGCCACATGCCGTCCACACCGGCCTGCATGCCCTCCCGTCGGCGGCCGGCGCCCATGAGCCGGGCCACCTGGGAGGTGGTTCCGTAGGCCAGAAAGATGCACAGGCCCACGGTGGTCAGCACCACAGTGGATCCGATGGAGAGCCCGGCCAGGGCCGAGTCGCTGATGTGGCCCACGATGGCGGTGTCGATCATGACGAAGAGCGGGGAGGCGATCAGCTGGCCGAAGGTGGGTATGGCCAGTCCGGCAATAGTCCGGTAGGTCGCCCGCCGTTCTTCCGGCGTGATTGATCCGGTCTTGGTTTCGGGGATGTTCCTGTGGCTGCGCATGGACGCCATGCTAATGCTCTGGACTGAATACACAACCCCTGAAAGCCAGTCCGTGGACGTCCTGCCGGCAGATGATGTATCACCAAACAGCCCTGAGTGCAAGCTGGATTGATGATGTGGAAGACTGTCCCCAAGTTTTGCACAGAGTTATACCCATGAGGTGGATAAGTTGCGCACATGTCCTCTAGGACACGCCTTGAATGTGGATAACTTATTTTTCTGTACACATACAGGGCGACCCTGTGCCCGTCCAGTACGGTCGGCGCGTCCCGGTGAATGCCTTGAGTGAAATCCGCCTCTTGGGGCTGCCAAGGACGGTCCTCTTCGTAGAATCGTGGCTATGGCTTCCGACGACTACACCGACTACACCCATCCCGAACAGCGTCCCACCGATCATGCCCAGACCGGCCGTGACATGCTCTTCGACCGGGTGCCCCCGCATGACGACGATGCGGAGATGGCCGTGCTGGGCGGAATGCTCATGAGCAAGGATGCCATCGGCGAGGTCAGCCAGATGATCGACATATCCGACTTCTACCAGCCCAAGCACCAGACCATCTACGAGGCCATCGTCACCCTCTTCTCGGCCTCCCAGCCGGTGGATGCGGTTCTGGTGGCCAACGAGCTGCTCAAGTCCGGGGACCTGGAGAAGGTGGGGGGCACTGACTATCTGCACTCCCTGGTGGCCTCGGTCCCGACAGCCGCCAACGCCACCTACTATGCGGAAATCGTCCACCAGCGGGCCATTCTGCGCAATGTGATCGCGGCCGGCACCAAGATTGCCCAACTGGGCTACTCGGCCGAGGGCTCCCAGGCCGAGGACATCGTCAACCTGGCCCAGGCCGAGGTCTACGAGATGAGCGTGGGCAGGGTTCGTCAGGATTACGAGGCCATCGGGCCGGTCGTCCATGACACCCTGGACCAGCTGGACAAACTGCAGAACGGCGACTTGGAGCGGGGCGTGCCCACCGGCTTCAAGAGCATCGACGACGTGACCCAGGGCCTGCAGCCCGGGCAGATGATCGTGGTGGCCGGCCGCCCCGCCATGGGCAAGTCCACCTTGGGCATCGACTTCGCCCGTGCCGCGGCCCTCCACAACAACATGACCACAGTGGTCTTCTCCTTGGAGATGAGCAAGAACGAGCTGGCCCAGCGCATCATCTCGGCCGAGACCGACATTCCCTTAGTGGCCCTGCGCCGGGCGGACGACATCACCCCTGAGCGCTGGAATACCCTGAACACCTTCTGGAGCAGACTCCAGGACGCCCCGCTCTTCCTGGACGATTCGCCCAACATGAGTCTGATGGAGATCCGGGCCAAGTGCCGTCGGCTCAAGCAGACCAACGACTTGAAGCTGGTGGTCATCGACTACCTGCAGCTGATGACCTCGGGCAAGCGGGTCGAATCCCGTCAGCAGGAGGTCTCCGACTTCTCGCGCGCCCTGAAGCTGCTGGCCAAGGAGCTGGAGGTCCCAGTGGTGGCGTTGAGCCAGCTCAACCGTGGTCCCGAGATGCGCAACGACAAGAAGCCCATGCTCTCCGACCTGCGCGAGTCGGGATCCATCGAGCAGGACGCCGACGTGGTCTTTCTGGTCCACCGGCCGGACTTCTACGACAAGGAGGACCGCCCGGGCGAGGCCGACATCATCCTGGCCAAGCACCGCAACGGCCCCACCGACACCTTCAAGCTGGCCTTCCTGGGCGAGAAGTCCAAGTTCAAGGACATGCCTCAGGACTACCAGCAGGGAGGGGTCTGATCATGCGTTCCACGGCTTCCAAGGCGCAGCCTGCCGATCAGCCCGGTCGTCCCCGTCGGCGCTGGCGCTCCCTCCTGGCCCTTCTGGTCGGCAAGGCGGTGCGTCTCGTTTCGCGTCTGTCCCATCACGGCGGTTCGGCCCTGCCTGGCAAGGTGGTTGAGCGGATCGATCCGGACTTCCTGGCCAGGACCCTATCGGGGCTGCCTCGCGGGGTGGTCCTGGTCTCGGGGACCAACGGTAAGACCACCACCACCCGGATGGTGGCCTCCATGCTGGAGTCCCTGGGCCTCGAGGTCTTCACCAATCCAACCGGGTCCAACTTCACCCGCGGCGTGGTTTCGGCCTTGGTCTCTACACTGGGGCTGTCCGGCCGGCTGCATGCTGACATTGCCGTCCTGGAGCTGGACGAGGCCTATGCGGTCCACTTCGTGCGACAGGTCAAGCCACGCTACGCCCTCCTGCTCAATGTCATGCGCGACCAGCTGGACCGGTTTGGGGAGATTGATACTACAGCTCGGCTGCTGGGTCAGGTGGCTCAGGCCACCACGGGCACGGTGGTCCTCAACCGTGAGGATCCGCGCATCGCTAAGTTGGCCGCCCAGACGCCGGCCCAGACCGGCGTGGCCTATTTCGGGCTGTCGGACGATCTGCTGACCTATTTCCCCACTGATGACGACATGCATGCCTCGGATCGGTGTGCTGACGGTGGCAGTGCAGCCAGCACTCCCCGGCCTGTCCGCCATGGTCACCGGCTGCCAGCCGAAGTGACCCTGGAACGGGTCATGGACCACAGGGCCGCCTTCCGCCTGGATGGTCGGCTTCTGGAGACCGATCTGCGTCTGGAGGGCGTCTACAACCTCTACAATGCGGCAGCTGCCCTGGCGCTGGTGAGGGTCGTTCTTGAGGACAGGGAGCCTGATGACGCAGCGCTCATGGATGCCCTGTCCAAGGTGACCCCCGCCTTCGGCCGCGGGGAGGTCATCACCTACCAGGGCGCGCCGGTTGAGTTGGTCCTGGTCAAGAACCCCATGGGCTTCCGCCTGGCGTTGTCCTCCTTCGATCCTGCCGGCCAGGACACCATGATCGCCATCCGCGACGAGTATGCGGACGGGCGTGACATGAGCTGGCTCTGGGATGTGGACTTCACCTCGCTCAGGGATACCGGCGTGGCCATGGTCTCTGGCACCCGGGCCTATGACATGGCCTTGCGCCTGGCCTATGACCAGGTGCCCACGGAGGCGATCGAGACCGACCTGGATCGGGCGCTGACAGCCTTCCTTGAGGTGCATCCCGGCCGACCTAAGCGAATCTACTGCACCTACACGTCTATGCTCCGGCTCCGGTCCGCCCTCGGCAGGATCACGAGCGTGGACGATGCCGGGGTGGGCGCATGAGCGAGCCAACCAAAAGGAGCGCAGGAATGCCGCAGACGCAGGATAATGCCAAGGTCGGGGCCGTGGGAGACCATCCGCCGCTGCAGATCCTCTCCCTCTACCACCGTGATATGAACATCTATGGGGATTCGGGCAACATTCTCAGCGTGACCCGCCGGGCTGAGCTGTACGGGTTCCGCCCCATGGTCCGCTATTACGATCCCGGTGATGCCTGGCCCGAGCGGATCGATATGATTCTGGGCGGCGGCGGCCAGGACCATGGCCAGGAACGGATCATCGACGACCTGCGGGAACGGGGCGGTCTTCTGCACGATCTGGCCGACCAGGAGGTGCCCATGCTGATGATCTGCGGGCTCTATCAGCTCTTCGGGCATTATTTCGAGACCTCCGACCATGAGCGCCTGGAGGGGGTCGGCATTCTTGACGTGCACACCATTGCCCAGCCTGAGCGGATGATCGGCAATCTGGTGGAGCAGGCAGAGGACTTCGGCAGGGTGGTCGGCTATGAGAACCACTCGGGTCTGACCTACCTGGGGGAGGGAGCCCATCCCTTGGGCATGGTGACCGAGGATGGCCGAGGCAACAACGGCAAGGACCACACGGAGGGGGCCCGATGGAAGAAGGTCATCGGCACCTACATGCATGGGTCGCTGCTGCCGAAGAACCCGGCCATCACGGACTTCCTTATCAAGGGTGCGGCCGAAAGGCGGTACGGCCAGGGCACCTTCGCCCAGATGCAGGAAGCCATGGACCAGAAGAGCCGGAACGAGCTGGAGCGTTTGGACTCCCTGGCTGATCAGGCCAGCCGTATTGCCGCATCAAGGCCCAGATGAAGAGGAGCCTGCGGTTCCTTCGGTTCCGGCACAGGGGCGTGCCAAGGAGGCAAGGCGCTGCGGTCCCTCTTGCCATGGTGTTGAATCGGATCGGTCAATGATAACCAGCTAGACTGTAAAGAGAGACGGCCGCTCGTCTCTTGGCGGTCAAAAGGGCCCGGTACTTCAAGGGCGTATGAATGCTGGGAGGCATATCATGTCGGATTTACATATTGGTGACGGATTGCACAAGGTGCTTCTGGCTGGCATTGGAGCGCTGGCCACAGGCGTGGAGAAGGGCCAAGAGGTCATCGACAGCCTGGTGAAGAAGGGCGAGCTGACGGTCGAGCAGGGGAAGATTCTCAACACTGAGCTCAAACGGAACAGGAAGACCCCTCCCGCTCCTGCACCGGCTGACAGCGCTCCTGCACCGGCTGCTGGCGCGCCCAGGCCTGCGACCCATGTTGCTCCTGACCCCCGTCGTCCCGACCATGATCCCTTGGCGCCAATGCCGAATCGTCGGTCCGGGTCCATCCCCATCACCTCCAATGATCCCATTGCAGGTCAGCAGGGCTGAAAGGCAGTCAATTACTGTCAGCGTCGGTCGTCTGCGCCGGAATGTCTGCCGCTGGTCGGCCATGCGGATAAAGGACGCAGGTGAGTGGTGAGTATGGATGCCATGAACGGACATGATGCCCCGGTGCAGACCATTGGCCTCTTCGGGGTCGGCACGGGAGAGCGGCAGGGGGCGGCAGGAAGGATCCGGCACAGGCGTGGCAGGGCCCGTCGACTGGCTGAGATGATCCGCATCGCCAACCGGTTCGACATCATCCACGGGCTGACTCCGGTCACCATGCGTCGACTGTTCGAGGCGCTTGGGCCCACTTTCGTCAAGGTGGGCCAGATTCTCTCCATGCGTTCGGAGATCCTGCCGGAGGCCTTTTGCCGTGAGCTCTCCAAGCTGCGCGCCGACGCGGATCCCATCCCGTATTCCGTGGTGACCAGCACCCTGGCCGCCGAGTATGGCCGTCCGCTCGACCAGATCTTTTCCTCCATAGACCCTGTTCCCTTGGGGTCGGCTTCCCTGGCGCAGGTGCACCGGGCCCGCCTGGTCAGCGGTGAGGACGTGGCCGTCAAGGTCCAGCGCCCAGGGATTCAAGAGACCATGGCCCAGGACATCGACATCCTGCGCAGCATGGTCAAGTGGGCCTCCCGGTTCGTCCGCAGCACCCAGGTGATCGACATCCGCGGGGTGGTCGAGGAGCTCTGGGAGACCTTCCAGTCCGAGGTCGACTTCCAGCAGGAGGCCGCCAATCTGGCGGAGTTCAAGGATTTTTGCGACTCATACGCCTACATCGACTGCCCGAAGCCCTATCCCGAACTGTGCACCAGGCATGTGGTGGTGATGGAGTACATCGACGGGATATCGCTCTCACGGCCCGCCCAGCTGGTGGCCCAGGGCTATGACCTGAAGGAGATCGGCACCAAGCTGGTCGACAACTATGCCACCCAGATCATGGACCGGGGCTTCTTCCACGCCGATCCGCACCCCGGCAACATCATCATCCGCGATGGTTCCATAGTGCTGATCGACCTGGGGATGGTCGGCCGCCTGGACGAGGTGACCAAATCGGCTTTGAAGGACATGATTTTTGCAGTAGGCCGCGAGGATTCACCAGCCCTGGCCCAGGGGCTGCTCCGTTTCGCCGGTACGGGAGAGGCCAGAGCCGAGGACTACCCTTATCTTCTTGCCGACCTGGATGCGGTCGTCCAGCGGTTCGGCAAGCTGGATCTGGCCGATCTGGACATCGCCGAATACGTCAATGCCGTGATGAGGCTGGCCGCCCGGCATGGCATCAAGGTGCCGGGGTCGGTCACCATGGTGGCGCGGTGCCTGGTCACCCTTGAAGGACTCTTGGACGAGTTCCTGCCTGAGGCCAACATCGTGCAGATCATCACTGATCATGTCGCCTATAGCCAGAGCACGGGGTCCATCCTCAAGGAGGAGGCCCGGAAGCTGGGCATCCAGGGCGACCTGGCCCTGCATGGCCTTTTGGGCGCCCTGGCTGAGTCCCAGACCGCGACCAAGATGCTGACCCGGGGCCAGCTGCGCGCCAATGTGCAGCTGGTAGGCTCCGAGGAACCTCTGCAGCAGCTGTCCGACATGGTCAACAGACTGACCATGGCCCTCATTGTCGTCGGACTCTATGTGGGCTCTTCAATCGTCTACTTCGCCCGCGTCAAGCCGGTGGTCTTCGGCATCCCGGTGGTCAGCATGCTGGGGTACGTGGTGGCCTTCATTCTTTCGGTCTGGATAGTCCTGGACATCCTGATCAAGCACCGGGCCCTCAAGCGTCGGCGACGCAACGGCGAAGCCTAGGCTGAGAGCCCGTCCATCCTGCACAGATACTGTCAAATACTGTCAGATGCTGAATCAGTTGGCGAAATCCTCCACGGTCTCAGGATCCTCATGGTTCATGAAGGCGGATTTGCCGGTATCCATGGCCCGCAGCCGGCCCATCTCCTGGTCGCTGAGCTGGAAGTCCCAGATGTCGAGGTTCTCGCGCATGCGCTCGCGGTGGGTGGTCTTGGGGATGACGATGACCCCGTCCTGGACCAGGAAGCGCAGGGCCACCTGGGCTGCGGTCCGGCCGTGCGCCTGCCCGATCTCGGTCAGGGTCGGGTTGGTGAACATCCCCTGGCGTCCCTCGGCGAAAGGTCCCCAGGATTCGATCCGGGTGCCGTACTTGTCCATATAGGTGCGTTCCTGGGGGCGTTGGTGGAAGACGTGGGTCTCCAGCTGGTTGATGGCAGGGACGATTCTGTTGAACTTGACCAGGTCCACATACCGGTCGGCGTAGAAGTTCGAGACGCCGATGGCCCGCAGGACCCCCTGGTCATAGAGGTCCTCAAGGGCGTGCCAGGCTGCGTAGTAGTCGTTGAAGGGCTGGTGGAGGAGGACCAGGTCCAGGTGGTCAGTGCCCAGCTTCTTCATGGACTCCTCGACCGAGGCCTTGGTCTTGTCGTATCCGTAGTTGGTGATCCAGACCTTGGTGGTCAGGAAGACCTGGTCGCGGTCGAGGCCGCTCTGGGCCAGGGCATCTCCGACGGCCTGCTCGTTTCCATAGGCCTGGGCCGTGTCGATGGCCCGGTACCCGGTCTCCAGGGCGTCCAGAACCGAGCGGCGGCACTCGTCCAGGTCGGCGATCTGGTAGACCCCGAAGCCTTCCATAGGCATGAGGACGCCGTTGTTGAGCTTGACGGACGGGACGGAGGCGGATAAATCATTCTGCATGGTATTGCGCTTCTTTCTTGGCAGATTGCTTGACGGAGTTGGCTAAAGGCGGGGGAGCGTTCCTCTCTGATCTGCTTGTTCAAGGATAGGGCCTTCAAGCAGCTTGAAGTCAAGCTCAGCAAAGCGCGTCCAGCCTCCTGCGATGCTAGCGTGGACAGTGAAGTAGCTGATGGCTGGAGGCGATGATGGGGTCCAAAGCACGATTGGCCGGCAAGGTCGCACTGGGTCTGGGATTCGGTGTTTTGGGAGGCTGGTGCTGGGCCCAGGCCCCTGGTCTTTCAGTGGTTGCGGGCCGGAGAAAGCCCGTCGGTCTGTCCTTGCATCCCTACGCCCATAGGGGCCTGCACGACGCTGGTTCGGGGATGGAGACGACCAAGCCTAACCCTGGTCAGACCGCCTACTTGCACCGTATCCATGACTGCCTGAAGGTTGAATCCGATCGTCCCTCAGGCAGGCACGCCTCGGCCCAAGCCAAGTCCCCTCGGGTAGTGGCGCCTGAAAATTCTCTGGCTGCCTTCGAGGCGGCCTGCAGGGCCGGCTACGGGATTGAGCTGGATGTCCATCTCAGTCGGGACGGCCAGGTGGTGGTCATCCACGATGGAGACCTGCGGCGGGTGGCTGGCGTCGATCGAACAGTGGCGGACCTGACCTACGATCAGCTGCGGAGGATTCCCCTGTGTCCGAGCCCTGCCCAGGCTTTTGAGTCCGGGGAAGGAATTCCTGGCTCTGCCGACCACGATGGCGGTCCCGAAACGGAGGGCGGGGACGGGGGCCTCAACGATCCCGAGGCGCAGCATGTGCCTCTGCTGTCTGAGGTGCTCGCTCTGGTGGATGGCCGGGTGCCCTTGGTCGTCGAGATCAAGATGGACAGGGGCTTGAATCGGGAGCTCATGCGTCGGACCGATGCCCTCCTGTCCAGGTACCAGGGCCCCTATGTAATTGAGTCCTTCAACGTCCTGGCCCTTGCCTGGTATCGGGTTCACCACCCAGGCGTCACCAGGGGGCAACTGGTCGCCCCCTACCATGGCCGGGTGGACTCCCGCTCATCGGCCCTGCGCTGGATGGCCGGGTCCCTCCTCTTCAACTGGCTGGGGCGGCCGGACTTCGTGGCCTGCGAGTGGCACAGCGGGCACTCACTGCCCATGCGTCTCTATCGGTTCCTAGGTGGAACGCCCATTGCCTGGACCGTCCGCTCCGAGCATGCGCAGGAGGAGGCCAGTCCGGACTTTGATGGGATTATCTTCGAGTCGTATCTGCCCGAGAGCTGAACCAGCTATACAGGCCTGAGGCCGCAGCGGTCAGGCCTATGGCCCAGAGGGCCATGATCAGGAAGTAGCCGTAGGGGAGAGGCACGACGCTCATGTCCACCTGGCCGGACAACTGATGGAAGATGACGGCCAGCACCCCCGCCATGGCCAGGGCTGAAAGAAGGGTGGCCGAAAGAGCATCGATTACTGACTCCCAAATCGAGGAGCAGACCAATGTTCCACGTGAAACACCGGCAGCCTGCATCCTTCGGTTCTCCTGGCGGCGCTCATTGACTGCGATGGCGCATGCCTGGATCAGGAAGATGGCCGTCAGGACGATGGCCCCGTTGACCATCTGGGGCATGGCCCGCTGTACCTCCTGTGACCTTTGGATGTTGGAACGAATGTACGCTTTCTTAGTGCAGGCCTTGATGCCCTTCCTGTCCCATGAAGCATTGAGCTGACTGATCAGAGCATCTGTCTGGACTCCCGGGACGGTCCTGGCCAGGGTGGTCGATCCATCGTTGTCGGGTGCCAGTTGCGACAGGTCGGCATCCGTCATCAGGTATTGGCCCATCTGCCCTGTCGGGGTCATGTCGACTACGGCGGTGATGGTCAGCGTATGGCCTTTGTCGTACCTGTCGATCAGAGTCAGCTTGTGTCCGATGGGGTTTTTCTCCTGAGCGCGGCCACTGGTAATAACGGCGATCTTGCCCGGCCCCAGGTCCGCAGCGGAGCCCTCGATGAAGATTGGGCTAATGGTATTGACGCTCTTGCCTGCTTTGTTGACATGCATAGCCATGACGGAGGGTTCGCCATTGCCGCTGGTATCTTCCTTGTCTGCAGTTTTCCAGGATCCCTCGCTATAGGTGACGGCGGATTCGACGTCTGCAGTGGACCGAAGCTGGCGATCCAGGTCTCTTGGATCATTGCTTTCTGCAGTGATCATGGTTTCGGCAGCGACCGGCTTATACCGGCTTATGGCTTCTTGCGCCCAGCTGGACCGTCCTAGGGCTATTATTCCGGTCACGATGACCAGCATCAGTATGATCGGCACTGCGACGGCGGTAGAGCTCCGGTTTTCCTTCCGCGCCCTTTGCCGTGCCAGAAGACCGGCACCTCGGAAGGCCAGTTGGAAGGGGATGCCGATCAGGTTGGCGCAGGCCGGAACCAGGACAGGGGCCAGGGCGCCGATGATGACGAGCAGGCAGCCGGTCGAGGCCAGGATCTGGATTTCAATGTCCATGCCGTTGAAGCGGTGATAGACCATGGCCAGTCCTCCAGCCAGGCCGGCCAGGGCGATTATCAGGCGAAGAGGGCCGATTGACTTGGTCCCTGACCGATGCTCCGAGTCCTGCAGGGCCTCGATGGGAGAGATGGCGGTGATCCTCCTGGCGGCGAACCAGGTTCCTAGAAGACCTGCCAGGAGTATCCCCACGAAAGCGAAGATGATTCCCAGGGGGTGCGGATGCGCGGTCATTTCCAGCGCTTCAAGGCCTGAGTTGATCAGGGACTTGGCGAATGTGGGCACCAGCAGGCATCCTGCCGAACTGCCCAGGAGGGCGGCCAAACCTACCGGAATCATGAATTCCAGCAGAGAGATGAATCTCACGGTCCTGGGAGAGGCGCCGGAAAGCCGCATCATGGCATACTCGCGACGACGGCGCTCGATCAGGAACCCCACGGAGGTGATGACCAGGAAGATGGAGACGAACCCGCATATGCAGGCGTACGTTATGGATATCAGTGCAGCGCCGTCTTGTAAGGACAGGGTCATAGCGCGGTCGTAGGAATTCATTGCGTGCGTATCCGGCATCCCGTCGCCCCTCCGAGCGGCAATGGCTACCTGGGCCCAGGCGCTGGTTAGGGCCGAAGCGGCCATGACCGCCAGGACCATGACCGTGTAGGAGGACCGATGCTCATGCAGAAAGGACTGCACCAGGGAACCCAGTCCAGGAGTGCGTGCCTTGGTTCGACCTGCGGTTTGCGAGCCGCCCCCGCCCATCGGTCCTGGGGTCCCGGTTCCTGCCAGCGATCTACCTAGGGAAAGGGACTTGCCCTCCATGGTGTGCTCCTTTCTCGCCCTTGAATGCCGCTGTTCTTATTGCAACACTGGGCAAAGGCCCACTCAGGGTGTTTTCAGGGTCAGACCAGGGGAGAACCAGGGTGGCGATGAGCGATTGTGCGCTTGGCGGGGGGGGGGTGCGAGGGGACGGGAGGAGCATGGGTGGAATGGCCGCCCTGCCGAGTGTCTTCAGCTGAGGCTTGCCGTAGAAGGCGATTGAAAAAAGGACCCGAACCGCGCAAAGTTCGGATCCTCGTCAGAGATGGGGGTTTATGCCCCTGTCAGTTCGCCAGCTCAGTCGATGACGCCGTAAAGGCGGTCGCCGGCATCGCCCAGGCCTGGCACGATGTAGGCGTGCTCGTTCAGTTTCTGATCGACTGCGCAGACCACCACCTTGAGGTTGATGGAGGGGTCCATCTCCTCCTTGAGGCGGTTCAGGCCCTCGGGAGCGGCCAGAATGTTGATGGAGGTCACGTCCTTGGCGCCGCGCTCGGCCAGGTATTTGGTGGCGGCGATCAGGGTACCGCCGGTGGCCAGCATGGGATCCAGCAGGAAGCACTGACGGCCGGAGAGGTCCTCCGGCAGGCGGTTGGCGTAGGTGATGATGTCCAGGGTGTTCTCATCACGCTTGAGGCCAAGGAATCCGACCTCGGCGGTGGGCAGCAGACGGGTCATGCCGTCAAGCATGCCCAGTCCGGCGCGCAGAATGGGAACCACCATGGGGCGCGGGGAGCAGAGCTTCTTGCCCACCATGGGAGCGACCGGGGTCTCGATTGGGTGGTCCTCGATGTCCAGATTTCGGGTGGCCTCATAGGCCTCAAGCATGACCAGTTCGCTGATCAGCTCGCGGAAGGTGTTGGAAGGGGTGTTTTTGTCCCGCAGTACGGTCAGCTTGTGCTCGATCAGCGGGTGTTCCAGTACGTGAAGTTCCATACCTCTCAGCGTAGCTCAGCGGGTCGGCTTCTGGTAGCGACCGGCAAGCCATGCTGCCTTCGATTTGGGAATGGAAATGAAAACGCCGAACCATGCAAGCGCCTGTCGGCGCAAACGCCGCTCGCAGCGGCAACAAACGGAGCCCGGGGCTTAGCCATGATCCGGCGCAGTCCCCATTGTAGGGCATGCCGGGGTCTGATCTGTGCTCACGGCGCGCTTACGCTTCCGGCTTGAAAGGGCGGCGGGCTCTACTCCAGCCGTCCCCGCCGCCAGAGCGAGGCGCCCCGCATAAAGTCACGGGCCGTCTGATTGAGGGAGTTGACGGTGCGCTGTGCTGCGTCCACCTCCTTGGCCTCCTGGCCGTCCAGCTGCCGGCTCTGGGCATCCCGGATGGTGGTCTTGATGCCGCGGGCGATCACGTCGCAGAAGGCTCCGGCCCGTTCCAGGGCTATGGCGAAGTCGCCGGTGAAGGCTCCGGAGAGGATGGAGTCGGCGGTTCGGATGATGTCGTCGGCCTCCGGGGCCTGGTCTACGCCGGCGATGGCTGATGCAGCGGTGTCGGTGGGTTCGCCCAGCCGCCACAGACGACTGATTCCGTCAGCGTCCTTACGCATCCAGCTGCGAAGCATGTAGAGCCGCCAAAGAATGCCGGGCAGGGAGTCGGGGTCGCTGTCGCTCCAGAGCTCGGCCACGACATCCACGCCTTCGCGATCCACCAGGGTCAGAACCCGTTTTACGATGGCGGGGTCGGCGCTGTGGTGGACCCGGTCCAGCAGGGAGGCTGCAGACACGTGGCTCATCTCGCTGATCTGCTGCGGATCCATGCCTCCGGAGAGCTGGTCGGCGATGGCCGGGTCCAGCTGGCCTGGGCGTGAAGGCCGGGATGCTCCGGTGCCGGACGCCACGAATCCCGTACGGGAGGAGCGGATTGAGGATGAGCCGATTCTGGAGTTGCTGTCAGTAGACAATGGGAGTCACCTTCTGTATGTCGATGATGGTCGGATGATTGGGGTCGCCGGCCAGACTGAGGACGACGGCGTTGCCGGTGGGCATGAAAGGGGAGTCGTCGGGCAGCCGTTTGGACAGTGATCTACTGGAGCACAGCCCGCGAAGCTTTTCGAAGATGCCGCCCAGGACCGGACGATGCATGCAGATCATAGTGGTTCTGTTGCCTGTCAGCAGGTCGGCCATCTGCCTGTCCAACCAGCTGTGGGCCTGTTCGGGGCGTCGGTGGTAGGCGGACTCCGTCAGGCAGGCCACCATCTCCATGGGCAGGCCTACCTCGTCGGCGTAGGGGCGCAATGTCTGCACACAACGGATCCAGGGTGAGGACAGGAGGCGGTCGGGCGCGAAGCAGGCCAGCTCCCTAGCCAGGGCGTAGGAGGTGCCGGCGCCTCTGGGGGTCAGAGGACGATTCGCATCCTTGCCTGTCCACTCCTTCCGTGCCACTGCCTTGCCGTGGCGGACGATGATCAACTGACGAGCCCGGATACCGCCCTGCTCCACCCGATCCACGAAGGCGTCCAATATGGTTCTGTCGCTGGGGTGGGTCAATAGTTTGCGGGCTTCGGAGGCTCCGACCCATCGTATCTGGTCGACTTCCCTGGAATCAGGCCGGTGGATGGGCCCCAGCAGCGCGCTCTGACCGGCGGCGTGTTCCGAGTCGGTCGATGTGGCCATCCAGTAGCAGATATGTTTGAGCCTGCCGCCCTTGCCGCCCCGGCGTCGGCCCTCGTTGTTCAGCGGATATTCGGCATCTCCCAGGTATGGCCCCAGCCGGACAAGACAGCCTGTCTCCTCGCCGACCTCGCGCACGGCCGCCCGCATGTGGGTCTCACGATTCTCCAGCTTGCCCTTGGGCCAGCTCCAATCGTCGTACTTGGGACGATGGACCAGGCAGAGCTCCAGCTCATCGAGGTCGGAGCGTGGGCTGGCTCCTGGGGCTGCCCGGCCGTCGTCGCTGAATTTCATCCATCCCTGGAAGCTTGTGCGCCACCGGTAGAGGATGGCTCCGGCTGCCTCGACCGTCCTGCTCATGGCCGGATGCCATCCCGATCATCCACCTTGGCGGCGGACCTGCCGGCCTGGAGGCGCATCATCATCGCCTGGCCCTGGGGGTTCGGGCGTGACGGTCGATCAGGTACTCCTGCGAGTCCACCAGAGGCCGGCCCTGGTCATCCCGGCTGTGGCGCACGTAGGTGCCGTCGGGCTGCATGTGCCAGGAACTGGTGGTGTCAGCCATCTGCAGATCCACATAGTCGATCAGTCCCTGCACCTGCTCGGGGGCAGTGATCCGGACCAGCGCCTCCACACGGCGGTCCAGGTTGCGGTGCATCAGGTCGGCAGAGCCTATCCAGACTTCTGGACCGGCCAGGGGACCCTCGCCAATCTGAGGGCCTTGGGAGTTGGCGAAGGCGAAGATGCGGCTGTGCTCCAGGAAGCGTCCCAGGATGGAGTGGACTCGGATATTCTCGCTCAGCCCGGGCACGCCTGGCTTCAGGGAGCAGATGCCGCGCTCTACGATGTCGATGCGAACCCCCGCCTGGCTGGCCCGGTAGAGGGCGTCGATGATCTTTTCGTCCACTAGGGAGTTGACCTTGATTCGTATCCATGCAGGCTTGCCGTTCAGGGCAGTCTCTTCCTCGCGGGCGATCCGCTGCAGCAGCCCGGAGCGAACCGTGCGCGGGGCTACCAATAGGCGGTGGAAGGATGACTTGGGCGCATAACCTGACAGCTGGTTGAAAAGCCGTGTCAGGTCCTGTCCCACCACCGGGTCACAGGTGAGCAGACCCAGGTCGGTGTACTGGCGGGCGGTCTTGGGATTGTAGTTGCCGGTGCCTACGTGGCAGTAACGACGCAGGCCGTCCTGCTCCTGACGGACCACCAGGGAAAGTTTGCAGTGGGTCTTGAGCCCCACGATTCCATAGACCACATGGACGCCGGCTCGTTCCAGCTGACGAGCCCAGGCGATGTTGGCCTCCTCGTCGAACCGGGCCTTGATCTCGACCAGGGCCAGAACCTGCTTGCCGGCGTGTGCGGCATCCACCAGGGCATTGATGATGGGCGAGTTGCCCGAGGTCCGGTAGAGGGTCTGCTTGATGGCCAGCACTCGCGGATCGGCCGCCGCCTGCTCCAGGAAGGCCTGGACCGAGGTGGAGAAGGAGTCATAGGGGTGGTGAAGGAGGATGTCATGCTCACGGATGGCGGCGAAGATGTCCTGGGCCTGGCTGGATTCCACCTCGGCTATCTGCCGGTTGGTGGTGGGAATGAAGGGACGGAATTTGAGGTCGGCCCGGTCGATGGACTGCAGCTCGAACAGGACCGTGCAGTCCAAGGGGGCAGGCAGCCGATAGACCTCCTCCTGGTTGACCCGGAGCTTGCTGGCCAGCAGCTGGGAGAGGAAGGGAGAGGCGGAGTCGGAAATCTCCAGGCGGATGGGCGGTCCGAACCGACGCTGCAGCAGCTCCTTCTCCATGGCGTTGAGCAGATTTTCGGCGTCGTCCTCTTCTACGTCAATGTCTTCGTTGCGGGTGACGCGGAAGGAGCGGGCTTCCTTGATGATCATGCCTGGGAAGAGGTATTCCAGGTGGGCGATGATCAGGTTCTCCATGGTGATGAACCCGTAGCGCTCCTCCCGGCCCTCCTCGTCGGTCAGATCGTCCACAGGAACCAGACGGGAGAGATTGTCGGGAATCTTGACGCGGGCGAAGTGGGTCTTGCCTGAGGTGGGGTTCTCCACCAAGACCGCCAGGTTCAGGGAGTTGCCTGAGATATAGGGGAAGGGGTGGGCCGGGTCGACGGCCAGTGGAGTCAGGACTGGAAAGACCTGGTTGCGGAAGAAGTTGGTGAGCCGTTCCTGCTCCTGGCTGCTCAGCTGTGTCCAGCTCAGCAGGATGATGCTTTCGGCGGCCAGATCCGGCAGGATGTGGTTGATGACATAGTGGGCATGCTCGTCCTGGAGTTTGTGCGCCTGCTCGGAGATGGCCCTCAGTTGTTGACGGGGGCTCATTCCGCTGGCGGCCGTCACAGCGATGCCGGTGTCCACGCGACGCTTCAGACCCGCCACGCGGACCATGAAGAACTCATCGAGATTGCTGGCGAAGATGGCAGCGAAGTTGGCGCGTTCCAGCAGGGGCACGCTCTCGTCTTCGGCCAGCTCAAGCACGCGTTTGTTGAACTTGAGCCAGCTCAGCTCCCGGTCGAAATAGCGATCCTCAGGCAAGGGCGAGACCGGGTGATCCGAGTGCCTGGATACATGCCGTGCCTGGCCGTCGGTCTCGGCAATATGCTCCGCGATCTGGCTGCGTAGCAAGGCCTTGGAGGGTGCGTCAAATTTCTGAACCATACCATAGCACTCTATTCGCAGGTGCCGTCCTCTGCAATCGTCGATAACGCTTGTGGATAAATAGGAACGGCCCCCCGCAGGAGGCCGTTCCCACAAGGTCGATCCGGATGGAATCTCTGCACAACATCATCGTTGCAACGGTCAAGTCTTATACACCCGTTCAACGTATCGGTCCTAGTGGCCATACACTTTGTGGGCTTCCTCGTTCTCGAACCGTCCTTGTATATGCCATTATGCCAGTTTTCAGGCCGTTGGCAAGCATGACTGGCAGTTGGGGCGAAGCAAGTAATCGGCTTGGTCTTTTGTGCGATTGCGTGCATTACGGCGGGCTGAATACGCCAAGTTTGGAGGAATCTGTTGCTTCCCTGTGATCATCTGTGGCCTTTCATAGGTGTGGGCTCAAAAATGCTGCAGTTTCAGGCGTGTCGTAATCTCGATGGATTTATGCACAGTGAGGGCGAAGCGATGTGGAAACATGGAGTCATTCGACCACATAAGCTCTGGGGACTGGTGCTGATGCCAGGGGGCGGGTGTACTGGTAGCCATGACTGGAATGAGCATATGCAGACCGCCGACGATGATACAAGGTGGCATGAAAGGGCGAGCGCCCGAATGGACTCCGCGCTTCTTTAATTCAGTCGGGTTGTCTCCGGAACACCGACCAGGAAGAGTGGCGGGCGCGGCCCGACAGTTTGATTTTCCGAGATCCTCAGGATCAGGTCGCCTGCAAGACGAGGATGCTGTTCGATTCAAGCAACCCATCCTGTCCGATCGGCGGAGCGTGGGTAAAGATGCTGAACATGAGTCCGTCGTGGCTGGTCTGGTCTTTCTCTCGGCCTCGGGAGGAATTGGGCTGACAACCATGACGGCTCTGATGGGCAAACAGCTTCGGGACATGGCCTTGTCGTGCGCTCTGGTGGATCTGGACCTGGACGGCGGAGGGATGGATGTCCTGGTCGGCGTCGAGGGGGCGCCTGGCATGCGGCTTGGGCGAATCCACGCGCCCTTAGGCCGGGTGGATCCTCAGGCACTCCGTGAAGAACTGCCGACCTGGGATGGCATCCCGCTGCTCAGCAACGATCCTTGGAGTGCCCCGCCACAGGGCTGGTGGGACTTGGATGCAGCAGTCAGCGCAATGGCTGGATTTGCTGATCTCTTGCTGATCGATGCCGGTCGGGGCCGGGGTCTGGGTAATCTGCGCTCGCTGAAAGGGCTGCCTTCGCTGTTGATGGTGGATATGACCGTGCTGGGCCTTGCACGGGCGAAGGCGCTTCTCCATGCTCTGAACGGCCGGAGCAATGCTGGTGATCGAGTCCAAGACAGTCCATTGATTTCATGTAGGTCCCCTATGGCTCTGATTGGAATGATGCCCACACAGCACCGGGTCAGTCATGGCGTCGACCCGGAGCAGGCGGAGGATTTTCTGGGTCGATCGGTGGACGTGGTTCTTAAGCCGCAACCAAAGCTGTCGGCATCCGTTCTGGATGGGCGTGGCCTGGAACGGGTGCCGCGTACGTACGCGCGGGCCCTTTATCCTTTGGTTGAGCGGATCGCAGGGATGATCGTCGTCGGGGAAAGAAAAGTAGAACGGATCTCTTCTCGCGAATCGGTTCGGTCCGGGGCTGTCAAATGATCATAGGAAGTGGGGAAAGCAATGAAGATCCATTCCCCGACGACGATTCCGGTCAGCCGCCCACTTTCGGGTACTTGGACGGGCTGACGAACGACCCTGCGGTGACTGACATCGCAGTGACCGGGCAGGGCCATGTCTGGATCGACCGAGGCGCGGGCATGGAGGAGGTTCTGCTTCGGCCTGGATTCGCGGGTCCTCGAGCTGTGAGGGACTTTGCCGTGCAGTTATGCGCTCAGCTGGGAAGTCGCCTGGACGATGCCCGGCCCATGGCTGATGCTTCCAGCAGGGAGGGGATCAGAGTCCACGCCGTGCTGGCCCCGCTTGTTCCCGAGGGTGCCGCCATTTCCATCAGACTGCCCAACAGACACCCGCCAGGTCTGGAGGAGCTGGCGGCTGCCGGGCTGTGTCCCGCCAGCTGGCTCTTCATCCTTCGGGCGCTGGTGGTCAATCGGGCCAGCATTCTGGTAACCGGAGGCACGGGTGCCGGCAAGACCACGCTCCTACGGGCCCTGCTGGGCATGTGTCCACGGGAGCAACGGCTGGTCGTCGTGGAGGAGGTGCGTGAACTGGGTCGTATCGCCGGCCATGAGAATATGGTTTCCTTGGCTGTCAGAGAATCCAACGTCGAAGGGGCAGGGGGTGTAGGGCTGGTTGATCTGGTCAAGGCCACACTGCGCATGCGTCCCGATCGGATCATCCTGGGCGAGTGTCGGGGTGAGGAAATAGCTGATCTGCTGCGGGCTTTCAATTCCGGTCATCGGGGTGGCATGGCAACGCTGCATGCCGACAATGTGGAACGCGTTCCTTCCAGGCTGGCGACTCTGGGGCTGCTGGCGGGGTTGCAGCCGAGGGCCCTGGCTGCTCTGGCGCAGGGGGCGTTCGATGCTGTTATCCATCTGGAACGTTCCGGCGGCCATAGGCATATCGCTCAGATTGGTCGACTGACAGCTGCAGCTGATGGCCGGCTTCTTGGGGAGGCCGTCTGTACGTGGACGGGCCGAGGGGCCGCTACATATGGAACGGCTTGGTCAACGTTCGCCAGGCGGTGGGGCATTGTGACCAGCGCCCCGGCGAGCGTTCCGTAGTTGAGGTGAATTATGAATGATGAGACTGCAGCCTGGCTGGCTGCAATGTTGACGGCCATTGCTTTTCTGGCCTTGCTTCCGCCGAGCGGCAGCGTGGCCGCACGGCTGAAGGCCATGTCAATCAGGCCCTCTGCACAGTCGGATCGGCCTGGCTTGGCGGTGCTGGTCACTTCCCTGCTGGCCTATGTCGACAATGGAGGCGGTCTGGTAGAGGCTTTCGAGGAGGCATCCGGGCGGCGGTTCGCCACCCAGGAGGTCACACGGGAACGTGTCATGGTCATGTTGGAGAACCGGTGCCTGCCTCAGGAACGGGGGCCGACTCTGACCATTATGGCCCAGGCTCTGACGGCCTGTTATGGGCTCAGCGCCATCCTGGGCTGCCGGGCTTCTGATGGGCTGCGGACAGTGGCAGCTATGCAAAGGCGGAGGGCGTCGCTGGATGAAGCCCGGGAAAAAGCCTTTGCTGTGCCCAGGGCCACGATCCGTCTCTTGTCAACCTTGCCGGTGTTGACCATCATCATGGGAGAGTTCATGGGTGCGCGACCGTTGACCTTCCTATGTCGCCCAGGCCTGGGAACTATATGTCTGATCCTTGGGGCGGCCTTCTATGTTCTTGGTCTGGTTTGGATACATCTGCTGATGAACGATCTGGGCAGGGAGGATCTATGGATCTGAAACCACTGATTGCCGCTCTGTCGAGCATAGTGGCCTTGCTGCTGATGGAATCCGACGGCCAGAGTGAGCGATTAGCCGATGAGCAGGTCTCTACGCCGTCCTTGAGCCTGGTATTGGCCTTGTTGGGAGTCGCTGTTCGTCAGGGTGCCTCCCTGCCTAGGGCCCTAGGTGTGGTTGGTGGGCTGCTGCCAGGCCCTTATGGGCTTCGAATGGTTCGCGTGGCTCACCTGCTCGGACGTGGCAACGGATGGGATCTGTCTTGGTCGGGAGCGATCGGGGATCCTGATTATGGGCAGTCCATGCAGGTCCTGGCTGACTGTCTGGAGCCGTCCTGGCGTTTGGGATCATCACCTCTGACGCGTATCGAGACGACCCTGCGCCAGCTGGATTACCATGCCCGCAGCGTGCTGGCCCGGGCCACAGCGGCGATAACCGTCAGGCTGCTGGTACCGACCGGACTGTGCATTCTGCCGGCCTTCGTGCTGATCGGAGTCATCCCCTGCATTGCGGCCTTCGTAGGCCGGATTTCCTGAGGGCATGGAGTCCATGCTGACAGAGTTGTCCACAGGCTGCCGATGCAGGTTCATTCGTCCACATGCATCCGATAAGGCGACCGAGGCCGACCGGAACGGGCACAGTGAAAGGTACCGGATGCCGATTCCCCTGAGGAACGGCCATTCGTCGGGGCGGGGAAGGCAAGGAAAGGCAAAGGCGAGAACGATGACATATTCACAGGAGCTTGCGACGGTCTTCCATCTGCAGACCAGACAGGCAGGAGGGCAATTGGTGCCAACTGAGACATGGCCTGCTGCAGGTGCCGGGTCCTGGTGGCTGCAAAGAATGAGGCAGCGCTCCAACCGGTTCATAACGGCTTTGTATGTTCGCATCAGCCAAGCTATGGACTCTGCAGCGAGTGCCCTGCGTGCGCGTATGGGTGTGGTGCTGGCCAGACCTGAATCGGGTGCCATCACTGCCGAATACGCCGTGATCATGGTGGCAGCTGCCACGCTGGCCGGTGTATTGCTGGCCATTGTCAAATCCTCTTCCACGCGCACTCTGTTGATGGGTTTGGTGAAGAAGGCGCTCAGTGCCGTTGGCTGAAAGACGGTCCGAGTGGAGACGACGGTGGCGATCCGATAACGGCACGGTAACGGCCGAGTTCGCCATCGTGCTTCCCGCTGTCATGGTTCTGGCTCTCTTACTGCTGACGCTGACTCAGACGATCAGAACCGGCATGGTTTGTCAGGATGCGGCTAACGCGGCTGCCAGAGACCTGATCGTCACCCGGGGCAAGGGCGATCCCCAAGGGCTGGTGCACCGGATGGCCGGTCCGCATACTCAAGTGAAGTTGAGCCCATCGGCCGGGCAGACGGCAGTCAGGGTGTCATGCCCAGTGGTTTCCGGCCCGATGGGCGTGCTGCCTGCACAGGTCCATGGCGATGCCATGGCCATATTGGAGGAATGAGTCATGCTCGGACATGTCAGGAGGACGCGCGTGGAGCGTACCGGTTCATGGCTAGGGGGTTCGGATCCTGGCTCCGGCACGGTTCTGGGCATCATGCTGATGGCTCTGGTTGGCCTGGGTCTGGTTCTGGCGGCCCTGCTGGGCAATCTCATGATCTGTCGAGCACATGCACGCACCGGTGCCGATGTCTCGGCTCTGGCTGCAGCTTCTGCCCTGGACGAAGGGCAGGCGCAACCCTGTACTCTGGCCTCCCGGGTCGCCCGTCTCAACCGCGGGGTTCTGACAGACTGCCAGGTGGATGGACGCGACGTGAAAGTCTCGGTGGGGGTAGATACCGGAGTCTCGATGATGCCGCGTCTGGTCCAGTCGGCCCGGGCAGGGCCTGAGCCCTGTGAATGAGAACAGGAAGCGTGGTCGGAAGCCTTCGGAAGGAAAGCGAACGTGTCTAAAGAAATGGATAGCCTTGAACCATGGCACTAGCACTCTATCGGCGGTATCGGCCTGACACTTTTGACGGCATCATCGGTCAGAAGCAGGTCACGGTGCCCCTTACCCGAGCTCTGGATGAGAACCGGCTGACCCATGCCTACCTGTTCTCCGGTCCCAGGGGATGTGGAAAGACCAGTAGTGCCCGGATTTTCGCCCGCTGTGTCAACTGCGCCAAGGGACCGACCAGCCATCCCTGCGGCGAATGTGACAGCTGCAGGGATCTGGCCACCGGAGGCCCCGGTTCCATCGACGTGGTGGAGATTGACGCTGCCAGCCATAATGGCGTCGACGATGCGAGGGAGCTCAGGGAGCGGGCAGGCTTTGCCCCTGTGCGTGACCGCTACAAGATCTTCATTTTGGACGAAGCTCATATGGTCACCCAGCAAGGATTCAATGCCCTGCTAAAGATCGTCGAAGAACCGCCGGAACACGTCATGTTCATCTTCGCCACCACAGAGCCGGAGAAGGTGATCGGCACTATCCGCTCCCGCACCCACCATTACCCCTTCCGTCTCGTGCCCCAGGAAGTCATGGGGCCTTATCTCGAGAGCATCTGCGAAAAGGAGGGCATCAAGGCCGAACCCGGTGTCCTCACGCTGGCCATGCGGGCTGGAGGCGGATCGGTGCGTGACACCCTTTCTGTGTTGGACCAGCTCATGGTAGGCGCTGACGAGCACACCATAACCTATGATGCGGCTGTAGCTCTGCTGGGCTTCACTCCTGCCGCACTGATCGGCGAAGCTGTGGATACGCTGATCGACCACGATGGTGCTGGCCTCTACGGGGTCATTCAAAAGGTTGTCGTCGGCGGGTTCGAGCCCCAGCGCTTCGTTGAGGATCTGCTGGCCCATGTCCGCGACCTGCTGGTTCTCAAACTGGCGGGGGACCGGGCTGAAAGCGTGCTGAGCGAAGATGGCGACGACGACCAGGTGGCCGATCTGCGTCGGCAGGCGGATGCTTTGGATCTGCAGGTCCTGACCAGAATGGCCGACATCATCAATGATGCGCTGGCGGGAATGAACGGGGCCACCTCGCCCAGGATGCGCTTGGAGCTGCTGGCCGCCAGGCTGCTGGCAATTGGCTGCGAACCTATGGAGCAAGCAACGGTTGCAGGGGGAGCTTCCACCGGTGGTGCGGCCCCGGCGCCCGCCCGCAGCGGGTTCATTGGCGCTGACAGGTCTCAGCAGAACGGTCGGCCGTCCAGAGCACCCCAATCTGGTCGTGCTGACGGTGCTGATCGCCCCGAACAGCCTGGCGGGGCGGGTTCGTCGTCTGCTGCGACATCCGCTACTTTTGCCGGGTCTCAGAACATAGCAGGTTCCCATTCCGATTCTCCAGCTGAGGGAAGGCAAGAAGGCAAAGGGCGGCCTGATCATTCCGGCTCTGCCCAACCCGAGCGCAAGGAAGTCCCCTCCTCGCCGGCTCGACAGCCGGTGGCGCAGCATGATACTTCGCGCGGACCGGGAACAGAGATCCCGACCGGCACAGAGCTGGACAAGCGCTGGGACGCACTGGTGGCTGCCCTGCCGGATGAAGTACGCCAGTATGTGGTGCGGGATCGTGTGCCTACCGTGGCCATGAAAGCAGACCCATCGGGCCGCCAGCGACTGTCTATGACCTTTGACCGTCCACTCAGCCAGCATGCCTTCGCCATGGCTGTGGCTGCGCAGTCGGTTGACGGGGAGACCAAGGTGCCGCGTATCGTCATGGTCCGCGCTCGCCAGGAGTTCGGACAGTCCACCATGATCGCTCCATCGGGGACGGCTGCCAACGGCGAGACTGTGGAGTCCGTCAACAGGATGTCTCCCCAGCGCCGGGCAGAGGTCAAGAAGGAGGTGGCTCTAGCGCGAGCCGGTTTAGCCACCATGAACCTTGGAGCGGCGGTCATGCCTCATGCGGCCACAGAGCAGGGGCATGCTCCTAGAGGGATGACGGCCTCGGCCGGTCATGATGGTGGGGCCGGAGCATCGGCATCGGACGGGAAGTCCACTCCTGGAGAAGCTTCAGGCGACGGGAGCTCCGACGACGCTCACCACCCGGTCGGTGGCCCTGTCCAGTCGTCTTCGAAACCGCTTCCAGCGGCGGGTTTCGGCTCGACCGCTTCAACGGTGTTGCCGGACGATGATCCCTGGGCTCACCCCATGCCAGCGACTCATGCGCCGCAAAAGACCTGGCAGCCTGATCAGGGCGGCGATGGATCCACTGGCCAGAAAGACCATGAGTCCAAAAAGGTGGCCCTGCCGGACATGAGCGATGACACGGATCCTTGGGCCGTGCCCGATTCCGGGACCAGCACCGCAGCCTTTGCGGAGTCTTCCAACAGTCAAGGCCATGAAGCTTCGGATCAGGGGCTTGAAGTTTCGAAGTCGGTTGATTCGTCGGGTCAGGGAAGCGCCTCGGTTGCAACCTCGAATTCGACATTGCAGACCGGGTCGGCTCCCGGAGATGTGGCTGCGGCAACTGGCACCCCAACCTCGTCGGACAGACGGGGTGACGGTCATGGTTCGGGTACCGCCGGTGGCTCGGATGGCCCCCAGGCAATGGCAAAGGCTTCTGGAGCTGAGGGCAGGGCGATGCCAGCAGGCTTCGCTAGTCCGGCCTCCGGTGGTTCCGATCAGGATGGGGTCTCGTCTGCTGCGGTTTCCTCCCAGGCCTTAAGGCCGTCAGTGGATCCCGAGGACGATGTCTATTCCATGGACGATGCCAGACTCGGGGCGGACAATGCCATGAGCCAGGATGAACTGACCAAATTGTTCGACGTGACCAAGGTGGAGGACTTTGCTGCTGACGATCCCCAGAATCCGATCAACGTCCAAAAGCGCCGGCAGGAACAGGCGCAGCGACAGGGAGGTGAATGATGGCTGCTACCTATGATGGAGCCATTCAAGAGCTGATCGATGCTTTTGCGCAACTGCCGGGCATCGGTCCCAAGGGTGCGCAGCGCATCGCCTTCTACATTCTGGGAGCCGATCGGCGTAGCGCTCAGGATTTGGTCGATGCTATCGTCGCCGCCAAGGAGAAGGTTCGGTTTTGCGAGATCTGTGGCAATGTCTGCGAGACCAGCCCATGCCCTATCTGCCAGGATCCGCGTCGTGACCGCAGCATCATCTGCGTCGTCGAGGAACCCAAGGATGTCATGAGCATTGAGCGGACCGGAGAATATCGGGGCCTTTATCATGTCTTGGGCGGGGCCATCGACCCTATGTCCAACGTCGGGCCCGGCGATCTGCGCATTCCCGAGCTTTTGAAGCGGTTGGGCACGGATCAGGTCAAGGAGGTCATGCTGGCCCTGGATCCCAACATTGAAGGCGAAGCCACCACCACCTACCTGGGACGGCTGCTGGGTCCTCTGGATCTGCGGGTCACCAGGCTGGCCAGCGGCCTGCCCGTCGGCAGCGATCTGGAATATGCCGACGAGATCACCCTTGGCCGGGCAATATCCGGCCGTCGCGATCTGTAAGGCCTGCGGTCACTGATTCGCAGCCTCCCTGGCTGCCGTCAATGTTTCGCATATTGGTGGAGGGGGTCTGATAGAACGGTGTCGTTCGTATAATCCATGTAATCAACATGTTGCAGATGATGGTCTAGTGGCTTAACCGTCGCGGGATGGAACAGCAGTGGCACTTATCGTTCAGAAGTATGGCGGGTCCTCGGTGGCGGACTCGGACTCCATCAAGCGTGTGGCCAAGCGCATTATTGACACCAAGCGCGCCGGCAATGACATTGCTGTGGTGGTTTCCGCTATGGGGGACACCACTGACGATCTGATTGACCAGGCCATGGATGTGGATTCCAATCCTCCTGCCCGAGAGATGGACATGCTCATGACGGCCGGGGAGCGCATCTCCATGAGCCTGCTGGCCATGAGCATCCATGCACAAGGCGAGCGCGCCCATTCTTTCACCGGTTCGCAGGCGGGATTCATGACTGATGCACGCTACGGCGCAGCCCACATCCGCCATGTCCGACCCCAGCGAGTCATGAAGGCCCTGGACCGAGGCGAGGTGGGGATTGTGGCAGGCTTCCAGGGGGTCAACCCCGACGGCGATGCCACCACCCTGGGTCGTGGCGGCTCGGATACCTCGGCTGTGGCCCTGGCCGTGGCACTCAAGGCGGATGTCTGCGAGATCTATACCGATGTGGACGGGGTTTTCACCGCCGACCCTCGCATTGTTCCCACCGCCCGTAGAATCGCCCGCATTTCATATGAGGAGATGCTGGAGATGGCGGCCGGCGGATCCAAGGTGCTGGCCCTGCGCTGCGTGGAGTATGCCCAGCGCTTCCGCATGCCCATCCATGTGCGCAGTTCCTTTTCCCATCGCCCAGGCACGCTGATCATGCCCGACGATGTCGATGCTGACAAGATTCCCAATTTGGAGACCGGCCAGCTGCCGGATCGCCCCGCCGCACGCGCTGACAGGTGACGGGATATGACGGAAGGAAGGACATGACCAACGGCGAATCCATGGGCGACCTGTTCCCGGACCTGAACGGCCCTGAGTCACCCATCATCTCAGGGGTTGCCCACGACCGCAGTGAAACTCAGGTCAGCCTGCGGGCCGTGCCCGACCGACCTGGCGTGGCCGCACAGCTTTTCACTATCCTTGCCGAGGGCGGCATCAACATCGATATGATCGTCCAGGCTGGGGCGGCTACCGGCACCGTGGACATCTCTTTCACGCTCCCGTCCGCTCAGGCTGATCAGGTGGTCCCCATGCTGGATGACTCCCGCGAGCAATTGGGGTTCCGATCAGTGGACATCAATCCCGAGGTGGGCAAGGTGACCCTGGTAGGCGTAGGGATGAAAACCCATTCGGGCATCACTGCCACCTTCTTCCGGGCCTTAAGTGACCGACATATCAACGTGCTCATGATATCGACCTCCGAGATCCGCATCTCCGCTCTGGTGCCCATCCATGACCTGGACGAGGCGGTACGGGCCATCCATACGGCCTTCCACTTGGATGCTGATCAGGTCGAGGCGGTCGTTTACGGCGGCACGGGTCGCTGAGCAGAGAGGAGAGAGCAATGACGGATAAGGCTGATTTGGCGAGCAACGGACGCCGTGGCATCAATGTAGCCGTTCTGGGCGCCACCGGCCAGGTAGGCATGGTCATGCGCCGGATGCTGGACGAACGGGACTTCCCTGTGGCCGACCTGCGATTCATGGCTTCGTCGCGGTCTGCCGGAGAGCAGCTGCGCTGGCGTGACAGGACCATCACGGTCGAGGATGTTGAGCAGGCCGACCTGAGCGGGATCGATTTGGCCATCTTCTCCGCCGGCGGTTCGACCTCAGGAACCTGGGCCCCGCGTTTCGCCGAGGCCGGAGCCTACGTGGTCGACAACTCCTCCCATTGGCGGATGGATCCCGAGGTCCCCCTGGTGGTGTCCGAGGTCAACCCCGAGGACCTGGATCTTATCCCACGGCGGATCGTGGCCAATCCCAATTGCACCACCATGGCCTGCATGCCGGTGCTGAGCCCCTTGGCCAAGGCGTACGGTCTGCGCCGTCTGATCGTCTCCTCCTACCAGGCCGTGTCGGGGGCTGGTCGTGCCGGCGTCCTCCAGCTGCGCGACGAGGCCAAAACCGCCGTGGAGCAGGGTGCCGACCGACTGGTCTTCGACGGATCGGCCATCGAGTTCCCACCGCCGACCAAGGTGGTGCGCACCATCGCCTTCAACGCCGTTCCTTTTATAGGCGACTTGGTCGATGACGGCAGCGGGGAGACCGACGAGGAGCAGAAGCTGCGCAATGAGAGCCGCAAGATCCTGCACCTGCCTGATCTGGCCGCCTCCTGCACCTGCGTGCGGGTAGGGGTCTTCACAGCCCATGGCATGAGCATCAACGCCGAGTTCGAGCACGACGTCACCCCAGATCAGGCCCGCGACCTGCTGTCCAAGGCTCCTGGAGTAAGTCTTGCGGATATACCCACTCCTCTGGACGCCGCCGGCAAGGACCCCAGTTTCGTGGGCCGCATCCGCCAGGACCAGGCTGTGGAGGGCAAGAGGGGATTGTCCATGTTCGTGGCCAATGACAACCTGCGCAAGGGAGCCGCCCTCAACGCCGTGCAGATCGCCGAGCTGATCGCCCGCAAGCATTTCGCCGACAGGATCTGATTGCGCATCTGGGCTGATTGCGTGGCATGCCCAAAGTGTCCTGTGCATCTCCTGAGCATGGGATGACCGGCTCTGCCAGGCCTCGTCTGTCTGATGGCTTTCATGTAGGGTCAGCCCTGCTTGGCCTTTGCTCGGCTCGAAACCTGTGAGGCTGGTCCGCCTGATCCCCTCTGCCGTCGATCCAGCTCAAGTATTCCCTGGGCCGTATCGCGGTCGGTGGCCAGTGCTGAGATAAGCCCGGCTCGCAGACAGGCGAGGATGCTGGCGACTTTTTGCGGCCCCCAGGCCACGCCTATGACCAGGGGGATCCGCTTCAGGCGTTCGAATTCAATCGATATAGTGCGTTCGCACAGGCTGGTTCGGATGTGGCGGCCCTGGGCATCGATGTGGTGCCCGCAGATGTGTCCCACAGCCTTGAGCTCGGTCACCTCCTTGATGAAGGCCGCATTTTCGTAGTCCTTGAAAATGTGCCCCGATCTTCCCGCTTTGACCGATCCCACTCCCACCACCGCAACGTCGGCATGTCCGCCCAGGGTCAGGGTGTCGGCTATCTGGCGTTCTTTGCGCATGGCTTCAGCCACAGGGGTTGAAGACAGGATCATGGGCACTGGCAGCGTGGAATAGCTGCCGCCCAATCGTTGGGCCAGCATGCGGCATATCTCCGGTGAATCCGTCATGGGATTGGTCGGCGACAGGGAGCCGATCATCTGCACGACCTTGGACTTTGTCCAGTTTTGCAGAGGAACTTCGCGAACCGTGTAGGCGACCGCGTTGCCATTGGAGACGGTTATCAAAGAGTCGGGCCTGGTCTGCTCAACCAGGAGAGACGCCGCGCTCCGGGGCACGACATCATACCCGGTGCATCCCTGCGGTGGCTCCGAGACCCGGGCGCAACGGAGATTGAATTGTCGGATCAGCCTGGACTCCAGGTCTTCAAGCCGTTCCAATGGATTCTCGATGGAGATCCTTACCAGCCCTCGCTCCTGGGCCTCTTTCAGCATTCGGGAGACGGAGGGGCGGGAATAGCCTGTCGCTTCGGCGATCTGGGACTGCAGCATGTGATCCTGGTAGTACATGCGGGCTATGCGAAGAAGCAGCTGAACCCGCTTGCGGGCATCCGAAGTGGTCATCATCTGTAAATCGCTGAACATATGTACATTTTATCAGACTCAGTAAAAACTGCTTATTTGCCTTTAAGTGTCAAAAAATACTTGTTTTCATGGGTGAAAATGCAATCTATCTGGGTTTTAACCCATGGTTCAAGTACATATGTTCATCAATATCCTTGTTGTTTATTTACTGCTCACATAGTCTGTCTCCTGTCAAAGGCACCGGAAGAAAAGCCTGAAGACCGGTGCCGCGAAGTCGCAAAGTACAAACAACAAAGGAGTTCACATGGCATTCGCACGAACCATTCTGGGAGATGTCGACCCGAGCACTCTTGGCGTAGTCAACAGCCACGACCATCTGATCCGGGTGGGAGCCGGTGAGGTCTACCTGGACAAGGACCATCAACTGGATTCGGTCGAGAAGGCAGAGACCGAGGCCGGCTATTTCGCCAAGGCCTCGCTGAAGTGGAGCAAGCAGGGCGGCACCGTGGTGGATATGTGCCCCATCAACTGCGGCCGTGACATCGAGAAGCTGGCCGAGGTGGCCCGCTCGGTGGAGAATCTGCAGATCATCGGAGCCACCGGCTTCCATCGTGAGCATGTCTACCTGGAGACCCAGTCACACTGGATCAACCGCTACAGCGTGGATCAGATCGCCGATTTGGTTATCGCCGATATCCGCGAGGGCATCGACCGCAACGACTACACCGGTCCCTTGGTGGATCGCAGCCCCTATAAGGCAGGCGTCATCAAGATCGGCACTGCTTACGGAGAGATCACGCCCTTCGAGCACAAGTGCATGGAGGCTGCTGCCAAGGCGGCCATCGAGACAGGCGCGCCCATCAACACGCACACCACCTATGGAACCTGTGGTCTGGAACAGGCCCAGACCCTGATCGGACTGGGGGTCCCCGCGGACCAGATCGCCATCGGCCACATTCAGCGCAATGCTGATGTCTACTACCTGGAGGAGATCCTGGATCTGGGCGTCTATCTGGAGATCGACGGTACCAACAGGATCAAGTATCAGCCCGATTCCAACAGAATGATGGAGCTCAGGGCTTTCAAGAAAGACGGCTATGAGGACCGGATCCTCCTGGGCACGGACTCCGGCAAGCGCTCCTACCAGAAGGTCTACGGCTCTGTGAGCGGTGTGGACTACAACCCGGCGGTGGACGGTCCCCGCATGATCGCCGAAGGCTTCGATCCCGACTACGTGGACAAGCTGCTCATCCGCAACGCCCACAACTTCTTCTCCTTCCGTAAGGAGGCCTGAGCGCAATGGCAGCAGACAAGACCCTGGAGCGTCCCCAGCTGCAGATCGCGCTGGACACCTTTGACATGCCTTCGGCCCTGAGGCCCCTGAACGCGGCCATCAGCCAGGTCGACGTCATCGAGTGCGGAACCGTCCTGATCATCGCCGAAGGGCTGAGGGCCGTGCGCGAGATTCGTGCCCTCTACCCCACTAAGACCATCCTGGCGGATGTCAGGATCGCCGAGGCCGGAGCGGTCATCTCCCGCGCCTGCTTCGAAGCGGGTGCCAGCTGGGTTTCGGTGGTCGCCGGCGCCAGCATGACCACGGTCGATCAGGTAGTCAAGGTGGCCCAGGAGTTCGGCGGCGAGGTCCAGATTGAGCTTGGCGAGACCTACGATCCCGAGCAGGCGCGCGAATGGCGGCGACTTGGAGCCACCCAGGTCATCGTCCACCGTTCCCGCGACGCTGAAGCGGCCGGAAAGCTGACTTGGGGGGAGGACGACAAGGACCGCATCCGCCAGTTGCATCAGATGGGCTTCAAGGTCACTGTGACCGGCGGGGTCACGGCCAAGGATCTGCCCTTCTTCCAAGGAGTTCCCGTCGGAGTGGTGATCTCGGGTCGAGGCATTGTCAAGGCTGACGACCCACTGGCCGCTGCGACCGAGCTGCGGGAGACCATCGGCAGGGTGTGGCCGCAATGAGCGGCAGCATCACCCTGGGCATCTATGAGAAGGCCCTGAAGTCCCCCGCCGAGCCGGATGATTGGGATGCGTTCATGTCCCAGGTGGCGGCCGATGGGTTCACCTTCATGGATCTGTCCATTGACGAAAGCGACAAGCGGATGGCCCGCTTGGACTGGACGGCTGCCCAGGCTTCCGCCTTCCGTCAGGCCGCTGACCGCCAGGGCGTCCAGGTCGGAGGGATCTGCCTGAGCTGCCACCGCAAGGTGGGCCCCGGCTCGGCCGATCCGGCCATCCGCCGTCAGGCCTACGAGATCTTCCTCAAGGCAATCGATCTGGCTCATGAGGCGGGCATTCCCCTGATCCAGGTAGCCGGTTATTACGCCTACTACGAGAACCCTGATCCTGGCCAGCGCGCCAGGTATGTGGAGGTTCTGGCCAAGGCAGCTGAGTATGCGGCCCAGGCCGGCGTCATGCTGGGCATAGAGAATGTGGACGGCAATGACATCACCTCCATCACCAGGGGACTGTCCATCTGCGACCAGGTCGGGTCCTCCTGGTTGAGCATGTACCCGGACATCGGCAACCTTTATGAGCAGGAGCTGGACGCCGTGGCTGAGCTCAGGGCTGGAGCCGGCAGAATGCTGGCCATCCACGTCAAGGATGTGCTCCCGGGGCAGCCGCGTCGGATCACCATGGGCGAAGGCTGCGCCGATTTTCCCACGGCTTTCGCCGAGCTGGCCCGGCAGTCCTGGTCGGGGCGGATCATGCTGGAGATGTGGAACGATGATTCGGATCAGGCCGATCAGATCGTCACGAATGCAAGGAAGAAAGTGGAAACCTGGTTGCGCGGGGCCGGCATGGAGGTGCTTGCCCCCAGAGGCTGAAGTAAAGGTCGCAGCCGTCACAGCTGTGATCTGGGGGTGGTTGTGCCGATCCTCCACCCCCTTGCCATCGGCAGGGAGGCTATGGCGCCAGCGGTTGTCCCTGGAAGGGCCGGCCCGATCGGTGCGAGTTTGAATGCAAAAGGTCGTAATACGGACTGAAACGGACGTCGTGGTCCATGCTGGAAAACGACCGTGTAGACAAGGAGCGAATGATGGCAGAACATGCATATGACCTTTCGACCATAGGAGAGGGGCAGATCAGGCTCACGGTCAGGAGGGGAGAGCGGCTGATGAACGCCCGGTCGGTCCTGATGAATCCTGCCTGTTCCGAGGCCAACGTAGCCGGAGTCCTGGCTCAGCTTCAGCGCAGGACCCTGTGGACCTCCTCACTGCCGGAGGGGGATTTGGGCGAATACATCCTGAGCGAGTACAGGTCTGTGGGCGTTGATCTGAGCACCATGGTCCGCAAGCCGGCCAGCCGGATCGCCCTCTACTTCATGGAGCCGGGCGAGCCCCCCATGCCGGCCAACGTCATCTATGACCGCGAGTACACCCCCTTCAGGTCGACGGGGATCGAGGATTACGACTGGGACCGGATGCTGGATACCCGCCTGCTCTTCCTGACTGGCATCACTGCGGCCCTGACCGATACCACGGCCCAGGTGGTGGCCTATGCTGCCGAGCAGGCGGAGAAGCGCGGCATCGACATCGCCCTTGACGTGAACTTCCGCAGCAAGCTCTGGACCGGCGACCAGGCCAGAAGGGTTCTGGAGCCCATTGCTCACAAGGCCCGCATTCTTTTCTGCTCCATCAAGGACGCCAAAAGCGTCTTCGGAATCGAGGGGACTGGCGAGGAGGTCTGCGAACAGCTCTACCAGCGCTTCGGCAATGAGTACATCGTTTCCACCAATCACCTGGATGGTCCTTACCTGAGGACCTCCAAAGGAATCAAGAAGTACGTCACCACCCCGGTTCCGGTGGTGGACCGTCCCGGTGCCGGGGATTCCTTCGTAGCCGCCACCCTCCATGGCTTCCTCTCCAATGATGTGGAGTGCGGTGTCAGGTGGGGACAGCGGGCCGCCGAGTACGCCCTGACGCATATGGGCGATCTGACCCGTATCCGCGCCCAGGAACTGGATATTCCGCTGGGCGGGGATATCAACCGTTGACCATTCCTTCATGATCCAGGTTTGCTGCAGCATTCTCCAAGGACGGAGAAGGCGGCCTGGACCCTTCCGCCAGACCCATAGCGTGGTCGAGCCGCCGTCATCATGATCATCCGAGAAAGAAAAGCAACCCATTATGAGTGATACACGTGTCACACAGGCCGGGGAAGTGCTGACCGCTTACGAGCAGATAGACGCTCGTCCCCTGACCGGACATCAGAAAAGCGTCATCGGCCTGGCCATAGCCGGCAACATATCCGAATTCTTCGATATGTTCCTGATCGGTTTCGTGGTCTCCCTTCTGACTTCGGCCTGGCACCTGACCGGGGTCTCCGCTGGAATCATCCTTGCCTGCTCCGGGCTGGGCACAGTCATCGGATCCATCCTCTGGGGACGTTTGGCCGATCGCTTCGGCCGCAAGCATGCCTTCCAGTGGTGTGTTCTCTGCTTCGTGGTCTTTACGGCCCTGTCGGTCTTCCTGCCTGACGGTGCCTGGATCCTGCTGGCCATCCTGCGCATCGGCGTGGGTATCGGCGTAGGCGGCCTGAACATCATCTCTGTCCCCTACGTCCAGGAGTTCGTGCCGGCCAGACAGCGCGGCATGCTTTCCGGCCTGGCCTCGGTCTTCATTCCTATGGGACTGCTCCTGGGATCCGTCTCGCAGAGCCTGATCGGCGACAATTGGCGCGTGCTGGTGGCCCTGGGCGTTATCCCCGTCCTTCTGCTGTTCTGGTTGGCTACCGTGCCCGAGTCCCCCCGTTTCTACCAGAGCGTGGGCCGTGACGACGATGCCCGCAAGGCCTTGGCATGGGCTCTGGAGCTTCCCGCGGACCAGGTCGGCGCCCTGCCCAAGGTCGAGCAGGAGCAGAAGGCCAGCTATCGCCTGCTCTTGTCCAGGCATTTGAAGCCGCTGATCATCATTTCGGTCGGCTCCTTCTGCTTCATTCTTGGTTCCTTCGCCATCCAATCCTGGGGTCAGACGCTGATGAAGGATGCCTTCGGCTTTTCAACGCAGATGGTGGCCTACCTGTTCATGGGCGTCTCCGTGGCCGACTGCATAGGCAGATTCGGCTCTGCCTGGCTGGCTGACATCATCGGCCGGCGCTGGACCATGTTCTCCTTCGGCATCATCGGGGCCTCGGGATGCTTCTACGCAGCCTTCTTCCATAATTCCGGTTGGCAGTTCTACATCGCCGTCCTGGTCATCATGACTTTCGCTGACGGTGTTTTCGGCATTCTCAACGCCTTCGGCGGCGAGCAGTTCCCCAACGATGTCCGCTCCACCGGGCTGGGGCTGGGATACGGCATCGGCGCCACGGCCAAGATCGTAGGGCCTATATTCATGGGGCTCCTGGTGGGCGGCGACTATGTCTCCCAGCACATCAACATTGGCGTTGTCACCACGGCGTTCACCTTCTTCGGCGTCTGCCTGGTCATCGGCGCCGTCGTATACCTCTTTGCCCAGGAGACCAAGGGCAAGGATCTGGAAAGCCTGTGAGGATGCGCAGCAAGGTCTGCACGCGCAGGTAAGCAAACCGGGCCGGCTTTTCGCAGGAAGATCCGGCCCCATATTGGAAATGGTGGTGGTTCTTATGACGTCCTTGGCTGATTTTCCTGACGAGGTGCGTGTCGAGGTAGGTCTGGTCCGTGAGCATGTTGCTGCCCTGCATGCGCAGTTGATCAAGTGGGGGCTGGTGGTATGGACGGCGGGGAATGTCTCACAGCGTCTGCATTCAGCCGACTTGCTGGTGATCAAGCCGTCCGGGGTGCGCTATGAGCAGTTGACGCCGGAATCAATGGTGGTCACGGATCTGGAGGGGCACGTGGTGGACGGATCCGCCGCCCCATCCTCGGATGTGTTTTCGCACGCTTACATCTACCGGCACATGCCCGAAGTGTTCGGCGTGGTGCATACGCATTCGACCTTTGCGACGGCCTTTGCTGCAGTGGGCCGGTCGATTCCATGCGTACTGACGATGATGGGTGACGAGTTCGGCGGTCCGGTGCCGGTGGGTCCCTTCGCCTTGATCGGTTCGGACCAGATAGGCCGCGGGGTGGTCGAAACCCTGGCGGAACATCCGGGCTGCCCTGCAGTGCTCATGCGCAATCACGGCCCCTTCACTGTCGGCGCTGATGCTGAGGCTGCGGTCAAGGCGGCGGCGATGACGGAGGAGGTGGCGCGTACGGTGTGGGCTGCTGAGCAGATTGGTACGCCCGTGCCCCTGTCCGACGAGGATGTGGCCAGTCTGAACGACCGCTACCAGCACGTGTACGGCCAGCGCTGAATCTCAATGCGATGTCCCGCCCCGGCAGGCGGGTATGGACAGTGCAGGTGCTTGCCGCGGCAGATTCGAATTAGACTGGAGGCCATGACCAGATCTTCCCAAGAAGTGCAGCGGCAACTGGATCGGATCGTGGCCCTGGGCTATCCGGATGTGGCGGACATCAGCGCCGCCGCCTTCAGAGCCTTGGCCCAACCCCTGATTTCCGCGCTGGAGTCCACTGAGCTGGGCGAGCAGATCCTGCTCATCCCCACCAGAGAGCTGGTCTCGCCCGAGTCGCTGATCGCCCGGACCAGCATCAACCGCATGGCCGGCTTCACCACCATGCCGCCGCGTGACATCGCCAGCTTCCTGCCGCAGAACGGGTTCGAGCCTCCCGAGGGTCCCTTTTACATCGTTCTGGAGCCCCATACCGGCACCTGCTACACCAACCGCGAGCCCGACGTGGCCCGCAAACTGATCGATTCCGACGACCGTCTCCCTCTGACCTTGGAGGAGGGTCTGGCCATCGCCACCCAGCATCCCGACTGGCTGGCGGTCAAGAACGGCTTCAACCTGCTGGGTTCCCACAGCGCCGATGGGCGTGTGCCCAGCATCTGGATGAGCCAGAACGCCCCCCGCCTGGGTTCGGTCTGGCCCAACTCGCGTCACACCTGGCTGGGCAACGCCTACTGCGAGGGCCGTCGCGGCGTCTCCCTCTTCCAGTGAATCCTGTCCACTGAATCTTATGAAGTGAGCACTCTATCAGCGCTTGCATCGTGTGGTATTTGCATCCTTGGCAACCTCGCGAATTATGCCAGCCTCCGCGCGCTCGCCTTCCGCTGCGTCGTAATGCGGACCCGGACCGCATGTCCCGGCCCTCCTCCGGTAAGATAATGACACCCCCGGTGCGGTTTCGACATGCCCGAACGCCTATAGCCGGGCGACATTGTGGTTTCCGACGAACGAAAGAAGGAGGAGAGATGGATCAGGATCGTGCATCCGTGTTTGATCTTGCGGCCCAGGCCGCGGCGTCCAATGGAGGGAACAACGATCTGCTGCTGCCTCCCCCCAGGTTTGTGGGTTCGCCGCAGAAGCCCAGCGCCATGCCTTACACCAAGTATGTGGCCTACAACAAGCAGGTCCCCTTTGACTATCCGCAGCGCACCTGGCCAGGCAAGACCCTGAAGCGGGCGCCTCGCTGGTGCTCGGTGGATCTTCGCGACGGCAACCAGGCCTTGGTCGATCCCATGGATTCCGAGCGCAAGCTGAGATTCTGGAATCTGCTGATCTCCATGGGCTTCAAGGAGATCGAGGTGGGCTTCCCCTCGGCCTCCGAAACCGATTACGACTTCATCCGCCTCCTGATAGAGCGCGAGCTGATCCCTGACGACGTGACCATCGTGGTCCTGACTCAGGCCCGCGAGCATCTGATCCGCCGTACCTATGAGGCCCTGCGTGGAGCCAAGAGGGCTGTGGTCCACTTCTACAACTCGGTCTCGGTCCTGCAGCGGGAGGTCGTCTTCCACAAGGACAAGGCCGGCATCAAGCAGCTGGCCACCGACGCGGCCGAGCTCTGCCGCTCCCTGGAGGCCGATGCCGGGAGCACCGATCTTTCTTACGAGTACTCGCCCGAATCCTTCTCTGGCGCAGAGCCTGAGTACTCCCTGGAGGTCTGCAACGCGGTCATCGACGTGATCCGGCCTACGCCGGAGCACCCCATGATCATCAACCTGCCCAACACCGTGGAGATGACCACCCCCAACGTCTTCGCCGACGAGGTGGAGTACATATCCACCAACCTCAAGGACCGGGATGCGGTGGTGCTCTCCCTGCACCCCCACAACGATGAGGGCATGGCTGTGGCCGCCACAGAGCTCAGTCTGCTGGCCGGGGCCGACCGGGTCGAGGGCTGCCTGCTGGGCAATGGCGAACGCACCGGCAATGTCGACATTTGCACGGTGGGGCTGAACATGCTGGTCCAGGGGATCGACCCCCAGCTGGACTTCTCCGACATGCCCGGCATCCGTCGGACGGTGGAGTACTGCAATCAGATCGCCGTCTCCGAGCGTCACCCCTATGTGGGCAACTTCGTCTTCACAGCCTTCTCCGGCTCCCACCAGGACGCCATCAAGAAGGGTCTGGATGCCAGGCAGCAGGCGGCTCTGCGTGCCAACGCCAACCCCGACGACTTCCTCTGGCTGGTGCCCTACCTGCCCATCGATCCCAAGGATGTGGGCGGCAACTACGAGGCCATCATCCGGGTCAACTCCCAATCGGGCAAGGGCGGCATGGCCTACCTGCTCAAGGCCAACCACCATCTGGATCTGCCCAAGCGCCTTCAGGTGGAGTTCGAACGACTGGTCCAGAGCTATGCCGACAGGACCAAGCGCGAGGTCAAGGATGCCGACATCTGGCGGCTCTTCAAGGACGAGTACCTGCCCGTGGAGGCCGGCGGAAGCGTGGTCGGCGGCGAGTCCATGGCCGATCAGCGCGACGAGACCCTGCAGCAGTGGGGACGCTTCAAGCTCCTGAATGTGGCAGTCACCTCCGGCGAGGACGGCTCCGACACTGTTCTCGATGCCACCCTGCTGGACCGGGGACTTGCCCCAGGCGATCCTGAGGAGCGCCGTCGTGTTCAGGGGCATGGGAACGGTCCTATTGCGGCCTTCCTGGATGCACTCAAGTCCCTGGATCAGACCGTTTCGGTTCTGGATTACGCCGAGCACGCTATGACCGGAGGCACGGATGCCCTGGCCGCCTCCTACGTGGAATGCCGGGTGGGCGAACCGGCCAGGTCCCGGGTGATCTGGGGCGTGGGCATCGATTCGTCCATCTCCACCAGCTCCCTCAAGGCCATCATCTCGGCCCTCAACCGCTTCCAGCGCGGCTAGCGGTCATAGGGGATAAAAAGCAACCCCAGACCAGCTAGACCAGCCTTACGGTCCGATCCGAGCGCAGCTGATTCGTCCGGATCGGACCGGTCTGCCCGGACAGCCTTACTGTTGGGATGACTCTGACCCGGAGTTGCCCTCGGTGGTTCCGCCGTTGCCGCCTTCGGCCCCGCCTCCATTGCCTGAGCCCGAGCCGCTGCCGGCTCCTGACTCCTCCTGCGGGACTATCTGCTGCTGGTTGCGCTGCTGAGGCACGTATTCATAGTTGTAGTTGCGCCTGGGCGTATAGGAGTAGCTCGGCTTATACCCGGTGCCCCAGCTGCCGTCCGGTCCGCCGATCTTGCCATGGTCCTCGGCCGCAGGGAAGCGCTCCACCGGGCTGTTGCCCAGGGCCGACTTCATGTACTGGGTGAACAGCTGGACCGGATAGAACTCGTTCTGATAGACATCAGGCACCTTGAGGGCACTGCCATCCTGACCTTGGTTCCAGACGGCGAACGTGGTCAGCAGCGAGGGGGTGAATCCGATGAAGGAGATGGCTGTCTGATCGTTGGCTGTACCTGTCTTGCCGGCGATGGGCCGGCCCAGGGAACGTGCGTAGGAGGCGGTGCCGTACTGAACCGTGGTGGTCATGGCTTTCTGCAGCAGGGCCACCTGGTCGGCATTGAAGACCTGGTCCGACTGGATGGCCGCGGTGTAGAGCTCCTGATCCTTGGCGTCCTTGACCTGGGCCACCAGATGCAGCAGGGGTCGCTTGCCCCCGTTGGCCAGAGTGGCGTAGCCCTGGGTCACGTCATAGACCGAAAGAGCATCCAGACCCAGGGTGTCGAAGGTGGTCGTGTCGTCGATCTTGCCGGTGATGCCGGCCGTATGTGCCAGCTGCGCCGTCTTCTGGGAGGTCACGTGCTCGCCCAGATCCATGAAGACCGTGTTGACCGAGTTGGCGAAGGCCGAGTAGAGGTTGATGTACCCGTAGCTGACCTGCCCGGCATTAGCGACGGACTTGCCCACGCTGGAGAAGGTGCGTGGAGAGTTGCCATTGAAGACCGTGTTGAGGCTGACCCCATCCTGGATGGCTCCCAACAGGGTGTAGGCCTTCATGGTCGAACCCACCTGGAAGGTGGCCTGGTCCACATTGTTGAGCTGGTGGGTCAGATAGTCGTCCCCCGCGTACAAGGAGATGATGGCGCCGGTCTTGGGGTCGACCGAGAGCCCTCCGGTCTGCAGGGTGGGCGGCTGGTGCTTGTTGCCGGTGGTTGGACTGGCCACCTGGAACATCAGATCCTGTTTGTCTTTCTGAATGGTGGTGATGATCCGGTAGCCGCCCGTGTCCAGGTCGTCTGCCGTGAAGGGGGCCTTTTTGCCGGAGGACAGCTCGTTGCGGACCATGCGCAGCAGGTAGCCGTTGGGCCCCTGGTAGACGTTCTCTGGCGAGTACTTGATGGTCTGCGGCATCTGGGCGCCGACCCGGTCTTTGTGGCTGATGTAGTGGTCCTCTTCCATGATGCCCAGCACCCGGTGGAAGCGCGATTCGGCCTGCTTGGGGTTGATCGCCGGATCCCAGGAGGCCGGGGCGGGGATGATGCCGGCCAGCATGGCCGACTCGGGCATGGTCAGGTCCTTGGCGTCCTTGCCGAAGTAATTCTGGGCGGCGGCCTGGATACCGTAGGCGCCACGGCCGAAGTAGATGGTGTTCATATAGTTGCACAGGACCGTGTCCTTATTCTCGGTCCGGGAGATCTTCAGGGAGAGGATGGCCTCGCGCAGCTTGCCCTTGTAGGAGGTGGTCTCGCCCAGATAGTAGCGCTCGGCATACTGCTGGGTGATGGTGGATCCGCCCTGCCGGGTGCCCTTGGTCACGTTGTTGAGCAGGGCCCGGCCGATGCCCTTGAGGTCGATGCCGTTGTCCTTATAGAAGGAGCGGTTCTCCGAGGCGACGACCGCATTGCCCACATATTTGGGAAGGACCGTGCAGTCGATGATTTGCCGGTTCTGGTCGGCGTAGGTGCCAATGGGGGTGGTGCCGTCCGCATAGTAGACTGTGGTCTTTTGCGCCAGGGCCTGCTTCTCAGGTGGGATGATCTCAGTGGTCAGGTACAGATAGGCGAAGGCCGCCGCCCCGGCGACCAGCACCAGTCCCAACAGGGCCAGGATCCACTTGAGCACACGATGTGACTTGCGGCGCTGTCCGCGGCGGGGCCCGTTACCCCGGGGGTTCCGGTCGGCATGCCGTGAGGTGGGTCTGTCGGTGCGATTGCCGCTCCCGCGCGACCCGGACTGGGCCCTGCGGGTGGGCGAGGTCGAACTGACTGAACGAGTCTGATTGGCCATGCCAACCACGCTATCCGGCAGGGCTGAAAACTGTTCGACCTAGGGCTGAACGTTCATCATTTTCGTACGTTTGTGCCCTCCCTGGTGGTCTGTCCTGCCAGCTGGCACGCATATGAGGCTCCATGCCACCATGCAATCCATCGGGAGAAGGTATGCTTAGGTTGGAAATAACTCAGTAAATCAGAGGAGTTTGTATGAGCATCCGTGTAGCTATAGCGGGCGTGGGCAACTGCGCTTCCTCGCTGGTACAGGGAGTCGAATATTACAAGGACGCCAAGGATGATGACAAGATCCCTGGCATCATGCATGCCAACTTCGGAGGCTACCGCATTCGTGACGTGGAGTTCGTGACCGCCTTCGACGTGGATTCCCTCAAGGTCGGCAAGGACCTGAGTGAGGCCATTTTCGCCTCGCAGAACAACACCTACAAGTTCTGCGACGTTCCCAACAAGGGCGTGGAGGTCCTGCGCGGGCCGACCGGCGATGGACTGGGCGAGTACTACAGCAAGATGATCACCGAGTCGGATGCGGAGCCCGTGGACGTGGCCCAGGTTCTGCGTGACAAGAAGGTCGACGTGCTGGTCTCCTACCTGCCCGTCGGTTCTGAGCAGGCTGACAAGGCCTACGCCACCGCCGCCATCGAGGCCGGGTGCGCTTTCGTCAACTGCCTGCCTGTCTTCATCGCCTCCGACCCCGAATGGGCCCAGAAGTTCCGCGATGCCGGTCTGCCCATCGTGGGCGACGATATCAAGAGCCAGGTGGGCGCCACCATCACGCACCGCGTCATGGCCCGCCTCTTTGAGGACCGCGGCGTGCGTCTGGACCGCACCTACCAGCTGAACGTGGGCGGCAACATGGACTTCATGAACATGCTGCAGCGCTCCCGTCTGGAGTCCAAGAAGGTTTCCAAGACCCGTGCGGTCACCTCCATCGTTCCTCACGATATGGATCCCCACAACGTCCACATAGGTCCCTCCGACTATGTGGCCTGGCTGGATGACCGCAAGCTAGCCTTCGTGCGCCTGGAGGGCACCACCTTCGGCGATGTCCCGCTGAATCTGGAGTACAAGCTGGAGGTCTGGGATTCGCCCAACTCGGCCGGCATCGTCATCGATGCCCTGCGTGCCGCCAAGATCGCCCTGGACCGCCACCTGGCCGGCCCGGTGCTGGCACCCAGCTCCTACTTCATGAAGTCCCCGGCTGTTCAGCATGAGGACAACGAGGCCCGCCAGCTGGTCGAGGATTACATCGCCGGCAGGGTCGAGGGCGACGAGAGCGCCCTGGATGCCGATGTCAAGGCCGCCAAGGAGAACGGCAAGGACGTCTGGCACGCCTGAGCCTGCAGATTCTGCCTGATTGATGTCTGGGGCGCCTCTTCCAAGGTCGTCCCGGAGGCATGAGTGGCAGATGCTTGGTCTGGAAAGAGGCCGACCGCTTTTCAAGGGCGGCCGGCCTCCTTGTATTCTGAACGGAGCAGTGGCTTCGGATTTGCTGGCTCAACCTGGCGCTGGACTCTTCAGTCTCAGACTCCCTTCAAGGATTCCCTCTGAATTGCCCCTGGAAGATCGTCAGGAGTGCAATCAGGGTTTCAGTCCTTGGTGTGGCCTACCAGGGGAGCGATCCGCTTGTCCCAGGCATCCAGGGCCGAGTTGATGACCTGGTGCATGTCATAGTAGGCGTAGGTGCCCAGGCGGCCGCCGAAGACCACCTTCGGCTGCTGGGCGGCCAGCTGCTTGTACTGGGTGTAGAGGGCGCGGTCGTCGCCCGTGTTGATGGGGTAGTAGGGTTCGTCTCCCTTGCCGGCGAACCGGCTGTACTCCTCCCAGACCACGGTGCGCTCATGGTTCTGGCGGTCGTAGCGCTCGGGGTTGAAGTTCTTGAACTCGATGGCGCGGGTGTAGGGCACGTCGGGATCGGAGAAGTTCATGACCGGGCAGCCGAAGTGGTCGTCCTCGTCGTAGCGGCGCTCCTTGAAGTCCACGGTCCGCCACTTGAGCTCGCCCAGACGGTAGTCGAAGTAACGGTCGATCGGGCCCGTGTAGACTACGGGTACCTGCCCCACCAGAGCATCCCGGTTCCAGGGCTGGGAGTCGTCGAAGAAGTCGGTCTTCAGGCTCACCTGGATGTGTGGGTCGTCGATCATCCGCTCGAACCAGGCCGTGTAGCCGTCCTTGGGCAGGCCCTCCCAGGTGTCCTTGAAGTAATGGTTGTCGTAGTTGAATCGCACTGGCAGCCGCTTGATGATGGAGGCGGGCAGCTGGGAGGGGTCGGTCTGCCACTGCTTTGCTGTGTAGTTCTTGATGAAGGCCTCATAGAGGGGCCGGCCGATCAGGCTGATCCCCTGGTCGTTCAGGTTGCCCGGGTCGGTTCCGGCAAGTTCGCCAGCCTGCTCCCGAATCAGTTCCCGAGCCTGCTTGGGGGTGTAGTGGGCGTGGAAGAACTGGTTGATGGTGCCCAGGTTGATGGGTAGGGGATAGACCTCGCCCTTGTGGGTGGTGTAGACCCGATGGGTGTAGTCAGTGAATTCGGTGAAGCGATTGACGTACTCCCAGACCTTGCGGTTGGAGGTGTGGAAGAGGTGTGCGCCGTACTTGTGAATTTCGGCCCCGGTCTCCTCGTCCATGTAGGAGTATGCGTTGCCGCCGATGTGGTCGCGCACGTCGATGATCTGCACTCGGGCTCCACTGTGCTCGACCGCCTGCTGGGCCACGGTCAGGCCAAACAAGCCAGCGCCTACAATCACCAAATCAGCATCCATGTCAGCCATTCGTCTTCTGCCATCCATCCCTTGTCGCTGTGATGCCGGGGTGCCTATTGTCTATTGTCAGGGTCCGGCATGATCCGTGATCAACCGCTGGAGTACGGCGATCCTGTTGTTTACATGCTAGCGGACGGGCCTGGTTGGGGAAACGGCGGGCGGTGATGTCAACTGAATGTGCACCTGGCACGGAGGGTTCGGTGCCTTTTAGTGGACAAGTGGAATCTGTCTGCTATCATGGTGACTTGCTCTCACGTGGCGTTATGTCACCCAATCCCCCCAGGGCAGGAATGCAGCAAGGGTAAGTGGCCTCTGGCGGGTGCGTGGGAGTTTTTCATAGCTGTTCGCCGGATGGGGTAATTATCTAGGTGTCGCACCGGGAATTCGTGCGTGTGTGTGCACGAGCGATGCTACCGATTGAGTCCTATTCCCAGCTCTCATCCCACGCTCGGTAGTTGAGCTTTTCTTGTTTGATGTTTACATCCTGTGATTGAATAATGAAGAGTTTGCTCTAGGCTGATTAGCAGCCTGGGGAGGGGAAATCAGAGGAGAGTGACGAATCATGAAGAAATGTACTTCATGCCAGGCCGAAAATCCGGATAGCGCAAAATTCTGCAGAAAGTGCGGCAAGCCCTTTGCGAAGCAGGAGCAGGATGCACCTGCCCCGGGTGCTACTACTGATTCGACTGAGCAATCGGAGGCTCAGCAAAAGCCTGGCGAGCAGACGGAGACTCAGCCCAAGGAGGGACTGACCACTGATGCTGGCGTGCCAAATAATCCTTCTTCTGGTCTTCCCCAGCCGGCCTCTAACCCGTCTGAGCAATCAGGTCAGCCTGGTCCTACCTCTGGTGTCCATCCGACGCCAGTACCGGGCGCTCAGCCACCACAGAACATCAATGTACAATCGCAATCGCCACTGGGACAACCTTCTCCAGATGCCCGCTATTCTGCTGGGCAGTCGACACAGCCGTTCCCGCAGGCGCAGCCAACCCAACCGACCCAGCAGTTCCAACAAGCTCAGGCCACCCAGCCTAACCAGCCGCCTCTCCAACAGCCTATGCCTGGCGCAGCTCCTGGCATGGCCCCGGTTCAGCAGACTGTACCTACACAGTCCAGACTCTTCTTCAACTGGCTGCTTGCTGCCTTGAAGAAGCCCAGCTTACGTATGATCAAGCCAGCCTGGTACGCATGCATACCCATATTTGTAGAAGCTATGATCATTTCTCTGTTGGTTACGATTTGGGAATCGCGGACGGTCTCTGCTGTATCGCATGCATTTAGCCCTGTGACATCGATATTTGGCTATTCGTCCTCGTCAGCTTCATCTGGTTCTTCGGGTAACTTTGGGTTCTTCTTCCGAGGCTTCATTGCTGTGGCTTTTGTGCTCTACGTCATGACCCTGTCTATATTTATAGGCAAGAAAATATATGGTGACCCTGACGGTTTTCGACAGGCACATGACGCGTTTGCACAGATTATTATTCCTTTCGCGATCCTCCACCTGGTCTTGGTTCTGCTTTCTCTGGTAGGTGCTTCGGTCGTGGCAGGTGTCATTTTCCTATTCAGCGTCGGCTTCATGTCCGCGGTTCCCTCCTATCTGATTGCTACATCCAGGAATACTCACAAACTGGATTCCTTCTGGCTTTGGCTCATTTTCATGGTTGTCGCCTTCCTCATCTTCTTGCTGGTGATGATTATCTTCATAAGCATTGCTGGCGAGGCCTTCATGAGCGCCATCTTCTCCTTGTCCTGACAACAGTCGTGACAAGCAGAAGAACAACGCAGAAAGGCTAGGGCGATTATGTTTTGCATAAATTGCGGCGCTAAGAATGAGCCTGACGCCCAGTTCTGCACGTCGTGTGGACACCTGATGACGTCGGCAGACGATCAAGTTACGACTCTGGATTCTGATGGTGAAAAAGCGAACGGTAAGGGAAGCGTCTCAACATCTACTCTTGATCCCGCCAGTGAAGAGGCTTCTAAGGCAGATGCTGATACCGATGCAGACGATTCTTACAAGGAGGCGAAGCCTGCTTCTGAGGATTCGGAGTCTTCCGACGAAAATGATGCTCAGTCTCAGCCCGTATCCTCAGGCACAGCAGATACTGATGATATGGCGGACAAGGAGCAGCCTACTGCAACTCTTTCGCAGAACGAGCAGTATATGGCCGCCGATTCTGGACCCTCAACTGTGGTTGATTCCCAGTTTCAAACGCAGGCCCTACCAAATGTCACGGCATCAGTGGAGCAACCGATCGCCGTTCCGGTCACACGTAAGGTGCAGCGAAAGACTCTCATCATCTGGGGCATCCTCATTAGTGTGGCGGTCATTCTGATCGGCGCATATTTTATACTCAAGAATATGGTCTTCACGCCTTCAGAGCAGATCAACACGTACGTCTCCGCCGTATCCAGTGGCAATTACAAGCGTGCCAATAAATTGGTTGATCCTGGCGTGGCCAACGACTCACGCATCCTGCTGACAAACGACTATGCCAAGGATGCAGATTCGCGCATCAAGAACGTCGAGGTTGGTCCTCTGGTCCGAAATCCACGAGGCTCTGGCTATCAGGTGCAAATTTCCTACACAGTCAATGGTGTCAAGCAGAATAAGGTGCTAGATATACAGGCCTCTGGCAAGCAATTTTTGATTTTCGACTCCTGGAAGATTGCGACACCCTTGACCACCACCATCAAGGTGGCTGCGCCAAAGACAGTGGACAGTCTCGTAGTTAACGGCATCAATGTCAAGCTGGCAGAAGCTGGTATGAACAAAGAGGTCGTCACTCCTCCCTCTGACTCTTCATCATCTGACAGCAGCGATGAAATGCAATACAGTTCGATGGATCAATACACCTTGCCGGCCTATCCAGGTGTGGCCAAGGTGGGGCTGCCTAGTTCCAAGTACATCCAAGCTCAGCCGGTTAAGCTCGATAATCCCAGTAAGGTCGCTTACATCGCTCCTCAGGCCACTGACGCATTAGAAAAAGGGATCATGGACAAGGTCCAGCAACGTATCAATGACTGCACGGCCTCCACAGAAACGAGTAAGACTGGCTGTTCCTTCTCCAACGGTACTTTTGAGGATTATGGCAGTCTAAGTTATACCAATATCAAACGGACTGTCAGTAGCCAGCCTTCTTTGAGTGAGTTGGATTTGAGCAATGGCGAGTTTAAAACCAGCTTGATTCAGACCAATATCACTTACCAATATCGTTTTGATTCAGACTCCGACTGGGAGGATAGCAAATCTTCTGCATCAGATTACCTGACCGGCACGTTCGTGATCAAAGATGGTGAACTGGCCGTCAAGATTGACGATTCTGGCAAAAACTACTACTGATTAGCCGATAAACTGAAAGGAGTTCCCGTCATCGTTGCATTGACGAAGATGGGAACTCCTTCTATTTCCATGGCCTGTCAGCCAAGGGGCTCAGTTGTTATCTTTCACGAAGATGATGCCCTTTGCTATGATTGCGCCATCAGGGGGTTGGGCCCCGCAACAATTCGCCACAGCAGCCTGCATTTTTTCATCCATGTTCGGTATTGCCTGCCCAGCGGGCACGAAAGTATAGGTCGTCTTCGTCAGGCCTGACCATTCGCGCAAGGAATCCGAAACACCCTTGATCGACTTGGGGTCCAGAGTCAAAGTCTTGGTGCCATCCGAATTATTGGTAATTTTGGAGAAACGGCCGCTGTAGTTATCGGTGTTGCCATCCATGAATTTGGGCCGGTCGGTACGCTCAAAAGTCATGCCAGTAAAACTGCCATCTGACTGGATGGTCATTCTACTGATCAGAGAACCATCGCCGGATTCAGCCCAAAGCCACTTGCCTGCCAAGGCATGAAAGTCTTGGCTGGCCTTGTTGCCGGAATTCGATGCCACGCCTTGGGTTACGGTGTTGCCACCTATGGCTTTCCAATTGATTGGATTTTCCACTAGGTAGTAGACGTTCCTCTTGTTCGGAGCTTCTTGGAATGGCTCGGCTTTGCCGTACTGGGTGGGCGCATAGGGGTTCTTGTTCCTGTTGCCATCGGCTGAGCGGTCTGGATACTTGCTGTTGTCGCGCTTGATCAGGTAGGGGCGGTCGGCATCCGGCTTGAAATTGGACCTGCCCGCGAAGTATTCGTCCGATTCCAGTTTGTCGAGCTTAGCGCCTACCGGCATATAGACAAAAAAGTCCTTGGCCTTCCACTTCAAACCGGAGTTTTTGAATCCCGGGTCTTCGCCCAAGGGCACAAATTTGGGAGTGCCGTTGTCGCAAAAGGCAGCGTCAACAGGCATGGTACCGCAGTTGGGCAAGCCGGCGCCTGCGTAGAGTTCGAAGGCTCCGCTCTGTCCGGAGATCAGGTGGTTCTTCATGTATCCTGCCCCTTCGTACAGGTCGGTATTGGAGGGAATGCAGCCGGATGGGTCTTGAGAGAAGGTGCACAGGCTCAAGTAATCACGCCAATTTCCGTCTGGGATAGTTTCGCCGCGCACTTTTAAATACTGCGATGAAAAGCCGAATTGACTACCGGCCTCATCTTTGCTGACTGCGTCCAAGTTCAGACAGTCGCCGTCTTCAGTGCAGTATTGTCCGGCCAAGTTCGCCTCTTTGTTCAGAATATAGACAGACTGGGGGAAACTGTCTTCTTTGGTGGCGAGCACATCGAGTTTTTTGCTGGCATCTACGCCGTAGTAGAGCGTGGCGGTTTTGGTGTCGGTGGGTTGGCCGATGGAAGGGTTGGCGCCGACGATCTTGCCTAGGTTCTTCTGACTGGAGAAGCGGGGCTGCATGGTGATGCTATAGCCTTTGGCTTCCAGCTGGCTTTGAGCCTGGTCCTTGTCCATGCCGGCGATCTCGATGGGGATGCCTGCCTTGTCAGTGGCAATGCCCACATGGATGCCGTCTTTGGAGTCGAGCACGGGCTGTCCGTCGGACGGGGAGGATGCTGCGACCTGACCGACATCGGTCTTGGATGAGACTACGTCAGCTACCGTGAGAGGCACCTCCATGGTTTTGAGTGTTTGCACAGCCTTGGCCTTGCTTTGTCCGATGGTGCCTTTGGGTACGCCTGGACCAGCGGACTCAGTGACGGTGACGTGAGCATTCTTGGGCAGGTGGCCGGACTTGTCAGCGCCAGACAGGCGGATGAAGGAGCCCTTGCGTTTGGGGCTGAATTGGAGTTGGGTCTTGGCGGGAATGCCGGCCTTCTTGAGCTGTTCGACAGCTTCTGCGGCGGTTTTGGCCTGCACATGGGGCATGGCTTTGGGTGACAGCTGCCGGTAAGCAACAAAACCGCAAGTAATTACTAGAACCAGCGCTACAAAAGCTGCTATCAGGATGTAAAGTCGCTTACGGGAGGCAACTACGCTGGCAGGAGCTGAGCCTGATGCTGAGCCTTGTCCAGGGAGGACGGATAGGGGGACGGCTTCCGTATCGCCTGGTTTTGTACCGGTTTTGTTGACCTCAATTGCATCGGTCGCCTGGTTTGAGTCTCTAGACTCAGTATTAACGGCAGAGGCTTCGGCTGTGTCGGAGGCACCGGTGTCGCTCGCTGATTGATCTAATTCATCTTCGCTGGGCTGGCGTCTATCGGTCTGTTCGGCGTCCTTGATTTGGTCGGGGGATTGGTCATCAGTTTTTACAGCTGCATCAAGCGGTTGTCCACATTGGTTACAAAACTGATCGTCGTCCTCGTTGGCCGCCCCGCATTGGGTACAGTATTTCATCCTCTTCTTCCCTTCTCCCCGCTTCCGCAGCAGTTCAGTTATTCATCTCTTTCAAAGATGATGCTGGAACCGTTTACGTCTCGCGTCCGACCTGGTTGGTGATTAGCCGTAAGTTCGCGGTAACCCTTCTGCCTTTATGCTAGCGGATGGCCCAGGTCGAAGGTGTTGCAGGTGTCTATATTGATAATTATTGAGGATTCTGTGTTTTCAATGGCAGACTGAGTCGTCCTGCGTATCGCAGTGTTTCACTTCCACGTGGCGTAATGCAGCAAGGGTAAGTGGCCTCTGGCGGGTGCGTGGGAGTTTTCCATATCTGTCCTGCCTGGGCTGGCTGAAGTCGTGAAGGGAACGCGTCCGTCGGACGGGGTGTCGGCTGTCGACCCAGGGGTTGGTTAGAGTCTTGAGGTATGACCAACAAGCACAAGCAGGGCGAAGCGCAGGAAGCCTGGTACCGGGATCCGAATGAGCAAACCGAAGCGGACGGCAGCCATGTTGACCGGGATCCCTTGACGTCTCGCCCCCGGATTTCAGCCTTGGTTCTGTGCCTGGTCGCCGGCCTGGCCTGCCTGGGTCTGGCGGCTCTGGTCTGGTGGGCAGCTGTGTGGACTGTTCCCGGGCAGACCTATGACGACATGGCCCTGACCAACTTCCGCGGTTTTCTTGATCAGGCTCCCCTTGTCGAGGCTTATCTGGGACTGTTCGCCATGCCTTACGTGACTGTGGCGATCTGCGTGGTGCTGGGCCTTGCAGCCCTGGCGGTTGTTCTGGTCAGGCGCCGGTGGTGGCTGCTCGGCCAGGTTGCCGTGTATGCTCTGGTGGTCTACGGGGCGGCGCGTATGCTCAAGCGCTTCCTGCCTCGCCCAGTGCTGATCCATGCTCAGGCTTCCACAGCCAATTCAGCCCCCTCAGGACACACCATCCTGGCTCTGGCGGTGGTTCTGGCCCTGCTCTGTGTGGTGCCGCGTGTTTGGAGGGCTCCGGTCGCCTTGGTGGGGTTCGCCTTTGACTTGTCTGTGGGCTGCTCGCTGGTGCAGGGAGGCTGGCACCGCCCATCAGATGTGGTCATGGGCGTGCTTATTCCGGTCGGTCTCTGTCTTATTGCTCTGGCCGTCACTCGTGGCACCGGGATGGACGTTCCTGGAACCAGGATGTCCTCGGCTTCGATCCAGATTGTCGCCACCTTGATGCTGGTGGCAGGGTTCCTGGGGATGCTCTATGCCTGCTATGTCATTTGGCAGGTCAGCCCTGGTCTGGAGATCGGCGCCCGGTGGACGGCCTACGGGGTTCATTGCTCGGCCGTCATAATGATGGCCTCCCTTCTGTCGCTGACCTTGGGGCTGGTTTTGGCGCTGAGGCAGATTACGGCCTCGCCACTGACCAGAATGGGCCTTGTCGGTCGGCCCCCGGCTCCTCCCCAAAATGACTGAAGCCGGTCTCTGAGCGTACTGAACGTCTTTGATTCATCCACCACCGGCCTGGGGATCCACACCCGTGCACATGACCCCTTGATTTGCATGGTGACGGAACCTCGTGAGTAAGATGGCGTGCGAAAGACCACAATATAAGGAGAGGCCATGGCATCCGGCAATAAGCTCGTCATTGTTGAGTCGCCAACCAAGGCAAAGAAGATCGGCGGGTACCTGGGCAAGGGCTACACGGTCATGGCCTCGGTGGGCCATATCCGCGACCTGGCCCAGCCATCGCAGGTCCCGGCCTCCCAGAAGAAGGCCTACGGCAAGTTCGGCGTAGACGTGAACGATGGCTTCAAGCCCTACTACATCGTGGACGACAAGAAGAAGCACACGGTATCCGAGCTCAAGAAAGCGCTGAAGAGCGCCGACGAGCTCTACCTGGCCACTGATGAGGATCGGGAGGGGGAGGCCATTGCTTGGCACCTGGTCCAGACCCTCAAACCCAAGGTTCCGGTCAAGCGCATGGTTTTTCATGAGATCACCCCAGAGGCCATCAGGAATTCGCTCAAGCACACCAGGGACGTGGATGCCCACATGGTTGATGCCCAGGAGACCCGCAGGGTTCTGGATCGGCTCTATGGCTATGAACTTTCACCGGTGCTCTGGCGCAAGGTGGGTCCGGGGCTGAGCGCCGGGCGTGTCCAGTCTGTGGCGACTCGGCTGATTGTGGAGCGTGAGCGTGAGCGCATGGCCTTTGTCAAGGCCTCCTACTGGGACCTGCTGGCGCGTCTGGTGCAGGAGGATGCTGGGGGATCGGCATCGTCAGGCGGTTTTCAGGCGCATATGATCAGCCTGGGAGAGCAGCGGCTGGCGGTCTCCAAGGACTTCACCTCCAAGGGTCAGCTGACCGAAGCTGCAGCCAGGGAGCAGGTCCTGCAGCTGGATGAGCAGCATGCCCGAAGCCTGGCTGAGACGCTGAAAAATCAGGATTTCACGGTGACGGGTATGGAGACCAAACCCTACCGGCGGCGTCCCCAGCCTCCTTTCACCACGTCGACCCTGCAGCAGACGGCAGGCAATCGGCTGGGCATGAGTTCCCGGGCCACCATGCGCGCTGCCCAGGGGCTCTATGAGAACGGGTTCATCACCTATATGCGTACCGATTCGGTCACCCTCTCCCAGGAGGCCATTGCCGCTGCTCGCAAGGGGGTCGAACGTGAGTACGGGGCCGAGTACCTGTCGGCCGAGTCCAAGCAGTATGTGACCAAGACCGCCGGCGCCCAAGAGGCCCACGAATGCATCCGGCCCGCCGGTTCCACCTTCCATAGGCCCCAGGAGCTGGCCGACCGTCTGGCCCCTGACCAGCTCAAGCTCTACACCCTGATCTGGCGTCGCACCCTGGCCTCGCAGATGGCCGACGCCACCGGGTCCACCGCCACCATCCGCCTGTCGGCTTCGACGGGCAAGGAGGGCACAGCCCTCTTCCAGGCTTCAGGTACCGTCATCAAGTTCCCTGGCTTCCTCAAGGCCATGGGTTCAGGCTCTGAACAAACCGATGAGGATTCATCCCTGCCTCCGGTCCAGAAGGGCGACGTGCTTCGTGCTGCTGCCCTTGAGCCTGAGGGCCATGAGACACAGCCGCCGGCCCGCTACACCGAGGCCTCCCTGGTCAAGACCCTGGAGGCCAAGGAGATCGGCAGGCCTTCCACCTATGCCAGCATCATCTCGACCATCATCGATCGCGGATACGTCTACGAGCGCGGTCGTGCCCTGATCCCCTCCTGGCTGGCCTTTTCAGTGGTCAGGTTGTTGGAGACCAATTTCCCCAAGTATGTGGACTACCAGTTCACAGCGCAGATGGAGAACGGCCTGGACATGATCGCCCACGGCAAGGAGCGGGGCAAGGACTGGCTGACCCGGTTCTACTTCGGCTCTGGCCCGGGCGCCGCTCAGAACGCTGACCAGGCTCATCAGGGCTTGCAGGAGCAGGTGGCCCAGTTGGGAGACATCGACGCTCGCAAGATCAACACCATCGAGATAGGCGATGGCCTGCATGTGAGGGTCGGCCGCTACGGCCCCTATCTTGAGGATACGGCTGACCTGGATGCCGATGGCAATCCCAAGCGCGCCTCGTTGCCACCGACGATGGCTCCGGACGAGCTGACGGTGGCAGCGGGCCATGAGCTGATCGCAGCCAATGCTGGCGGTCCCCGTCAGCTTGGCAAGGATCCGGAGACTGGCGGTCGGGTTGAGGTGCGCAAGGGTCGATTCGGGCCCTATGTGGCCCTGATCAGCCCAGAAGAGGAAGCGGCCGAACAGAAGAAGCCTGCCGCTAAGAATGCAAGGACGGCCAAGCGAACAGGTCCTAAGCCCAAGATGGCTTCGCTCTTCAAAACCATGGATCCAGACACGGTCACCCTGGAGGATGCCCTGAAGCTGCTCAGCCTGCCCAGGACAGTGGGCAGCATCGAGCTGACCGATGCCAAGACGGGAGCAACCAGCCAGGCCACCGTCACTGCCAGCAATGGCCGCTATGGCCCCTACCTGACGGCCACCAAAGCCGACGGCGGCACCGAGACGCGTTCGCTGACCGACGAGGGGCAGATTTTCACCATTGACCAGTCCGGGGCCAAGGCCCTCTTCGACCAGCCCAAGTACGGACGGCGTTCCCGGAGCGCGGCCAAGCCTCCTCTTCGTGAGTTGGGTACGGACCCTGACAGCGGCAAACCCGTCACCATCAAGGACGGATTCTACGGTGTCTACATCACCGACGGGCAGACCAACAGGACCCTGCCCAAGCAGTACACGGCCCAGTCCATCGAACCGGAGGTGGCCTTCCGCCTGCTGGCAGAGAAGCGCGCGGCCGGACCCGCCAAGCGGCGTGGCAGAACCACTCGCAAGTCGACCGCACGAAAGTCGACTGCCCGCAAGTCGGCTACTCGCGCCCGCAAAACCACAAAGAAGGCCGCGGCCGCCAAGACATCCAAGAGTACGGAGCATCAGGCATGAGTGATGGTTTGTTCATTTCCTTCGAAGGTGTGGATGGGGCAGGCAAAACCACCCAGGTTCAACGAGCACACGACTATCTGCAGGAGTGCGGACTGCGATCCCAAGTCACCCGCGAACCAGGCGGCACCCCTGTCGGATTGACCATTCGGGAACTCGTTCTGCATGGCTTGGCTGCTTTCCCCTCGGTTGCCGTGACCGGTGGCACTGATGTGGTTGATGCCTCCGACGATCTGGCCCCCAGGACCGAGGCCCTGCTCTATGCAGCGGATCGGGCCGAGCATGTGGCCCAGGTGGTGCGTCCGGCTCTGGATCGCGGAGACATTGTGCTCTGCGACCGCTACCTGGATTCCTCAGTGGCCTATCAGGCCGGAGGCCGTGATCTATCGGCGGACGTGATTCGTCGGCTGAGCCTGTGGGCCAGTCAGGGTTTGTTGCCCAAGCGCACCTACCTGCTGGATGCGGATCCGTCTCAGTCCAAGTCGCGTCTGGATCATGAACCCGATCGGCTGGAGTCGGCTGGCGACGACTTCCAGCAGCATGTGCGTCAGGCATTCCTGCAACTGGCTCAGAGGGAGCCTGACCGGTTCCTGGTTATCGACGCCACCCAGTCCATCGACCAGGTCTGGCAGGTCATCCAAGATGATTTGGACAAGCTGATTGAGGGCCGCGAGCCTGATCTGCCACAGGTCGATGATGAGAATGATGACGCTGACGCTCAGGACGATGCCGACGATGACGAATCGACTGCAGAATATGAGGACGACGGGCAGGATGCCGAGTCGGACTGGACTGAGGCTGCGGATAGGTCCGATCAGGCATCGGAGGCTGATGACGACCTGCAGGGTCAACTTGATGATGAGCAGGACGATCAGTCCATGGATGCGGAAACAGTCGGCGGTGATGCTGACGACGATTCGATTCCTGTGGATTCCCCGGCTCGCTGGCTGCTCCGGTCCCGCCTCCTGCGGAAGACCCGATGAGCGTCTGGGATGCCATTGTGGGCCAGCAGCCCACGGTCGATCTGCTCAAGCGGACGGTGGCCGCTCAGGCGCAGGGTCATGACGAGGTGGCGCAGTCCTGGCTGATCTGCGGCCCTCCTGGATCAGGACGCTCCAATCTGGCCCGGGCTTTCGCGGCGGCCCTGATCAGTCCGGATCAGGGCCTGAGCGACCAACCCACCCGCGTCACTCAGCAGGTCCTGGCAGGAACCCATCCGGATGTGACCATACTGTCCACCAACAAGGTCACTATCGGCATCAACGAGGTCAGGGAGCTGATCATGACCTCGGAGCAGATGCCTTCAACCTCGCGCTGGCGGGTCATCATCATTGAAGACGTGGACCGGATGCTGGAGCGGACCACCAATGTGCTGCTCAAGGAGATCGAGGAGCCGGCTGAGCACACCATCTGGCTCCTATGTGCACCCAGCGCCCAGGATGTGCTGCCCACCATTCGCTCACGGACCAGGGTGCTCAACCTGGCGGTGCCGTCCAACACCGCTGTGGCCGATTTCCTGATCGATCAGTTGGGCGTGGACCGGCCTCTGGCAGCCAAGGCCGCCCGTTTGGCTCAGGGGCATATCGGCATCGCTCGTCTCTATGCCACCAAGGATCAGGTTCTGGCCGACCGTGATGAGCTGGTGGTAGGCCTGCTGGGTCTGCGGCGCGCCTCGGATGCCGTGGTCCTGGCTGGTCGGGTGGTCGATGCGGCCCGCGATCAGGCCACCGCCACCGTAGACGACGAGGTGGCCAGGGACGAGCGGGAGTTCCGGCAGATCAACGGACTCAGGGACAAGGAGCGTATTCCCCGGCAGCTGCGCGGGGCCTACCATGCCTTGGGGGGCAAGGATCAGGTTCGTCGGCGGGTCACCAGGCTGACCCGGGATGTGCTGGACCGCAACCTGAGTACCCTGGCCAGCGTCTACCGGGATGTGGGCGTCTTGCAGAACGGCGCCGAGGAGAAGGCCGGCTTGGTCAATCTGGAGAATCGGGCGGCAATTGCCGATCTGTCCGTCAGACTTTCCAGGCAGGGGGCTATCGATCGCATTCAGCTGATCGCCCGGGCTCGCAGGAGACTGGCTGCCAATGGTTCGCCGCTCTTGGACTTCGAGGCTCTTTTCTGTACCCTGCTGGTCTGAGCGCAAACCCAAGGGTTCGTCAGGCGAAAGTGCCTGGCGAGGTCATGTTGCTGCTGCCGATCCTTGGCGACCAGGTCGATTCCCTGCACTCCAGTGCCGGCGGCAGAGCCACATGGGATGGCAGAATGGACTGTCCCTTGGCATCGACCAACCGCAGGGCCTCCTGGACGATGCCCTCCAGGGGAGTCTTGACTGCGGTCAAGGTCGGACTGCTGACCAGGCAGGCAGGGCTGTCCACGAAGGCGGCCACCTTGATTTGGTCGGGGACCTGGAAGCCCAGTTGGTTGCAGGCCATCAGAGCGCCCAGAGCCAGCGAGTCGTCCCCGCAGATAATGGCATCGGGATGGTCGTTTCCCGCGCTGAGCATGGTTGCGACGGCATCGTGGCCGCGTTGCATGCTGCATGGGCCGAACTGGACCCAATCCGGCTGAGGAGTCATCCCCAAGGTGTTGGTCAGGGTGGAGAAGGTCGTGAAGAGCTCGGAGGCAGCGCTGGTGCTCAGTTCACGGCTCAGATAGGCCACGGCATGCGCGTTCTGTTCGGCCAGGTGGGCAATGATCAGCCGCATGGAGGCGGCCTGGTCCATGCCGACCCAGCTGGTGTGGTAGGAGACCGGTCTGCCGCCGACCTGGACGATGGGCAGCTCGGATGGCAGGTCAGCCGGCATGCCGACCGGATCGTCGTCCGGCGAAGGAACGACGATGATTCCTTCGACCTGTCGGGCCGCCATTGATCTGATGGCCGCCTCGCGCTCCTGGTCGCCCCTGACGGATATGACCAGCAGGTAGCGACCCTGTTCGGTCAGCCTTCTGCTGAGCAGATCCAGAATGGATCCGTCTAGCCCCGTGGAGGTGCCGCACAGAACCAGCCCTACGGTTCTGCTGCGGTCCGAGCGGAGTGCGCTGGCAGCAAAGTTGGCCGAATAGTTGAGCTTCTCGGCCGCGGTTCTAACCCTGCGGCTGATGTCGTCATTCTTGCTTCTATGGCCGGAAAGGACGCGGGACACAGTCGCCGTGGAAACTCCGGCCAGAGCTGCGACGTTGGCAATGGAAGGCTTATTGTCCGCCGTGTGTCCCATTGGTTCCCTCGAAGATCTCTCCGCGGATGTCGGTTGCAGCTGGCGGCGGGGCTACTCGGCCTGGGTCAGCTTGGTGACCAAGGAATCGGCCACGGACTCGGCATCATCGCCGTCGACGGTCACGGTGACCTTGTCGCCCTTGGCGATGCCCAGGCTCATGACCATCAGAATGCTGCCGGCGTCCACGGGATCGCACTCGCCCTTGGCTATGGTGACCTTGCATCCGCTGGATGCGGCGGCCTGTGAGAACTCCGAAGCGGGCCTGGCGTGAATGCCGACCGGGTCGGTGATGACGGTGGAACGTTGTGCTGTTGCCATGATGACCAGCTCTCCTGAAGATATGGCCGGTTCTGTCGAACCGGCATGTCGAGTGATGAATACGCTGGTTATCTTACCACCGTCAACAAGGAATTACAGAAAACGATTACCGTTGAAAAACAAATGGATTTGTGTATACTGAACATCGTTGCTTAAAGAACGTTTCCACCGCCGTTGTGGAGCTTGCCTCAAGGGCGGCCTGCACGCAGTGGCCAGGCACTAAGGAGTGCGACATGGAGATCCAAGGCGTGGGCATTGGCCGCGGCGTTGCCGTTGGCCCGGTTATCCATATGGCGGCCGGACTGGATGTGCCCGGCGATGAGGCGAGGCCTGAGAATCTGACGGCGGATGCTGAATTCAGCAGGGTCGAATCCGCCCTGGCATCGGTCAACAGGGATCTGCTTGCGCGCGCCAAGGCCGCCCAGGATGGGCAGGGGGCCAAGGATGCTGCTCCGATTCTGACCGCCTTGGCCCAGATGGCCCAGGACCCGGCCCTGAAGACTTCGATCCGATCCCTGCTGGATGGTGGCAAGACCGCCGAGCGATCCGTCTATGAGGCTTTTGCCGACTTCGAGGGAAAGCTCCAGGCCATCGGCGGCTACATGGGGGAGCGTGCCAACGATCTGCATGATGTAGGCCAGCGTGTCATCGCCCATCTGCTCGGTGTCCCGGCCCCGGGCGTGCCGGAAAGCGACAAGCCATTCGTCCTGGTCGCCCCTGACCTGTCTCCGGCCGACACCTCCAGCTTGGACATGACCAAGGTGCTGGCCATTGTCACCATTGAGGGCGGTCCGACCAGTCATACCGCCATCCTGGCCCGGTCCAGGGGGATCGTCGCCGTCGTGGGCGCTCAGGACGCAGCCGGGCTGTCCGACGGACAGACGGTCATCGTCGATGCAGCTGCCGGCAAGGTGACTGCCGATCCCAACCAGGAGCAGATCGAGAAGGCTGAGCAGGCCCGACGTGAAGCGGATCAGGCCAAGGCTTTGCGAGGCCGCCCTGGCCTGCTCAAGGACGGAACCAGGATTCCCCTCCTGGCCAATGTCGGCAAGCCCGCGGATGCTGATCCGGCCTTGGAGTATGGCGCCGAAGGGGTTGGACTCTTCCGCTCGGAGTTCCTCTTCCTGGGCAACGAGCAGGCTCCCGGCGTCGAGGAGCAGGCCAAGGCCTACCGTGCTCTTCTTGAACGCTTCCCTGGCCGCAAGGTGGTCATCCGCCTGCTGGATGCCGGCGCCGACAAGCCTCTGCCTTTCCTGACCCAGGCCGACGAGCCCAATCCTGCCCTGGGGCTGCGTGGTCTGCGCACGCTGAAGGTCCACAGCCAGGTCCTGGAGGATCAGCTGGAGGCCTTGGCCCGGGCCGATGCCGAGACCGATGCTGACCTGTGGGTCATGGCGCCCATGGTCGCTGACGAGCACGAGGCTGACTACTTCGTCCGTCTGGGCAAGAGCAAGGGGCTCAAGCGCGTGGGCGTCATGGCCGAAGTTCCTTCGATTGCACTGATGGCCGACAAGGTGGCCAAGGTGGCCGATTTCGTCAGCATCGGCACCAACGACCTGACCCAGTACACGTTGGCCGCCGACCGCACATTGGGCTCGGTCGCCTCCTATCAGACCGCCTGGCATCCTGCCGTCCTCAGGGCCATCAAGCTCATCGCTGATGCCGGTCAGGCCAATAACATGCCTGTCGGAGTCTGCGGCGAGGCTGCTGCCGATCCGGATCTGGCCGTGGTCCTGGCCGGCATCGGTGTGACCAGCCTGTCCATGACGCCGGTCGCTCTGGATGATGTCCGCGCCGAACTGGCAAAGCACACCATGGACGAGGCCAAGGCGCTGGCCGCCAAGGCTCTGGACGGGGAGTTCTATCATCCCCAAGGGTGGTGAGCAGTCGGCCGGATTCACACAAATCCACCGGATCTAGTGCAATCGAGCAAGTCAAACAGCACGAGCAAGGAGCAGACATGACGGATTTCCAAGCCTTCCTTCCCGACACATCCTTCGCCCTGGATGTACCGGCGACTGACTGGCGGGATGCCATCCGCAAGGCGGGCGACAGGCTGGTGGCCTCCAGGTTCACCACCGATGCCTACACGGACCAGATGATCGAGACTGTCGAGAAGATGGGACCCTACATCGTCATCGCCCCCGGTCTGGCTCTGGCCCATTCCCGGCCCAGCGAGGCGGTCCTGGGAACCGGCCTGAGCTGGGTAAGGCTATCCACGCCTGTCGAGTTCGGCAACAAGGCCAACGATCCGGTCTCTTTGGTGATCGGTCTGGCCGGACGGGATGAGCAGGAGCACCTGCAGGTGATGTCCGCCATCGCCGGTGCGCTGACCGACGCGAAGAAGACCGAGCAGCTGGCCAAGGCCGGCACCCCCGGCGAGGTCCGCGCCATTCTCGAATCGTGAACAAGAAGCAGTAAAAGCAAACAAGGAACAAAGGAGCAACTCATGGATATTCTCTGCGTATGCGGCAACGGCATCGGCACCTCGGTCCTGCTCAAGGTCAACGTCGAGCAGGTGGCATCGGAGCTGGGCATGGACGTGACCGTGACCACCTCCGACGCGGGCAGCGCCAAGGGCACGGCCAACATGAACGACCTGGTGCTGACCTCGCCCCAGCTGGCGCCCGAGCTGGAGGGGACCACCACCCCGGTCGAGACCGTCCAGAACTTCATGGACAAGGACGAGATCAAGGGCATCCTGGAGCAGTACGCCGACTGATGCGTCCGGCGGGCATTCGTCATCGCCAGGCCGATGGGACGCCCGCTCTTTCGCAGTAAGAACAAGAGAGAAATAGTAAGGACAAACAATGAATGTCTTCCTTGCGGTGCTGAACTTCATCAGCCAGGAGATTCTGAATGTGCCCGCCTATCTGATTGGCATCGTGGCGGCCATCGGCCTGATCGCCCTGAAACGGAGCGCGGGCCAGGTCATCTCGGGTGCCCTCAAGGCGGCCATGGGCTATCTGATCCTGGGCGCCGGCGCCACCGTGGTGACCAACGCCCTGGATCCCTTCGGCAAGCTGGTCTTCAAGGCCACTGGCGCCCACGGGGTCGTCCCCACCAACGAGGTGATCGTGGCCCAGGCCTCCAGCCAGTTCGGCGCAGCCTCCGCCTACATCATCGTGCTCAGCTTCATCGTCATGATCCTGTTGGCACGGTTCACCCCGCTCAAGTACGTCTTCCTGACCGGCCACCATATGGTCTTCATGTCCACCCTGCTGGCCCTGGTTCTTTCGATCGGGTTCGGCAAGGGCAACAACCTGCTCATCGTGCTGATCGGCTCCCTGCTCATGGGCGTGATCATGGTGGCCATGCCCGCCTTCGCCCAGCCATACATGAACCGGGTGACCGGCAGCGACAAGCTGTCCATCGGCCACTTCAACACCTTGGGCTACGTGGTCTCGGGCGCGGTCGGCAGCGCTGTGGGCAAGAAGTCGCGTTCCACCGAGGACATCGACTTCCCCAAGGGGCTGAGCTTCCTGCGTGACTCCATGGTCTCCACCACCCTGCTCATGGTCGTCCTCTACCTGGTCTTCGCTGTCTGGACCGCCTTTGTGGTGCCGGCCAAGGCCGCTTTCGCCGTCTTCCCATCGCACCCGGCCAACTGGGGAGCCTTCTTCATGGCCGCCTTCGCCCAGGCCTTGCAGTTCGGCATCGGCGTGAGCATCATCCTCTACGGCGTCCGCATCATCCTGGGCGAGCTGGTGCCCGCCTTCCAGGGCATCGCCAACAAGGTGGTCCCCGGCGCCCGTCCTGCACTGGACATCCCCATTGTCTTCCCCTACGGTGCCAACGCATCCCTGATCGGCTTCCTGGCCTCCTTCGCCGGTGGTCTGGTGGCTCTGGTCATCATCGCCGTCTGGCTCGGGCCTGTCTGGGGTCTGGCCCTGATCCTGCCGGGCATGGTGCCCCACTTCTTCGATGGCGGCGGTGCCGGTGTCTTCGGCAATGCGACCGGCGGCCGCATCGGAGCCGTGGTCGGCGGCTTCATCAATGGTCTGCTGATCACCTTCCTGCCGGCCATCCTGATGACGGTTCTGGGCAGCTTCGGCCTGTCCAACGCCACCTTCGGCGATGCCGACTTCGCCTGGTACGGCACCGTGGTCGGCAAGCTGGCCCAGCTGGGTATCCCTGCCGGGGCCGTGGTCCTGGTGGTCCTGGCTGTGGTGATCTTCGCCCTGGCCTGGATCTGGCAGGTCAAGGTGGTCAACACCGGATGGATGCCTGCCGCCAAGCATGCTGAGTTCATCGCTGATGTCGAGGCTAAAGAGAAGGAGGCCAAGGCTCAGGCTCGTGCAGCCGCCAAGGCCGCCCGCGCCGAGGCCAAGGCCGCCAAGGCAGCAAAAGCCGAATAGGCATGTGCAAGCGCGCCCTGTAGGCGCCAGGAGAAAGGTCCTGCTGATTCCTTTCTCCGCCCCAACTCAGAGTCGCCCGTTTCCTTTCTACGTGGAGGGAAACGGGCGACTCTTGCATTTTGACCCAGCGCGATGGGCTTTATTGCTCCAAGCGTCTTTAACGGATGAACTTGACCCCGTCACTGGAGCGGGCGAGAATCGAACCATGAGGATTATCACAGATTTCGGCACCATTCCCGATCGGTACGCCAAGCGTGCCCCGCAGTCCCTTACGCGCAAGGGACGTCCTGTAGTCTCCTTCCCCTTCCGGCTTGAGGATGTACCCCAGGAGGCTCGTTACCTGCATTGGATGCTGGTGGATCCTGATTCCGTGCCGGTCTGCGGCTTCCCATGGATCCACTGGTCCTTGGCCAATCTGCCTGTTGACGCTCTGGCTGCCCTGCAGTCTGATGAGGCTGACAGCTCTGTGCTGGCCATTCCCGAGGACTTCTCCAGAAACCTGCCCAATCTGATTCCCGGCGTGCCTCAGGGCCGGACCTCGGCCGCCTCGCCCTTGGTCATGGAGGAGGAGATCGCCCACGATCCTGCCGTGCTCATGCGCTACAACGGCCCCACCCCACCAGACCAGGTCCATGACTATGTACTCTCGGTCTGGGCCACGCGGGATGCTCTTCCTGGTCTGGAAGAGGGATTCTGGCTGAACGCCCTGGTCCATGCCATTCATTCCGCTCAGCCTGTAGCCGCTGCAGCTCGGGTTTGGCTGCCAGCCGATGCATGAGAATTTGATTGAGCACACATCCTCTGATATTGGGGCGGTCTGGCACTAGAGTGAGGCCATGCCCCAAGTGCGCAGACGGCCGTCATCCCTGCCTGCCCACGCAGTCGGTTGGAACGGCATTCCCCGGCATCCGGACTGGTGATGACAGTTGACCGCAATCAGACAAAGGAAGACGCTTATATGCCCTGCACCACGCTTCTGATAGGCAAGCACGCCAGTTATGATGGATCCACCATCATCGCCCGAAATGAGGATTCAGCCAACGGGGAGTTCCGTCCCAAGCGCTTCGTCCTGGTCGCTCCCGACCAGCAGCCACGGCACTACCGCAGCGTGATCAGCCACTTGGAGATGGATCTGCCCGAGGACCCCATGCGCTACACCTCGGTGCCCAATGCCGTGCTCGATCAAGGGCTATGGGCCGAAGCAGGCGTCAACAGCGCCAACGTGGCCATGTCAGCCACTGAGACCATCACCACCAATGAGCGTGTTCTGGGCGCCGATCCGCTGGTGGAGCTCACCCCCGCCCAGGGCCGTCCGGGGGAGGAGGGCTACCTGGCCGAGGTGCCCGGGGGCATCGGCGAGGAGGACCTGGTCACCATCGTCCTGCCCTATATCCGCTCGGCCCGGGAGGGTGTCCTGCGGCTGGGTTCCCTTCTTGAGCGCTACGGCACCTATGAGATGAATGGCATTGCCTTCAGCGACGTGGACGAGATCTGGTGGATGGAGACCATAGGCGGCCATCACTGGATCGCCAAGCGGGTGCCCGATGACTCTTATGTGACCATGCCCAACCAGCTGGGCATTGACGAGTTCGATATGGACGACGCCTTCGGGGAGAAGACCGATCACCTTTGCTCGGCCGACCTGCGGGAGTTCATCGCCGACAACCATCTGAACCTTGCCGTGGAGTCGGCCTCGCCCTTCAATCCGCGTGATGCCTTCGGATCCCATAGCGATTCGGATCATGTCTACAACACGCCCCGGGCCTGGTATATGCAGCGCTTCCTCAACCCCTATGACGAGATCTGGGACGGACCGGATGCCGATCATGCCCCCACCAGCGACAACATCCCTTGGTGCCGCCAGCCCGAGCGTCTGATTACCGTGGAGGATGTCAAGTATCTGCTCAGTTCCCACTACCAGGGCACGCCCTACGATCCCTATGGGCGGACCGGCGACGAGCACACCAAGGGGCTCTACCGGCCCATCGGCATCAACCGCAACGACCAGCTGGCCCTGATCCAGCTGCGCCCCTACCGGCCTGAATCCTGCCGGGCCATCCAGTGGATGTCCTATGGGTCCAACGCCTTCAATGCCCTGGTTCCCTTCTACGCCAATGTGGATCGGACGCCCGACTATCTGGCCAACGCCACTGACCGGGTCTCCACTGACAGCCTCTACTGGTCCGACCGGCTGATCGCCGCCCTGTGCGATTCCGAATTCGCCGGCACCTCGGCGGCTGTCGAGCGTTACCAGCAGAGCATGGGAGGCGAGGGCCACCGGCTGATCGCCGCCGCTGACGAGCAGGTGGCACGGCTGGAAGGCGCCGACCAGGGCACCGACAACGCCGAGGTGCGCCAGGTGTTGGAGGCCGCCAACCAGGACATGGCTGACCGTCTGCGCAAACAGACCGATGACCTGCTTGGCCAGGTGCTCTACACGGTCAGCATGGGCATGCGCAACGGCTACCACCTGTCCGACAACTGAGCCATCCGATTTGCAAAAACCATTAAGGAGGAGAGCCTCATGAGGGGTTTCGACGATTATGTCAGGCCATACGGCTTGTTTGACAAGATCGATGCCTTCGGCTACTTGAAGGATTTGCGGGAGCATCCGGATATGCCGCGCAAGCAGGGCCGGGTGCTGTTGGTGACCGCCGACACCCCGCTCAAGGCCTCGCGAGGAGAGGGCAAGACCACAACCACCATCGCCCTGATCGACGCTCTGCGCGCCCGAGGGGTGGATGCTGCGGCCGTCCTGCGTCAGCCCAGCATGGGCATCACCGCAGCCGGGTCCAAGGGTGGCGCCTCCGGTGGCGGCAAGTCCTCCCTGACGCATCCTGAGCTGGTGGACTGGGGTCTGTGCGGGGAGATGGCGGCTATCGAATCCGCACAGAACCTCTTGGTCTCCTTCGCGGAGAAGGCTGTGGACGAGGGCCGGCTGGACACCATCCTGGTGCCCCGTGTCAGCGAGGTGCCTTCGCGGTCCTTGCGGCAGATCACCGTGGACCGAGGCAAGGGCGATCTGCCCGAGCGGACCGTGCTGACGCCAACCTGCGAGCTCATGCAGATCGTCGTGCTTTCCCGGAGCATGGAGGAGATCGAGCGGCGTGTGGCAGCCATGGTCGCGGGGACCCTGGACGGTCGCCCGGTCACCTTTGGTGAGTTTGTGGACCTGTGGCGGATCACCGGCATTCTGACCGATGCGGTCAAGCCTGCCTTCACTCAGACCCTGGAGGGTTCACCGGTCTATGTGCATGGCGGGCCTTTCGCCAACGTCTCCATCGGCATCCCCAGCCTGGTGTCCGTGGAGATGGCCTGCGCCAGACATGATCTGGTCGTCGTCGAGGCCGGCTATGGAGCCGATGCCGGCGCCCAGAAGTGGCTGGACATCGCCGCCCGCGAATGTGGGGCCCAGTGGCCTGCCGCCGCAGTGGTCGTCACCCGTGCCACCACCTGGCGGGACGATCCCAAGCTGCGCTGGCGCTACCCCTTCCATGTGCATCGTCTGGAGGGATTGGGCATCCCCACCTTCCCGCTGATCAACCTCTGGGAGGGCGAGGACGATCAGGTGGATTCCTTGCGGGAGACGGCCGACGGTCTGGGCTTCCGCAGGCCCATCGCGGGCAACCTCTTCCGTGACGGGGGCAAGGCCCTTGAGCCTCAGCTGGATGATCTGGTCAAGGCCCTGCGGGAGCCTGCGAAGGCCCAGGCGGATACAGCCAGCCTGCATGATATGTCCGTGCCGGATCGGATTCGCTGGATCGCCCAGAGCGCCTACGGCGTGCCGGCTGATCGGGTCATTGAGCGTGAGGGCTTCCAGGACAGCCTTCAGGCGGCCTCCGACCTTTGCAACAAGGCAGGCATCTCCCTCGAGGATCTGGTGGTGGTGGCGGTTAAATCGCCGGCTACCATGACCGACGACGACCGGGCCGACCAGGACAAGCGCACAGTCACCCTGAAGAAGGTCGAGGCCCATACAGGGGCCGGTCTCCTGCAGGTGAACCTGACCACTTCCTTGACCACGCCCATGCCCAAGATCGTCTAAGCAGGCCATGCATGGATTCGGCAGACCCGTGACGCGCCGTGTTGCGGGTCTGCCGAAACCGTGTATAGTATCTACTTGGCTCTTGAAAGTGCCCTGCCCCTATAGCTCAGTTGGCTAGAGCAGCTGACTCTTAATCAGCGTGTCCGGGGTTCGAGCCCCCGTGGGGGCACAGAGTCAAAGCCCTACAGCCGCAAAGGCTGCGGGGCTTTTTAATGTTCGATGGATCCGTGCGAGAGTCGAATTGGTGGATATTTGTGTGACAAAAGTCCTCGTCAAAGAAAGCTCTGGCGCAACATTCCGTGCCTGCTTGGCATGGAAGCCTGCAAGAACAGCGTTTGTGCATTCCTGACCGGCAGAAAAGCATGTGAATCTTGTGCTTACGAATCAAGCGGACAGATGTATGAGCGGGCGGGAGCTGCTTCAAAAACTGCCGAGAGTGCGAAATCCGTCTGGGACATGGATAACCGTGTGTGGTTCTCAATGCGCCATGATCAGCACTGGCTGGAATAGAATATGCATGCCGGTTTAAGTGCAGTCGTGTTGATGGTGACACGCGGTTGGGGCTGGCGCTCTATCGGATTTCAATGAATCACTTGAATCAACGGAGATCATAAGCGCTTCTCGGCCTAGTGCCATCACCTGTTTTTATTGAATGATGCTCATGCCTTGGCCCTTATATGACCGGTTGGGGAAAGTGGCGCCACGGCGGCATCGAGAGAGGGGTGAAGGATTGAATGGAATATTCGCTCATGACCAAGTTGGCCGCTGAATGTGTCGGTACCGCCATATTGATGATCTTCGGGAACGGCGCGGTCGCCGACGTGGATCTGGAGGGCACCAAGGGCCGCCATTCCGGCTGGCTCACTATTGCCATGGGGTATGGCTTCGGAGTCATGTTTCCCGTGCTCATGTTTGGCGGGGTATCCGGAGCCCACATCAACCCGGCCATGACTCTGGGACAAGCCGTCATCGGCATCTTTCCCTGGAGCCAGGTTCTGCCATATATTCTGGCGCAGCTGGTCGGGGCGGCCTTGGGTCAGCTGGTGGTCTATGCCTGCTACTTCCCGCACTACCGCATGACCAAAGACCCTTCGCCGATCTTGGGCACCTTCTGCACCACTGACGCCTCGGGCTCGTTGGTCAACTACTTCATCAATGAGTTTTTTGGCACGCTGGTGTTGGTTCTGGGAGCCCTCTGCTGTCTGCAAGGCCCATGGGGGTCTAGGGGGTTGGCTGCCGCCTCCATCGTTGTCGGCTTGATCGTCTTGGGGCTGGTCACCTCTCTGGGCGGTCCAACCGGCCCCGGTTTGAACCCCGCACGTGATCTGGTGCCGCGCTTCCTTCATTGGATTCTGCCCGTGCCCAACAAGGGAGATTCGCGCTGGAGGGAGGCTTGGATCCCAGTGGTGGCGCCCATCATCGGTGCCATCGTCGGAGCCGTGATTTTCAAGGTCCTCTTCGCCGCCTGATCAACAGGAAGCCAAGGTCCCGGGCTCCTTCTCGGAGGCCCGGGAACCGGCGTCTGAACACGCAAGCATATACATCATATTGTCATGTTGTTATAATGTTTGCGGAATTCGAGGTTGAAGATTCCGTGGGGAGGCATCCACCCTCCCGCGAACGTTCGCTACGAAGCGGATGGACTTCATTGTATGCGAGGAGGCAAATTGCTGGACGAGTATTTCCCGGAAGGCACCGTCATGTACAGGGACGGCGTGGCCGGTTGGGAGGAAGCAGTGGATGCGGTCACCGCTCCGCTGGTTGACTTGGGAAGGATCAAGCCTTCTTATGTCGAGGCCATCAAGGCTTCCATACGCAAACCAGGCGGCACCTACATTGATCTGGGTCAAGGCATCGCCATGGCCCACGCCAGGCCGGAGGCAGGCGTTGTGACCACTTCCCTGTCGGTGCTGAAGGTCGGCAGGCCCTTTTTGCTGGCCAATTCACAGGATCACCCGATCAGCACGTTCTTCTGCCTGGCCGCGCAGGACTCGAACAGCCATTTGAGCCTGATGCAATCGTTGGCGACCTTCCTGAGTGACGGCACCAATCAGGAACGGCTGGGCAAGGCCGCGAACGTTGAGGAATTGAGGACGATCCTCAAGGAAGAAAGGTAATCAATATGAAGATTCTGACGGTTTGCAGCACTGGACTGGGGTCGAGCTTCATCACCCAGCTCAACATTGACAAGGCCTTGAAAGAGCTTGGTGTGACCGGTGTCGAGACCGACCATAGCGATTTGGGCTCGGTCAACAAGGGCGATGCCGATCTTATTTTTGTCGGGCGTGATATCGCTGATGCTGCCAAGGATCTGGGAGACGTGGTTGTCCTGAACAGCCTGATCGATATGAATGAGATCAAAGAAAAGCTGGCCGAGGCCCTGAAGCGCCATGGCATGGATGTTCCTCAAGGAGGGCAGACGGCATGAACGGTGCATTAAAGGTCCTTTTGGACATTTTCCGACAGCCTGCCGTTATTGTCGCGCTGATCTCCCTGATCGGTCTGGCTTTGCAGCGCAAGTCTGCCACGGACGTCATGAAGGGGACTGTCAGGACATTCGTAGGCTTTCTGGTTCTGACCGCAGGCGCAGGCGTGGTAACCAACGCACTGACCCCCTTTGGGGATATGTTCCAGCATGCCTTCCATGTTCAGGGCGTCGTCCCTAACAACGAGGCCATCGTCGGCACGGTCCTGGTCAAATACGGCTCTATCGCTGCTCTGATCTTCTTCTTCGGGATGATTGTCAACATCCTTCTTTCAGCTACTTCATATTTCAAATATGTGTATTTGTCGGGCCACGTAGCCTTCTATATGGCCACGATGATAACCGTCATTTTCGTCACAGCTGGATTCCCCACCTGGCAGACCCTGCTTTGGGGATCCATCGCCCAAGGGCTGGTCGTGACTCTTTCCCCTGCAATTGTGCAGCCCTTCATGAAAAAAGTCACTGGCACCGATGATGTGGCCCTGGGACACACCGGCGGCTCGGGCATCGCTCTGGGCGGTCTGGTGGCCACGCTCACCCGCAGCAAGAAGCATCCCTCCAAATCGACTGAGGAGATCAATTTCCCCAAGAATCTGGGCTTCCTGCGCGATACCACGGTCATCGTAGCCCTGTCTATGGCCGTGATCTATGTTGTTGTGGCGCTCTTCGCAGGTTCTGCTTATATTGAGAGCAAGCTCAGCGGCGGACAGAACTTCATCGTCTATGTGATCATTCAGGCAGCCACTTTCTCAGCCGGCGTCTATATCATCCTGGCGGGTGTTCGTGTGGTCTTGGGTGAGATCGTTCCTGCCTTCAAGGGCATCAGCGAGCACCTGGTCAAGAACGCCAAGCCTGCCCTGGACGTTCCCGTCACCTTCACCTTTGCTCCCAACGCCGTTCTGATTGGGTTCCTGTCCAGCTTCGTCGGCGGCATCGTAGGCATGGCCATCTTGGCTTTGGCCGGTACGACCGTCATCATCCCCGGCGTCGTGTCCCACTTCATGACCGGCGGCGCCACAGGCGTGATCGGTAACGGCGCGGGCGGGCGACGTGGAGCCGTTCTCGGTTCCTTCGTCAACGGACTGGCCATCACCTTCTTGCCCTACCTGCTCTTGCCGGTGCTGGGCTCCTTGGGCAAGGGAGCCGCCACGTATTCCGGTCCTGATTTCGGCGTTGCCGGTCTTTTCCTGGGGTATCTCGATAAGGCAGGCGGGCAGATTGCCATGATTGTGGGAATCATTGTCGTGCTGGTCCTGGTCTATGTGGTTTCCTACTTCATGAACAAGCGCAAGAAGGCCATTGCGGCCGCGGCTGATGTGGCTGACAAGGCCAAGGCCACTGCCTGAGTCTGAAACCTGATCCTGCCTGAAGTCGGCAGCGAGGGCGATGAAGGGCCATGGTATTCGACGAGCTTTACGGAATCGATACCATGGCCCCTCCGCAGTAGCTGGATGTTCTATTGCAGTTTGCTGTAGCGCGAAAACACGGAGCTTGTACGATATTGTTGAGGATGACAATCCCCGGTTGGCACGGTGGCAGGATTGCAATTCATGAATGCGATGAAGTCGGGTGGGGGGTCGGTTCTGCAATGGTAGATGGAATTCCCAAGTATGTATCCGTACGGAATCATTTGCGCGGAAGCATCAAACGTATGAAGGATGGGGCGCAGCTGCCTACTGAGTCCGAACTCTGCGTACGGTACAAGGTCAGTCGGATCACGGTTCGCCATGCCATAGAAGATCTGATCCGTGAGGGGCTGATCGTTCGTAGCCAGGGCAAGGGGACCTTCAAGCTGAAGTCGCCCGCTTCCTCACGCGAGGTGATCAACGGCCGCATCAGAGGCTTCTGGCGTCAGCAGCATGACCTGGGCAGAACGGTCAAGACCCGAGTGCTGGGCAACAGGATTGTCAAGAAAGCCGATATTGCATCAAAGCTGGGTCTGGAGGCTGAAGCGGACCTGATCGAGCTGGAGCGGCTGCGCTATGTCAATGGCAACCTACAGCAATATGTCTGCACCTACCTGCCGGATGCACAGTTTCCGGAGATACTCGAGCATGATTTCTCCGACGGATCCCTCTATGATTTCATCGAAGGACGATACGACGTCAGGCTCGCCAGGAATGAGGTCGTGGTCCGCATCGAGAATGTCGATTCGCGGATTGCCGGGTACTTTCATGTGGACAAGGGTCGGCCCGTGCTGGCTATGGACTCCACCGTCTTCGACGGATTCGGCTCGGTGGTGGCATTCGGCGTGGCTCTCCAACCGCCTGCATATTCCGAAATAGAGTTCGTCATCAACAGCGTGCCGGACTCCAGGTAATCTCCAGGTGATGTTGTCTGTTCCGGGAGGCCGGCAACGGCATCCGGCAATGACCATGCATGTTTGTCCGCCCTTGGATGGCCTTTCATGTCGGTGCACGAAAATTTCGGTCCGGTTCCTGTCTGTGTGTCGTGTTTGTCGTGCTTGAATGGTTCGTCCTGCCATGGATATGATTGATCATATATGCCCGATTCCTCGCAATGAGTGTATCGGAGATGGGAAGGCAGGTGCGACCATGGGGCGTCTTCAAGGCAGGAAAGAGCGCGAGCCGTTTGTGCTCGAGCATGCCAGTATCGCGACCGGAGATGAGCAAGGCACGGTCCAGAAGGATATGTCTGTTCTGGTGTCCGCGGACGGCCGGATAGAGCAGGTCTGCCCGACCCCGCTGGCCTACGTGCCTTCCGGATATCACCGGATCAACGCCACGGGCAAGTTTGTGGCGCCTGGACTCATCAATGCCCATACCCATCTTTTTGCCGACGGCAAGCCCCTGTCTGGCGGTACGGACCTGTCGCCGCGCGTGGTCGACGCTGCTTTGAAAGTGGTGCACAGCCCTGCCGGCAAAGTCCTTATGGATGCCAGGATCAAAGGCAACGTTTCCACTCTGCTGAATTCTGGAGTGACGACCATCCGTACCCTGGGTGATGTGGGCTATGAGGCGGTTCGTCTGCGTGACAAGATTGATGCCGACGAGCTGACTGGCCCGCGCATGTTGGCTGCCGGTCCGCTCCTGGCGATTCCAGGAGGGCACGGTGATCCCTTTATCGCCCTGTCCTGCTCCTCTCCCGAAGAAGCCAGGCGTCGGACCCGGGAGAACCTGGATCATGGCGTCAATGCCATCAAGGTGGCTGCGACCGGTGGCGTCACCGATGCCACCAAGCTTGGCGAGGCCGGCAGCCCGCAGATGACCGAGGAGGAAATGGCCGCCGTCTGCGATGAAGCCCATGAGTTTGGCGTGCTCGTCGCAGCACACGCTCAAAGCCCCGAGGGGGTCAAGGCCGCTCTCAAGGCAGGCGTGGATACCATAGAACACGGCAGTGCTCTGGATGACGAGATGATTGGGCTCTTCCTTGACAATCCGCGCTCGCTTCGTGGTTTCTCGGCCCTGGACCCCACACTGTCCGCCGGACTGCCGCTGGTCAAGATCAGCCAGCAGGAGCTGGGAATCAGCGACATAGTACGCGGCAACTCCGAGCTGGTCGTCGACGGCATGGTCAAGAGCGCCAAGCAGGCTCATGAGAACGGCATTGCCGTCGGCGTTGGCACCGACACCGGCATGACCTTCGTGCCCCAGTACGGCACTTGGCGGGAACTCGACTATCTTGTGCGGTACGCTGACTTCACTCCGGCGCAGGCCTTCCACGTCGCCACCCAGGTCAATGCCCGAAACCTGGGCTTCGACAATGTCACTGGCTCGGTCGATACGGGCAAGGATGCGGATCTGATCGTCCTTGACGAGGACCCTGCCAAGAATGTGCGGACACTGGCTGACCCCAAGCTGGTCATCGTTCGTGGCAAGCCGGTCTGGCGTCCTAAGGTCAAGCACTTCGAGGAAATCGATCGCCTGCTCGACAGCTTCTGAGCATTTGCCTTGTGCGACCATTCAGGAGCAAGTAGTAGTTTGGTTGCCTGATGGTTTCCCGATGACCGGATGGTATGCAAGCATGTCGGTATGCACAAGGGAGAACCGAGAGTGGATCAGGGCGACCAAGCCAAGGTCGTAGGAAGGTTGGCACCTTCGCCGACTGGGCGAATGCACCTTGGCAATATCTATGCATGTCTGGCGGCCTGGCTGGGTGTCAGGTCGCAAGGATCTGGCGGGGTTCTGCGGCTTCGCATCGAAGACATAGATGCGCCGCGGGTGGTCAAGGACGCTGATCGTTGGATCATGGATGACCTGGCCTGGCTGGGATTGGACTGGGACGGCGAGGTGGTCTACCAGTCCCAGCGCGCCGATGCCTACAGCCAGGCACTTCAGCAGCTGGAATCGCAGCGACTAATTGGCGGACAACCTCTGATTTATCCCTGTTTTTGCTCCCGTGTCGACATCCGCGCAGCATCGGCGCCGAATGAAGGCGACGGGTTCATTGTCTATCCGGGTACCTGCCGAGGACTTTCCCCCCAGGTGGTCAGTGAAAGGCTGGCTCAAGGGCAGCGGCACAGCCTCCGAATCGCAGTCCCTGATCAGCCCGACGAGTCGGATGCCATCTGTTGCTTCGACGATCTGATCTTTGGCCCGCAGTCCTTCAACTTGCCCAGGCAGGTCGGCGATGTGGTCGTCAGACGTTCGGACGGCTTGGTTTCCTATCAGTTGGCGGTGACGGTGGATGACCTGGCCATGGGCGTCAATCAGATCGTTCGAGGACGGGACCTCCTAAGGTCCACGGCCATTCAGATGTGGATCCGGAATCACCTTCAGCCGCAGGCACCTCGTGTTCAGTATGCGCATCTGCCGCTGATCGATGGCGTGGACGGCAGGAGAATGTCCAAACGCTTCGGATCGCCGGACCTGGGGTTGCTTAGGAGAGACGGATGGACGGCCAAGCAGGTGCTGGGGATCTGCGGCTGGCTCCTGGGAATCTTGGACTGTCCCAGACCTGCAAGTGCGCGGGAACTGCTGGATGGTTTCACGTGGAACACGCTGGCCGCTGACCGCAAGGACCGGCATCTTGACCTGAGCAAACTGAACGTTTCTGACGTAAGGCCGGATCTGTGAGCTCTTCGATTTTGAATTTCCTTGCTCGTTTCTGGCATCAGCTTTCTCCCGGGCTTGTGAGCTTGCCGGTATGAGCCACTGGCTACCATGGCCTCAGTCAAGGCTTCCGGATTTTTAAGGAGGTAGCGGGTCATGGTCGCCTATATGGACCACAAGGATCTGGGCAATCGGCAGATCAGCCGGGAACGAGCGGGTCAGATCACGGATGGGGTCAAGCGTGTGGCTGACAGGATCGCCAAAGCGGAGGACTCCGCCGGCCGAAAAGAAGGCTCGGTGACTCTGCTGGCGGCCACCAAGACCCGCGATGTGGGCGAGATCATGGCAGCCATTGATGCCGGGGTGCGTCGGATCGGCGAGAACCGTCCTCAGGAGGTCACCGCCAAGGCCCGGGGTTTGCTGGAGCTCTGTCGGGACAGGGGACTGGTCCTTGGCACCGACGCTGCAGACAGGGATTCATCAAGCGCCAGCGTGGGTTTCCGCCTCATTGGGCAGCTCCAATCCAACAAGATCAATAAGATCCTGCCATATGTCGACACGGTCGAGTCGGTCGACGGGCCCTCGCTGGCTCGAAAGCTGGCCACGCGGGCACTGGCGGCGGGCAGAACTGTGGGCATCCTCCTGGAGGTCAACGAGTCCGGCGAGCAAGCCAAGTCGGGCTGCGCTCCCGACCAGGCCCTGGATCTGGCCTATGAGCTGGCCAGTATGGAGGGGATTAGGCTCAAGGGTCTGATGACCGTCGGCGCCCATGTGGATGATGAGGCCGTCATCAGGAGCGGATTCGCCCATCTCCGCGGCCTGCGAGACCGCATCAGGGATTCGGGGGAGCCGGGCACGGACACCTGCACCATGCTGTCCATGGGCATGACCGGAGACATGGAGTATGCGGTGGCCGAGGGGTCGACCGAGGTCCGTGTAGGCACAGCCATCTTCGGCCCTCGGGCTTTTATCTGACCGGCAGCTCTCTGTTCCAGGACCCGAACCTGTCAAGAGGCCCGGCCTGGGGCTAGACTGTGCCCTATGAGAATCGCGCGTTTTTCTTACAAGGACACCCCACGATACGCCTTCGTCCAAACTGACAAGCAGGACGGCAAGGACTACCTGGTCGAGCTGAGCGGCTACCCCCTGACCGGCCAGCAGGTCGAACCCACCGGCCAGCGTTACCCATTGGACGACGAGGATGTGCGGCTGCTGGCTCCGGTCATCCCCTCCAAGATTTACGGGGCAGCCAAGAACTACCGCGCCCACGCCGCCTACATGGCCGAGCATGGCCAGTCCTCGAACCCGGAACCACCGGAGAAGCTCATGCTCTTCATGAAGCCCTCCACCTCGGTCATTGGCCCTGACGACCCCATCGTCAAGCCCTCCTACAGCAAGGACATGAATTACGAGCCCGAGGTGGCCGTCGTCATGGGCAGGATGGCACGGAAGGTGAGCGTCAATGAGGCCATGGACTATGTGCTGGGCTACACATGCGTTAACGATGTGACCCTGCGCGACCTGCAGAAGAATGATCCTATGTGGACCCGCTGCAAGGGCTTTGACACCGCCTGCCCCCTTGGGCCTTGGATCGAGACCGACCTGGACTATCAGGATGCGAAGATCTCCTTCAAGCTCAACGGGGAAGAGGTGCCCGAGGCCAGCGGCACCACCGCAAACCTGATCCACTCCATTCCTGAGCAGATCGCCTTCATCTCCAGCTTCGCCACCCTGCTGCCCGGCGATGTCATCATGACCGGTACCCCTAACGCCACAGGTTCGTTGAAAAACCGGGACGAGGCCACGGTCCAGGTGGAAGGGATCGGTTACCTGCGCAATGTGGTCATCGACGAGTAGCGAATAAGGGGAGCAACAAGCAAGGTAAAAACTTGAGTCGAATGGGCTCAAGTTTGGGAATAGGTGTCCTCCTTCTGCTGTTGTAGAAGACAGATGAACCCGTGACGGGGTCTGGTCGAGTGATTCGGCTGGCCCCGCCGAAGAATGTTGGAGGATGCTCTATGAACGAAAACTTCACCACCATGGCTCAGCAGGCCATCGGCGATGCTATCCAGTCGGCTTCGGCGGCCGGCAACCCCCAGGTGGATGTGCTCCATCTGTTGGATTCGCTGCTGCGTCAGCAGTCCGGGGTGGTGCCTGGACTGATCCAGGCGGCCGGTGGCGACAGCCAACGAGTCGGAGCCGAGGTCCGTCAGGCCCTGGTGGCTCTGCCGTCGGCCAGCGGATCCACGGCCTCCCAGCCCGATGCCAGCCGTCAGCTCAGCATGGCCCTGGCCCAGGCCGAGAAGGAAATGCAGGCCATGGGGGACGAGTATGTCTCTACCGAGCATCTGCTCATTGCCATCGCTCAGGGTCCCTCGCAGGCCGCCGATATTCTGAACCGGAATGGTCTGCAGGCCGATACCCTGCGCAAGGCCGTGCCCCAGGTGCGCGGCGGCGCCAAGGTGACCAGCCCGGATGCCGAGGGCACCTACAAGGCCCTGGAGAAGTACTCCACCGATCTGACTGCCCAGGCCAAGGAGGGCAAGCTGGACCCGGTCATCGGCAGGGACCAGGAGATTCGTCGTGTCATGCAGATCCTGTCCCGGCGGACCAAGAACAACCCGGTCCTCATCGGCGAGCCCGGTGTGGGCAAGACCGCTGTGGTCGAGGGGCTGGCCGAACGTATCGTGGCCGGCGACGTACCCACCACCCTGCAGGGCAAGAGGCTGATCTCCCTGGATCTGAGCTCCATGGTGGCTGGCAGCAAGTACCGCGGCGAATTTGAGGAGCGCCTCAAGGCCGTCCTCAATGAGATCAAGAGCGCCAACGGTCAGGTCATCACCTTCATCGACGAGATCCACACCATCGTCGGAGCTGGTGCGGCCGAAGGATCCATGGACGCAGGCAACATGCTCAAGCCCATGCTGGCCAGGGGTGAACTGCGCCTGATCGGCGCCACCACCCTGGACGAGTACCGTGAGAACATCGAGAAGGACCCGGCTCTGGAGCGCCGCTTCCAGCAGGTCTTCGTGGGCGAGCCCTCCGTGGAGGACACCGTGGCCATCCTGCGTGGCCTCAAGCAGCGTTACGAGGCCCACCACAAGGTGACCATCGGGGATGATGCCCTGGTCGCGGCAGCTACGCTGTCCAACCGGTACATCTCTGGTCGTCAGCTGCCCGATAAGGCCATCGATCTGGTTGACGAGGCCGCTGCCCACCTGAGGATGGAGCTGGACTCCCAGCCTGAGGAGATTGACGAGCTTCAACGCCGCGTCACCCGTCTGGAGATGGAGGAGATGCAGCTGAAGAAGGCCGATGACCCTGCCTCCAAGGACCGCCTGAGCAAGCTGCAGGCCGAGCTGGCGGACTCCCGTGAGAAGCTGGGGGGTCTCAAGGCCCGTTGGGAGAATGAGAAGGCTGGCCATAACAAGGTCGGCGACCTGCGCGCCCAGCTGGATGCCAAGAGGGTCGAAGCTGACAAGGCCACCCGTGAGGGCGACCTGGAGAAGGCTTCCCGCATCCTCTACGGAGAGATCCCCGGCATTCGCAAGCAGCTGGCCCAGGCGGAGAACGCGGCCGAGCAGGCCAAGAACGCCGCCAATGATGCTGGTCCCGACGGAGCTGACATCGCCGGGGGCCCAGCCCAGGAGCCCATGGTTCCCGACCATGTTGATGCGGATTCCGTGGCTGAGATCGTCTCTGACTGGACTGGGATTCCCGTAGGACGGCTCATGGAGGGCGAGAACGAGAAACTCCTGCATATGGAGGACTACCTGGGCAAGCGGGTGGTCGGCCAGCAGGAGGCCATCCATGCGGTATCCGACGCGGTCCGGCGCTCGCGTGCCGGCATCGCCGACCCTGACAGGCCCACCGGATCCTTCATGTTCCTAGGCCCCACCGGCGTGGGCAAGACGGAGCTGGCCAAGGCTCTGGCCGACTTCCTCTTCGACGACGAGAAGGCCATGGTCCGCATCGACATGTCAGAGTACATGGAGAAGGCCTCGGTCTCTCGTCTGATCGGTGCTGCTCCCGGCTACGTAGGCTACGAGGAGGGTGGTCAGCTGACCGAGGCCGTGCGCAGGCGTCCCTACTCGGTGGTCCTCTTCGACGAGGTGGAGAAGGCCAACCCCGAGGTCTTCGACCTGCTCCTGCAGGTTCTGGACGACGGCAGGCTGACCGATGGCCAAGGCAGGACGGTGGACTTCAAGAACACCATCCTGATCATGACCTCAAACCTGGGCTCGCAGTTCCTGGTCCGGGACGACCTGGACGAGGAGGGCAAGCGCGAGGCCGTCATGGATGCCGTACACGCCAACTTCAAGCCCGAGTTCATCAACCGGCTGGACGACCTGGTCATCTTCCACCCGCTGACCCGCGACGAGCTGGGTTCCATCGTGGACATTCAGGTCAAGCAGGTGGCCCAGCGGCTGACTGATCGGCGCATCACCCTGGATGTCACCGACTCCGCCCGGGAGTGGCTGGCCAACATGGGCTATGACCCGGCCTTCGGCGCTCGTCCCCTGCGTCGGCTGGTGCAAACCGAGGTTGGCGATCAGCTGGCCAGGATGCTGCTGGCCGGCAAGGTCCACGACGGCGACACGGTTCTGGTGGACCAGACCGGTGGCGACCACTTGGAGCTGACTGCCTGGCCCACCGAGAATCTGGTCGATGACTCGGTCACGGTCGACGATGTGACAGCTGATGGCGATGCCGATGCTGATGCCGGCGATGGCGGACGTGATGGTGGCCGTGGCCGTCATGCCGCTCGTGGCGACGATCAGGATCAGGCCCAGTCTCACTGAGACCAATGAGGGTCGGCACACGGGGATACTTCCGGGTGCCGACCCTCTCTGTATTACAGACTGTGCCCTATGGATTCAGTGCAGAGCGGCCGCCGGATCCTTGCCCTCTTGCATGGACTCCCACTGGCTGTCGACGATGACCTGGGGGCGTCGTGCCGCGACTGTCGGAAGTAGGTCCGTGTCGATCAGGGCGAGGTGTAGCCAGCGACGGCGCAGGTGCCGCAGCCGGTGTAGACGACGAATGTTGAGCATGGCCAGAATGGTGGACAGGGCCCCTGCTGCTGCCGCGATCATGGGGTTGAGCATCCAGCCAAGGAAAGGCTGGCAAATTCCGGTGGCAACGACCAGGGCGATGATGTTGTAGACAGTGGACCAGATCAGGTTCTGCCTGATGACCTGGGTCGTGGCCCGGCTCAGTTCTATGGCCCTGCCGGTTCCGTCCAGGTCGTCCTGGTGCAGGATGAGATCCGGTTGCATCGGGTCTGTACCCTCCGCATCTGCTTGAAGTTGGGGACCCAGAGCGATGCTTACTCGGGCCTTGTCTGTCAGCTCATGATCAGCGGTTGTAGCAGCTGCCAAAGCCACTAGGCTTGTTCGGCCCCGTTCCCGGGTGGAGGTGGCGTTTTGACCAGTCCGATCCGCCGGAACCCCCCTGCTGGTCCGGGTCAGGTCGTGGTTGAGCCTATCCATGCACTCGCGTTTGCGCTCGGGGGTCAACTGGGTGATCAACATATCCACGCCCGCCTGACGGGCTGCACGCTCGATCCTGTCGTCCGGCTGGCGGCTCCCGTCCAGGATCAGGCTGCTTACCCGCAGGGCGCGTAGGTGGGTGGCGGTTCGGGTCAGGGATTCCGTATGCACTCCTTGGCCCTCCGAGTCATCGGGATCCAGCAGAGAGGAGTCGTCCAGGATCAGGGTCCGCACCCGGCCCAGACGGTTCATGGCTCGTGGCGAGGTGAAGAGCAGTCCGTGGGCCAGGCCCGTCTCCAGGCTGGTTCGGAAGGCCATGGGGATGGTCATGGCTGCGACGGCAGGGCAGGCGATGGTCAGTACGCAGACGGCATTGCCTACAGCGTGGGCCAGGTGGGGCTGCGGACCCAGCATGAGCCAGAGCATGAAGGCCCAGACAGCCAGGATCATGATCATGGCGATGGCTGTGTGGACGATCCGATCCATCCTGCGCATGTCGGGGGATCGCTCGACCAGGGCCTGGGGAATGATCTTTGCGAGCCTGGCTGCGTAGGTGTTGTCGCCGACGGCATCAACGCGGATGGACAGTCGGCCCTCTAGAATCTTGCTGGAAGCCAGGATCCGGTCGCCGGGTCCGCATGGCCGGGGTCTGTCGCCGCCTGTCAGCTCGCTGTCGTCCACCAGGGCCGACCCTGATTCCACAACTCCGTCAGCAGCTGGCCGCTCACCTGTGCGTACCAGGAGCAGATCGCCTGGGCGGATCCGGTCGCGTGCAAGGATCTGGGCGGGGACTGTCTGCGGATGCTCGGGATCGGCCACCAGGCCTGAGGCTGGCCGGATCTCCGTCAGGTGGTTCAAGGAGGCCACCAGGGAGGCTTCCATTCTGGTGCCGATGACCCGAGCCAGCAAGAGGAGGGTGATGACCACGCCGATCAGATCGAAGTAGGGGGATCGGGAGCCTTCCGGCAGCTGGGATCCGGCCAGGCAGGTGACCAGGCTGTACAGGTAGGCCAGGCTTGTGGCCAGCATGGCCAGGAGGTCGGGGCTGCAGCGGTGCTCGGTCATGGCCTTCCACCCGTCCATGAGTATTCCACGGCCGCAGTAGAAGATGACTGGGGTTATCAGAATAGCCTGCACCCAGGGGCTGGTCAGCCAAGAGGGCACCAAATCGGGGCCGAAACGATCGAACAGATCCAGAACCAGGACGGGCGCGGTCAGCAGGGCGCTGACGATGGTCGGTCTGAGCAAACGGTGGCTGCGCGAGTCCAGATCGGCCCCCCACCTGCCCCAATCCTCGGGATCGCGCCAGGGAGGGTTGGCCGGGGAGCCCGCGCCCGCATCCTGGTCACTGGCATGGGCTGACGGCATAAGGAAGTACCAGATGATCAGCCAGGTGACCGCACAGGCCACGACCAGATCGGCTATCGCCAGGAAGATATCGATACCCACGGATCTCCTTCGGTCTTGCTCCAACCCCTTGATATTCTCTATTCTGCCCGTCATCGGGGCCTGGCACTGGTTTCAAGGCCGATTCCTTGCGGAAAAAACGAATTTTCGAACTACCGTCGGCAGCCTGCCGGGCCGAGGGGCCCTGGGGTCCAGCCTTGGGGGTTTACTAGAACATATGTTCGATTCTACGTCATCAGTGGTCATGGTGGTGCTTCTCCTGCTGATCGGTATGATCCTGGGAGGGTTGGCCGGGTATGCGCTGGGTCGCACCCAGGGCCGCAGGGCCGTCGGCATGGGGTCTGATAGCCAGGTGGATGAGCTGCGCTCGCAGCTGGATCAGGCCCAGGACCGGCTCCATGGATCCGAGGCGGCCTTGGTGGAGGCGCGGACCAAGGTGGATGGCCTGAACCGAGAGCTTTCCTTCGTCAAATCCCAGCTGGCCCAGGCCCAGCAGGCCGAGCAGATCAGAATCGAGCAGGAGCGCCGCCGTGCCCAGGCGCAGGAGGAGGAGAAACGGCGCAGGCAGGCTCAGAATCTGGAGGAGCAGAGCAAGGTGCTCTCGGCTCTGGCTCCCGTGCAGAAGAACCTGGACGCCCTCCAGCACAAGGTGGCCCAGATCGAGGAGGGCCGCAAGCAGGAGATGGGCTCCCTGGGACAGCAGCTGAAGAGTCTGGGCGAGCAGCAGGGGAGGCTGGACAAGGAGACCAGCTCCCTGGCTTCGGCCCTGCGCAACAACAAGGTGCGCGGCGCTTGGGGCGAGGCTCAGCTCAGGAATATCGTCGAGTCTGCAGGGCTCTTGGAGCATGTGGACTTTGACACCCAGGTGGTGGTCACCGCCTCGGATGGACGTGTTCTGCGTCCCGACATGGTGGTTCACCTGCCCGGCGGCAAGACCATTCCCATTGATGCCAAGGCCCCCTATTCCGACTACCAGCGGGCCTGCGAGATCCCCGACACCGCTTCGGATGACGAGCTGCGCCGCCGGGACGAACTGCTCAAGGCGCATGCCCGGGCCCTGCGAGAGCACGTCAAGACCCTGGCTGACAAGGAGTACTGGAACGCCTTTGAAACGGCCCCGGACTTCGTGGTGGCCTTCATCCCCAACGATTCCCTTCTGCAGGCCGCCCTGGAGGTGGATCCCACGCTGATGGACGACGCCTTTGCCCAAAAGGTGGCCCTGACATCGCCGGTGACCCTCTGGGCTGTGCTCAAGTCGGTGGCCTACGCCTGGCAGCAGCAGAACCTGTCCGAGGACGCCCGCACCCTCTTCACGCTCACCCACGAGCTCTATGACCGCTTTGTGGTTCTGGGCGATCGTGCCAACAAATTGGGGCGCTCCATCACTGCCACGGTGACCGCCTACAACAAGTTCGCCTCCTCCTTGGAGTCGCGGGTTCTGGTCACTGCCCGCAAGCTGCAGCAGATGGATCCTGCCAAGGTCATCGATTCGGTCGACATGATCGATTCGGACAAGGGCAACATCAGGGAGCTGACTGCCCCGGAGGTTCTTTCCGACCAAGGGCAGTGAGTGCCGCTTAGGGGCCTCCGGCGCTAGTGTGATAAGCATGAACGAGGCAACGAAGAGACAAGAGGGCTCATCCTTCAGGCCCACCGGGTCGCCGGATCTGATTGGGCGCGAATCTGGAACGGACCTGCCTGAGCCGGTCGATCAGCTGCGCGAACTCCTGGCCCAGGAGATCGGCGGGCGTCCCTTCACCGAGCTCAGCGGGGTCACCTTCCACCACCGGGGGGCTGAACTGGCCGGGCATGTTCTTTTGGATACTTTGGAAGATGCGGGCTATTCAGTCGATGATTTCGATGCGGTCGGAGCCCTGACCGCCGCTGCCGTGCCGCTGGCTGATGCCATGCTCCATGCCGCAGCCTCACGCGGTCAGGATCTGGACGCTTTCGTCATGGACTTCGTCTACCCCTCCATCAAGGGCCCATCCATAGAGGGCAGGCGGGTCATCCTGCTGGATGCCTGGCTGGGCCGGAAATCCTACGTGCAGACTTCATCCCTGGTCACCCTGGACAAGAACAACGAGCTCAATCTTGACTGCGGGATCATCCAGCGTCAGGGTGCAAAGACATTGGCCATCGCATCTCTGGTGGGTGGCCGGACCGATGGCAGCATTCAGGTGGTCGATCCGGTGGACGGATCCCGGCAACGGCTGCCTTTCATTTGCGCCTACCAGGAGGATCAGTTCGTCGGCGCGGCCGACGATTCCCCGGAGCGATCATGAGGGAGCCTGATCCAGTGACCCGAGCGGCCATGGCCTCAGATGAGCCGATCTTCCGCCAGGTGGGGGTCGGCCCCTGGCAGGAAGAGCATCCTGAGCAGCCCCTGCCGACGGACCCGCGCTATGACTGCGAACTGCTGGATCAAGGGGATCGCCGCAATGTCCTGGACAGATACCGCTACTGGAAGGTAGAGGCCATCCGGGACGACTTGGATCGCCGGGGCCGTCATGATTTCGAAGTAGCTGTGGAGAACTGGACCCATGACTTCAATATCGGCTCCATGGTCCGAACCGCAAATGCCTTCGCCGCCCGCCGCGTCCATATAGTCGGTCCGCACAAATGGAACCGCAAGGGCTCGCTGATGACCGAGCTCTACCAGCACGTGGTCCACGACCCCGACGTAGCAACCATGGCGACCACCCTGCGAGAAGAGACAGCCGGGCAGGGGGAGCCCATGCCCCGTATGATCGCCATCGACAATGTCCCCGGGGCCGTCCCCATGGAAACATACCGCTTTCCTCGTCGTTGCCTGCTCATGTTCGGCGCCGAGGGGCCGGGGCTGTCCGAGAAGGCCTTGGAGCTGGCGGACGATGTGGTTTACATCTCCCAGTTCGGATCGGTGCGCTCCATCAACGCCGGGGCTGCGGCTGCCGTAGCCATGCACTCATGGATCTGTCAGCATGCCGGGGTGGCGGGTTCATGATTGTCGTCGACTCGCTGACTAAGCGCTACGGCTCCCACAAGGCACTGAACCGTGTCTCTTTCACGGCCAGGGACGGTCGGGTGACTGGGCTTGTGGGGCCCAAAGGCGCTGGCAAGTCGACCACCCTGCGCATTGCTCTGGGGCTGGTTCGCCCTGATGCAGGCAAGGCCCTGTTCGATGGCCAGCCCTTCGTCCGGCTTTCATCGCCCATGCGGACAGCGGGAGCGGTACTGAATCCACGCAACGCCCATCCTGCCTGCAAGGCCAGAGATCACCTGCTGGCCTTGGCTGCGGTCAATGGCATTGATCATCGTCGGGTGGACCAGGTGCTTGAGATGGTCGGTCTGCAATCGGTCGCTGACAGGCCGACGGGATCCCTTTCTCTGGGGATGAGTCAGCGGCTGGCCCTGGCCGCTGCCCTGCTGGGTGAGCCGCACAACCTGGTTCTGGATGATCCCCTTGACGGTCTGGATCCGGAGGGAGCCGACCGGGTGAGAGACATCTGCCGCAGCCTCGCCTCACAGGGCAAGGCAGTCCTCCTAAGCTCCCGTAAGATTGACGAGGTGGCTCAAATCGCTGACGATCTGGTCATCATCGCCAAGGGACGGATCTTAGAGAGAACGACCGTGGCCCGATTCATCGGCGAGCACTCCTGTGACTCCATTTATGCGGTGACGCCGCAGCCTGACCGATTAAAGGCCGCCCTGGCCACGGCTGCCGGAATCAGCATCACCCGTCTGCCCCCAGACAAGAACTGTCCTCCGGATGCCGCCCGCTTCCGCATCCAGGGTGCGCCTCTGGCTTCCACAGCCTCGATTCTGGCCCAGGAGGGTGTGGTGCTCTACGAGTTTCAGCAGGAGGAGGTTTCCCTGGAGCAGGCCTACAAGGGCGTCATCCACGGCAGAAAGGATGCGCGGCAGAGTGATCCGGAGGCACGTCCATGAGTGCCGACAACGGTCGCCGAGCCCGTCGGAGCCGGCGAGAGGTACCCGCAGGAACTGATTACGCAACTCCACGGCATGGTTCCGACTTCACTCGGCTGCGTCGAACCTCGGGGCTGCCCTTCCTGGATTCGCGTCGTCCATCCGGTCAGTTGACCCTTTCCGGGGCGGTCCGAGGGGAGCTGCGCAAGATGTTCTCCCTGCGATCGACTTGGGTCCTGCTGCTGATCATCACGTTGCTGCAGCCGTTGAGCACCGGCCTGATGGCTCGTGCGACCAGGGTCTTGGCTGGCCTGGATCGGCAGATCGATGACTTCCCAGCCCATCTTTTGCCTGCTTCCAGTGACGTTTTCTGGCTGGCCGTTGCTTCCGGCCTGTTTCCGGCCATGATCATGGCGGGCATTCTGGGGGTTCTGGTCCTTACGCGCGAGTTTTCTGGCGACACCATTGAGAGCACGCTGACGGCCAACCCTCGTCGAGGCATGGTCCTGATGGCCAAGGGTCTTGCCTTGGCATTGCTGACTTGGCTGGCGGCACAGGTGGGCCTGCTGTTTGGCTGGATCCTGGCAACCCTGCTTCTGCCAGGCAAATCCGGCGCCTTGCCCGCCTGCAAGCCTGGGTTTGCGCTGATTGATCTGCTGGGCGGCCCGCTCATGCTGGTCCTCTTTGCCTTGATGGGCCTGGGTCTGGGGGCCTTGAGTCGATCCAAGGCCGGCGGGATCGGCTTGTTCTTGGGGCTGACTGTGATCCTGCCGCTGATTCTGTGCCTTCTGAGGGGTTTAATCCCTCATGCCGGCTGGCTGCAGACCCTCTTCAGGCTGACCCCTGCCAGTCTGTTGGGCACCTTCCTCTCAGGTCTGGGCTGGGCGCCAGAAGCAGGCATCGGCTGGTGGCCGACCTGGTGGCAGGCGGGCCTGATTCTGACGGTCTGGACAGCCCTGTGCTGTGCTCTGGGAACCCTGGTCTTCCGGCGCGCAGACATCGTTTGACCCTGTCTTCTGCGTGTCATAGAGCACCCATATGATAAGTGGTATGCCAACTTTTACACGTGAAGAGATCAAGCACTTGGGCGATCTGGCCCGAATCGCCTTGACCGATCAGGAGGCCGACCGCCTCAAGGGCGAGCTCAATGTGATCGCCGATTCCATCACCAAGGTCCAGGAGGTGGCCGGCGATGATGTGCCCCCCACTGCCAATCCCATTCCTCTGGAAGCCTACCTGCGCCCCGATGAGGCTGAAGAGCCGCTGACCCAGGAGGCTGCCCTTTCGGGGGCCCCGGTCACCGAGTCGGGCATGTTTGTGGCCCCGCGCATTCTGGGTGAGGAGTGAGACGATGAGCGCACAGGAAGAATTGGTCAAGCAATCCGCATCCGACATGGCCGCACAGCTGCGGTCGGGGCAGGTCTCAAGCCGTGAACTGGTCCAGGCTCATCTGGATGTGATCGAGGCCGCCGAGCCCAGCATTGATGCATTTCTGCAGGTCAGCGCCGATCGGGCCCTGGAGCAGGCCGATGCCTTCGACCAGCATCTGGCTCGTGAAGGCGCCGAGGGGTTGCCGGAGCTGGCTGGCGTTCCCATTGCCATCAAGGACATGATCGTCACCGAGGGCATCCCCACCACGGCCGCCTCCAGGATCCTTGAGGGATGGGTGCCGCCTTACGATGCCACCGTTATCAAGAAGCTCAAGGCCGCGGGGATGCCCATTCTGGGCAAGACCAACCTGGATGAGTTCGCCCAGGGTTCCTCCACTGAGCACTCGGCCTTCAAGACCACACACAATCCCTGGGACACCGAGCGGGTCCCGGGTGGTTCAGGCGGCGGCTCGGCCTCGGCTGTCGGCGCCTTTGAGGCTCCGCTGGCCCTGGGCACCGACACCGGCGGGTCCATCCGCCAGCCCGGATCCCTGACCGGCACCGTAGGTGTCAAACCCACCTATGGCGGCGTCTCCAGGTTCGGGGCCATCGCCATGGCCTCCTCCCTGGATCAGATCGGTCCGGTCTCGAGATCAGTGCTGGACGCGGCCCTGCTGCAGGAGGTCATCGGCGGCTATGACCGCCGAGACTCCACCTCCATTCCCAAGCCGGTTCCCCCTCTGGCACAGGCTGCTCGTCAGGGCCAGAAGCGCGATCTGAAAGGCCTCAAGGTGGGTCTGGTCAAGGAGCTGGGCGGCGAGGGCTATCAGCCCGGCGTCGAGGCTCGCTTCAACGAGGCCGTCTCGCTGCTGGAATCCATGGGCGCCGAGGTGGTCCAGGTCTCTTGCCCGCACTTCCCCTACGCGCTGGCCGCCTACTACATCATTATGCCTTCCGAGGTCTCCTCCAACCTGGCTCGTTACGACGGCATGCGCTACGGCCTGCGGGTCATGCCCCCCGAGGGCGTCCCCCAGACGGCTGCCAACATGATGGCTGCCACCCGTGAAGCCGGGTTCGGCGACGAGGTCAAGCGCAGGATCATCCTGGGCATCTATGCCCTGTCTGCTGGCTACTATGACGCTTGGTACGGCTCGGCCCAGAAGGTCCGCACCCTGGTCATCCGCGACTTTGAGAAGGCCTTCGAGCAGGCCGATGTCCTGGTCTCGCCCACGTCGCCGACCACGGCCTTCCGCTTTGGCGAGAAGATGGACGACCCGTTGGCCATGTATCTGAACGACGTGGCCACCATCCCGGCCAACCTGGCTGGCACTCCGGCCATGTCGATTCCTGCCGGGCTCAGCGACGACGGGCTGCCTGTCGGCTTCCAGTTCTTCGCCCCCCAGATGCGCGACGAGGTCATGTACAGGCCTGCCGCCGCTCTTGAGGCGGTCCTGGAGGAGCAGTGGGGCGGGCCCATCTCCAAGAAGCTGTCCACCCCCTGGCTGGATGGCCTGGCTCAGGATTCGACCAAGTAGGCATCGGAAGGAAACGGAATCATAATGGCTGAAAAACTGATGAAGTACGCCGATGCCGTGGCCAAGTACGACCCGGTGTTCGGCTTGGAGGTCCATGTCGAGCTCTGCACCAACACCAAGCTCTTCTGCCCGGCTCATATCGAGTTCGGCGGCGAGCCCAACACCCAGCTGACCCCGGTCTCCCTAGGCCTGCCTGGCAGCCTGCCGGTGGTCAACAAGACCGCCATCGACTATGCGGTCAAGCTGGGCCTGGCTCTGCACTGCAAGGTCAACGAGTGGAGCCAGTTCGCCAGGAAGAACTACTTCTACCCGGACATGCCCCGCGACTATCAGATCTCCCAGTATGACAAGCCCCTGAATGGCGAGGGTTATCTGGACGTGGAGCTGGACGACGGCAGCATTTTCCGTGTGCCCATCGAGCGGGCCCATGTGGAGGACGATGCCGGCAAGAATACCCACGTAGGCGGGGCAGACGGCCGCATCGAAGGCGCCGACCACTCCCTGGTGGACTACAACCGTGCCGGTGTCCCCCTGGTCGAGATCGTGACCAAGCCCATCGAGGGCGCCGGGGCACGTACCCCCGAGGTGGCCGGGGCCTACGTGAGGGCCATCAGAGACATTGTCCGGGCCCTGGGCATCTCCCACGCCCGGATGGAGCAGGGCAACATGCGCGCTGATGTCAACGTTTCCCTGCACGCCGGGCCGGACGCCCCTCTGGGAACCCGGTCGGAGACCAAGAATGTCAACACCTTCAAGGGCATCGAGAAGACGCTGACCTACGAGATCCGCCGTCAGGCCGCCCTGCTGGAGTCCGGCGGGGAGGTGCTGCAGGAGACCCGCCACTGGGATGAGTCCACGCAGACCACTGCCGGCGGCCGGGTCAAGACCGATGCCAACGATTACCGCTACTTCCCCGACCCTGATCTGGTCATGGTCCATGTGACCAAGGACCATATCGAGGAGCTCAAGGCCCAGATGCCTGAGATGCCGCGCGAACGCCGCGCCCGTCTCAAGAAGGAGTGGGACTTCACCGACCGGCAAATGCAGGATGCGGTCAACGCCGATGCCGTGGATCTGATCGAGGACACGGTCAAGGCCGGCGCCACGGCTGCCGGAGCCCGCAAGTGGTGGCTGGGCGAGATTTCCCGCGAAGCCAACGCCCGCGGGGTCAGCCTGCAGGAGCTGCCCATCTCGGCTCAGGATGTCGCTGAAGTGGAGCAGCTGATTGCTGACGGCAAGCTCAATGACAAGCTGGCCAAGCAGACCGTCTCCGGCGTGTTGGCAGGCGAGGGCAAGCCCGCCGAGGTCGTCAAGAAGCACGGTTACCAGGTGGTTTCGGATGACGGGGCTTTGGACGCAGCCGTCGATCAGGCCCTCAAGGACAACCCGGACATCGTGGCCAAGCTCAAGGGCGGCAATATGAAGCCCATGGGCGCTATTATCGGAGCGGTCATGCGGGCTACCAAAGGTCAGGCCGATGCCAAGGCAGTCAGCAAGATCGTCATGGAGCGCATCGCTAAGTCCTGATCAGGCCCGGTCCGCCGGCCTGATTCCATCGGGCTCAGACCGGCGGACCTGCCCGGCTTCTCATGGTTTTCCCAGGGGCGAGGGATTACAATTGATTGCCATCGCAAGGTGGCGATCATGGAGGTGACGTGATGTCTATGAGCGGCAGGGGCAATGACCGACCGCAAACGCAAGCTGAGAGACCTGACGATGTGGCGAGCCGACAGCTGCCCGACCGAATCGAGATCCCCTATATCCGGGGCGAGATGTTGCACCTGCGTCCGGCGGTCATCGCCGATCTGACGGCAATGGATCAGCTGGAGGCCTTCTACAATTCCACCGGCATCACCGGTAAGGGACCGAACGCCGAACGAGCCGTCGTCAACGCCTGGGTGCGTAGGTCGGTGGCCTGGTCCAAGGGTCTGGCTGCCCGTGATTCTGGCGTGGGCGACCCCGAGTCCCGCCGCACCTTGGCCTGGGCCATGGTCACTGACGCGGACACCGACCAGGATGGCTCGCCCGATGCCGATGCCACCAAGGGAGTCATCGGCATGATCTTCCTGATCGACGTGGACGGCTGGTCGCGCTCAGCCAGGATCCAGGTGGTCCTGGGCAGGCACTTCCGCGGGCGCGGCTACTCCCGCGACGCCATGCCCAGAATCATGACCTACGGGTACGCGGCCGCTCCTACGGGTCTGGGCCTGCACCGGATCTGGGTGGCTGTGCCAGAGAAAAACACACGCTCCATCTCCGTCTACCAGTCCCTGGGATTCATGATCTCGGGCACCTCCCGTGATGCGCTCTGGGACGCCGAGAACGGCAAGTACCAGGATCAGATCGTCATGGATGCCTTGGTTGACGAGTATGATCCCATTCGTTCTCTGAATGCTTTCGGCATGCATGTCATCCGTGAAAATCCTGGCGTGGCCGAAGCCCTTGTTGCACACGGATACGCAGCGGATGAGGATGGCGGCATAAGCGAAGCCAAGTTTAAAGAGTCCACCTCGGCATCTCAGGATTCGCGGACATCAAGCGAACAGATCAGTCTGGCCCCGAAGAGTGGTTTGCATTCAGGAAAATCTGCTGATGGCCATGCGGGACCCGATGGCAGGAATGATGAGAAGGCGGGCCCTGGTCAGACGGACGCTGAGGATGCGGGGGAGGAGTCCGGTTCCGAAGAGTCTGTTGCCGGGCAGTCCGACGAGGAGCATACGGCCTCGGATTGGGCCTATGGGTCGGCTGAGGCCAAACGATCCAAACGCGCCTGGTGGCGTACGCTTGGCCATGGCCGTGATCGCGCGAATGGAGGTAGCCGATGAGTGCTGAGGATCTCGACAACTACGAGACCAACGCCGAACTGGCCCTGTACCGCGAGTACCGGGACGTGATCAAGCTGTTCACCTACGTAGTCGAGACCGAGCGGCGATTCTACCTGGCCAACAAGGTGGACTTCAACGTCCGATCCGCTGGTCAGGACGTCTACTTCGATGTCCGGCTGACCGATGCCTGGGTCTGGGATGTCTACCGGTCCAGCCGGTTCGTCAAGAACGTCCGGATCGTCACCTTCAAGGATGTCAATGTGGAGGAAGTGCAGAAGACAGACATCGATATCCCTGATTCGTTGGGTTAAGCGTCGCGCAAGGGCGAGCATCATCACGTTTGTTCCACGCAATGGCGGGAATTCGTGAGGGAAGTCCTTCAGCAGCTTCTGACTGGGGACGATCCGGATACAGTGGTGATGATTTTATATGGTTTTCAGGAGGTTGGCATGGAGCGCAAGCAGTCCGTGATCGTCATCGGCGGAGGGCCCGCCGGCTTGACAGCGGCATGGGAACTGGTCAAGGACGGCGGTGACGAGCGCTATGACGTCACTGTGCTGGAGGCCACTAACGCCTTTGGCGGCATCTCACGCACGGTTCGGCACAACGGCAACCGCATGGATATCGGCGGCCACCGGTTCTTCTCCAAGGATGACCGGATCATGGACTGGTGGAAGGAGGTCCTGCCCCTGCAGGGCGCGCCCTCCTATGATGATAAAAAACTGGGCCGCCACCATGATCTGGAGCCCGGCGGCCCCGACCCGGAGAAGACGGACCGGGTCATGCTCAAGCGTCATCGCGTCTCCAGGATTTACTGGAACCACCACTTCTTCGACTATCCCATCTCCTTGACGCCCAACACACTCAAGGCCATGGGCTTCAAGCTGACCATGCAGGCCGGGTTCAGCTATCTGAAGTCCGTCGTCCACAAGCTGCCTGAGGACAACCTGGAGAACTTCTATATCAACCGCTTCGGTCGCAAGCTCTATTCCATGTTCTTCGAGGGCTACACCGAAAAGCTCTGGGGCCGCCATCCCCGTGAGATCAGCGCCGACTGGGGCGCCCAGCGGGTCAAGGGGCTCAGCATCATGGGCGTGCTCAAGAACGCCTTCCAAAAGCTGCTGCCCAAGAAGCGCGACGCCCATCAGGTCGAGACCAGCCTGATCGAGGAGTTCTGGTACCCCAAGCTGGGTCCAGGCCAGCTTTGGGAGACCGTGGAGCGTCGCAATGTCGAGCACGGGGTCCACGTGATCACCGATGCGCGTGTGATCGGACTGACCCAGAGCGAGGGCCACATGACCGGAGTGATCTATCGCAACGCTGATGGCAAGGAAGTGACTCTGCAAGCTGACCAGATCATCTCCTCCATGCCCATCAAGGACCTGGTCGAGGCCATCGCCCACGAGGAGCCCTCCACCGACAAGGAAATGGTCAGGGTGGCTCAGGGCCTGCCCTACCGCGACTTCGTGACCGTTGGCCTTTTGGTCCGCCACCTGCGCATCCGCAACACCACCTCCATCAAGACCTTGGGCGATCCGCCCATCGTCCCCGACTGCTGGATCTATGTGCAGGACCCTGGCTACAAGATGGGCCGCATCCAGATCTTCAACAACTGGAGCCCCTACATGGTCAAAAATGTGGATGGCACTGTCTGGATCGGTCTGGAGTACTTCTGCAAGGAGGGCGACGACTTCTGGAGCATGAGCGATCAGGAGACCACTGACTTCGCCATCAAGGAGCTGACCCGGATGGGCATCATCAACGGTCCTGCCGATGTGCTGGACTCGCACCGGGAGCGGGTGGTCAAAGCCTATCCGGCCTACTTCGATACCTATGCCCAGATGCCAGAGCTGGTCAAATGGCTGGATTCCTTCGGCAACCTCTACTGCGTGGGCCGCAACGGTCAGCACCACTACAACAACCAGGATCACTCCATGGCTACATCCATGGAAGCCGTGGCCAACATCAAATCGGGACGCGCCGACAAGACCAACGTCTGGAATGTCAACACCGAGAAGTCCTACCACGAGGAGAAGTAAGCAAACCTCAGCCTTCGTTTTCCTCCAAGCCTCCGACTGCAGGGTCGGGGGCTTGGTCATTTTATGACAGGGCGATGGCTGGGGGCTTCAAGGGCAGGCCGAGAAGCTGCGAGAAGAAGGCTACGCTCTCGCGGACACGTTGGCGGACCACTTCTCTGATCTGCGGGTGGCCGGCGGGTCCTCTGCCGTTGCTGACGATGGACGAGAGTCCGTCGGCCATCAGCCAGGCCACAGTGCGGGTGCTGGCTATTTGGATCAGCTGGGTCTGCGGCAGGTCGCCCCGATCCAGCCAGCGGTCCAGGGCCTTGGTCAAAGGGTCGATGATCTGCCTGACGAAGCCCTCCATCACATTGCTGTTGGTGCTCAGGTAGTTGTACCAGTTGGCCTTGTCCGCGAAGATAACGTCCATCTTCCAGATGGCCCGTATCAGATGCGGGCAGATGTCGTCCAGCGCCTCTTGGACGCTCAGGTCGGAATCCTGCAGAATGTCAACCACATGGTCCACGTAGGAGGCCAGATAGGTGCGCACGCAGGCATCTATCAGGTCGTCCTTGGATGTGAAATAGTAATAGAAAACGCTCATGCCCACGCCCTTGCCGTGGTTCATGGCGTGGATTACGTCGCGCAGGGAGGTGTTTGCAGCGCCTTTCCGGTCGAAGACCCGCATGGCGGTGGTTACGAATTCGCTCCGCCGTTGTTCACGCAGAGATGATCGGTCATTCATATGCCCAGTCTAGAGGCTTATCCATGAATTGTTGGACACGCAGGCTGTTCCTTGCACCGGTCGGGCACTCGTTGTAGGCTTATGGAAGTTCGATAAGCCGAGTCGGCATCGAATTTTCATGAGCGGTACCCCCGCACTATTCTCAAGCTATTTGCCTAGCCTAATTAGGCATAGCGAAGGAAAGGCAATACAACAGTGGCAACAAGCCAAGATATTCATTCCATGAAGCTGCCCGAACTCAAGGAACTTGCCAGGCAGCTGGGGTTGCGCGGTATTTCCGGCATGCGCAAGCCTGTCCTGATCGAGACGATCGAGGCGGCGCGCTCGGGCGGCAAGGCCCCTGAGGGAGTAACCGTGGGCAAGCCCAAGGCTGCGGCCGCCGTGGCCAAGGGAGGCCAGGCCGCCGATCAGCAGCAGCCGACGAACCAGGAGGCGAAGTCCTCCGCGGAAGGCGGACAGGAGTCCACGGAGACCAAGGAATCCAAGGATGATCGTCCTGTCGGAGACCTCTTCGATGTTTTGGGCATTGACGATCATAAGAGCGGTCATACCGAGCATAGGAACCGCTTCCCCCATACCGTGGCCGACGAGGAGAACGTGGTCATATCCCGGCGGCGTCACCGCAACACGGATTCATCCCGGGGCTCCCATACCAACCGTGGCCGGAACGAGCGTGAGCATGGCGAGGAGCGCGAAGGCTCCGGCTCCGGTTCAGTGCGAAATTTGGACGACATTCTGGCAGCATTGCCCTCACGCAATGACCGTCCTCGTCGGCGAAGCTACGAGGATCGCGGCGAGGAGGGGCGTGACTACCGGCACAACGGCTATGATCGTCGAAACCGGGGCGATCGCAATGACCGCAATGACCGCAACGATCGACGCAATCGCAACAACCACCGCAGCAGCAACCGGGATCGTGACTATGAGCCCAGGGAGACCTTCAAGCCCGAGGATCTGGTCCCCGTGGCAGGCATTGTGGATGTGCTGGACTCCTACGCATTCGTGCGCACCTCCGGTTACCTGCCTGGTCCCAACGACGTTTACATCTCCATGGGTCAGGTCAAGAAGTACGGCTTGCGCAAGGGCGATGCCGTGCACGGATCCATCCGTCCCCCTCGCGAGGGCGAGCATCGCAATCAGCGCCAGAAATTCGTTCCCCTGCAGGCCATCGACACCATCAACGGCATGAGCGTGGAGGATGCAGCAGGACGCCCTCACTTCAACAAGCTGACCCCCCTCTACCCGCAGGAGCGCATGCGGATGGAGACCCAGCCCAAGAACATCACCGGTCGTCTGATCGACATCGTCGCCCCCATTGGCAAGGGCCAGCGCGGTCTGATCGTTTCGCCGCCCAAGGCCGGCAAGACCCTGACCCTGCAGTCCATCGCCAACTCCATCACCGCCAACAACCCCGAGGTTCATCTGATGGTGGTCCTGGTGGATGAGCGGCCCGAGGAGGTCACCGACATGGAGCGCACGGTCCAGGGCGAGGTCATCTCCTCCACCTTCGACCGTCCGGCCAGCGATCACACCACCGTGGCCGAGCTGGCCATCGAACGGGCCAAGCGCCTGGTGGAGCTGGGGCAGGATGTGGTGGTCCTGCTGGACTCCATGACCCGTCTGGCCCGCGCCTACAACATCTCGGCTCCCGCCTCCGGCCGCATCCTCTCCGGCGGTGTGGACGCTCAGGCCCTCTATCCGCCCAAGCGCTTCTTCGGCGCCGCCCGCAACATCGAGAACGGCGGCTCCCTGACCATCATCTCATCGGCCTTGGTGGAAACCGGGTCCAAGATGGACGAGGTCATCTTCGAGGAGTTCAAGGGCACCGGCAACATGGAGCTGAGGCTGACCAGGGACCTGGCCGACAAGCGCATGTTCCCAGCTATTGACATCAACGCTTCCGGCACCCGGCGCGAGGAGCTGATCACCGCGCCCGAGGAGCTGGCTGTGGTCTACCGGCTGCGTCGCCTCCTGGGCGGCATGGAGACCGAGCAGGCCTACCAGACTCTGGTGCCCAGGCTGAAGAAGACGGCCACTAACCGGGACTTCCTGTCGGCTATCAACCAGTCCATGCTGGCTCAGAAGTGACTCGGGCCTGACGCCTGACATGTTTATTGGGCCCTATCCGCGATTCAGTTCGTGGATAGGGCCCAATGCATAAGCAGTGGCGAAACAAGACAGCTGTTTAGGGCGATGATCTATTCGAAGCCTGTCAGCCCAGATTTTTCATAGTGTCGTCCCTGCCCCTGTCATGCTGTCATCTTGTTCTCCCGCCGCTGGTATCTGGCAGCCATGGCGGCTCCCATGCCCAGCAGGCCAGCTACGATCAGCAGAATCACGCCAGTGCTGCCGGTCAGGGGCAGGACGGCCAACTGGTCGTAGGTGTAGGGCAGGGTCTGATCCTTTTGATCCACGCCTACCAGGCTCCATTGAATGACGGTATCCACCTGCCCGGGCCTGTAACGAGGAGTGATTGCCAACCAGGTGCCGTTCTGATACTGCGGGGTTCCCTCTGTAGCCAGTCCGGCGAAGGTGACCGTCTTAACCAGGCTTCTGATCACAACAGCCTGTGGAGTCTTGCTGTTCAGGTCCGGTCCGGATTGGTCGTCGCCCAGCTGGCCGGCATCGTCGGCACCCCATCCGTAGGCCAGGCCGTCGGAGCCTAGGGCCAATGAGCTCGGGTCGCCCGTGCTGACGGCTGTGAAATTGAAATCTGCAGGTGTGTCCTCGGGCTTGGCCAAGGATGTTGGGTCTGAGCCTTCTGCGGCATTGCTCCAGGTCAGGATCTTTCCATCGGAGCCCAGGGCGGAGGATGATCCGGTGCCGGCGCTGATCTGCGTGATGGCAAACCCTGTCGGCAGTCCGTCGGGAAGGGTCAATAGGGCAGGGGTTTTCTTGTTCTCGCCCTTGACCTGTCCCCAGGTCCAGATGCGTCCTTGGGAATCCAGGGCCAGAGCCTGGTGGTCTCCGGCGCTGATGGCGCTCATCTCGCCCGTCAATCCCTGAACGGCAGACGGCGTGGGGTTGGCGCCGCCAGCGCTCACTGGCAGGGAGGGGTCGCCCAGCTGGCCGGAATCATTGGTGCCCCAGGCGTAGACTTGTCCATCCACGGTCATCGCTAGTGAATACCGGCTTCCGGCGCTTATTGCCGTTGTAGTAGCCGGGATTCCGGTCACCATGGCAGGGCTGGTTCGCCCGTCTGGCGAGACGGTATCGCCGCCGGCGTTATCCAGGCCCAGCTGGCCGTATTGGTTGGCGCCCCAGGACCAGACTCGTCCCTGGGAATCCAGAGCCAAGGCATGTCCACCGCCGGCGCTGATGGACTGGATCTTGGCCGGCAGACCCGGTACCGGATGGGGCCGGCCCTGGGCATTCAGGGTGGAGTCGCCCAGCTGGCCGACATCGTTGTTGCCCCAGGCGTAGGCCTTTCCATCGGAGCCTAGAGCAAGGCCATAGTCCCGGCCCGCGCTGACCTGGGTGAAGACGAAGTTGGCCTCCGCCTTCTCGGGCATATCCACTCGGACCGGCATGGTGCTGGTGCCGCCCTTGGCGATGTTCGCATTGCCCAGCTGGCCGCTGTCGTTCTTGCCCCAGGCGTAGGCCTTCCCGTCGGATCCCAGGGCCAGGGACCAGTGGGAACCGGCACTGACCTGGCTGAAGCGAATGCCCCGCAGGGCTGGCGGCGTCAGGGTGACCTTCGTCCCGCCCATCTCGGTTCCATGGTCCGGGGTCATGCTCCAGTTCTGATTCTCAGGGCTCCAGTGGGCTTTGAGCGTCATGGAGCTGGTGACTGGCTTGGAGAAGTCGTAGGCGGTCTTGCCTAGGAACCAGCCATCGAAGCGGCAGCCGGCCTTGGTCGGATCAGCGCTGGGGCGGACTGCCCGCTCTCCCGCTTCCAGACTCTGGCTGGGTGGCGCCGGTGAATCGCTCTCCGACTGGAAGGTTACGGTCACACCGTTCGACAGATAGCGGAAGGGCAGGTGGACCTGGGTCTGTTCTTGGTCGTTCAAAGTCCACGCCAGGGCCACATCCACCAGCCCTGGTGCGTGCGGCGGGGTGGTAGCCGTCCAGGTCCCGTCCTTTTGCGCCTTCATTCCGGTGGTGATATCTGTTGTGTCAAATTGGAGTCCGGTCAGTTTTGCCGGCCAGGGGAAAGCGACCGCAGAGGGCCGGCTATGGCCGGCATCACCGCTGGTGCCTTGACCCAGCTGGCCCTCGTCGTCACGTCCCCAGCTGTAGGTCTGGCCGTCGTCCCCGATAGCCAGGTTAAAATCTTCGCCAGCGCTGATGCTGATCCAGTGCCGACCGGCAAGCTTTGGATCTTCCAAGCGTTCCGGAGTGGTCTGGGGGCTGTCTGCTGCAGAGGTCTTGCCGTCGCCCATTTGTCCGTAGCTGTTGTCGCCCCAGGTCCAGATATTGCCATCTGAATCCAGAGCTATGGCGTGATTGGAACCGTAATGGTGGCCACCAGCGATGGCGGTAATTCTGGTCCCTTGGGGGAAGCTGACCTGAACGGGGTCTTTGAACACCTCGGTCTTGCTGGCGCTTGACCCGTTGCCGATCTGGCCGTTTTCGTTCATTCCCCAGGTCCAGACCCTTCCCTGGTCATCCAGGGCCAGGGTGTTCTCAAAGCCATCTGCGATGGCCACCACATGGACCTTGTCAAGGCCGTGGATCTTGATCGGCGTATAGTTTCCTACGACCGCGCCGGCGGATGGATCCAACTGGTGGTAAAGGTTGCTTCCCCATGACCATACCGTGCCAGCGTCGTCCAGAGCTGTTGAGTAGTTCATTCCTGCCTGCACAGCTATGATTTTGTGGTTCTTATCGAATCCCTGGATGAGGCTGGGCGTGGAGTCGCATATGCCGTCGCACTTATGGCGGCCGGTTTCTCCTTCACTGCAGGTTCCCCAGCCATAGACGTTGCCATCCGATCCTATGGCCAGGGTGTGATTGTGACTACCGGTGACGGCCTTGTAGGTGAATCCGGCCGGCACTCCTTCAGGCAGCATCACCTTGACCAGGTATTCCGAATAGTTATGCATGCCGCTGTCAGCCACATTCGGGTTGCCCAAGGTCTTCAGATAGTTGTACCCCCAGGACCAGAGGGTGCCATGGTTGTCCAGGGCCATGCTGAAGAACCGACCAGCGTTGACACTGACAAACCGAAAATCCTTGTCATTGCGGGCTTCTTCGGGCCGGGGCACCCTTATGGGCGTAGACCTGTTGACAATAGTGCCATCACCTAGCTGACCAGCACGGTTAAAGCCCCAGGCGTAGACGTTGCCATCCGATCCCAAAGCCAGCGAGAACCGGGTGCCTGCACTAACCTGGCTGAAACGGACACCGGAGGGCGGGGGCGGGGTAAGTGTCACCCCGGTACCTCCTGATTCGGGTCCCTCTTGCGGTTGCATGGTCCAGGTCTGGTCGGCGCGGGCCCACTTGGCTTTCAGGGTCAGGTCCGCGTGCACAGGAGCCGAGAAGTCATAGGCGACCTTGCCTGCGAACCATCCTTCGAGAACGAACCCTCGGCGGGTGGGTTCAGGACTGGGGCGCGCAACCTGGGCGCCATCGGCCACAATCGAAGTTGTCGGAGGCGCGGACTGCATGTTGTAGTCGAATGTGACTGTGTGGCTGGTGACATTCGATGGGGAAGAGGCGGTTGAGGTCGGTTCCGAGGAACCTGCTGTACCGGGCGAAGGCGAGGACGGGGAGGTGGGCGATGTACTGGCGGCAGGCGCTGATTGTCCTGTTGCCGCTGCACCAGAGCCACTGGACAGGGTGGGCATGCCCGACGGCGATGATGAGGGACCGGGGGAAACCGAAGGAATCTGTCCGGGAGTATTGGTTCCAGTACCAAGTGTTCCAGTTCCCTGAGTTGCGACTGTGGTCTCATTGGACTCCGGCGCTGCTTGACCGAATTGCAGGCCGAACATGCTGCAGACAACCAAGACGCAGCATAGGCTGACGAGCAGTGTGACGCGACGACTACGTACCATCTTCATGTGAAGGCATCCTCCCCCATGCGTCCGGCACTTGTATAGGCAGGTGTAGACGAACGAGACTCTCTCCCCAAGAGTCAATAATCCCATCCACTACAATAACACCAGTGTCACAGTGGTGGCAGGGCTTGGCGTAGTCGCCTAGGGCGCTTGATTAGACTGGTATTTTATGAGCGATGCGAAGATGGAAACAGTGATCGATGACCAGGCGCAGAGCGGGGGTCCACAGGCCCAGGCCGCCCGCCAGGTGGAGGAACTGCGTGCCGATGTGGACACCATCGATGCCGCCATTGTCGCCATGCTGGCCGAACGGTTCAGAGTGACCCGCCGCATTGGGCTGCTCAAGGCCCAGGCAGGATTCGCCTCGGCGGATATGCACCGGGAGAGCGCACAAATAGCTGCCTTGCGAGACAAGGCTGATGATTACGGGCTGAACCCTGATCTGGCTGAGGCCTATCTGCATCTGGTAGCCGATGCCGCCAAGCGTGACCATGAACGGCTAGCCAGCCAAGTCAATCCGCGCTGAGCAAATTCATCGTATGGTCATGGCCGACGGCTCGGATCAATTCCTATGCCGTCGGCCACAAAGTATCAGCGAGTGCTGGCTAGAGTCTGGCGGGCCATTTCCAAGTAATGCTGTCTTGCTGCCAGGACAGTCACCGTTATGAAAAGTCCGACAAGCAGCACGATGAGCAGACCCTGGCTACCGGTCAGAGGCAGAATATCCCTGTAGGTAAAGGGCAGATTCTCGGTTTGAGGGTTGCCTTGGCCCACATTCCAGGTGATGTTGACTGTTGTCCGGCCCGCCTTGAAGGCTGGGGTATAGAAGGTCCAGGTATTCCATGATCCCCATGCGTCGGCTGTGCCGCTCCGGGTCAGTTCAAGAACTGCGGCAGTATCCGGATCCGTGCCGACTGTGACCGAGCTGATGGTCAATTGCGGAGGGCAGACCAAGGTGGCTGCCTTGACGGAAGTGCTGTCCAAATTGGTTCCTAGCTGTCTGCTGCTGTTGTCGCCCCAGCCATAGGCCATGTCGTTGGAGTCGATGGCCAGGACTTGGCGCTCGCCTGCACTGATCTGTGTGGTGCTGCCGTCTTTGCTCACCAGAACGGGGGATGCGCTGATGGATCCCGTGATGGAGACATTGCCCAGGGCGTTTTGACCGTTGTTTCCCCAGGTGTATATCTTCCCTTTGTTGTCGATTCCTGCGCAGAACCATCCTCCGGCGCTGATCTCGGTGGGTTTGAATCCATCGCTGCCTCCGTCGGGATCGGCCACCAGGGTTGGTATTGCGGCATCATTGGTGTCTCCGGTGCCCAGTCGCCCGTCGGTATTCGCACCCCAGGCGTAGGCTTTGCCGTCTCTGCCAATGGCCAGGGAGTGCGAGCCTCCCGCGCTGACCTGGGTGGCGAAGAATCCTATTGATCCGTCCTCGTACTGCACGGGTGACGATACCGGCACAGGAGTGGCCTGTGAGGCTTTGGCATTGTTGCCCAGTCTGCCGCTGGCGCCGTATCCCCATGCGTAGGTTTGCCCGCTTATACCGATGATCAGAGAGTGCTGATATCCAGCGCTGACCTGTCTGGCCTGGAATCCAGGACTGGTGGCGCTTGCGTTGACGGCTACAGGAGCAGGGGCGTTCCCGGTCGTGTTCCCGTCGCCCACCTGTCCGCCGTTGCTCCTGTCCCCCCAGGCATAGGCCTGATGATCCTTACCGACGGCCAGGGAATGATAGCCTCCTGCGCTTACCTGGGTGTAGGCGAAGTCAGTGCCTGCACCGGAGGGCTTTTTCACTTGGACGGGCGTCGTATTGGTGCCGTCTGCAGCGCCCTTGCCAAGCTGCCCCCTGCCGTTGTCTCCCCAGGCGTAGGCATTACCGTCACTTCCGAGGGCCAACGAGAATCCATATCCTGCGCTTACCTGGGTGTAGGCGAAGTCGGTACCTGCACCGGAGGGCTTTTTCACTTGGACGGGCGTCTTGCTGCTATCCTTGCTGCCGTTGCCGAGCTGTCCCGTGCTGTTGTTTCCCCAGGCGTAGGCGTTGCCGTCACTGCCGACAGCCAGGGTATGGTTTTTGCCTGTACTGACCTGGGCGAAGCGGATGCCGCGCTGCGAGGGCGGAGTGATGGTGACCTGGTATCCGCCAGTGGATGGACTGACGGTTGGGTCGACAGTAGTTGGAGCCGAAGGCGTCCAGTGCGCGACCAGGGTCAACGGGTCCGTGACTGGCTTGCCGAAGTCGTAGGCCACATTGGAACTGCCGTCATCCGCTTTGACGAACCACCCGTCAAAGAGGAAGCCCGTCTTGGCCAGGGTCTGTCGGGGTACCAATTCACCTTCCTCGATGTCCTTGCTTGTCCATGCGGCTCCAGTACCTCCCTCAGGGTCAAGCGTTATGCGCTTCTTGGTTCGATCGAAGGTGTAGTCGAACTGCTGTGTCTGCTTTGAGTCTCCGGAGTCGTCGGCGATAGTCCATGTGATGGTGAAACTGGATGGGCCGTATGGGTACGCGGGCGTGACGAAGGTCCAATCCCGGTTTTCATCCCAGGTGTCTTTGCCTGTCTGGGTCAGATTCGTGGCTGGCTCGGTGCTGCTGGCCATGGTGCCGAAGACGACCTTGGCCAGGGTGATCTGCGGCGGCTGTGTGGCGCCGGGTCTTAATGCCGATACGCTTTGTCCCAGCTGGTTGTAGTAGTTGTATCCCCAGGTGTAGAGCAATCCGTCTGACCCGATGGCCGTCTGGTGATGGCCGGAGGTGGCTACCGCGCAGGCCTTCACCGATTGGGCCAGAGTGATGGCTTTCGGATTGGTCTGCCATGCATCACTATTGCCGTTGCCTAGCTGGCCGTAACCCTGATTGCCCCAGGTGTAGATTCTTCCGTTGGTGTCTATGGCTTCGGATCCATCGTCGCCTGCACTGATGGCGGTGATGTTGACAGCCTCGTCTCCGAAGCTGATCTTAGTGGATCCTTTCGTGCTGACATTGGTATCGGTAGTGGAGCCGATGGCGGTGCCGGAACCCCATCCATAGAGGTCATGATCCGTATCCAGCGCCAGCACGTGCTGGTAGCCCGCGCTGATGGCGATATAGAACCGGGCATCAGGCTGTCCGGTGTCCAGGTCTTGGACGCGTGTCGGCGTCGGATTGTCACCAAGGGCGCCGTTGCCGAGCTGTCCCTTGCTGTTCTCGCCCCAGGCCCAGGCGTGGCCTTGACTGTCCAGGGCCGTGCCTGTGGTGAACCCTGCGCTGATGGCGGTTATGTTGGACAGCGCCGTGACCTTGGCAGGGGAGGAATGGCTGTTCTTGTCTGAGCTGCCGTTGCCGAGCTGGCCTTGAACGTTGTTGCCCCAGGTGTAGACTGTACCGTCCGAGGCCAGGGCCATGGCGTATGCCCGTCCCGCGCTGATTGCGGTGATTTTGGCATCGCCTGTCTGTGCCTTTACTGGTTCGTTGGAATTATCGGTAGTGCCGTTGCCGAGCTGTCCCTTACTGTTGCTACCCCAGGTGTAGACCGTGCCGTCCGAGGCCAGAGCCATGGAATAAGCGTCGCCGGCGCTGACGGCTATGAAGATTTTTCCTTTTATGGCATCATTTTCGGTAATCCGCACAGGTGTCGTCGCCGTGCCTGAGCTTTTGCTGTTCCCCAGTCCGCCGCTAGCCTGATTTCCCCAGGCGTAGACGTGTCCGTCAGAACCCACAGCCAGGGTGTGGTAGCGCCCGGCGCTGGCCTGGGCAAACCTCACTGCTCTGGGCTTGGGGGGAGTCAGGGTGATTTTGGAGCCCCCGGTGTCGTCGCCATGGAGGGCATCCGAGGTCTTCCATTTCATGTCTGACGAAGACCAATGCGCTTTCAGATTCAGCGGCCCGGTGACAGGACTGCTGAAGTCGTAGGCCACATTGGAGCTGCCGTCCGCCTCCTTGATGAACCAGCCGTCGAAGAGGAAACCTGCCTTGGTGACGGTGGGGCGCGAAGCCTGCTTGCCTGCGGTGACGAACTGGTCCGAGGCTGATGAGCCTCCGTCCGAATCAAAAGTGATCTTCTGGGCAGTGGGTGTGAATGTATAGTTGCCGATGCTTTGCCCCTGCTGTGCGGCGCCGCCAATGGACCATTGACCGTCATTGATTCTGATCTTGGTGGTTCCGTAGGTGTGGTGCGGGGTGGTGACCGCCCATGGGGTATTGGCGCTCCAGGCGTCGTCGCCTGCTGAGGTTCGGCTGATCGGGCTGTTGCTGTCGGTCTTGGCTACATCCGTCCTGCCGAAGGTCACCTTGGCCAGATCTATCTGGGGCGGGATGACCGCTGCAGGCTTGGTCTGCGAACCGCTTTGAGGTCCCTTGCTGCCTTGTCCCAGCTTGCCGCTTTTTGCTTCCCCCCAGCTGTAGGGGAGCCCGTCCGAGCCGATGGCCAGGCTGTGCCGGCAGACATCGAATGCGGTGACTGTGACGCCTGTCAGGCTCACCTTGGTCATAGTTGATTTGGGGCTTGTGGTGCCGTCGCCCAGCTGGCCGCTGGAATTGCTGCCGAACATATACAGGCTGCCCGCAGAGTCGACTACCGCAGAGGAGTAGTCCCCGGCGCTGGCTGAAACAGGCGTCGCCGCTCCCGTGGGCAGGCTTACCGGACTGGGGTAGAAGGAGTGGACGCTGTCGGCATTGGCGTCATTGCCCTTGGTCAGGGGATAACCCCAGTAGTACACCTTGTCTGTATTGCTCAGTGCAAGGACGTGCAGGTACCCTGCATCGATGTCGGTGTAGACAGTGCTGTCTGGGTTGCCGGTCGAGTCGCCGTAAATGCGCGATGGAGTGTAGACATTGGAACCACTGCTGGTGCCGTCCATGGTGCCGATGCTGAGCTGGCCGCCCTGGTTGCGTCCCCAGGCGTAGGCATGTCCTTGGCTGTCCAGCGCCGTTTGAAAATCGTATCCGGCGCTGATGGTGGTGAAGGTGACGCCGGATGAAGAGACCGCTGCTGGTGAAGCGTTGACGTTGACACCCGTGTGCCCGTTGCCGAGCTGGCCGTATTCGTTGTCTCCCCATGTGTAGATCGTCCCGCTCGAGGACAGGGCCATGGCATGCCAGTATCCGGCGCTGATGGCAGTGATGTTGGCGGTGAGATTCGCCTTTACCGGTACTGAAGAATTCGTGGTGGACCCGTTGCCGAGTTCGCCGCGACTGTTGTCGCCCCAGGTGTAGACGGTGCCGTCCGAGGCTAGGGCCATGGAGAATGTGGTTCCCGCGCTGACGGATATGAAGGTCTTTCCCTTGATGGCCTCGTTTTCGGTAATCCGCACTGGCGTGTTTTTGTTGATTGTGGTGCTGTCGCCAAGCTCGCCCTTGCTGTTGTCGCCCCAGGCGTAGACGTGGCCGTCCGAACCTACGGCCAGGGTGTGGTCGTGGCCGGCGCTGACCTGTGCAAATCTCACTCCTCTGGGCTTGGGGGGAGTCAGGGTGATTGCGGAGCCCCCGGTGTCGCCACTGCTGACGTCGGCTGTCGTCCACTGGGCGTCGTTGACCGACGACCAATGGGCCGTCAGCGACTGCGCGCTGGTGACCGGCTTGCCGAAGTCATAGGCCACATCGGAGCCTTTGAGGAACCATCCGTCAAACAGGTAGCCTGATTTGGTGACGGTAGGAGGGGATGCCAGATGACCTGAGGTTACTGTCTGGCTCAGGGCTGGCGAGCCGGATACCAGCGAGCCCCCGTCAGGCTCGAAAGTGAGGGTATATGAGGATGAATCCCTGGTCTGGGGTGACTTGTCTCTCGGTGAGCTGTCCCTGAACGGTCTGTCCGCCCTTTTGCTGTTGAATGGTTGGACGGCCTTGAATGGTGAAGGATTGTTGCTGGCCAACGGTGACGGTGAGGCGGTCGGGGCAGCGGCTCCAGCCTGTGCCCCGCTGCCTGCCCGGAGCAATGGACTTGCGCTGCTGTCAGGATTGGGCGAGGGCGATTCTGTGGCAGATGCAGGTGTCATGTCGCCGGTGGTTGCGTATGCGCCTGTTGATGCTCCGATCAGCGCCAGCCCAATCATGGCTGTCAACGTCACCAGTCTGCGGATGCCATGAGCATTCCCCATTCGTCTCTTCCTCCCCAAGCGTGCCGATTCCCCAGGTTGTGGCCCCAAAATCTGCGTCGACGCACACTAAAATAAAGTCCCTCTATAACTTTTACTGTAGCATTGCAATCTTTGTGCGGTTTAGAGTGTTGTGGTTAGGGTGTTGCAGGACAAATTCACTGCAAGAGGCATGCTGTTGATTATGGAAGCTGTACTTTTTGCATGAACGACGATGGCTTGACTGGCATTGCAGATTGTCATTGTCACCAGTGACACGGATAAGAAAACCGAGGCGGTGCCTATGGCCGAACCGCCTCGGTTGTATTGGGGAATTGTGGAGCCTACTTGCGAGGCTTCTTGGCCGGGGGCTCGCCCAGCTGGCTGGCTGTCACTCGGATGCCCGCTTCATCCTCGCCGGCTCCCTCGGTCTCGGGCTGGGTGGTCTCCTCGACCAGATTCAGATCTCCGGTGACCCTGCCCGCTTCGGCTATGTCGTCCAAGGCGGCCTTGACGGCTTCCAGGCCCTCCGGCGCCACGCTCAAGGAGGCGGAGAGGATAGGGGTCTTCATGGAGACCTTGGCCTCGGACTTGATCCGCCGCAGTGAAGCCAAGGCCGTGCCTGCCCAGGTCAAAAGAGCTGGATCCTGTCCCTGGGCAGCTGCCCGGTAGGATTCTGAACGTGGCCAGGAGGCCCGGTGAACCGATCCGTCCCCCTGGTGCATCCACTGCCATGCTTCCTCGGTGGCGAAGGGCAGGAATGGGGCCAGAAGACGGTCGAGAGCGTCAAGGACCAGTCCCAGGGTCGTGCGGGCACTGAGCACCTGGGCCTCGTCAGGGGTCCTGCCGGTGGCATCAGGAGTTCCGTAGGCCCGGTTCTTGGCCAGCTCGATGTAGTTGTCACAGAAGTCCCAGAAGAAGGACTCGGTTACCTCCAGGGCCTTGGAGTGCTCGTAGGATTCCAGGGCCTTGGTGGCCTGATCGATCACCTGGGCGAGGCCGGCCAGGACCGCCCGGTCCAGCGGGACCGTGACGTCAGCGGGGTTCCAGGTGGCTTCCGCTGCCCGGGTGACCTTATGATTCTCGTCCTCACGCCCGATGGCCAGGGCGAATTTGACGGCGTTGAGGAGCTTGACGGCCAGACGGCGGCCGATCTTCATCTGCCCCTCATCGTAGGTGGCGTCCAGGCCCAACCGGGCGCAGGATGCCCAGTAGCGCACAGCGTCGGCTCCATACTTCTTGATGGGTTCGTCCGGCACCACCACATTGCCCTTGGACTTGCTCATTTTCTTGTGGTCCGGATCCAGGATCCACCCCGACAGAGTGGTGTCGCTCCAAGGCAGGCAGCCGTTCTCCAGATGGGCCCGGTCCATGGAGCTGAAGAGCCAGGTGCGGATGATGTCCTGGCCCTGGGGGCGCAGGTCCATGGGGAAGGTGGCCTTGAAGAGGGCCTGGTCATCCTCGCCTGGTTCTGCCCAGTGGGTCACGATCTGAGGGGTCAGGGAGCTGGTGGCCCAGGTGTCCATGATGTCCTTCTCGGCTGTGAAGCCGCCGGGCTGGTCGCGCTGGGATTCCTCGAAGCCCTCGGGCACATCGCTGCTGGGGTCGATGGGAAGCCTGTCCTCGGCCGGGGTGATGGGATGGGCGTAGTCGGTCTCGCCGTTCTCCTTGACCGGGTACCAGAGAGGGAAGGGAACGCCGAAGAAGCGCTGGCGGGAAATCAGCCAGTCGCCGTTCAGGCCCTCGACCCAGTTGTTGTAGCGCACCCGCATGAAGTCCGGGTGGAAGTGGAGTTCCTTGCCGCGCTCCAGCAGCTCCTGGTTCAGTTTCTGGTCGGTGCCGCCGTTGCGCAGGTACCACTGGCGGGAGGTGACGATCTCCAGGGGCTTGTCGCCCTTCTCATAGAAGTTGGTCATGCGCTTGGTGGGCTTGGGCTCGCCGTCCAGGTCGCCGGATTCGCGCAGGGCGTCCACGATGATCTTGCGGGCTGAGAAGGTGGTCTTGCCCTCGGTCTGCTCGAAGATGCGCCGTCCGCCCTCATCGGTGATCCAATTCGGCACGTCCATGATGATTCGTCCGTTGCGCTGGATGATGGACCTGGTGGGCAGGTTCAGATCCCGCCACCACTGCACGTCGGTCACGTCGCCGAAGGTGCAGCACATGGCGATGCCGGCGCCCTTGTCCATCTCGGCGGCGGGATGGGCCAGGATGGGCACCTCCACCTTGAACAAGGGGGAGTAGACCTTCTGACCGAAATACTTCTGGTAGCGCTTGTCGTCCGGGTGGGCGATCAGTGCGCCACAGGCCGCTAAAAGCTCAGGCCTGGTGGTCTCGATGTATATTGGCGTGCCGTCCGCGAACCGGAAGGCCACCCGGTGATAGAAGCCGTCATACTCGCGCGACTCCAGCTCGGCCTGGGCCACGGCGGTCTGGAAGGTCACGTCCCAGAGCCCCGGGGCCTCCTTCTGGTAGGCCTCGCCCCGGGCCAGATTCCGAAGGAAGGCCTTCTGCGCCACCCGGCGGGGATGTTCGCCGATGGTGTGGTAGGTCTGCGACCAGTCCACCGACAGGCCCAGCGACCGCCAGAGCTGCTCGAAGAGCTTCTCGTCCTCTGCGGTCAGTTCCTCGCACAGTTCGATGAAGTTCTGCCGGGAGACGGGCACCTGGTCCTTGGCGCTGATCTTCTTGCCCTTGGTCCCGTGGAAGGGGGGCTTGAAGTCCGGATCGTACTTGAGCGAGGTGTCCACGCGAACCCCGTAGTAGTTCTGGACCCGCCGCTCGGTGGGCAGGCCGTTGTCGTCCCAGCCCATGGGGTAGAAGACGTCGTAGCCCTGCATCCGCTTGAACCGGGCGATCACGTCGGTATGGGTGTATGAGAAGACGTGCCCCACATGCAAATGCCCCGAGACGGTGGGCGGCGGGGTGTCGATGGAGTAGACGCCGGAGCGCTCGCGGGTGTTGCGGAAGCGGTAGACGCCGGACTCATCCCAGTCGCGGCACCACTTTTCCTCCAGGCCATCCACGCCCACCCTGTCAGGCAGGGGGGTCAGATGGGCATTGACGATTCCTTGGTGTTCAGCAGACATACCAGCATTTTATGGACGAACAGTGACAAGGAGCGCCGGCCTTTTCAGCCCTGGATGCGCAGGTTCCACAGGGGCAGGTAGCGATCCAACAGAGAGCTGGGCATGCCCTGGAGACGGGGAGTGCTCAGGACCAAGGGCGTGCGCTCATACAGCCAGTCGCTGGGGGAGAGGTCGCTGACCTGTCGGGCGAAAGCCCGCAGTCGCTCGGCATAGGTGTTCTGGTCGGTGCTGGCCTTGACCTGCTTCCAGGATTCCTGGACCTCGGTGTTGTCGAAGAGCATGGTGGCGTTGGGGTCGGCGAAGCGGCCGATGTCGTCATTGTCCATGACCAGCAGGGCCATGTCGTAGTCGTGACGGGTGAGCACCTGATCGCGGAATGCGGCCTGATCCACCATGGCGACCTGGGTGGGGATGCCCACCGCCTCCAGCTGCGCGCGGATCAGATCGCCCACCTGGCTGCCGAATTCCTGGGGGTAGACCAGACGCAGACCACCGTGATAGTAGGACGGGGCGTAGTAGGAGGCTCGACCAGCCGCTTGGACACGGTCGAAGGGGAAGGCCTGCAGACCGGGATCGTAGCCTGGGCTCAGCGGGTTGAGCGGTCCGCCCAAGGCCTTGGCTCCGCCGCCTTCCAGATCGGCCAGCGCTTGGCGGTCCAGGGCATAGCGGACAGCCTCGCGCATATGCTGGTCGGACAGGAGGCTGGATGCCTGGTTGTTGAAGGCCAGGACCACATTGTCTGTGCTGGGTGTAGCTGTGGGAGCCTTGCCGGCCTGCTTGGCGGTGGCCGGATCCATGTCCACTACAGCGTCCAGACGTCCCTGGTTCAGATCTTTTACGGTCTGCTCGGGGCTGCCGGCATAGCTGAAGACGACCTTGTGGATGGCGGCCTTGTCCGGGCCCCGGTAGGACTTGTTGGCGGTCAGGGTCAGGCTGGCTCCCGGCTGCCAGTCATCCACTTGATATGGGCCTGATCCGGCCGATTGGGTGGAGTAGTTGACGCGGGCCTGGCGATCGTAGACAATACCGGCCCGACCGCTCAAAGCGGTCAGCAGATGGGCATCCGGGCTCTTCAGCCTGATCACCAGGGTGGCTTCATCCGGGTTGGTGACCCTGGCCAGGTCATCCAGGTCTTGGTGGCCCTGATACTGATGATTGAGGATCTGCCGCAGGGACCAGAGGGCATCCTCTGAGGTCAGCTGGCGTCCGTCGGCGAAGCGGGCATCATTGCGTAGATGAAAGGTGTAGAGCAGACCATCGGCGGAGATCTCCCAGTTCTGGGCCAGTCCAGGAGTCGGCCGACCTTGGGCGTCGGGCCTGGTCAGGGTCTGGTAGACGTTGCCCATCAGGGCCTGGTCGGTGGCCCGGCCGGGCTCGGTGCGGATGTCCAGGGAGACGGGGGCCTGGCGGGCCCGGATGCGCACTGCCTGGCCCGAGCCTCCAAGGTTCCAGGGCAGCCTCCAGCCTCCTCGGCCAGTCAACAACGGCCAGGCCATGTAAGTGCCCGCGGTCAGGACCGCCAGTACCAGGATGAAGATGATTCCGGAGCTGATTCCTCTGTGTCTGCCGCGTGCCATGGTCTTGATTCTACCGAGAGGCCGGTCCGGCCAGGAGCTCGGCGCTGGGGCATGTCTCGGCCAGCGGGCAGTGCAGGCAGTCGGGCTTGCGGGCGTGGCAGGTGGCCCGGCCGTGGAGGATCAGCCTGTGCGATAGATTGGTCCAGTCCTCGGGTGGGAAGCAGTCGCAGATCTCATGCTCGATCTTCACCGGATCGGGATGGGTGCTGCGCCAGTCGGTTCGCCAACGAAGGCGGCCGGTGACCCGGGTGACGTGGGTGTCCACAGGGAATCCTGGAATGTTGAAAGCGTTGCCCAGGACCACGTTGGCGGTCTTGCGTCCCACGCCAGGCAGACTGGTCAATTCCTCCATGGTCTGGGGGACTTGTCCGCCATAGTCCTCGGTCAGCATCAGTGAGAGCCCCAGCAGGTGGCGGGCCTTGGCGTGGTAGAAGCCCACCGGGTGGATGATGGCCTCCAGCTCGGCCGGCTGGGCCTGGGCCATGGCTGCAGGGTCTGGATAGCGCTCGAAGAGTTCAGGGGTCACCGAGTTGACCCGCTTGTCGGTGGTCTGGGCGCTCAGGACAGTGGCCACCAGCAGTTCGAAGGGGTTGCGGAAGTGCAGGGCGCAGACCGCCTCGGGAAAGACCTGGCAGAGGATGCGGTACTCCTCGTGCATGCGGGTCAGGCGCCGGGCCTTGCTCTCCCTGCCTTGGCGGTGCTTTCGATTGGATGATGCATCAGTCACTATGATCGGTTTTCTTCTTCTTGGCATCTTTGGATTGTTTGGACTGGCTGTCGTTTTGACCGGCGGCATCCGGTTCGCTTCCTGCCTCTGTCGTGGCCTTGGGAGCCTGGGCCGTTCGCGCCGATGAGGGCGGGTCGAACCGGTAGCCCACGTTGCGGACCGTGCCGATCAGGTGCTCGTACTCGCTGCCCAGCTTGGACCTAAGCCGCCGCACGTGCACGTCCACCGTCCTGGTGCCGCCGTAGTAGTCATAGCCCCAGACCTCCTGGAGGAGCTGCGCCCTGGTGAAGACCCTGCCTGGATGCTGAACCAGGTATTTGAGCAGCTCGAACTCCTTGTAGGCCAGGTTGATGGGACGGCCGTGGATTCGGGCCGTGTAGCTTTCGGTGTCCACAACCAGGTCACCCGAGCGGACCTGACCGGTGGGCACCTGGTCCTCCGTCTCTTCCGGCTGGGCATCCGGCTTGCGTGTCGGTGTCACGCGCTGACAGACCAAGCGCAACCGGGCCTCGACCTCGGCGGGTGATGCGGACTGAATGATCACGTCGGCCACACCCCAGCTGGCGTTGACCACGGTGAAGCCGCCCTCGCTCAGAATCAGGATGATGGGCGTGGACAGGCCCGAGGCTCGGGTCAGGCTGCAGAGGGTCTTGGCCTCGGCCAGGTCGTCGCTGGCATCGATCAGCAGCACGGTGTCCTCAGGCATTCTTACCAGGGAGGCGGCATCCAGAGGAAGAACGCGCACTCGATGGGAGAGCAGGGCCAAGGCGGGCAGAACCGATGCCGGGTCCTCGGCGCAGGTCATCAGGGTCAGATCCGTCACGGGGGTACCTTCTTCCCTGTCCGTTCGTCCATAGCGGTGGATTCCTTGAACAGTCGTCATCATTGTACAATCGGGCCGTCACAGGGGCTCCGAGTTCACAGGACGGCCTTGCCCTAGGATGTGACGTATGGCTCCCCGACGGGGACAGGCAGGAGGACCCATGGCGCAGACCGGAAAAGAAACCCAGGATGGGCGCGCGCCCGCCCTGACGCAGCTGCTGGCCTTGGCGGCCCTGATTGTGCCGGGCCTGGCGACGGGCTTGCTGGCCGGGCCCCGGGTCGCTCGATGGGTGCAGATCGTCCTGGTCCTGGTGCTGGCATTGGCCCTGTTGGCCGCTTGGCCCCTGGTGGGCAAAGGCATCCGACCTGGTCCTGACCGAGCCATGTCTGGTCTGCTGACCTTGGTCGCTCTGGCGCCGGCCCTGGTCGTGCAGGGGCCCGGTGCCTTCTGGGCATGGCTGTCGACTGCGGCATTCCTGCTGGCCCTCCTGGCCGTGTTTATGTTTGTTCGGCAGATGCTGCGTCGGGACAGGCGGATGGTCATTCGTGGCATTTCTGCAACCGCCATGGGCGGGGTGACCGCCGTCGCCGCCTCGGGGTGGGTCTTCCTGCCAGAGCTGATCAGAGGCCTGCGACCTGACCTGACGCCGATCCTGGTGGTGCTTGTGGCCTTGCTGCTGCTGGTCGGGCTCATGACCTCGGGCTATCGCTGGGCCCAGGAGGCAGCTGATCGGCGTGGGGCCCTTGGTCTGGCGCTGATGTCGGTCCTTCTGGCCGGATCCATCGTGGTTCTGGCCGTCATGGTCTTGCAGACGACGTTCTGATCTAGGCATTCATCAGGTGGTCCAGAAGGATCTGGATGCCCATGACGATCAGAATGATCCCGCCGGCGATTCTGGCAGGCTTGCGCCAGCGGGACCCGACGGCGTATCCGATGCGCAGCCCCAGAATGGAGGCGGCGGCTGTCACCAGCCCGATGACCAGTGCGGACAGCCAGATGTTGATGCCCAGCAGGGCCAGGCCCGCGCCCACGCCGAATGAGTCGATGCTGGTGGCGATGGCTGCAGGAAGCATCTGTCGCCAGGAGAAATTCTCCTCGCCGTTCGCTCCCTCCTCTTCGCCGTAGACGCCCTCGCGGATCATGTTGACCCCGATGGCTGAAAGGATGCCGAAGATAATCCAGTGATCCACGGCGGCCAGGGAGTCCTGCAGCATGGAGGCGGCGAAGTATCCTAGCAGGGGCAGCAGAGTCTGGAATCCGCCGAACCAAAGTCCGACCAGCCAATGATGGCGCGCCCGCAGTCGGTCCACGGACAGTCCCTTGCTGATGGAGACAGCGAAGGCATCAGAGGATACACCTAAAGCGATAAACAGCAATCTTAAGAACACGGCATTCCTTGAAAGGGTTCATCCCTGGTGGGATGGGCCTCGACCAGGTCTCCTCAAACCCGCCTACGCCTCGGGAGCGTCAAGCGCGGAACTGCCGATTGGAGTCGGCTTTGAATTCGTTGAATGCCGTTCACATGCTACGCCATAACTATATGGACACAGATTTTACTTATCAGCGCTGTGATAATCAAGCATGACAGGCTATTCGATCGGCCCGTTAGCGAGCCATGGTCACAGTCAGACTGCCCCCTGCCGCATGGACGGCGCTGATGACCGTGCTCAGCGCCGGATCCCCCTGATTGCTCAGGGCCTTGTAGATGCCCGACCGGGATCGGTCAGCATCAGAGGCGATGGCGCTCATATGCCTCTGTGCTCGTGCCACCTCGCCGAGTGCATCTGCGATGATTGCAGCCCCCTGCCGAGAGGTTTCGGCCTTGTCGGCCTCCTCCATGGCAACCTGCAGGTAGCGGACGGCTGTTTGTTCGGTATGTATATGGTCGCCTGCATGGAATTCCCTAATCTTCAACGTCATCACGACTCTGTCCTTAATGTGGTCCGTTTGTTGCCCATCTGGATGCCGTCAGCTCTCCAGATATGACCTCCACAGATGTTTTGCCCGGTCTATGTCCCTCTTCTGGTGAGTCTTGCTGCCGCCGCAAAGCAGCAACACGACCTGTTTGTTCTTCAGTCCGAAGTAGGTGCGGTAACCCGGACCATTGCGAAAACGCATTTCAAATACGCCTTCTCCCACAGTCTTCCAGTCGCCTAAAAGGTGTCCGGATCGTTTTATTTGTTCCCATCGGTGTAGGATGCGGGCCGCCGACTGAGTGTCTTTCAACTCATCAATCCACCGGCTGAATTCCTCAGTCTCCAGTACCTCAATGATGGATAAGGGCATGGTGTCGCTTTCCCCTCTTATTTCGAGAAGATGCGTCCCATTCCCCACAAGAAAGTGTACACTACAGTGTACATTGCAACAATTGCTAATGATCCCTGGGTGTGGATTGACTCGTTAATTCTGTAGCCAGTTTTCGAGTGCTACTGGTCCTGGTAGGTGACGGCGTAGAATTCGCCGTTCTGGAAGCGGGCCATGTACACATCGCTGACCTTGTCTATGCCCTGCTTGGCCAGCTGCGAGTTGAGCCAGTCCTCGTCCCGTCCCATGGTATCCAGCACGTCCGGATTGACCCGTCCGTCCATGACCACCGGATAGCGCACGTCCTTGTCACCCTCGGAGATGATGGTCAGGCTGCCGTTCTGCTCGACGATGCCCCGCTTGACGTCGCGGATGTCGTTGATGCCCTTGGTGCGCAGCTTGAAGTCCACCTCCTTGGCCGTCAGGTTGACCTTGAGGCAGTTCTGGACCAGCAGCTTGCCGTTTTTGATGATGGTGACCGGTTCGCCGTCGATGTACTTGCCCACCGCGTGGATATGGGTCTTGGCATATCGGGTGATGAGGATCAGCGCCGCCCAGATCAGCAGGATGACAATGTACTGGGCCATGGAGATGCTGTCGCTGTAGATGACCCCGCCGATGATGCCGCCCAGGACGTAGTTCTGCAGCTGGTCCATGGGCGAGGTGGGCGCCAGGTTCCCCTTGCCGGTCACATTGATGAGCAGGGTGATGAAGAGCAGCCCGACGATCAGCTTCAGGGCCACGTTGACGTAGAAATTGATATCCATGGGTCACTCTCCGATCACGGTGATGTCTGGGTGGTACAGGTCGGCGCGCTGCAGCAGGAACTCAGAGCCGGAGCTGTTGAATACCAGGGTGTAGTAGCCCTTGGGGGTCTTGATGATCATGTCATTGTTGCGCGAGGTGTCGTTGATGCTGATCTGCTCAGGGTTGACCTTGAGCTTGGCGGCGGACTTGTCGATGACCGTGGTCAGCTGTCCGCTCTGCAGGCTGGCCGTGCGCAGATTGGTGTAGTCGCTGTACTGGATGGCCGCAGCCAAGAGGAGCAGGGTGGCCAGGATGATGGACAGATCCTTGTACTTGTGGTTCCAGCGATGGCGGGAGTACATGAACAGGAAGAAGAGAAAGGCCAGGGCCAGAACGACGACCACGATGATCCTGATCATGGTCCAGTTGGTCTGCCCGCCCTTGAGGTATTGGTATGTATAGAAAGTCATAGCCGCTCCTGCCCTTGCGCGCGCACCCGCAATTCGCAATCGTAGACGGCCGGACGCGTTTTGGGAGGATTTGGGCATGCAAAACCCCGGTTCGGGCGCTCGATTGGGCCCTTGCCGGGGTGGCTGTGACCGCTGGGCGGCCTTGAGGGGTCAGTGCTGGGCGGCCAGGCGCTGGCGTGCAGCCTTGATCTGGGTCTCGGCGGCCTCCGCGTTGGTCCAGTAGTCGCCGGGCATGACCTCCTTGCCTGGCTCCAGGGCCTTGTACTGCTCGAAGAAGTGCTTGATCTCCTGCTTGTGGAAGTCGGAGACGTCGTCGATGTCCTTGATGGCGTCGAAGCGCACATCGGCGGGCACGCAGAGGACCTTGTCATCCCCGCCAGCCTCGTCGACCATGTGGTAGAGACCCACGGCGCGGCATTCGACGATGCAGCCCGGGAAGACCGAATCGGGAATCATGACCAGGGCATCCAGGGGATCGCCGTCCTCGCCCAGGGTGCCGTCGATGTAGCCGTAATCGTCGGGGTAGCCCATGGAGGTGAAGAGGGTGCGGTCCAGCCTGATGTGGCCGCTGTCGTGGTCCATCTCATACTTGTTGCGGGAGCCCCGGGGGATCTCGACCAACACGTCGAATGTCTCTGCCATTGTCCTGTCTCCTTTTCGGTCTGGACGGCATAGGTATGTCTCATACACAGCATAACCGTCCCGGGGCACATTCGACCACAGTGCTTCGCTGACGCTCACGCCTGCTCGGCGGCCGCTCATACTCGATTCATGGGGTGGGCGAAGAGTGAGGACAAGTATGAACAAGCGCAGATGGACGGGTCTGCTGGCGGCCTTGGCTGCACTGGCGACCCTTGTCGGCCCAGCGGCCCCAGCCATGGCTGGCGGCGGATCGGGGCATTCCGGCGGTGGTGCTGAAGGCAATGGCCGGTTTTGGCAGGGCTGGACCTACAAGGATGACGATCAGGGCTCCTTCGGTGGCTATGAGATAGGCAGCATCGACAGGGCCTTCTCCAAGATGGGGATTGTGGATGGCGGCAATGCCACCACTGCTCGGGTCAAACGCCAGGCTCTGGATGAGGCCAACGGCAACTGCCAGGCACGCTTTAACGAGGCCCATGCCGACGAATCCGGACAAAGCCACTGCCGGGTGACCGGCGTGGGTGTGGTCACGGGCTACCGTGGCTCTCAGCGGGTCTTCGATGGGGTCAGCATGGCCATCCATAGCATATGGATGGACAACTGGCGAAGTCAGGTGGCCAGCCGCACCTTCAGCAACCGAGGGGTGACCTATCGGACCGGCGAACCTTTTTGGGACCAGCCTGGAGACAGCCTGGACAAGTTCGCCGACATGTATGCCGGCAACGAGCACAGCATCTCCCTGGTGGTCTTCATGCTCAATGACTATGAACCCAAACCGGCCGATCTGCCGCCGAATCCACCCGACAAGAAAGTGGATCCTGGCACCAGTGCGGATGGGATGACCAACCGCACCCGCATCGAGACTGGAACGGGTCGGGGCGGCCGCGAGCTGACCTTCAGCGATGTCTTTGATCCCCAAGGCAAGCAGTACCATGTCGGCGGGCAGAAGGTCAAAGACCTGACCAGCGGTGAGGATCTGACCAGCAAATTCGCTTTCAACACCGCCGATGGGAGCCGACCGCCCGGCAATAGGGCCACAGCCACCTGGAAGGGCGGGGCTCTTCCCGAGGAGCATCAATGGGCATGGCAGCTGGACGTGACCGTCGAGCAGCCGGACATTGGGGTCATTCTGGACTCTGGAAAAGTGGATTGGAAGGGCAGCGTCCGTCAGGTTGACCAGTCGACCCCTGAGCGCCGCACTCCCACATGGAAGCCCAGTCCCGACAAATCCTGGATTCTGCGCGATCCTGCTACCGGGCTCTGGAAGGCAGTCGTCGACCCTCAGTGGACCAACAAAACCGGTGCGGATGGACATGCCTTTCTGGACGGCGACAGAGTGGGGTCGGTGGTCAACGCCACTGTTGAAGCCCATCTGATCGAAGCGCCTAAGGTTTTCGCTTTGGCTGACGACTGGAGCGCTGCCGACTATCTGGTTGATCAGGATGGCGCTCGGGCTATTCGCATCTTCGAGGCCAGGGCCAAGGCGGATGCAGATGGGCACTACCGCCGCAGCAGCATCGAGGACATTGTGGACAAGGGCAGGGATGTGACCGACCGTTTCGAGATCAGCGTGACCGGCACTCGGGCGCGGGCACAGGCCAAAAGCGGATGGCTGAACGGTCTCAAGGGGATGGAGGACCCCAGGCAGGTCACCATGCTGGTTCCTTTTACGGTTCGCTTTGCCAACGGTGGTGGTGCAGCCAAGGTTCGCAAGGATCTGGGCGGAACACCTGACCAGGAACTGACTTTCTGCAAGGCCCCGAACGGCCATGGCAGCCAGGGCGGGGCGCTGACCAACTCGGGTTCCCAGACTGTCAACACGCAGAGCGTACAGACCAACAAGCCGGGCATCTGTGGATATCTGCCTCCGGTGCGCAAGGATGTCATCTCGGAGGCAGGCCAAGGCGGGGAGCAGGCCAGTGTTGACGGCAAGGTGGTCTTTCCTGGCCAGCGGCTGGAGTATCAGCTGGATACCCAGCCCAGCCTGCCCGACAACCTGGCCTATCCTGTCAAATCAGTCATTCTGACGGATGTCTACGACCGCTGGTTTTTGCCCGACAAGCAGACTCTTGAGGTTACTGATCTGCAGAGCGGCGACGTCATCGCCAAGACCGGATACGCCACAAAGTGGAAGGACAAGGAGCACAGCCTGCGGGTGACCATCACCGACCCCGCCCGGATCAGCCAGTGGCGTGCCGGGGGCAACCCCAGAATCCGCCTGCGCTTTGAGGGCAGGGTTGATCCCAAGGCTCCAACGGATCATCGTGTAGACAACCAGTGGGCACTGACGCTGAACAACTCGTTGACCCCCTCCAACCAGGTAAGCAATCCGCCGGTCGACTTCCATCCCTCAAAGAACGATGTCAGCGCACATGATCCAGGCATCAGCATCGATGGCAAGGTGCTTTTTGCGGGTGACCGCGGGGCCTACCGGATCAGTCTGGACGCCCGCCGCAAAGACAACGCCTATCCGGTCTGGCGGCTGGGCATGACGGATGCCTATGACGCTCGTCACCTGGATATCAATCCCAAGAGCATCGAGGTTCTGGGTTCCGACGGCCGGGATTACACTAAGTCTTTCAATATTCAGGTAAAAAACGGCGTAGTCTTGGTCTTCGCCAGAACCGTGGACACCTATGTTCCGGCCACAGGCGTGACCCTTAAAGGGGATCCCCAGCCAGCTGATCTGGCTGCCTATGCTGCTGCACGAGGTCATAACCCCCTCAGAGAGCCGGCTATTGACCAAGGGCTCCTAGGGCGCACCTACGATGTGGTTCTGCCTTACACGGTCATCCGCGCAGAATCAGGTCACGTAGTACGTAACCAAGCGACCCAGATCGTCAACGACCTACATAAAGCGACCAACGTGGTTACCAATCCGGTCAAGCTGCTCAATCCCGCCAAGGATGTGGTGGTCGCCGTGGGCGGGAAAAGCGCACATGGCGGCAGCATCTACCGCGATCGGCTCTTCCTCTATCGCCTGGACTCCAGTCTGTTGCCGGCCGGAAGGGCTTACCCGCAAGTGAAAACCTGGCGGATCGAGGATCGGCTGGATCCCACGGTGGATCAGTTCACTGGCCATTGGGCCGTCTACGCTACCCAGGATCTCTACGAGAACGGGCACATCCTGATTCATCATGGACAGATTATGGCTGGTTCGGATATGTCTGCAGATATCCATGGCGGTCCCTTGTTTACTATGACCGCTGACCCTGCAGGTCTGGTCAAAGTGGAAGCCACACCTCGATATTTGGCCTTGGTCAGCGCTTCAGGCGACCGCCCGGTCGGCTGGAGGGCCTACCTGCAATGCAGGCGGCTGAAGAACGTGGAACGTCATGAGAACCGATTCACCGAGTTCTATCAGGACAAGACCCTGGTCTCCAACACAGTCTGGACTAGAACGCCCGATATGACCCCGGCTCTGCATATCGAGAAATTCGATCAGGCTGGCGGCATGCCCAAGGGTGATCGGGATCAGCCGGAGCAGGCTCTCCGAACTCATGACGACGTCGCCATTGTCTTCCGGATCACCAATGATTCTCCTCGCGATCCCAGCGATGGGACCGGAGCCATTTTCCCCGCCCGGCAACTGCACTTGGAGGACCAGACAGTCGTCGGTCAGGGGCGGGTGACCGGAATCCACTATCCTGACAACTGGTCGACCCTGATGCTTCGACCTGGTCAGTCTGTCGATGTGCATGCCACAGTGACAGGCATATCAGGTAGGCACACCGACAGGGCTCGGGTGGTAGGTAGTCCTCTGGTGCCCTGTCCAGTGGAGGATCAGACCTCCCTGCCTCAACTGGAGAATGGCCAAAAAATCTCAGACCGAGCGGATTCTCGCGGAGCGGTGGTCGATGGCCGTCTGCTCTGTGCCGATCAAGCTGTTGAATCCAACAGTGATGACTGGAACGCTCTGAAAGACGCACTGCCTGAGACCGGAGCCGCGGTGGTGCTTCCATTAGCGCTCGCCACTGCAGCGGTCATGACCGGGTTTGTCATATTCCGCTTGGTCAGACAGATGTCCGCCAAAAACCGCGAGAGGCAGTGATCCTGGAACAGGTACACAGTCAGGTGTGCGCATTTTGGTCTGTCGATTGACGTAACAAGGCCAGTCTTAGATCCAAGGGCGTTCTCGGCCAGCTGCAGGGCAGTCGAGCTGTGCGATGCGCATACCGGCCTGTTCCGGTTCCAAAGTAAGAGCTTGTTGACAAAAAATTTCTGGGTATCCGCAGCCGTTGGAAGCGTTGAATACGCCGGCTGATTCTGAAGTTGCTGAGGCCTCGGATGTTTCGACTGTTCCGAGAGTCGTCGAAGATGCGGATCATTCAGCAGCAAGTGATTAGGTCTAACCTACCTGCGCTCCTGACTATGGACACCAAGCCATAAGGAAGTGCGCTAATTCTCCTCCGATTTCAATGGCAACACAGCCTGGGGTGGATTGCTGTCAATGGCTCCCGCGGTCTCATGCGGCAGGTAGGGCTCCTCCTTGGAGGAGCCCTTCTGAGGTGTGAGCTCCAAATCTAGCGCAGCCGCCGCACCGTCGAGATGCCGGGCTTTGGTGGCCGCCAATGATCGGTGAAGCAACGTCTTTGGCCCGCTGCCAGGCTATGGCTGGGCCATTGGAACGTTGTGTCGCTCTGCCGTTTTCTGTACGGGGTCAATGATGGCTAGGTCTGTCTTCGGCTAGGTCCTTCTCGTCCTCCCGGTAGAGCAGGTTGTAGTGGTTCTCCATGGCGCTGAAGTGGTTCCATCCATTGTCCTGGGAGACCTTCTGCATGTCCTGAAACTGGCGGCATGCATGGCTGAGGCTCCCAGCGCTGGCACATTGCCTGCTTTGACAAGGTCGTTCGGTGCTTCCATGGTTTCTTCGATTGGCGTTTCATAGTCGAATCTGTGGATGATGTAGAAGTCCAGGTAGTCGGTGACCAGTCGCCTGAGCATCCCATCGATCTCGCGATGGATGGCCTTGGATGAAAGGTCGCCCCTCATTGAAGTAGACCTTGGAGGTGATGACCACCTGGTCGCGGCTTATATGCTTTCTAAGTGCCTTTCCCGGATATTCCTCACTGGTCCCGGCCGAGTAGACGTTGGCTGTATCGAAGAAAGTGATGCCCGGATCCAGTGCGTGCGCAACGACCGCGTCGGTCCCTTCCTCACTCAGTGCTCAATCGTGCACGGTGCCTGGTTTGCCGAAGCTCATGCACCCCACGCAGATCTTTGATATGTTGATGCCTGTTTCGCCCTGTTGCGTGTACTGCATTTAAGCTCCCTTGAACTTCCTCAGCGCAGATGCAATCATGCTAGCAAGTTCGGGTCTGTGAAATTCTACTTCTTTGGCTTATGAAGCGAACAATAATATTTGTAGTAGGCATTGTCTTCTTATCGCTCTTTGTCAAAGATGTGAGGCTTTTATGGCATGCCCTGTTGCTGTGTTCAGTTCCTCAGAATGTGTCGATACCAGTGGCGTTATTTCCCGTGAGTTATTTGGAGTCGGTCAGTTCTTAACCTAGAAGCCCCGAGTCTTGTCAATGGTGATATTGGATACCTGATATAACAGCCAGACAGGGTATGCCTAATGTTTATTGATGTACGTGTGCCGTATACGTACTTTGTTCTGTGAAATGGACGCGATCCGAGCAATGCGGCTTGGCTAGTTGCCAACTGGACATGCCATTATTGTTTGCTGATACAATTGACGTAAAAGTTGAAGTTAACCTTTAATGAAGAGGGTTCATGTGGCAGGCAGAAATGATATGAGTTGCCTTGCTTTTTCGCGTTTGTTGCGTTTCAAGCGCTCGCATTACCCGTATTCCGATAAGTACATTCGCGAGGTCGGCAATTCGCCGGATACGCATGCAAGAACAGAAAACAGCATATGGTGCAGTGGTTTGCAGCTAACGCAACCCATGGATCGGGCGCCTACTCCCGGCAGAAGCCGAATAACAGTGCAAAGAATTGTTATAACAAATTGGAGAACGCTGCGTCGCTGCTGTGGATTGCCGAGGCGGTCGGCATTGAAGAGCCGACCGTAGCAGCAGCTTTCGAGGCTGCAAGGCAGGCGAGAGACTATCGCCGGGCTTGTGGCGCGATCCGCAAGATTATCAGCTGGTCCATGATTATTGAATCCTTGAAATGGTATCGACGTAGATCAAATATAGTTTTCATTAAGTGTCGTATGTGCTCAGCTGTTATGTACTCGGTTTTCAGCACAGACAGCTTGGAGCAGGGGTAGTTTTTAACGCAGGTTTGGAAAGAAAGGGTTGCATATGCCCGAGATTGTTTGTCCCAATTGCAAAACCGCATTCACTATTGACGAGGCCGGATATGCCGATATTTTGAAGCAGGTTCGTGACAAGGATTTTGACAGGCAGCTTCATGAACGGCTTGAACAGGCTGAGCGTGAGAATAGCAAGATTCGTGAACTGGACCAGGCACAGGCCGAGCAGACCTTGCAGAAGACCAAAAGCGCAAAGGATGCCCAGATACAGGAGCTGCAGGCAAAGCTGGAATCCGAACAGGCTGCAAAGGAATTGGCTGTTTCAGAAGCCTTGAGGAAGGTCGAGAAGGAGAAAGATGATCTGAGCGCCAAGCTGGACAAGGCCGAGTCGGAGAAGCAGCAGGCGCTTGATCTGGCAGAGGCCAACTCCAAGAGCGAGCTACAGAAGGCAGCTGCGGACAAAGATGCCGAGATCGTCAAATTGCAGAATCAGTTGGATGCCTTTGAGTTGCAGAAGAAGCAGGAGCTTGCCCAGGCTTTGGGTCCGGTGCAGAAGGAGCGTGATGATTTCAAGGGCAGGCTTGAGAGGCTGCAGCTCGAGAAGGAGTCGGAGGAGAAGCTCTCCAAGGAGCAGCTGAAGTCGCAGCTGCAGGAGGTCGTCGCGGACAAGGATTCCGAGATAGCGGAGCTGAAGAGCAACCTTGACAAGGCTGAGCTGCAGAGCAAGATCGAGGCCAAGTCCCTCAAGGAGCGCTATGAGGTCCAGATCCAGGATCGTGACGAGCAGATTGAGCGGCTGCGTGACCTGAAGGCGAAGCTGTCCACCAAGATGGTGGGGGAGACGCTTGAGCAGCATTGCCAGATCGAGTTCAACAAGCTGCGGTCCACGGCCTTCCCCAATGCCTACTTCGAGAAGGACAACGATGCCAGGACGGGCAGCAAGGGCGACTTCATCTTCCGCGACAAGGACGATTCGGGCACGGAGATCGTGTCCATCATGTTCGAGATGAAGAACGAGACGGACACCGCCTCCACCAAGCACAAGAACGAGGACTTTTTCAAGGAGCTCGACAAGGACAGGCGGGAAAAGGACTGCGAGTATGCCATCATGGTCTCCCTGCTGGAGCCTGACAGCGACCTGTACAACACGGGTATCGTGGATGTCTCCTATCGCTACCCGAAAATGTATGTCGTCCGTCCGCAGTTCTTCATTCCGATAATCACCCTGCTCCGGGACGCTGCCAAGAACTCTCTGCAATACAAGAATGAACTTGAAGAGGAGAGGGCGCAGAATATCGATATAACGCATTTTGAGGAAGAGCTGGACTCCTTTAAGAGTGCTTTTGGCCGCAATTACGAAATCGCCTCGAAAAAGTTCAAGAGTGCGGTAGAGGAGATCGACAAATCTATCAACCACCTGAACAAGATCAAGGACGCCTTGCTGGGTTCCGAGAACCAGCTTCGACTGGCCAACAACAAGGCGCAGGACGTGACCATACGAAGACTGACCAGAAACAACGAGACCATGAAGGCCAAGTTCGACGAAGTAAAGAAGTCCAAAGCCATAGGAGACTGAGAACGTGAACGGTGCAGTCATGTGAAGGGATGGATGTAGACGGCTTTCTCTGATTTTGCGATTGGGCCGTCCGCCCGTATCTGACTGCACCATACTGGCCAGTGTTCCGGTCTGCTCCAAGTACGCTGAGACAGAACAACAAGATAGAAAAAACAAAGGCTCAGAATCCAAACGATTCCGAGCCTTACTGGTAGCGGGGTCAGGATTTGAACCTGAGACCTCTGGGTTATGAGCCCAGCGAGCTACCGAACTGCTCCACCCCGCGTCGGCTGTTCAACACAGCAGTTATCTATATTACGGATTCCAGCGCGCTTGTCAAGTCCGTGTGTGGGCGGGCTCTACTTGGGAGATAATGGAGCCATGCCTATCACCATCCCCACCGGATTGCCGGCCAGATCCATCCTGGATTCGGAGCGCATCTTCGCCCTGGAAAGCCACGAGGCGGAGCGCCAGGAGATGCGTCCGCTCAAGCTGGTCATCCTCAACCTGATGCCCACCAAGGTGGAGACCGAGACCCAGCTGCTGCGGCTGATCTCCAAGTCGCCGCTCCAGGTGGAGATCGACTTCATGAAGACTTCCACCCATCAGGCCGTGCACACCAGCATGGATCATCTGGTCAAGTTCTACGAGAATCTGGAGTCCTTCGAGGACAACTGTTATGACGGTCTGGTCGTGACTGGCGCCCCGGTAGAGCAGATGGACTTCGAGCAGGTCGACTACTGGCAGGAACTGACCCGCATTCTGGACTGGGCGTCTACCCACGTCTTCTCTACTATGTATCTGTGCTGGGGGGCCATGGCTGGGCTCTATTACCGCCACGGCATCGCCAAGCGCAACCTGGATCGCAAGGTCTTCGGGGTCTTTCCCCAGTATCTGCAGGACGAGTACTGCTTCATCACCAATGGCTTCGACGAGATTGCCCTGCAGCCACACTCCCGCTGGGCCGGGGTGGACGAGGACCAGGTGCGGGCCTGTCCTGATCTGCAGGTGCTGACCTGGGGTCCACAGTCCGGTCCCGGGCTTATCAGCACCCAGGATTTCTCAGAGATCTTCGTGTTGGGCCACTGGGAGTACGACCGTGACACCCTGGCCCACGAGTACCAGCGCGACATGGCCAAGGGCCTGGACCAGGTGCCTTTCCCGGTCAACTACTATCCTCATGACGATCCGGCATTGGAGCCGGTCTTCTCCTGGCGTGCCCATGCCAACCTGCTCTGGCGCAACTGGCTGAACTGGGTTTATGAGACCACTCCCTACGACCTGAGCCAGGTGCCGACTCTGCGGGCAACGGGCCGACTGGGTACCGACCGATCCATCAGACACGCTCCCGGAGGCCCGCGCGCTGACGGATATCAGCCTTTGGCGGGTGACGGGTACGGGCTTATTCCGGGCGCTGTTAAGCCTTGATGACGATTGCATTACCTTCGTCAACAACCTGTCCACGCCGCGGTTCGGATTCGACCTGCGGCCACTATCTGTGACACACTAGAGGAATCTATGGTTACCGTGGCTCTTGGTGTGGGCTACACTACCCATACGGTGCAGCCATGAGTCGCGTGCGCGCTATAGTGTTCACTGTGTCGTTCAGGAGGCGATAGATGCTAGAGGCAATGGGAAGTGAAGCTTTCAGTCTGGCCATGGCCAAGCCAAGCGAGCTACCCACCATCGAAGATTTCCTGCCTCCTGAGATTCTTTTCCAGGGAACGCCCTTCGCCATGAACCGGATCATCCTGATCAGGTTCGTAGCCATGGTCATCATCCTTCTGGTGCTGGGAATTACTGCTGCAAGGGCCAAGCTGATCCCCTCCCGCTGGCAGGGGGCCATCGAGTGGGTCATCGAGTTCATCCGCGACTCGGTCGTCTATGACACCCTGGGCGAGATTCGGGGCAAGCGCTACGTGCCCATGATCACGACCATCTTCCTGACCATCTTGGTCTTCAACCTCTGCGGCATCATACCAGGCATGAACATCGCGGCCACGGCCACCATCACCATGCCCTTGGTTTTTGCCATCTGGACTTTCTGCCAATATATGGTCACGGGATTCCGTGAGCAGGGCGTCTGGGGCTATTTCAAGTCTGAGCTCTTCCCGGCTGGAGTGCCTTGGCCTCTCTATATCATTCTGACGCCCATCCAGCTGCTGGAGATGGTCATCGTCAAGCCGGCCTCCCTGACCATTCGACTCTTTGCCAACATGATCGCAGGCCATCTGCTGGTGGCGGTCAGCCTGGCCTTCACACAGTTCTACATCATCGAGGCCAGCAACAAGCTCTTGGCCTTGGCTGGCGTAGGCTGGTTCGTTCTGGGCTTCGCCCTGACGGCCTTTGAAATCTTCGTGGCGGCCCTCCAGGCCTACATCTTCGCCATCCTGACCACGGTCTACATCTCCATGAGTTACCCTGAAGAAGGTTGAGCGAAAAGAACAGCCGCGGTCGACGCTTCAGGCGGTCGCAGCCCACATATTCGTCGGTTCCGGCCGGTAGACGGGGGTCGGGGCCGAACCACAATCCAAGAACCGGCAACGGTGGAGGAAAGGAAAATAAATGGACATCATCACACTTGCTGAGGTCTCCGGCAATCTGAGCATCCTGGGATACGGCATCGCAGCTCTCGGCCCCGCACTGGGTCTGGGCATCGCCGTTGGCAAGACCGTCGAGAGCATGGCTCGCCAGCCCGAGATCAGCGGACAGCTGCGGACCACCATGTTCATCGGTTTGGCTCTGATCGAGGTGCTGGCCCTGCTGGGCTTCGTGGCGCTCTTCATCGCCTGAGCCGTGCGATTCCTGCATGATCCGGCTTCGATAAGGGAAAGGAGGAGCCAATGTACGCTCTAGCGGCAGGCAAGGGGATCCAGCTATTTATCCCCCAGCTCTATGACATTGTGTGGTCGCTGGTCATCCTGGTCATCCTGGCCGTCTTCTTCTACAAGTTCTTCATGCCCAAGTTCCAGGCCATCTTCGATGAGCGCTCGGCCAAGATCGAGGGCAATATTCAGAAGGCCGCCAAGGCTCGTGAAGAGGCGGATCAGGCCCGCAAGCAGTATCAGGATCAGCTGGGCAAGGCTCGTGTTGAGGCTTCCCAGATCCGGGATGACGCCCGCGCTGAGGCCTCCAGGATCGTGGCGGATGCCAGGACCCGGGCCGAGACCGAGGCCAACCAGATCACCGAGAACGCCCAGCGATCCCTCAAGTCCCAGCAGCAGCAGGCGCTGGTCTCGCTCAAGGGCGAGGTGGGCACGCTGGCTACGGCTCTTGCCGGCAAAATCCTGGGCTCGCAGCTTCAGGATGATGCCGTACAGTCCTCCATGATCGACTCGATCATCGCGGACCAAGGCGGGCAGTCCTCGGACAAGCGGCAGGCATAATGACAGATTGGCGGATGACGGGAACGTTGATTCCGCGAAAGGGGAGGTGACATGCGAGGAGAGACTTCGCTGAGCTCCGACAAGGAGACCAGGGCCAAGTATGCCCCCTTGCTGAAGAGCAAGGGGAATGATGCCCTCCGCGTGGCCATGGAGCTCTATACCTTCGTGACCCTGCTCGATGCCAACAGGCCCCTGGAGCGTGCGCTGACCGACCCCTCCCGTCCGGCTGAGGACAAGTGGCAGGTGATTGACACCATCCTGGCTGACAAGGCCGATCCGCTGACCGTGGACATCCTTCATGATTTGACTGATCATCAGTGGAGCCGTGTGGTGCACATTGCCAACGCGGCTGAGGACATGTCGGTGGATGCCATCGCTTATTACGCCGATGCTCTGGGCATCACCAACCAGGTGGCAGGCGAGCTGGCTGAGATCCATTCGGCCCTGCTGGGCATGCCGCTGGTGCTCTTCAGGCTCTCGGACGAGTACAGTGATTCCACAGCGCGGGCCGACCTGCTCAGGGCGCTCCTGGTTGGGCAGCATATGCATCCGGTCACCGAGCAGATGGCCCTGAACGCCACCATCGATCTGCGTGGACGTCGCTTCCCTGACACCATCATTTGGTTGGTGGACCGCTTCTCTGAGCATATGGACCAGGTCATGGTCACCGTCACCACAGCGGTCTCCATGAATGACCAGCAGGTCAGCCGCCTGCAGGAGGTCTACGGGCGCAAGCTGGGCAAGCCGGTCCACATCAACTCGGTGGTCGATCCCTCGGTCCTGGGCGGTATGAAAGTCCAGTACGGCTCGGTCTCCACAGACGGCACGGTGGCTACGCAACTGAAGCATCTGAAGCGGCGGATGGCCGTGGCAGGATGAGCGAAGAACCGACAGACTTGAACAAGAACAGAAATAAGGAGTGATCATGGCAGAAATGACCATTGATCCCGCTGTGGTGCGCAAGGCGCTCGACCAGTTCGTCGAGTCCTACAAGCCGACGGACACCCCCACCCAGGAGGTGGGCTATGTCCGCACGGCCGGTGACGGCATTGCGCATGTGGAGGGACTGCCTGGTTGCATGGCCAACGAGCTGCTGACCTTCGAGGACGGCACGCTGGGTCTGGCTTTCAACCTGGACGCCCGAGAGATCGGCGTGGTCATCCTGGGCGACTTCGCAGGTGTCGAAGAGGGCCAGGAAGTCCACAGGACCGGCGAGGTGCTTTCGGTGCCCGTCGGCGACGGTTATCTGGGGCGTACAGTCAACCCTCTGGGCGAGCCCATCGACGGTTTGGGTGAAATCAAGAGCGAGGGCCGCAGAATCCTGGAGGCGCAGGCTCCCGATGTCATGCACCGGCATCCCGTCGACGAGCCCCTGGCCACTGGCATCAAGGCCATCGACGCCATGACTCCCATCGGCCGCGGTCAGCGTCAGCTGATCATCGGCGACCGGCAGACCGGCAAGACGGCCATCGCCATCGACACCATCATCAACCAGAAGCGCAACTGGGAGTCCGGAGACCCCAAGAAGCAGGTGCGGTGCATCTACGTGGCCATCGGCCAGAAGGGCACCACCATCGCCTCGGTCCGTTCCTCTCTGGAAGAGGCCGGCGCCATGGAGTACACCACCATTGTGGCCTCCCCGGCTTCTGATTCCGCAGGCTTCAAGTACATAGCCCCCTACACCGGTTCGGCCATCGGCCAGCACTGGATGTACGGCGGCAAGCACGTCCTGATCGTCTTCGACGACCTGAGCAAGCAGGCCGAGGCCTACCGGTCCATCTCCCTGCTGCTGCGTCGTCCGCCGGGGCGCGAGGCCTATCCTGGCGACGTCTTCTACCTGCATTCGCGTCTGCTGGAGCGCTGCGCCAAGCTCTCCGATGACCTGGGCGGCGGATCCATGACCGGTCTGCCCATCATCGAGACCAAGGCCAACGACGTCTCGGCCTACATTCCGACCAACGTGATCTCCATCACCGACGGTCAGATATTCCTGCAGTCCGATCTGTTCAATGCCAACCAGCGTCCCGCCGTGGACGTGGGCATCTCCGTCTCCCGCGTGGGCGGCGCCGCACAGACCAAGGCTCTGAAGAAGGTCTCCTCGACCCTGAAGATCTCCTTGGCCCAGTATCGTTCGCTCCAGTCCTTCGCCATGTTCGCCTCGGATCTGGATGCGGCCTCCAAGGCCCAGCTGACCCGTGGCGCCAGGCTGACCGAGCTGCTCAAGCAGCCCCAGTTCACGCCCTATTCCATGGAGAAGCAGGTTGTCTCGGTCTGGGTGGGCACCCACGGCAAGCTGGATGATTTGGACCTGGAGGACGTGCTGCCTTTCGAGTCCGGGCTCCTGGACTACCTGGACCACAACACGGACATCCTCAAGACCATCCGCGATACGGAGGACTTTACCGACGATACCGAAAAGGCTCTTGACCAGGCCGTGGACGAGTTCGCCAAGACCTTCGTGACCCACAAGGGCCAGACCCTGGACGGTCACAAGGCCGACCAGGAGCAGGAGCAGCCGGTGGCCGTCCAGCAGGAGAAGCTGGTGGCCGACGGCAAGAGCGGCAGCAAGGCCGGGAAGCGGTAGACCATGGCCTCACAACTCGCATTCAAGTCAAGGATCGCCTCCACCTCGGCGTTGGAGAAAATCTTCAATGCCCAGGAGATGATAGCCTCCTCGCATATCGCCAAGGCCAGGACCGTGGCCCTGGAAGCGAAGCCTTACTCCGATGCGATCTTCGATGCAGTCCAGGCACTGGTGGCCCACACGGATGATATACGCCACCCCATTGTCAGGAAGGACGAGAAGAACCCGCGCGTGGCTGTGCTGGCGCTGACGGCCGACCGCGGCATGGCCGGGGCCTATACCTCCTCGGTCATCCGCGAGACGGAGTCTCTGCTGGCCCGCCTGGACGAGCAGGGCCGACAGCCTCAGCTCTTCGTCTACGGTCGTCGCGGTGTCTCCTACTATCGTTACCGCAACCGCAGCATCGTCAAGACCTGGGAGGGTCACAGCGATCGGCCCGGTGTGGATGTAGCCAGGGAGATCTCCCAGGCACTGCTGGATACCTATATGACTCCAGCGGCCAAGGGGGGCGTCTCCGAGCTCTACATCGTCTTCACCGAATTCATCAACATGGTGGTGCAGAAGGTTCGGGTGCTGCGCATGCTGCCCCTGGAGCTGATCAGGCCTGACCAGGAGCAGCCTGAGGAGGCCATCGATACCCCCGTGCCGGACGACGGGCATGGCCGCCAGAGCGACCGCTATGCGGCCCTCTACGACTTTGAGCCCAGCTCTCAGGAGGTCTTGGATGCCGTTCTGCCCAAGTACATTCAGTCGCGCATCCATGAATGCCTGCTCACCTCGGCCGCCTCGGAGACCGCCAGCAGGCAGAACGCCATGCATACCGCCACTGACAACGCCAAGGGACTGATCGACGACCTGACCCGCCGGCTCAACGCCAGCCGTCAGGCGGCCATCACGCAGGAACTTACCGAGATCGTCGGCAGCGCCGATGCGCTCAACAAAGAGGAAGAGTAGGAACGCCAATGGTTGCACAGCAAGAACAGCCGACCACAGCGAGCCGCAAGCCGGATTCGGCCTCCAAGGGGCGCGTCACCCGAGTCCAGGGTTCGGTCATCGATGTGGAGTTCCCGGCAGGTCACCTGCCGGACATCTACAATGCCCTGACCGTGAATCTGAGCCAGTCCTCGAACACCGAGGGCGAGTCGCTGACCACCATCATGCTGGAGGTGGAGCAGCACCTGGGCGATTCCACGGTTCGCACCGTGGCCCTGAAGCCCACCGACGGCCTGGTCCGCGGCGCCACCGTCACCGATACGGGCGGGCCCATCATGGTGCCCGTGGGCGACGTGACCAAGGGGCACGTCTTCGACGTGGCCGGCAACATCCTCAACAAGAAGGAGGGTGAGCAGATCAAGGTCACCGAACGGTGGCCCATCCATCGCAACCCGCCCGCCTTCGATCAGCTGGAGTCCAAGACCCAGATGTTCGAAACCGGCATCAAGGTCATCGACCTGCTGACCCCTTACGTGGAGGGCGGCAAGATCGGCCTGTTCGGCGGCGCAGGCGTGGGCAAGACCGTGCTCATCCAGGAGATGATCCAGCGCGTGGCGCAGAACCACGGCGGCGTCTCCGTCTTCGCGGGCGTGGGAGAGCGTACCCGTGAGGGCAACGACCTGATCGGCGAGATGGACGAGGCCGGCGTGCTGGAGAAGACCGCACTGGTCTTCGGCCAGATGGACGAGCCCCCGGGGACCCGTCTGCGCGTGCCACTGACCGCCCTGACCATGTCGGAGTATTTCCGCGACGTGGAGAACCAGGATGTGCTGCTCTTCATCGACAACATCTTCCGGTTTACCCAGGCCGGCTCCGAGGTCTCCACCCTGCTGGGCCGCATGCCATCGGCCGTGGGCTACCAGCCCAACCTGGCCGACGAGATGGGCGCCCTGCAGGAGAGGATCACCTCGACTCGTGGCCATTCGATCACCTCCCTGCAGGCCATCTACGTGCCGGCCGATGATTACACCGACCCGGCGCCTGCGACCACCTTCGCCCACCTGGACGCCACCACCGAGCTCAGCCGTGACATCGCCTCCCAGGGCATCTACCCGGCTGTGGATCCGCTGGCATCCACCTCCAGGATTCTGGACCCGCGCTATGTGGGGCAGGCCCACTATGACTGCGCCAACCGGGTCAAGGCCATCCTGCAGAGGAACAAGGAGCTCCAGGACATCATCGCCCTGATCGGCATCGATGAGCTGGGCGAAGAGGACAAGACCACCGTCAACCGCGCCCGCAAGATCGAGCAGTTCCTGGGCCAGAACTTCTACGTGGCTGAGAAGTTCACCGGTCGCAAGGGCTCCTACGTGCCTGCCGACGAGACCATCGAGGCCTTCACCCGCATCTGCGACGGTGCCTACGACGACGTGCCCGAGCAGGCATTCTCCGGCATCGGCGGCATCGACGACCTTGAGCACAAGTGGCACGATATGCAGAAGGAATACCGGTAGTCATGGCGGATACAGGCAAGGCCTCCATGCAGGTCAACATCGTCTCGGCGGACAGGCCCATCTGGTCGGGTCAGGCGCGGTCGGTCACCGTGCCCGGCACCCAGGGGTCCATGGGCATCATGCCTGACCACGAGCCGGTGCTGGCCCTGCTGCAGGAGGGCAACATCCGGGTTCAGGCCACCGATGGCGGTCGTCAGTCCTTCCATGTGGACAGCGGATTCGCCTCCTTCGACAGCAACAAGCTGACTGTGGCTGTGGATCACTATCTGGAGGACGCTGGTCAGGGACAGCAGTCCTGACTCCCTTCCTCTTCCGCCCGGCTGGTGCTCTTGCATCGGCTGGGCTTTTTTCTTCCTCGCCCGGGACAGCGGCTGATATATTGGCATCTGTGCGAATCATTGTTGCCGACTGCTCAGCCGAATACTCCGGGCGTCTCAACGCCAGCCTGCCGCCGGCCAGGCGTGTCCTGCTGATCAAGGCCGACATGAGCTGCCTGATCTTTTCGGAGCTGGGCTCCTACAAGCCCCTGAACTGGATGTGCGCCCCCTGCACCATCAGGGAGATCGAACCCGAGGAAACGAACAAAGACGGCGCAGGCGCCAAGGCTGATTCCGTGGACGGGACTGGGCCGGATGAGGTAGCCGAAGCTGCTGCGCCCGATGCGCTGATCGCTCAGGAGCAGGATCAGGACCAGTGTCGGCCTGTACGCAAGGTTCTGCGTGTTTCGGCCGTCAAATCCAGCGATGTGCTCACCATCAGGCTCTACCAGGTCTATGCCGACGACAGCTACGACCTGGGGACGGATCCGGGATTGGTCAAGGACGGCGTGGAAGCACATCTGCAGCGTTATCTGGCTGAACAGATCGACCGCATCGGCCCGGGGGCCACCTTGGTGCGCCGGGAGTATCCGACGCCCATCGGGCCAGTGGACATCATGGCCGTCGACGGCCAGGGACGGCATGTAGCCATCGAGATCAAGCGGCATGGCGGCATTGACGGGGTGGAACAGCTGACCCGCTACTGCCGCCTGCTCAACCGCGACCCCCTGCTGGCCCCTGTCCGCGGGATCTTCGCGGCCCAGACCATAACCCCCCAGGCCAGGGTCCTTGCCGAGGACAGGGGATTCGAGTGCCTGATTCTGGACTACGAGGCCATGAAGGGCGCCGACAGTGACGAACTGACCCTCTTCTAAGGCATTTTTCAGTCTTAAATAACATGTATGTAAGATAGCTCACATATATGCTCTCTTAGATCCACAAGACTTGAAAGGCTACTAGATATTGGGGTTGACGGCCTGACACGCCACTACAGGTGGTATTGTGCTTGAGCCTTGGAGTGTGTAGAGTGCAATCATTAGGTTCCAAGCAGAGAGCTATAGAGCTTGGAGCATCACGGCAACATGTAAGGGAGAGGCGATCATGTCCATCACGGTCTACACCAAGGCGCACTGTCCCCAGTGTGATGCCACCAAGCGTCAGTTGACTAAGCAGGGGCTGGAATTCGAGCAGGTGGATTTGACCGAGGATCAGACCTTGATCGACCAGTTCATCGCCCAGGGATTCAAGCAGACCCCCATCGTAGTCACTGACCAGGAGACGTGGAGCGGGTATCGCCCCGATCTGATCAGGAAGGCAGCACAGAGCGCCAAGGTCTTCGCCTGATCAAAGCACTCGGAGCCCGGTTCACGAATATGTGGACCGGGCTTTTTGTTAGCTTGGTGGGCAGTAGGGTTGATGAAAAACGTAGAGGCCAGGTAGCCAGGATCCGCAGGTGTCGGTCAGTCTCTGCCGTCTAGGGCCATCTCACACGCGCTGTCCAGTTGCTGCATGAATTGCTTGGCAGACCGGATGATAACGGGGTATCCGGTATTCGTATATCGAAAAGCAAAGAAAAGCGGCTCGCGTTCTCTAGGATTGTCGACTGAATGCCGCAGTCGGCGTGAAGCGGGCGAGAAGCAGTGAAGAGGAGACGATGAACAGGACGAGAGCAAGTGGGGAGGCGAGGGCATGAATTGGTCTTTCATGACGCAGAATCTGCACTTTTTCGTCAATGCGGCCTATGTAACGGTCTTCATCTCCTTCTTTGGCGTGGTGTTCTCCATGCTGATCGGGCTGGTCTGCGCCGGGTTGGAGGTCTTCAGGATCCCCCTGCTCTCGCAGGTGGCAAGAGTATACATCGAGCTGTCAAGAAACACCCCGCTCCTGGTTCAGCTCTACTTCCTCTATTTCGGCTTGCCCAAGCTTGGTGTCAACTGGAGCGCCCAGACCTGCGCCATCGTCGGGCTGGCCTTCCTGGGCGGCTCCTACATGGCCGAGGCCATGCGCGGCGGACTGGAGGCGGTGCCCCAGGTGCAGATCGAGTCGGCCCGCGTCCTGGGATTCACGCGCGGGCAGACCCTGTCGAGGATCGTGTTGCCCCAAGCCCTGAGCAGCGCCATACCGGGCGTGGTAGCCAACATCATCTTCCTGATCAAGGAGTCCTCGGTGGTCTCGGCCATCGCTTTGGCCGATGTCATGTACGTCACCAAGGATCTGATGGGCACCTCCTACGACACCTACGAGTCGTTGACTCTGCTCATCGTCACCTATCTGGTCATTCTGCTGCCCATCTCCGTCATCGGAACCGTTCTTGAGCGGAGGTTCGACTATGCACGGCGTTGAGGTGCTCTTCCAGCCAGGGGTCATGCCCAGGCTCTTCCAGGGGCTCTGGGTGACCGTCTGGATAGCCGGCGTCTCGGTCCTGCTCTCCCTGCCCTTGGGCTTGGTGGTCGGATGGCTGATGACTCTGCGCAACCGCTTGATCCGCTTCCTGATGAGGATCTATCTGGACTTCATCCGCATCATGCCCCAGCTGGCACTGCTCTTCATCGCTTTCTACGGGCTGTCCAGGGCATGGAACCTGAATCTGGACGCCACTGGCGCCTGCCTGCTGGTCTTTGTGCTCTGGGGCGGGGCCGAGCTGGGCGACCTGGTCCGCGGGGCCCTGGAGTCCATTCCCCGAACCCAGGTGGAGTCGGCCTACGTGCTCGGGCTGAGCTCCTGGCAGACTTTCTCCAGGATCATCCTTCCGCAGGCCCTGCGCCGACTGTTGCCGGCCAGCGTCAACCTGGCCACCAGGATCGTCAAGACCACCTCCCTGGCCGCCCTGCTGGGCGTCATCGAGGTCATCAAGGTCGGCCAGCAGATCATCGACGCCAACCGTTTCGTCTATCCCCAGGCGACTCTGTGGATCTACGGGGTGATCTTCTTCATGTATTTCTTCATCTGCTGGCCCCTGTCCCTGGTGGCCCGGCATCTGGAAAAGAGGTGGGCCCATGACTGAGGGGCAAACGACGGCGAACCAGCCACAGGACGAGCAGGAGGAAGGGGCGGTGCTGACCGTCGAGCACCTGGTCAAGCAGTATCCGCAGGCGCAGAGTCCTGTGCTCAATGACATCTCCTTCCAGGTGCCCAAGGGCAAGGTCTTTGTGGTCCTGGGCCCCTCGGGCTCAGGCAAGTCCACCCTGCTGCGGACCATAGCCGGGCTGGAGCCCATACAGGGTGGCCGGATTCTTCTGGATGGTCAGGCGGTGGAGATCGGTCGTCCTCTGGGCAAGCACGGCGGAGGTCCCGGCGGACTGATGTCAGGCAGTCGCAGCTCGGACCTGCGCACCAGGATCGGCATGGTCTTCCAGAGCTACGACCTCTTCCCCAACAGGACGGTTCTGGACAATGTGACCCTGGCGCCCGTCCTGGTCCAGAAGCGCAAGCGGGACCAGGCACGGCAGGAGGCTCTGGAGCTGCTGGACCGGGTGGGTCTGGCCGACCGACGTGATGCCTGGCCCAGCCAGCTCTCGGGTGGCCAGCGGCAGAGGGTGGCCATCTGCCGGGCCCTCATCCTCCATCCCGAGATCATGCTCTTCGACGAGGTGACCGCGGCTCTGGATCCGGAGATGGTTCGCGAGGTCCTCCAGGTCATTCTGGAACTGGCCGACCAGGGGCTGACCATGATGATCGTCACCCACGAGATGGCCTTCGCCAGGGGCATCGCCGACCACATCGTCCTCTTGGATGGAGGCGTCCTGGTCGAGCAGTCCGACGACCCGGAGGCCTTCTTCACCCACCCGGCCACTGACCGGGCGCAACGCTTCCTGTCCACCTTCACCTATGAGCGCAGGCGGGATCAGGACCAGGATCAGGAGTCCTGACGGGGACTCTGCATATTCGTCCGGCGGCATTCGCCGGAACCGCCCACTGGGGCGGCCATAGGAAAGATAAGAGGAAAAGAGGGATCATGACCGCAAGGGTAATGAACCGATTGATACGGGCGGCGCTGGCCACGGGGGCGACGATCGCAATGATGGCTTCCATGGCAGCCTGCGGTCCTTCGGCGGCCACCCCCAGTGATGCCGGAAACGGCTCGGGGGGCGGTTCCGGCTCCTCGGCAGCATCCGGGTCTGCACGCACGCCAGAGCAGATCACCAAGTCCGGCAAGCTCAGGGTGGCCGTCTTCACCGACAAGGCCCCCTTCGGCTACGTGGACAAGGATGGCAAGAACCAGGGCTATGACATCGTTTTTGCCGAGCGTCTGGCCAAGGATCTGGGCGTCAAGCCCGAGTACACCTCGGTTGACCCGGCCGCTCGCGTGGATGTGCTGTCCAGCAACAAGGTAGACGTGGTTCTGGCCAACTTCACCGTTACCGATGATCGCGCCCGCAAGGTGGACTTCGCCAAGCCCTACATGAAGGTCTTCCTGGGCGTGGTCTCCCCGGATTCGGCGCTGATCAAAGATGTGAAGGATCTGGAGGGCAAGACTCTGATCATCGCCAAGGGGACAACGGCCGAGCCTTACTTCGAGCAGCACTACCCTAAGGTCAAGCTGCAGAAGTACGACCAGTACGCGGATGCCTACAACGCCCTGCTGGACCACCGCGGAGACGCCATGAGCACCGACAACACCGAGGTGCTGGCCTGGGCCAAGGCCAACAAGGGCTTCTCGGTGGGCATCACCAAACTGGGGGACGAGGCGGTCATCGCCCCGGCCGTGCGCAAGGGGAACAAGCCCCTGCTGGACTACATCAACAAGGAGCTGGACAAGCTGGGCCAGGAGCGGTTCTTCCATGAGGACTACCGCAAGACCCTGGAACCGGTCTACGGCAGTGCGGCCAACCCCGACGAGATCGTAGTCGAGGGCGGCAAGGCCTGAACTGGCCGTCTGGCTTGTGACAGGGGCCCGTACCCATCCGAATGCGACTGGATGGGTACGGGCCCCTGTCTGTTGGTGGATTGACGGGTCAGTAGGCGGCCAGGATGTCGACCACGAAAATCAGGGTCGAATTGGCTGGGATCTTCTGCTGTTGCTGGCTGCCATAGCCCAGGTCAGGCGGAACTACCAGAAGAACCTGGGAGCCCACCGTCTGGCCGGCCAGACCCTGCTGCCATCCCTTGACCACCTGGTCCAGGCTGAAGTCGCTGGCCTGACCCCGGTCCCAGGAGGAATCGAACTGCTTGCCGTCGGAGGCCAGCCATCCGGTGTAGTTGGCGCTGACGCTCTGATGCTGGCCGACCTTGGCCCCCTTGCCCTTGATCAGGGGCTGGACGACCAGTCCTCCCTTGGGCTGGTACCCGTTGAGGTCCAGGGAGGGCTTGCCCTTGTCGTCCAGACTGATTTTCGGCAGGTCGCTGGGCAGGTCGGTCACCTTCTGACCCTGGGCGCGGGTCAGGTTTTTGGACCGGGAGACGAAGGTCAGGGCCATAATATAGGACTCGGTCGCCTTGCTGCTGCCGGAGCCTGACTCATCGATGCCTACGGCCACGGTGGAGTTGACCTTGAGGCCCTTGAAGGTGTCATAGTATGCCGGAATGGATTTCTTGCTGATGACAATGGAGCACTCCGGGCTGCTCTTGTCCCAGGTGGAGTTGATCACCTTGCCGGTCTTGGCATCCAAGGCCAGGCTCCTTGTGCATACGCGATCCCCGTCGCGGATGACCTCGCCGTTGCCCTCCTGGATGACCTGATGGGTCTGGTTCTCGACCTTGAAGGGGGTCTTGAAACTGATGTCGGGCTTGCTGCCAAGTTTGCCGCTGGCTGATACGCCCTGCATGGTGTCTCCTGCATGGCCGCCCCCGTCGGATTTCCCGCCGCAGGCTGACAGTCCAAGACATAGGGCCAGAGCGGTCACGGCGCCCAGCAAACGCTTGCTGCCTGATTTCTTTGCGATGATGGTCATAGAAGACCAGTTTAGGGCTTATGGGTGATTTCCCGGTGCCGGAAACCAGATCATAGGGAGCCGACGGTAGAATGTCGATAATATGGAGCAAGTACCCGAAGAACAAGATGAGATGACGCGGCCTGACAAGCCCTCGCGTCACAGCATGATCATGCGCGGCATCGTCACCCCCATCTTCGGACTGCTGGCTGTGGCGGCCATTGTGCTGGGCATCATGAACGCCACGGTCTGGAAGCCTTCGGCTCACGTGGATGCACATGCGCGCACGAAGGCATCTTATGTAGTGACCGATCCAGGTGTGCTTCCCCTGGTGGACAGCAGGGTGACCATGCGTGTGGATGCGGCCTCTGCCGGGGCCTCCGGGTCCACAGGGCACAAGTCGCAGAAGCCGACCATCTGCATGGCCCTGACCACGGCCAAAGATGCAGCTGGCTGGACGGCCGGGCATGATGTGGCACGGGTGCGTGGCCTGGATGATTGGCAGACCCTGTCCGTCGGCAGGGACACCAGCCCAGGCAAGGCCGTCAAACGTGATCAGGGCGTAGCCTTTCAGGACTCGGATATGTGGAAACAGGTCACCTGTTCTGACAGCAGCGTGTCGATGTCCCTGAAGACCGACGACCCGCAGGCCGTCCTGCTGGTGGCGGTCCCCCAGGGTTCTCCTTCCCTGGGGCTGGAGATGCTCTGGCAGCGGGACAAGCTGCCTAACTTTGCCATGCCCTTCTACTTTGCCGGCGGGCTGCTGGCCCTGCTGGCCGTTCTTTCGGCTACGGTTTTCGCCATGGATCCGGCCAAGCGCCGCAAGCAGACCGAGCCCGAGCAGGAGTCTGAGGAAACCCCCGAGGTCAGCGTGGCCCAGGCCCTGGGAAGCGCCATTCTGCCTGGCCTGGGGCAACGGCGCAGCTCGACCTCGGGCCGGCGTCGGCGTCATGCCCGCGGCCAGGCGCGACAGGGGGATCCAGGGCCCCCGCCCAGGCCGCCCGTGGTGATTGATCCGCGCAATCGGAATCTGGTCGCCGACCAGCAGGAAGACAGTGACGGCCGCACCGTCAGCGGCGATCGGGGAGCCGACGATGTGTCGTCCACCAGGGTCATCAGCAGTCAGGAGATGGCCTCCTACCTGGCCAGGCTTGCCCACGAAGGGGAGGAGGAGCGCTGATGAGTAAGAACAAGCCGATGAACAAGGTGGCGGCTGCAGCGGCTCTGGCCTTATCCCTGGCCCTCCTGCCGGGACTGTCTGCCTGCGAGGGGCAGGTCCCCCAAGCTCGCCGGACCGAGCCTCAGAGCACCGCAACCACCGCTCCTGCGCCCAATCTGACCCCTGCCCAGGAGGCCCGCATACGCAAGAGCATCGGGGCGGTTCTGGATCAGGCCAACGAGGCCAAGGATCCGGCCGGGCTGGGCCAGCGGGTCAGCGGCCCCCAGCTGGAGATCCGCACCAGCGAGCTGACCATTGCCCAGGCCACCGGGCAGCTGGATCCTAAGACAACCATTCCTGCCACCATCGCCCAGACGGTCATCCCCGGCGATCCGGGCTGGCCGCGCTCGGTCTTTTCGATTACCACCACCACGCAGGATCAGCAGTCCAAACGCCTCTTGGTTCTGGAACAGGAGTCCGCCCATGAGAACTACAAACTCTGGGGGGTGGCCCGGCTCTTCCAGGGGGCCCAGCTGCCCAAGTTCCCGGTGGCCACCATCGGCGCCAGAATGGGGGAGGGCGACGATCAGGGTCTCAAGGCTACGCCGGTGGAGGCCGTGCGCCGCTATGCCGACCTCCTGCAGAATCCCCAGGGCAGCAAGTTTGCCAAGGAGTTCGCCCAGGATGACTTCCGCACCTCCTTGGGCACGCTGACCCAGGTGGTCCAGCAGGGGATCGAAGCCAACAAGGGCAGCCAGTCGCAGACCTTCACCCCGGCGCAGGGGCAGCTGCGGGTCATGCACTCCTCCGATGGAGGCGATCTGGTCGTGGCCCGGATTGATTCGGTCTGGACCAGGCAGGCGGGTGAGGGCCGCGAGTCCTCGCCGGCCTCGGATGCCGAGAAGGCCCTCTTCGGACAGGGCAAGCCCACCAGCACCATGAAGGTCACCTATGTCAACGTGATCGCCCTGTACATACCTTCGGCGGACTCGCATGAGCCCATCAGGGCCGTGGGTGCCGAGCGTGAACCCATCAAGGTGGAAGCGGTCTGAAGGGCGGGATTGCGCTGGGTGAACGCCCGGCCCTTGGACTAGATTGGCTTCCAGGAGTATGCAATCGAGGGCGGGCTGAAGCTGCAGTCGGCGGTCGCGAGGTTTAGGAGGACTGACATGGCGAACAAGAACGGACAGGGGCAGCCGGGCGTCTCGCTGGCAGGGGCGGTCGACCTGGGTGCGCTCAAGCATCAGGTCGATGCCGAGCCAGGCCAGAAAGGTGGTGCACCCGCTGCCGGCGGCTACGTGATCGATACCACGGAGGCCAGTTTCCAGGCCATGGTTCAGACCTCAGCCACCTTCCCCATTTTGATCCTGCTCTGGGTGCCCACCGACGACCGCCTCTTCCCTCTGGCGACCCGTCTGGCCCAGACCGTCAATGCCCAGGAGGGGCGCATTCAGCTCTCCCGCATCGACATCGCGTCCAATCCGCAGATCGCCCAGACCTTCCAGGTGCGGGGCGCACCGGCCCTCTTTGCCCTGCTGGCGGGCCGACCCATGCCCATCCTGCAGGGGCTGCCCACCGATGAGGAAATGAACCAGATCACCGATCAGCTCATCCCACAGGTGATTCAGATGGCGCAGAAGGCCGGCATCACCGGCAGCGCCCCCTACCAGGAGACCAACGACCAGGGGCAAGAGGAGCAGGCCGGCCAGGCAGCGGCTGATGCCATCCCCCCTGCCCATCAGGAGGCCCACCGACTGGCCCAGGAGGGCGACTATGCAGCTGCGGCCGAAGCCTATGGCAAGCTGGTCCAGGCTGACGCGACCGATGATCTGGCCAAGCGTGAACAGGCCAAGTGCCTGCTGATGGCACGTTCGGCCAAGGCCGATGTCCGCAGGGTCCGTCAGGCGGCTGCCGATGCCCCTGACGACCTGCAGGCCCAGTTGGATGTGGCCGATGTGGACATGATCGGCGGTCAGATCCAGGATGCCTTCGATCGTCTGCTGGACTTTCTGGCCGGGCACCGGGATCAGACCGATCCCATCCGCCGCCGTCTGCTGGAGTACTTCGTCATTCCTGAGCCGACCGATCCTCGGCTAGCCAAGGCCCGTCGCCGTCTGTCCACACTGATGTACTGATCAGTTGCCGACTTTGGGTCAGGAATCTCGGTTCTCGTCGAAGTTGGTGAGGAAGCGCGGTCCGCTGGCTTTCAGCTCCCGGTCAAAGTCGGCAGCCCAGTCGCCGAAGGGATGGCCGGCCAGCCCATCGTTGGAGAACCGCGGGTCGTCGGTGATCTCCGTGGCGCAAAAATCAGGGATGGTCAGGTCGGTCACCGGCCCGGTCCGCTCCACCTCGGCCACCACCAGGGGGGCGTTGCCGTCCCCGAAGACATCCAGGTTCCACCAGTCCTCGTCCAGCCAGACTCCATACCGGTTCTTGACGATGGGAATGCCGCCGCGCAGGATCAGCTCCAGGGCGATGCCCGGGTCGATGGCCCGTTCGGCCTCGTAGCGGGTGCCGCCGACGGAGGGCCCCTTGGCCGTCATTGAGGCAGCCTCGAAGTGGTCGCCTTCCTCAAGCAGGGTGTGGAGGGCATCGGTCCGGGCCGTCATGGGCACCATCGGGTCCACCTGCCCTTGAAGGCGAACCCGCAGGGCGAAGTTGTTCTCATGCACGTAGTAGCTCTGCACAATCAGGGTCGGCCGACTCTCCCCGAGCAGCTCCCGGGGGAGGTCCCGGCAGAAGAATCTGCGCTCGAACTCGAAATCGTCCTCGTCCTCATTCATGGCCATGCATCCCATGGTACGGTAGGCCGGTTGCGGCCACCATTTCCTGTCCACAGCCCGCTTCGGAGTCCAGGTATGTGAAGGTCGCTTGTGATGGCCGGGTGAAGGAACTAGAGTATAGATTATCCCGAGAGAAGATCATCCGGGAATGTTGGCGGCTTCGCGCCACCGCATGAGGATGCAATGGCGCAACCGGGGCGGTGGCACGAAGCCTTGCCATCACAATAACTACGAAACGCCTGAAATCTTGCGGCAACACGCCGAGAGTGGCTGGAGCCGGACCGACACGTCAGGACGCGCATGGGTGCGAAAATGCGCAAAGTGTCCTAGTATGGTCTCTGTTGTCCACTGGAAAGTGGCTGTCGGGTTCGTAGCTCAGCGGATAGAGCGTCTGTCTCCGGAACAGAAGGTCGAGGGTTCGAATCCCTTCGAGCCCACCAAGATGAAATCCCTGCAGCCAGGAAGAGCGTGGGGGGTTTTCTTTATACGACTCCCGTCCGTCATTACGCCCGGGATTATGATCATGGCGCTTGCTGGATGAAATAAGCGCACGCGATGCGTCACGATATGTGTGGTGAATCACTAAGCTTTTGAGGAACATGGCCCTTGGCCCGCTCGTGTCCTCATTTTCAGGTGCCATAGTGAAAGAGTAAGACCGAACGTCGGGGAGGATCGACGCTTCCGCGTTGTGGCGGAGCCTCCTTTCCCCCGGTGAAGCAAAGGAGTTCACATGGCCAATCGAATCAATGCAGGGGATGCTGTCCTTCACGTCCTGGAGCAGTGGGGGGTGCCGCGCATCTATGGCCTGCCCGGCGGTTCCTTCGACTCCATGATGAACGCCATCCACAACGAGCGCGAGCGCATCGACTTTATCCAGGTCCGTCATGAGGAGGCCGGAGCTCTGGCTGCCGCCGGCGAGGCCAAGCTGACTGGCCGGATCGGCGTCTGCTTCGGTTCGTCTGGCCCTGGTGCGGTCCACCTGCTCAATGGCCTCTATGATGCCCGTGAGGACGGCGTGCCGGTGCTGGCCCTGGTGGGCGAGGTGCCCCAGGCCTTTATGAACATGGACTTCTTCCAGGCCATGGACGAGGTGCCTATCTTTACCGATGTGGCCGTATTCGCCCGGGCCGCCACCAACGCCCAGGGGCTGCCGGCCCTGGTGGACGAGGCCATCCGCCGCGCCTATGCCAGCCACGGGGTCTCCGTGGTCATCATCCCCAAGGACCTGGCCTGGGCCGAGATCGACGACCGCCCGGTGGCTTCTGCGCCTAACTTCCGCAAGCCGGAGCCTCTGAAGCCTGCGGCCGACCAGGTCAGCAAGGCGGTGGAGATCATCCAGTCCGCCAAGGCCCCGCTGCTCTACTTCGGCCAGGGCGCTGCCGGCGCTCGCGATGAGCTGGTCGCCATGTCCGAGCGTTTCAAGATGCCCATGGTCTCCACCTTCCCGGCCAAGGGGATTGTGGAGGACACCTATCCTGCCTACCTGCAGTCGGCCGGCCGCGTGGCCACCAAGACCGCCACGGAGGCCATCTACACTTCCGATCTGACGGTCTGGGTGGGTTCGGACAACCCCTTCGGGTCCATGTTCGTCACCCCCAACACCAAGGTCATCCAGATCGATCTGAACCCGGTCAAGCTGGGCAAGCGCTTCCAGGCCAACGTGGTCCTGGCCATCCAGGCCGATGCCCGCGAGGCCCTCAAGGCCATAACCGCCGCCGGCCAGGATCAGGAGGAGTCCGTCTTCTACAGGGCCTGCCTGCGCAGCAAGGAGAACTGGGACCAGTGGGTGGCCTCCTTTAACGAAGACACTCGCACGCCCCTGCGGCCCGAGCCCGTCTACCACGTCATCGATCAGCAGCTTGAGGACAATGACATCGTCATCCCCGACGTGGGCAATGTGGATATTGACTTCCTGCGTCTGCTGCATCTGAAGCCCACCAACCGCTGGACCGTCTCCGGCAAGCATGCCACCATGGGCTACGCCGTGCCGGCCGCTTTGGCTGCCAAGCTGGAGCATCCGGAATCGACCGTCTACTCCCTGAGCGGCGACGGCGGGTTCGCCATGCTCGGCGAGGAGGTGCTGGCCCAGCTCAAGTACCATGCACCGGTCATCAACGTGGTCTTCTCGAACCGTTCCCTGGGCTACATCGAGGCCGAGCAGCGCGACGACAGCCATCAGCCTCTGAGCGGAGTGGACCTGCCCGACACCGACTGGGCCAAGGTCGGCGAGGGCATGGGCGCCCTGGGCTTCACCGTGCGTACGGTGGCCGATGCCCGCCACGCCTTCTCCGAGGCTCGCAAGGCCGACAGGTCTTCGGTCATCGACGTCAAGCTGACAGGAGCCAGCCCTCTGGACACCCGCTATATGCGGTTCCCGGAGACCTGCTCGGATCCGGACCAGGTCGAGAAATTCGTCAAGACCTACGAGGCCGGCGATCTGCGCTCCCTGGCCTACTGGATGGGTCAGGAGGCTCGCAAGGGCTGAGACTGATGCCGCTTGCGCCGGGCGGGCACTCCTATAGTGGACGGTGTCCGCCCGGGGCTTCGGCCCTGCATGGGTGCGGCGGACCTGAAGGAAAGGACGGACTCATGGAAGATGGACCGGAAGAGATCGGCACGCCATATGCGCCCCAGGCCTTGGGGGCTTACAGTCAGGCTGTGAAGGCCGGGGGCTTTGTCTTTGTCTCCGGACAGTTGGGCATCGACCCGGACACCGGCGAGCTGGTGGAGGGCACTGCGGCTGACCAGGCCACCCAGGCCCTGAAGAACGTCAAGAACATCCTGGATGCAGCCGGCAGCGGCATGGAGAAGGTGGTCAAGGCCACTATTCTTATGCGGCGGGTTGAGGATTTCACCCAGGTGGACCAGGCCTACTCCCAGGTTTTCATCGGCTCGGTGCGGCCGGCCCGTATGGCTTTCGGCGGCGCGGACATCCCCAAGGGGGCCCTGGTCGAGATCGAGGTCGTGGCTCTGGCCTGAGACAGGACGGCTGCTGGTCGCCGCCGTCGCTAGACTTGAGGGCATGAGTCCTGAAGCACTTGCCCGTATCATCTCTTCGACCGCCGTCAAGATGGCCCAGTCAGGCCGCCTGGGGAGTCTGGAGCCCGACATGGTTCCTGATGCCGACCATCTGGCGGTCATGCGTCCCAAGGACCGCTCCCACGGGGATTGGTCCACCAACATCGCCATGCAGCTGGCCAAGAAGGCCGGCATGAGGCCTGCGGAACTGGGGCAGGCCTTGGCTGAGGCTCTGCGGGAGGACGACGGGATCGCCCAGGTGGATGTGGCCGGTCCCGGCTTCATCAATATAACCTTGGATTCGGCCTCGGCGGCCGCTGTGGTCGATGCGGTCCTGGAGGCGGGCTCCGCCTATGGGAGCAACGATCACCTGAGCGGGCGCACGCTCAATCTGGAATTCGTCTCGGCCAATCCCACGGGTCCCATCCATATCGGCGGCACACGCTGGGCGGCTGTGGGCGACTCCATGGCCCGGGTTCTGGAGGCCAACGGTGCCAAGGTGGTCAGGGAGTATTACTTCAATGATCACGGCACGCAGATCGACCGCTTCTCCCGCTCACTGGTGGCGGCGGCCCACGGCGAGCCCGTGCCTGCTGACGGCTACAAGGGCTCCTACATTGATGAGATCGCTTCGCGGGTGGTCAAGGAGGCCGCCGACGAAGGACAGGACATCCTGGCCATGCCCAGGGTGCGTGACGAGGACGGCGCCGAGGGGGACAGTCCCCAGCGCGAGGCCTTCCGCACTCGGGCCGTGCCCATGATGTTCGCCGAGATCCAGCAGTCAATGCGTGACTTCCGGGTCAATTTCGATGTCTGGTTCCATGAGAACAGCCTCTATGAGTCCGGCCAGGTGGACCGGGCCATTGACGAGCTGCGGGCCAAGGGCGACATCTTCGAGAAGGACGGGGCTACCTGGTTCCGCTCCACCACCTACGGCGACGACAAGGACCGGGTGATCATCAAGTCCGACGGGCACGCAGCCTACGTGGCGGCCGACATCGCCTACTACCTGAACAAGCGTCGCAGGTCCAAGGATCCCTGCGACGAGGCCATCTACATGCTGGGTGCCGACCATCATGGCTACATCGGCCGAATGATGGCCATCTGCGCGGCCTTTGGGGACACTCCCGGCGTGAACATGCAGATCCTGATCGGCCAGATGGTCAATGTCATCAAGGACGGCCAGGCCGTGCGCATGAGCAAGCGGGCAGGCAACGTGGTCACCATCGACGATCTGGTGGATGCCGTGGGGGTGGATGCCGCCCGGTATTCCCTGGCCCGCACCGACTACAACCAGAGCGTGGACATCGACCTGGACCTGCTGGCCTCGCACACCAACGACAATCCTGTTTACTATGTGCAGTACGCGCACGCCCGCTCTAAAAACGTGGATCGGAACGCGTCCCAGGCGGGCATCAACCGTTCCGGAGCCGATCTGTCCCTGCTGGACACTGCTGCTGACAACGATGTTCTGGGCGTCCTGGCCCTCTATCCCAATGTGATCCAGACTGCAGGCGACCAGAAGGCCCCCCACCGGGTGGCCCACTACCTGGAGCAGTTGGCTGGGGTCTATCACCGTTGGTACAACCTGGAGCGCGTGGTGCCCATGGAGCCGACCGGCCGGGCGGATCTGGACCAGGACGAGGACAGGAATCCACAGCCGGCCCGTGCGGCGGCGCGTCTGCGGCTCAATGACGCCGTGCAGCAGGTCATCGCCAACGGTCTGGGGCTGCTGGGCGTCCAGGCCCCGGACCGTATGTAAGCCCTCAAGGTCACTGGGAGGTCGTTGATGGAAACAGGGATGTGCGGGCTGGGGCCTGACGGGTTCTGGCCCGGGGCTTTGCAGCGGGACCGTCAGGGCATGCTGACCATGCATGGGTGCCCCATGGAGGACCTGGCCAAGCGTTACGGCACCCCCATGTATCTGATGGACACCGCGATGATGGCGGAACGGGCCTCGGCCTTCCGCCAGGCGGCCCTGCGGGACCTGGGTGGTGCGACCACCAGGGTCAGCTACGCGGGCAAGGCCTTCCTCAGCAAGGAGACCGTGCGGATCATGCTGCGCCAGGGGCTGGATATCGACACCTGCTCCCTGGGCGAGATGCTGATCGCCCAGGCTGCTGGTGCCCCTGGCCGTCGTCTGGTCCTGCATGGCAACAACAAGTCCGACCAGGAGATTGATCTGGCTGTGAAGGAGGGCTACCGGGCCATCGTCATCGATGCGCCCGACGAGCCTGCGCGAATCGCCGCTGCTGCGAGGGCCCAGGGGCGTCGCGCCAAGGTCATGCTCCGGGTGACCGTGGGTGTGCACGCCGGCGGCCACGAGTACATTTCCACTGCCCACGAGGATCAGAAGTTCGGCATCCCCCTGCTGCCCCAGGGCACCGACGTGGGCCTGCTGGACCTCGGGCCTGAGCCTGGATCCTCCGGACAGGCTGGGGCAGCGGCTTCGGCGGCCACAAAGAATGACGCCTCCTTGGCTCCTGGCGATTCCGTGGTCTCCCCGTCGTCTTCAGCCCTGTATTCGGCCGCCAACGGGCCCGCTGAACCTGCTGATCCCGCCCGGATCAAAGCCATGTCCGCCCTGGCTGACGGACCGGCTATCGCCCTGCTCAAGGAGATTCGCTCCCACGAGAAGGAACTGGAGCTGGTGGGCATCCATACCCATATCGGCTCCCAGATCCATGACTCTTCGGCCTTCATCGAGGCCGCCCGGCGCATGATGCTGCTGCGGCACACCTTCTGGGCCACCGACGGATACCTGATGCCCGAGGTGGACCTGGGCGGCGGCTTCTCCGTGCCCTACACCCCGGATGAGGATCGGATGGACCTGGACCAGACCCTGACCAGCCTGGGGGCTGACATGGTCGCCATCAACCGTCGCCTGGGCATGCCCATGCCGGTCATCGCCTTCGAGCCCGGCCGCTGGATCGTGGCACCCTGCGGCATGAGCCTGTATCGGGTGGGCACCGTCAAGCCCGTCCCCCTGTCTGACGGAAGCGTGCGCACCTACGTTTCGGTTGACGGCGGCATGAGCGACAACATTCGTCCGGCCCTCTACGAAGCTCAATACACGGCTGTCCTGGCCAACCGGGATGGCAGCGGGGACCGTATCCAGGCCCGTGTGGTCGGCAAGCACTGTGAATCGGGGGATATCCTGGTGCAGGATGTGGCCCTGCCAGCGGACATTCGCCGGGGTGATCTGCTTTTGGTGCCGGTGACTGGCGCCTACGGGCGGACCATGGCCAGCAATTACAACCAGGCTCTGATTCCCGCTGTGGTAGGTCTGGACCAGTCCGGTGCCCATTTGATGCTGCGGCGGCAGACCATGGATGACCTGCTGGCCTTGGATCAGGGATGATGCGCTCCGTCTTGGCGGAAGCAGGCGCCGGGGTGGATGCGGGTGTCGGATTGGCTTTCTAAGATGGAGCAACACCCTGCGACAGGCCCCGATGGGGCGGATGGAGGATCCATATGCCTGAACGCATGCAGCAGCAGGAGGCCGTCAGGCCCATCCGCATAGCACTTCTGGGGGCTGGGACCGTGGGTTCCCAGACCGCCCGCCTCCTGGTGGAGCAGAGCCAGGACCTGGCCAGTCGAGTGGGCCGTCCCCTGCAGCTGGTGGGCATCGCCGTCCTTCATCCTGACAAGGTCAAGGCTGATTGGATCGATCCGTCCCTGCTGACCACAGACTCAGCCGACCTGGTCACCCGGGCGGACATCGTCATCGAGCTGATCGGCGGCATCGAGCCGGCCCGCACCCTGCTGCTCAAGGCCATCGAGTCCGGCGCCAGCGTGGTCACCGCCAACAAGGCCCTCCTGGCCCAGCACGGCCCTGAGCTCTACCGGGCTGCCGAAGAGCGGGGCGTCGACATCTACTTCGAGGCGGCCGTGGGCGGGGCCATCCCCATCGTGCGGCCCCTGCGCGAGTCCCTGGTGGGCGACGGCATCACCAGCCTGGTGGGCATCGTCAATGGGACCACCAACTACATTCTGGATGAGATGACCACCAAGGGTCTTCAATTCGACCAGGCCCTGCGCGACGCCCAGGCCAAGGGCTACGCTGAGGCGGACCCCACCGCCGATGTGGACGGGCTGGATGCAGCCGCCAAGGCCGCCATCATGGCCACGCTGGCCTTCCACACTGATGTGCGCATGGATGATGTACCCGTGGAGGGCATCCGCACCATCACCGCCGACGATATAGCGGCCGCACAGACCGAGCACCGGGTCATCAAGCTTCTGGCCGTGGCTGAGCGCGGCGAACAGGGCATCTCCGCCCGGGTCTACCCGGCGCTGATTCCCGACAGCCACCCCCTGGCCTCGGTCCATGGCAGCTTCAACGCCGTCTTCGTCACCGCCAAGGCCGCCGACGACCTCATGTTCTACGGCCGGGGTGCCGGCGGGGCGCCCACCGCATCAGCCGTTCTGGGGGACGTGGTCACCGAGGCCCGCCACATCGTCCAGCATGGCATGGGTCCGGGGATCCCCATGTACGCCAACATCCCCATGGCCCCTCTGGATTCATCCCGAGCCGCCTTTGCCGTCCGTTTCCTCATTCACGACAAGCCTGGCGTGCTGGCGGCCATCGCCCAGGTCTTTTCCGAGGCGGGCATCTCCATCAACGGAGTCAACCAGGACATCAAGCCCACCCTGCATGACCCGGGCTACAGCGGCGAGATCCAGCAGCTGCGCGTGGTCACCCACCTGTGCGACGAGGTGACCCTGCGGCAGGTCGTCGAGCGGATCTCCACCTTCGACTCGGTCACTGGGCAGGCCTCTATCCTTCGCGTCTTTGATCGGCAGGCCCAATGATGGCCGCTGCCACAGAGGGTCCGTCTACTGTGCGGGTGCGCGTGCCGGCCACCAGCGCCAACCTGGGTTCAGGTTTCGATGCGGTCGGCCTGGCGCTGGACTACCATGACGAGATCGTCTTCACCCGTTCCGTGGACCCGGGCGACACCACCGCCTATGTGGTCATCAAGGGCGAGGGGGAGCGGACCCTGCCCCGAGACGAGACCCATCTGGTCGTCTCCACCTTCCGGCGGGCCTGCCAGGTCTTCGGACTGCCAAGGTTCGGCTTCATCATGCGCGCGGTCAACCGAATCCCCCAGGCCAGGGGATTGGGATCCAGCGCCGAGGCCATCGTGGCCGGAATCGCGGCGGCTGCGGCCTTCGCTCACACTGGCCCACTGCGCCGTGATGCCGTCTTCGCACTGGCCGCCCAGATCGAGGGGCATCCCGACAACGTGGCGCCTGCTGTCTACGGGGGGCTGACCGTCTCCTATGATCTGGCCACTGGCGAGGGCGTGGGTTCCCTGCCCATAGCCGGGGGCGCGCCCCTGGAGGGCGGCTACCACACCCTGCGTTACCAGGTGGATCCGGCCATCAAAGCCACGGTTTTCGTTCCCGGCGCCCATCTGTCCACACAGAAGGCCCGACAGGCCCTGCCCAACCGGGTGCCTTACGCGGATGCCGTTCACAACCTGTCAAGGGCGGCCCTGATTCCTGGCGCTCTGAACCCCGAGTCCTTGGATGACTTGGAGACAGAGGCAGCCGAGCAGTCTGCCAGAGCCAACGCCCTGCTCTTCGTCGCCACCGAGGACCGGCTCCATCAGCCATACCGGGCCGGGCTCATGCCTTCCTCAACCAAGCTCCTGCAGCTCCTGCGCGGTCGGGGCTACGCGGCGGCCGTCTCTGGAGCCGGTCCCTGCATCATCGTCCTGCATTACGGTGATGCCGAAAATGAGCTGCGGACCATTGCCAAGGACTATCTGGATTCCGGCCGCTGGCGGATTCTGCCCTTGGACGTGGACTGCCGGGGGGTCCAGGTGGAACGGGACCAGGAAGGCAATCGTGAACACTGAAGACAGGCATATCCCGTTCATTCTGGCATCATCCTCCCCCTCCCGGCGGCGGCTCCTGGTCCAGGCGGGCATTGACCCTATCATCCGACCCTCAAAGGTGGATGAGCCGGCCGTCCTGGCTGAACAGGCCCGTAAACTGGGCCGCCACCTGGAGGACCTGGATGCGCGCGAGCGGGTCGCTGTCTTGGCTGAGGCCAAGGCTTCGGCTGTCCAAGCGACCATGGATGCCGTCAAGGATGCCGAAAGGCGCTCGCGGGGCGACCTGGTCACGTTCAGGCCTCTGAGCCAGGGTGATCCGGATGCATCCTCCAGGGATTCCATGAGCCAGGTCATCGGAGCCTGGGGCGGGATGCTCGGAGCCGGGCGTGGGCCCCTCCTGCTGGGGTGCGACTCGCTGTTCAGCGTGGACGGCGCCGTCATGGGCAAGCCTCACCAGCCGGAGCGTGCTCTGGAGCGGTTGATGGCCATGCGCGGCCGAACAGGCACCCTGGTCACCGGCCACTGTCTGATCGAACTGGCCACCGGCCGACGGGTTCGAGCGGTCAGCAGCGCCCAGGTGACCTTCGGAGACTATGACCGGGCCTCCATGCAGGCCTATGTGGCCACCGGCGAACCCTTGGAGGTGGCCGGCTCCTTCACCTTGGAGGGATTGGGCAGCGCTTTCATCCAGGGCATCCAGGGCGATCCCAGCGGAGTGATGGGATTGAGCATGCCCACCCTGCGCGCCCTGGCCCAGGAGCTGGGCGTCTCCTGGCCTGACCTGTGGGCCCAACGGGCCCAGCCTGAGCATCAGCAGGCAGACGGATCGACGCATGGTGCTGAGGGACTGGTCGCCCCTGTGGAGAACGTCCACCAGCCTGGCGACGGGTGGGTGAACTGTGCCTGCGGCAAGCGGCACTGGGGGCTCAACGGGGCTGCCGGCGTCTTGCTGGCCCGGCGCGATGCCCGCACGGGCGCGCTGATCAGCGTGCTTCTGCAACACCGGGCCCGCTGGAGCGCCGAGGGCGGTACCTGGGGTGTGCCGGGCGGCGCCATCTCGGACGGGGAGAACCCCCTGGAGGGCGGCCTGCGCGAAAGCTATGAGGAGGCCAACATCCGTCCGGAGGACATCCAGGTGGTGGGCTCCTACCTGGAGGACCACGGCCCCTGGGGCTATACGACCATCCTGGCCTTCGAGCGCCCCGGCCACCAGGTCGAGCCCCGCATGAATGACGATGAGAGCATTGCCCTGGAATGGGTGGACCTGGACAAGGTCGCGGACCTGCCCCTCCTGAAGGCCTTCGGACAGGACTGGCCGCACTTCCTGCAGCGCTTGAAGGCCCTGGCAGCCGAAGGCTGAGCAGAAGGCCCGGTCTGACCAGTCAGCTCAGGAGCAGGGCGACCAGGGCGATGATCACGGGCGAGCTGATCGTGCTCAGCAGGATGCCGTCCCTGGCGAAGGTGGTTCCCACCTCGTAGCGGGCCGCGTAGTTGTAGACGTTCTGACCGGTGGGCAGGGCCGCCAGAACCACGCACCCGTACAGCTCCGCCCCGCTGAAGCCCATCATGAACCGGGCCAGCAGGTAGGCGATTATGGGCATGACCAGATTCTTCAGGATCACCGCGCACAGGGTGGCACGACGGTCGGTGCCCTGGCCCATGGGCCGCGAACCCCGCAGGGACATGCCGAAGGCCATGAGGATCATGGGCACGGCCGACTGCCCGATCATGTCGATGGGCTTGTAGACGAAGTCGGGGATGATGAAATGGCCGGCCCGGGCGCTGATGGCCGAAATCACTATGCCGCCTATGGAGCCGATCAGGATGGGCTGCTTCAGGGGCTGTTTGAGGATGGTCTTGATCGAGAGCTTGCCAGAGGTGGTCGCGTCCAGAACGGTCAATCCAATAGGGGTGAACAGGGCCTGTTGCATGACCAGGATGGGTGCCACCAGTGTGGGATTGCCCAGAATATAAGTGGCTACAGGCAGCCCGATGTTGTTGGAGTTCAAATACAAGGAGTCGAGAGCGCCGATGGTGGCTTCGGCAGCCGGCAGGTGAAAGCTGGTTGCGTTCAGGGCTACGAAGAGCAGGCCTACAGCCGCTGCCGACAGGAAGGCCACGATGATGCTGGGGTGGAAGATGACCGACAGCTTCTGCTTGGAGAGGATGGCGAACATCAGGCAGGGCGTCGAGACGAAGAAGGAGTACTTGTTGAGCACCAGCTGGGCCGTTGGACCGCCTACATGGAAGCGGGCGGCCACATACCCCACGGCGATGACCACGCCGATGATGAAGAACCCTTCCATGGCACTGAGCAGTCCAGGCACTCCGGCATCCTCCTCGTCTCGCATGGTGGACGGCGGCCTCCCAGGCGGAGTGCCACCGCTTCTGTCGTCCCCATTGTGCCACCCGGGCCTCATGCTTGCGGCTGCAAGTCCACCTGCGATTCCCGGCCCGCTAGCATGGCACTATGGCCAAGAACACACAGACCGATATTGATCTTCTCGCCGGCGCCCGAGGGGCTGAACCCGCCCAGGCCCTGGCAAGGATACTGGAGTCCATGACCGCCCTGAACTCGGTCAGCGGCCAGGAGGGCGCCCTGGCTGATGCCGTCCAGAGGGCCCTGTCGTCAAGGGCTGACCTCTTGGTCCGACGGTTGGGCGACACGGTCGTGGCCTCCACCCAGCTGGGCCGTCCCCACCGCATCGTCCTTGCCGGTCATCTGGACACCGTGCCCGTGGATAGGAACCTGCCCCCGCGCTGGCTGGAGCCCGGCGACCCGGACATCCGCGCCGACCTGGCCGCCGCCCACCCTGGATCCCGGGTGCTGTACGGCCGGGGCGCCGCCGACATGAAGGCCTCTGACGCCGTTTTTCTCCACCTGGCGCTCACCCTGCAGGAGCCGGTCTATGACCTGACCTTCGTCTTCTACGACCATGAGGAGGTCCAGGCCGATCTGAACGGGCTGGGCCGGGTGGTGGCTGCCCATCCTGATTGGGTGCGAGGGGATTTCGCCATCATCGGCGAGCCCACCGACTGCGCCATTGAGGCCGGCTGCAACGGAACCATGCGCTTCGATCTGATCACCCACGGCACGACGGCCCACTCCGCCCGGGCCTGGATGGGCAGCAACGCCATCCACGCTGCCGCGCCCATTCTGAACCGGCTGGAGCGGTACCGTCCGGCCACGGTGAAGGTGGATGGCCTGGACTATCGGGAGGGGCTCAACGCCACCATGATCGAGGGCGGTCTGGGCACCAACGTCATTCCTGACCGATGCCGGGTGCACGTCAATTACCGGTTCGCCCCCGACAAGAGCCTGTCCCAGGCCAAGGAGCTGATGATGGGCCAGGGGACGGGCGCCGAGCTCGGCAATGGCGAGCATGTGGCCCTGGGCGGAGTCTTCCAGGGATTTTCGGTGCGCATGTGCGACGAATCGCCCGCGGCCCGTCCTGGTCTGGACTCGCCTTGGGCTCGTTCGCTGGCGGACCTGGTTGCCCAGACCACGGGTCAGCAGCCTCGCGCCAAGCTGGGATGGACTGATGTGGCGCGGTTTTCAGCCCTTGGCCTACCAGCCGTCAATTTGGGGGCGGGGGACCCCCTGCTGGCCCACAAGGCCGACGAACAGGTGCCCCTGGATGACCTGGTTCGGTTGGAAGCCATACTGGTCGAGTGGCTCAATGGACCTGATGGCCGCTGATCTGTGACATACTAGAGGACGGTGGTTCTGCCTGACCACTTGCAGCGTAGGCGTTGATCCCCCTGGACGGAGACCCAGTGATCCGTACGGGCGTCGGTGTCCGCCTGCGTCAGGAAGACTTTTTGCCAAGGCGTTTCGATCGGGCGCACGCAGGTGCGCGGCTGCAGTGAGAGTGCAGCGTGAGGACGGATCGGAACCGTGAGAGCGGCGCGAGGCGGCGTGCCGCAAGGAGCATTGTGCCCGAAAAAACGAATACTGAGGATACCCAGGATAATAGGTCCGCCACCAGGGATGGGCAGGAACAGCAGGTCGAGCAGACCGCTGGCTCCGGCACCCGTCGCCGTGCTGGACGGCGTGTGGTCAGAGTGGCCGGCGCCGCCGGCGCCGACGTGCCCGTGAAGGTCGAGGCCGAGAAGCGCAAGGCCTCTCGCAAGGCCAAGGAGGAGGACGACGAGTCCAAGCCCTCCGCCACCCGTCGCCGTCGCACCCGCAAGCCCAAGGAGGATCAGGCGGCCGATCAGGACGTCCAGGTGGATGAGAGCGAGTCCAAGCCGACCAGGACGACCACTCGTCGTCGCACCCGCACTGCTGCCCGCCGACGCGATGAGGAGCATGCCCAGGAGGGTGAACCTGATCAGGAGCGTCAGGAGCGTGCCATTGAGGCTGTGGAGGCACTGACCTCGGGCCGCAGCCAGAGGGCAGGCCGGAAGGCCGAGGAGCAGGATGAGCGCCCGCGCGCCTCCCGTCCCCGTCCTATGACATCCCTGCTCTTCCAGGAGCCCGTCATACCCGCCTCCCGGCCCGAGCATGATGAGCGCGAAGAACGGGATGATGAGGACGAGGATGCCGAGCACTCGCCCAAGAGCTCTCGCCGCAGCAGGTCCAGGAACACTTCGGAGGGCGGTTCACGCCGTTCCCGCAGGCTCAACGCCGAGGAGCGCAGGGCCGCCGACGAGGTGGAGCGCATCGAGGAGGATCTGGATCACGAGGGCATCACCTTCGTGGTCGACGAGGACCAGGAGCAGGACGAGGAACCGCAGGAGTCCGGCACCCGCACCCGTCGTCGCCGCCGTGCCAAGAGCGACGAGGAGGACGCTGAGAAGTCCGTTTCCACGCGTCGTCGCCATCGCGGGCACGAGCAGGAGAAGGACAAGGATGATGAGGACGAGGCCCCGCTGACCCGTCGTCGCCGTCGTCGCAGGGGTGCCAAGTCCGCTGAGGGCGAGCCGGAGGTGTCCGGCACCCGCCGTTCCCGCAAGCAGCAATATATTGACGAAATCACTGATGTGGAGGGCTCTACCCGCCTGGAGGCCAAGAAGCAGCGTCGACGGGACAACCGCCGCGAGCGCTCCCGTCAGTCCCAGCTGGTCGAGCAGGACTTCCTGGCCCGCCGTGAAAACGTCAAGCGTCTGATGGTGGTGCGCGAGAAGGAGCACCACACCCAGATCTCGGTCATCGAGGACGACATCCTGGTCGAGCACTACGTCTCCGACATCCAGGAGGTCTCCACTGTCGGCAACATCTACCTGGGCCGGGTCCAGAACGTCCTGCCCAGCATGGAGGCCGCCTTCGTGGACATAGGCCAGGCCCGCAACGGCGTGCTCTACGCAGGCGAGGTCAACTGGGACTCCACCCGCCTGGAGGGCCAGCCCCGCCGGATCGAGCTGGCCTTCAAGTCCGGCGACCCCGTGCTGGTCCAGGTCACCAAGGATCCCATCGGCCATAAGGGCGCCCGGCTGACCTCGCAGGTCACGCTGGCCGGCCGCTTCCTGGTCCTGGTGCCCTCGGGCGGCATGACCGGCGTCAGCCGCAAGCTGCCCGACCGCGAGCGTTCCCGCCTCAAGAGCATCGTCTCCAGGGTGGCTCCCAAGGACATGGGCGTCATCATCCGCACCGCGGCCGAGGGGGCCAGCGAGGAGGCCCTGACCAAGGACCTGGAGAACCTGCAGCGTCAGTGGAGCAAGATCGAGGACAAGCGCAAGGAGTTCCTGCACGGCAAGCGCCCCAAGCTCCTGCAGGGCGAGCCGGACGTGGCCATCCGCGTGGTCCGCGACATCTTCAACGATGATTTCGCCAAGCTGGTGGTCCAGGGGGAAGGGGTCTACGAGCGGGTCCGCAACTACCTGGAGACCATGGCCCCCGACCTGGAGGAGAAGCTTGAGCACTGGGACCCTGCCGAACACCAGGGCAAGGATGTCTTCGACCGCTGGAGCATCGACAGCCAGCTGCGCAAGGGCATGGAACGTCAGGTCTACCTGCCCTCCGGCGGCTCCCTGGTCATCGACCGCACCGAGGCCATGACCACCATCGATGTGAACACGGGCCGCTTCATCGGCAAGGGCAAGTCCCTGGAGGAGACGGTGACCCGCTGCAACCTGGAGGCCTCCGAGGAGATCGCCCGGCAGCTGCGCCTGCGCGACATCGGCGGCATGATCATGATCGACTATGTGGATATGGTCATGCCGGCCAACCGCGACCTGGTCCTGCGCCGCCTGGTGGAGTGCCTGGCCCGGGACCGCACCAAGCATCAGGTGGCCGAGGTCACCTCCCTGGGGCTGGTCCAGATGACCCGCAAGCGGGTGGGGCAGGGTCTGGTCGAGGCCTTCTCCGAGGAGTGCCCCACCTGCCATGGGCGAGGCTTCATCCTCCACGACAAGCCGACCATCTCCGCCTCCTATGCCGACCCCTATGCGGTCAAGGGCGGCGACCCCTTCGTCAAGACCAACAAGCATGGGCATGGCTCTTCCTCCAAGGAGACCCTGTCCACAGGCTCGACTCCTGCAGTCAAGGCCAAGCTGGCCAGGATCGCTGCGGCGGCCCAGGCGGCGTCGGACGAGGACGATGCCCAGGCTGAGACGGCGGATGTCGCCAAGGAGTCATAAACTGAATTTCGTTTTGTCGGCGGGGCAGGCACATTTGACGATGCGGTGTGTTTGCTTCTATACTGGTTAGCTGGTGTCTGGACGGGTTCGTCAATTGCATGGCAGGACTCGGATGCCGGGCGCATACAGCTTTGGACAACAGGCAAGGTAGGGCTATGTACGCGATTGTGAAGGCCGGAGGCCATCAGGAGAAGGTCGAGGTCGGTGACCAGATCACGGTCAACCGTCTGGCTGCCAGAAAGGGCGAGTCGGTCGAGTTTCCGGTCGCGCTGGTCGTCGACGGATCCAAGGTGACCATGGCCGCCAAGGATCTGGCCAAGATCTCCGTCAAGGGCGAGGTCGTGGACGACGAGGCCAAGGGCCCCAAGATCAACATCCAGAAGTTCAAGAACAAGACCGGCGTGGCGCGCCGCAAGGGTCACCGCCAGAAGCAGACCGTGGTCAAGATCACGGCCATCGCCTGAGGGCCTAGGTCGAGGTAGGAAAGGAACCAGACATGGCACATAAGAAGGGCGCGTCCAGCTCACGCAACGGGCGCGATTCGAATGCTCAGTACCTGGGCGTCAAGAAGTTCGGCGGCGAGGCCGTAGTGGCCGGCAACATCATCGTTCGCCAGCGTGGCACCAAGTTCCATCCCGGCCAGAACGTCGGTCTGGGCAAGGACCACACCCTCTTCGCCCTGACAGACGGAACCGTTCGGTTCGCCAACCGGCGCGACCGCAAGGTTGTTGACGTGCTTACCGCCTGATTGCCCTGTATCGGCATCGGCCCAAGGTCATCCCTGTCATGGGGTGGCCTTTTTGCATATGTATGGAGATGCCGGGCATTCAGCTCTCAGGGGCCGCATGTCAGGCCGGATTGAGTACCATGGGCCCCTATGAGCGCATTTGTGGATCAGGTCACCGTCCATGTCAAGGGTGGCGACGGCGGCAATGGGGCGTCCTCCATCCGTCGCGAGAAGTACAAGCCCCTGGCCGGGCCCGATGGGGGCGACGGCGGCCAGGGCGGCTCGGTCATTCTTCAGGCCGACGCCAACGCCACCAGCCTGCTGGACTACCGCTTCCTGCCGCACCGCCAGGCCGAATCGGGCACCATGGGTCTGGGCGGTGACAAGGATGGCAGCCGCGGCCAGGATCTGATCCTGCCAGTGCCGGTGGGTACTGTGGTCTTCACAGCCAAGGGCGGCCAAGGCGAGCGCAAGCAGCCTGGCGAGCGCCTGGCCGACCTGGCCCATGCGGGGGATCGGTTCGTGGCGGCCCAGGGCGGCGTGGGCGGCCTGGGCAATCGCTCCCTGGCCACCAAGGCCAGGCGGGCTCCCGGCTTCGCCCTGCTGGGGGATCCGGGGCAGGAGCGTGACCTGGTGCTGGAGCTCAAATCCATCGCCGACGTGGCCCTGGTCGGTTTCCCCAGCGCAGGCAAGTCCAGCCTGGTGGCGGCCATGAGCGCGGCCCGGCCCAAGATCGCCGACTATCCATTCACTACTTTGGTGCCCAACCTGGGCGTGGTCCAGGCAGGGGAGAGCCGCTTCACCATGGCCGACGTGCCAGGGCTGATCCCGGGAGCCTCCCAGGGCAAGGGCCTGGGGCTGGAGTTTCTGCGGCACATCGAGCGCACCGAGATCATCGCCCACGTCATCGATTGCGCCACCCTGGAGCCTGATCGGGATCCCATGAGCGACTATCGGGCCCTGGAAGAGGAGCTTTCCCGCTATGCCGACCGCCTGGAGCTTCCGCTGGGGGTCATCCCCATGGCGGAGCGGCCCAGGGTGATCATCCTCAACAAGGCCGATCTGTCGGAGGCGCGCGAACTGGCCGAATTCGTCCGTCCCGACTTCGAAGCCCTGGGCCTCAAGGTCTTCATAGTCTCCACAGCCTCGCATCAGGGGCTCAAGGAACTGGGCTACTACCTGGCCGGTCTGGTGGATCGTCTGCGCAGGCAGCTGCGGGAGCAGCAGGAGGCCAGGCAGGAGGAGCGCGTGGTCATCCGCCCCCTGGAGCGGCGGCGCAGGAGCGGCGACCAGTCCGGGGACTTCACCCTTGAGCGGCATCAGACCCGGTCCGGGCAGACCTGGTTCAGGGTCTGCGGAGCCAAGCCCGAGCGCTGGGTTCGCCAAACCAACTTCGACAACGAGGAGGCCGTGGGCTATCTGGCCGACTGCCTGGCCCGAATGGGTGTGGAGGATGCCCTGCGCAAGGCCGGAGCCAGACCTGGGGACGAGGTTCGCATCGGTCCTGGCGACGATGCGGTGGCCTTCGACTGGGACCCGAGCGTGGCGGCCGGTGCCGAAATGCTGGATGGCACCCCCCAGGTGGCCCGGGGCCGCGACCTGCGGCTGGAGGAGAGCCAGGGGCTCAACCGCCGCCGCACCAACAGCGAACGCCGCCGCCAGTACCACCAGATGATGGACGCCAGGCAGGTGGTGCGTCAGGTCATGGAGCAGGAGCGGCGCCAGGGGCACTGGGCCGACCCCTCCGTGGATGACGATCCCCATGACAGGCAGGGCCTGCTGGGGCGCTCGGAGGAGGCTGGGCAATGACCGACGGGGAGGAATCCGACCAGGCCGCGGTCCGTTCCCGTGTGGCCCAGGCCCGCACCATGGTGGTCAAGGTAGGATCCAGCTCCCTGACCGATCCCCATGGGCACCTGGATCTTGGCCGCCTGCGTTCGTTGGTAGGCGCCCTGGCCTCGGCTGCTGTGGATGGCGCCCGCCTGGTCCTGGTCACCTCCGGGGCCATCGCGGCCGGCTTCGGCACCCTGGGGTTTGACCAACGCCCCGGTGACGTGGCCACCCAGCAGGCTACGGCCTCGGTGGGCCAGGGTCTGCTCATGGCCCAGTACGAGACTGCCTTCGCCCGTTATGGCCTGCGTGTGGGCCAGATCCTGATCACCGCCCGTGACACCACCCATGCCGTCCAGTACCGCAACGCCCGGCGCACCCTCTGCCGTCTGCTGGATCTGGGGGTCATCCCCATCGTCAATGAGAACGATGCCCTGGCCAGCAACGAGATCCGTTTCGGCGACAACGACCACCTTTCGGCCCTGATCGCCAACATCGTCAGCGCCGATGCCCTGGTCCTGCTGACTGACGTGGATGCCCTCTACTCCGAACCCCCATCCCGGCCAGGGGCCCGCAGAATCGGCTTCGTGCCCGATGTGGCGGCCATCATGGACCAGGTGGATGCCCAGGGGTCCGTCTCCGGGCTGGGGACCGGGGGCATGTCCACCAAGCTGGAGGCGGCGCGGATTGCTGCGGCCTCCGGCATGCCTGTGGTGCTGACCCGCGCCGACCTTGCAGGCCCTGCCCTGGCCGGCGACAGGGTGGGCACCCTCTTCGCCCCCATCCGTCCGCGGGGCTCCTCGCATCGGCTCTGGATCAAGTTCGCCTCCCGTCCCCGGGGCGGCTATCTGGTGGATCAGGGGGCTGTCAAAGCCCTGCGCGGCGGTCGGGCCAGCCTGCTGGCGGCTGGTGCCAGATCTGTCCAGGGCGAGTTCTCGGCCGGGGATCCGGTCTGGATCCACGATGAGTCCGGTCATCAGGTGGCCAAGGGCCTGTCCGGCTACGATTCCGAGGAGGCCCAGGACATGCTGGGCCTGAACACCAAGGAGCTCCGCCGCCGATTGGGCGCCCACTACGCCCACCCGCTGGTGCATCGGGACTCTCTGGTCCTGGTCTGAGCACAGCCCTGGGGGTGCTGGGCGGTAGCATGGCAGCATGACTATGGCGCAATGGCAGACCCTGAGCAGACGCATAGACGCAGTGGCCCCCAGTGCCACTCTGGCAGTGGATTCAAAAGCCAAGGCCATGAAGGCCCAGGGCATGAATGTGATCAGCTTCGGCGCCGGCGAACCCAACTTTCCCACGCCTGACCACATCGTGCAGGCGGCGGCCCGCGCCTGTCTGGATCCGCGCAACCACCGCTATACGCCCACGGCGGGTCTGCCCCGATTGAAGCAGGCCATCGCCGACAAGACCCTGCGCGATTCGGGCTATCAAATCGACCCGGATCAGGTGGTGGTCACCAACGGCGGCAAGCAGGCCGTCTACGAGACCTTCCAGATCCTCTTGAACCCCGGCGATGAGGTCATCATCCCCGCTCCCTACTGGACCAGCTATCCTCAGATGGTTCTGCTGGCTGGCGGTCGGCCGGTTCCGGTGCTCAGCGGAGCCGACCAGGGCTATATCCCCAGCCTGGAGCAGCTGGAGGCGGCCCGAACCGAGCGCACCCGTGCCATCATCCTCAACCTGCCCGCCAACCCAACCGGGGCGATCTGGGACGCCGGCCTGGTGGCTGCCGTGGATCGCTGGGCCATCGAACACCAGATCTGGGTGATCAGCGACGAAATCTATGAGCACCTGACCTACCAGGGGGCGCATACCCCCTATCCGGGCGCTCTGGTGCCTCAGGTACGCGATCAGCTGATCGTGGTCAACGGCGTGGCCAAAACCTATGCCATGACAGGCTGGCGGGTGGGCTGGCTGGTCGCCCCCCTGCCGGTGGCCCAGGCGGCTGCCAAGCTTCAGGGGCACATGACCTCCAACGTGGCCAACGTCTCCCAGCAGGCTGCTCTGGCCGCCCTGACCGGCGGTCTGGAGGACGTGGAAGCCATGCGGTCGGCCTTTGCCCTGCGGCGACGGGCCATTGTGGATGCCCTGAACGCCATGGAGGGGGTGACCTGCCCTGAGCCTCTGGGCGCCTTCTACGCCTTTGCCGACGTGACCGGTCTGCTGAATCGGCCAGTGGGCCCGCAAGGCACGGTCTGCGCCACCTCGGGTGAGCTGGCCGAGGTCATCCTGGAGCAGATCCAGGTGGCGGCCGTGCCGGGTGAGGCCTTCGGCGCGCCCGGCTGCCTGCGTTTCTCCTACGCGCTGGCCGACGATGACCTGGCCGAGGGCATGAGGCGCCTTGGGGCCTGGGTCAGCGCCTGATCCGGCTCCTGGGCGAAATGCTGTGGAGGCAACACGGTTGGACGCAATCCGCCCTTTAGGCTAAACTTGCGATTTGGCGGTTTTTCCTCCCGGTCGAGTAGGCTGGTGGGAAGTTCCGATAGGGAAGTGGCGCAATTGGTAGCGCAACGGTCTCCAAAACCGTAGGTTGTGGGTTCGAGTCCCGCCTTCCCTGCCAAGGCTTGCAGCAGATGATGCAGAACAAACGAAGGACGGATGACCATGGCACAGAAGGATGGGGCTGAGGAAGCCAGGCCGAACTTCTTCATGCGTATCGGGCTCTTCATCAAGCAGGTCATCGATGAGATCCGCAAGGTGGTGACTCCCACAGGCAAGGAGCTGGTGGGATGGTCCGTGGCCGTTTTCATCTTTGTGCTGCTGCTGATGATCTTCGTGACCGTGATGGACTTCGGGCTGGGCAAACTGGCTTTCCTGATATTTGGCTGAGCCGTGACAAGGTAGAAGGTGGAGTGATCCATGAGTGATGATCTGACCAGAGAGGGATTGGACCCCGATCAGGCCGCTGAGTCGGCCCCGTCGGCATCCAATGATGCCCCCACGCAGGAGGATGCCCAGGTCCAGGATCAGCAGCTCGGAACCTCATCGGAGCAGGCCGAGCAGGACAGCACACCCGCCGAATCCGCCCAGGCCAAGGACACCCAGGACGATTCCTCTGATTCCGACGATCAGACCGACCAGGAGGATCCCGGTCAGCGTGCCGTGGACGAGTTCTCCAAGAAGCTGCGCACCCTTGAGGGCAAGTGGTACGTTCTGCACACCTACTCCGGCTACGAGAAGCGCGTCAAGGCCAACGTGGAGTCCCGTGTGGCCTCCTTCGGCTTGGAGGACAAGGTCTTCCAGGTGGAGATTCCCATGGAGGAGGTTGAGAAGCACACCGACAAGGGCAAGAAGGTCGTCACCCGGGTTCGTGTGCCGGGCTACGTGCTGATCCGCATGTGGCCAGACGAGAACGCCCGCCGCATCATTCGCGACACCGAGGGCGTCACCGGGTTCGTCGGCCCCAGCAAGGAGCCGGCCCCGCTGACCCGCAAGGAGGTCGTCCAGATGATGGCCCCCATGATCGCCTCCGAGGCCCTGAAGGCCGCTGGCGACAAGCCCGAGGCCGCCAAGAAGCGCACGGTGGAGGTCTCCTACGCCGTTGGCGATCAGGTCACCGTCACCGAAGGGCCTTTCGCCACCATGGCTGCCGTGGTCTCCGACGTGGAGCCCACCACCCAGAAGCTGACCGTTCTGGTCTCCATCTTCGGCAGGGACACCCCTGTGGAGCTGGGCTTTGACCAGGTCGAAAAGATCGCCTGAAAGCCTTCGGTCGGTCCTCGGTTGATGCGATAATCATCAAGCTTGTGCTCTCCTGTGGAGCGCATTTGGAAAGAACAGGTTGCGGGAGGGGATCCATGGTCTCCGACATCACCGCTTCGTAGAAAGAAGAACCAGCATATGGCTGCAAAGAAGAAAGTCACCGCGCTGATCAAGGTGCAGATAGAGGCCGGCAAGGCCAACCCCGCGCCCCCGCTGGGCCCCGCACTGGGCTCCCACGGCGTGAACATCATGGACTTCTGCAAGCAGTACAACGATGCCACCAAGGACAAGATGGGCCAGGTCATCCCCTGCATCATCACCGTCTACGAGGATCGTTCCTTCACCTTCATCACCAAGACTCCGCCGGCAGCCGATCTGCTGCGCAAGGCGGCCGGTGTCTCCAAGGGTGCCGGCAACCCGCTGACCACCAAGGTGGGTTCCGTCACCAAGGCCCAGGTCCGCGAGATCGCCCAGACCAAGATGGAGGATCTGTCGGCCCGTGACGTCGAGGCCGGGATGAAGATCATCGAAGGCACCGCCCGTTCCATGGGCATCACCGTCACCGACTGAAATTTTCGTTGTGAGCGGTAGGGCATACGCTTGCCCGCACCGCGACTGCTGATAGGAGAAGCAGATGACCAAGCGTTCCAAGAAGTATCGCGAGGCGGCCGAGAAGGTCGATCGCACCAACCTGTACACCCCGGAGGAGGGCATCGCCCTGCTCAAGAGCATGCCCAAGCGCGGGTTTGACGAGACCGTGGAGGCTGTCTACCGCCTGAACGTGGACCCCCGCAAGGCCGACCAGCTGGTCCGCGGCACCGTCAGCCTGCCCAACGGCACCGGCAAGACCGTGCGCGTCCTGGTCTTCGCCCGTGGTCCCCAGGCGACCGCAGCCGCTGAGGCCGGAGCCGACGAGGTGGGCGACGACGAGCTGGTGACCAGGGTCGCCGGCGGCTATCTGGACTTCGATGCCGTGGTGGCCACCCCCGACATGATGGGCAAGGTCGGCCGCCTGGGCCGCGTGCTGGGCCCCCGTGGCCTCATGCCCAACCCCAAGACCGGCACCGTGACCATGGACGTGGCCAAGGCGGTCACCGAGATCAAGGCTGGACGTATCGAGTTCCGTGTGGACAAGAACGGCAACCTGAGCTTCCCCGTGGGCAAGGTCTCCTTCGAGCAGCAGGCTCTGGAGGAGAACTTCCATGCGGTCGACGAGGAGATCAAGCGCCTGAAGCCGGCCACGGTCAAGGGCCGCTACATCACCAAGGCCACCGTCACCACCACCATGGGCCCGGGCGTTCCCCTGGACATCGCGGTGCTCTGAGCGGGTTCGGCTCCATATTTCAAGGGCGGGAGACCTTCGGGTCCCCGCTCTTTTCATATCTTGGCCAGGCAGCAGCTGGTATGGCGCCAGTCAGTCGGCGCCCGGATGCGACCTGCGGATTCTGCCGATGATCAGGGCTGCCTGGAGGACGAAGGACTCTCGCGGGTCCATGGCGTCCCAGCCGGTCACCTCCACGCAGCGCCTGAGCCGGTAGCGCACGGTGTTGGGATGGATGCCCAGCTTCTTGGCGGTGACCTCAAGCGAGTTGCCCGAGCGCAGGAAGGTGAGCAGGGTGGTCGGCAGGGGCCCGTCCGGATCCTGGCCTGCCAGGCTCAGATAGACCTCCTGGTAGAGCTGGTCGGCAGCGTCCCCGTCCCCGTTCAGGGCTCGTTCGGGCAGCAGGTCGTCGGCGTGCAGTGGCCTGGGCAGGGCGGCGGTGATGGGGTCAGCCACTGCCGGGGCTGCCGCATGCGTGCTCAGGGCGGCTCGGATGGAGGCTCCCGCACCGGAGATTCCATGGTGGAAAGGTCCCAGGCAGACAGCTGACTCGTCGGCGAAGAAGCGCAGGATGGATGCGCAGAAGTCGGCCGGGGTGCCCGACCGGTTGGGATCGATCAGAACCACCATGAGCCCTTCGTTCTCGCCCACCAGCGCCCTGCCGCCTTGACGGGCCACCGTGGTGTGGATAGGTTGGCGGGCGTTCTCCATGCCCTGTCCCTCATCGTTGCCTTGGGCCTCGCCTACGACGGCGAAGCAGTCGAATTCGGTCGGCCAGCCCAGCCGGGCCAGATCGTCAACGGTCCGTGTATCCGCCGTTTGCTCAATCAAATGCCGGATGATCCTGGACTCCGTTGTGGCCTTGCGTCCGTTTCTTGCCTCGGCCAGGTCGGCATAGAGAGCGGCTGCTGCGGTGGCGGCATGACGGGTGTAGACCAGCGTGGACCGTTCCCCCTCGGCTCCCATGGTCCGGCCGGCCTCCTCAAGCATGTCCAGAATGACCTGGGTCAGCTCCATGGCCCGGTGGGGGCCCAGGCTCCGGGAGAGCTCTGCTGGCACGGGGGAGGGGACTTCGCTGTCTTCCGCGCCTTGGTCGTCAAGTCGGGAGCGCAGGTCGTCCAGGGCTGTTCGAACGGCCCCTTCCAAGGTTCTGCGTCCATCGGAGGGCAGGGACCTGGTCCAGGGCAGCGCCTCATCCAGATGATCCAGCGTCTTCAGGAGAATCTGCTCCATGGCGGCACCGGAGGCGGCAGGTACCTGGCGAGCCTGCTGCGCCTCGGCAGGGCCTTCGTCCGGCGGTCTGGACCGTTTCGACTTGCCGATCATGATGGCCGGTCCATCAGTTCACCGGCGCGGGCGCGGCGGCTCTGCCGGACCATGTCCAGGATCAGGAAGGGCACCACCATGTCCACCGGCAGCATGTGCCGTTCGAAGTTGTTGGCCGGGGCGGTGATCATGACCCCCATGATCAGCAGGAGGGGGAACCAGCACAGGACCCCGCGCCAGTGACCGGCCGCCAGGCGGGCGACGATCAGCAGCAGGGCGGCCACCACCCAGAAGTTGGCCCGTGCCACCAGGCCCAGCAGGGGGGTGTCGGCCCAGGTCCTGACGAATCCGGTCACCCCGTTGCGCCAGTCGTGGCACCAGGCCGCCAGCCAGGAGCCCGAGTTCTGCACGTAGCCGTTGTTGAGGTAGTAGGACATGGCCACGTAGGCAGGGTCGCCGGGGTCGAAGTAGCCGTAGGCCTCGGCCATGAAGGCGTCCAGGTAGATCACCGGATTGCGCAGTCCCACCTGGAGCCAGGCCCGGTTGAGCCGGGACATCTGCTCGGGCGTGACGGTCCTCCAGCGGTAGACGATCAGTTTGGGCTGGTTGCCGGAGGACTTGACCCGGTCGGCCTCCCAGGGGGTGTATTGGATGGCGGCATTGTCCAGGTCCATGATGGGCTCAAGATCAGCCCTTGCCTGGGCCGGAATCCCCTGGGGGTTGCGCTGGGCCACCCGGGCGATCTGCTGCAGCTGGATGCTGCGGCTCTCCACAGGGTCACCTTGGATGACCGTCCCCGTGGCTGTCAGGGCCCCGGTCACCCCTGTGAACAGAACCAGGGGCAGCAGGAGTCCTATCAGGATGGTGGCCCATTGGCGACGGCGGATGATCAGGGCCAGGACCAACTGGACCAGAACGATGTAGAGGGCGTACTTGGCGCTGATCAGCATGATCAGGGTGCTCAAGGCGAGGCCGGGCCGCAACTTTGCCGCCTGGCTGGCGTAGAGCGGCGAGTCCTTGTCCCCTGACTCCAGCTGGCGCCAGATGCCGAACCACCAGATGAAGGCGAAGGCGAAGAGGGGGGACTTGGTCAGGCTGAAGGTGCTGAAGACCACGAAGGGGGAGAAGAGGAAGAAGAGCATGACCAGGGTGCGGGCCAGGGCACCGACGTGTTCGGTTCCGCTGCCGCGCAGGAAGCGGTCGGCGGTGACGGCGCAGCAGAAGGCCGCAAAGATCACCTGCAGCCCTGCCAGGAGCACGATGCCCGCGTCATAGGATCCGGTCAGATGGTTGGAGGCCATGATGGTCATTCCGTAGACCAGAGTCAGCACCATGTTGTGCTGGTCGGTCAGGAAGACCGGGTGCCCTGGCAGCAGATAGTGGCCGATGGGGTAGACGTCCATCTGGGTGAAGGCATTGCCGCCGTAGGGGGGCTGATCGCCCTGCAGCTGGGCCAGGAAGTTGGCGCATTCCTGGGCCTGGGCGTACAGGTCGGCCCCATAGGCGGCCAGCAGGGTGAGAAAGGCCCAGGCCCAGCCCAGCAGAAGCAGGCGCATGATGGGCCGCCAGCCGCTGGTTTGCCGGGTGATGAAGACCGCGTAGGCACGCATCCGTGGGCGCTGCGCCAGGGCGGTCAGCCGCTGTGGCATTCGTAGGGGTTCGCTACCCAGCAGAATCCGGCGGCAGGCCAGAACCAGAGCCAAACAGACGGCCAGGGTTCCCAGCATGATCAGCACATGGGGCAGGCCCACCTCTGTTATCGAACCTTCCTGACGGTAGATGGGGCCCAAACCAGTGCAGAAAGCGATCCAGAGGCAGGCCAGCAGGGCCAGGACCAGGCCGACGGTCCGGGATGCACGGGAACCAGGCCTTCCGGTCTGCAAGGCCGAAGTCTGCACAGGTTGTTCGCCCGCCTCTCTCGGTTGCGTCCTTCCGCTGTCTGCGCTCAAAAGAACCCCTTTCGCGGGTCGTGCCTGGTCTACGGCTTCCCCATTTTATCCAGTGCCCATCCGAGGATGCGCTCAAAGCTGTCCAAGGGTCTCCTGTGAAAAGATACAAAAACCGGCCGCCGCTTTTGTGGATGGTTCGCTACCGGGGCTGACCCCTTGTGCCGTATAGTGGAACGCGTGCCTCATCAGAATATCAAGTGGCAGCCATCGGCATCGCTGGACAGTGGCGTACTCTCCTCGATCGTGGTGTTCGACACCGTCGATTCGACCAATACGCTCGTGGCTCATGCTCTGGAAGCCTCGACGTATTCGGATGCGCGCGACCGGGTCGAGCGGCTGTTTGGGGGCGGTGAATCGACAACGAGCACGGAGACCGCGAAGGGACTGGCCTCTGGCACAAGGGGAAAAGCCGAAGATACGCCTCGAAAAAACGCCCGTCAGGGTGTTTCTACGACTACACGGTACGAGGGAAGAGTCGCAAGTAAAGGTATTCGGCGATGGCCGGGCGCCGGGGGGAGCACCATGCCGCTGAGCGTAGCGGTTGCCGATGCGCAGTCCCGGTGCCGCGGTCGTCTTGCCCGAACCTGGGTCAATCAGCCCCGATGCTCCCTGCTGGCTACTTGGGCCTTGCCGCTGCCCACTGGACTGCTGACTGGGCCCTTTGGCGGATGGATGCCTATGGTGGCGGGACTGGCCGCTCTGGAAGGCCTGCAGGATGTGCTTGAGTACCACGGCTGCCGGCTGGCCGACGGCGGCGCTCCTGAACGGGTTCTGACCCTCAAGTGGCCCAACGATCTGTTCTGTCGCGGGGCCAAGCTGGGCGGCATCCTCTGCGAGCTGGTCCGGGTAGATCAAGACTGGTCGGCCCTGGCTGTCGGCATCGGCATCAACCTCTTGCTGCCCCGGCAGGCGCTTCCTATTGCGGAGTCCACCTCCCTGCAGTTCCACTACCGGGACCTGCCCGACTACCAGACCCTGCGCGACGACCTGGTCGATGCCATCAGCTGGCACCTGAGCGGGGAGATGGCCCCCCTTGGCATTGACGGGTCGCTGGACAGGGCCTTGAACGAGCCGCAGGGGCTGCGCTCGCGGATTGCCGCACTCAGCTGGACGCTGGGCAGGCAGGTGAGGGTCGTTCCCGTGGCCGGTGAGCCCATAGAGGGCCGTGCCCTGGAGATCAATCCGGATGCCTCCCTGCGGGTGCGGTTGCCCGACGGCAGCCAGGTTGACGTGTCCACGGCCGATGTAGGCGTCCTGCCTGAAGTGGCCGTTGTGGGAGCCTAATTCCTACCTTGTTCATGCTTTTCGTCAGTCCAATCGCCCTTGATCAACCAGTGAGGAGAGGGGAATGAAAAAACTGCTGATTGCCAACCGCGGCGAAATAGCCTTGCGGGTCGTGCGCACCGCCCAGGAGATGGGCATCGCCACCGTGGCCGTCTATGCCGACCAGGATCGGGACGCCCCCTATGCCCAGATGGCGGACGAGGCCTACCTCTTGCCTGGGGACACCAATATGGAGACTTATCTGAACGAGGACCTGATCGTCTCCATCGCCCGACGGTCAGGCGCTGACGCCCTCCACCCGGGCTATGGCTTTCTGTCTGAGTTCTCCTCCTTCGCCCGCAAGGTGATCGAGGCGGGCATCACCTGGGTGGGGCCGGATCCCGAGGTCCTGGACGAGCTGGGCGACAAGATCACCGCCTGCAAGGTGGCCGAGCGGGCCAGGGTGCCCGTGGTGCCAGGCCTGAGCGAGCCCGTCACCGACATGCGCCCTTTGCTGGACTTCGCCGACGAGCACGGCTATCCGGTCATGATGAAGAAGGCTGACGGCGGCGGCGGCCGGGGGATCACCCTGATCAACGACAGCGACGAGCTGCGCACCTTTTACATGAACCATGATGCCCTTCAGGGCGGCGACCTGGGCGACTACTTCATCGAGAAATTCGTGGATCGGGCCCGGCATGTGGAGACCCAGTCCGGCAGGGACAGCCACGGTCAATTCACCGTCTACTCCACCAGGGACTGCTCGGTCCAGCGCCGCAACCAGAAGCTGGTGGAGGAGGCTCCGGCCCCCTTCCTGTCCGACGACGTGATCGCCCAGCTGGAGGGGTTCTCCCGCCGCCTGTTTGACACGGTGGGCTACGTGGGCCTGGGCACCTGCGAGTTTCTGGTCACCCCCAGGGACGATGTCTACTTCATGGAGGTCAACCCCCGGCTGCAGGTGGAGCATACGGTCAGCGAGCAGGTCTGCGGACTGGACCTGGTCCGCGAGCAGCTGCGGATCGCCGACGGCGGCTCCTTGAACGTGGCGCCCCCGCCCCGCGGCCACAGCTTCGAGCTGCGCATCACCAGCGAGGATCCGGCCACCAACCTGACCCCCAGCTCAGGGACCATCGAGTCGATTCAGTGGCCCTCCGGCCCCGGCATTCGCGTGGATTCGGGCGTCGAGGTGGGCGACACGGTCTCGCCCAGGGACGACTCCATGATGGGCAAGCTGATCGTGACCGCCCAGGACCGTCCGGCGGCCGTGGCCAGGGTTCGTAGGGCCCTGCGCGAGATGAGCATCAGCGGGGTCCCCACCCCGGCCGGCCTCTTCCAGAAGATCTTCACCAACCCCGAGTTCACCGCCGAGGACGGGCACTCCTTCGACGTGTCCACCAAGTGGCTGGAAAGGGTCTACCTGAACGTGGAGCCTGCCTCCAACGGGAGCGGCCAGCCCGCCTCGGTCTCCGGCGCTTCGGCCCAGGAACAGGACCGGGACAGCGATCCCATGGAGACCTACAACGTGGAGATCGACGACAAGCGGGTCAGGCTTGCTCTGCCCCAGTCGCTGCTGGGCGGCATGGGCGGCGTCGGCGGCCACGGCGGTATTGCCCGGCCTAGGCAGCCCTTGCGTGGGCGCGGGCTGCGGGATCAGGAGCCCGGCGTACCCCGGCAGGATGCGGCCCGGTCCGGCGTCATCGTGGCCACCATGCAGGCGGTGGTCACCCGCATCAACGTGGCCCCCGACCAGGAGGTCGACAAGGGCGACCTGCTGGTGGTGCTGGAGTCCATGAAGATGGAGAACTACGTCTATGCCCCGGCCAAGGGCCGCGTGAAGACCATCGATGTGGCCGTGGCACAAGGGGTGGATCCGGGACAGACCCTGGTCACCCTGGATCTGGGCGGGGAGGAGCAGGCATGATCGTCACCGAATCCACCTTGGGCTCCCAGCCGGTGCGCCAGGGCATCCATCGGGCCGCCGCTCTGGCCAAACAGGCCGAGGAGCACGCCCGCGACCGGCAGCATGCCAAGGGCAAGCAGACCGCCCGTGAGCGCCTGGATCTGCTCTTCGACAAGGACACCTTCGAGGAGGTGGGACGCTTCGCCGGCGGTGACATCGCCGGGGACCGGGCGGGCTCTGCGGTCATCACCGGCTTCGGCCTGGTCTACGGGCGCAAGGTCGGCGTCTACGCCCAGGACTTCTCCGTTCGCGGCGGCACCCTGGGCCGGGCCGAGGGCGAGAAGATCTGCCGGCTCATGGACATGGCCCTGCGGATCAAGGTCCCCATCGTGGCCATGATCGACTCGGGCGGCGCCCGCATCCAGGAGGGTGTGGCCGCTCTGACCCAGTACGGCCGCATCTTCCGCAAGACCTGCCAGGCCAGCGGCTTCGTCCCGCAGATCTCCCTGATCCTGGGCCCTTGCGCAGGCGGTGCCGTCTACTGCCCGGCCCTGACCGACCTGATCATCATGACCAAGGAGAACTCGGACATGTTCGTCACCGGTCCCGACGTGGTCAAGGCGGCCACCGGCGAGACCATCAGCATGGACCAGCTGGGCGGCGGCTACGTGCATAACACCCGTTCCGGCGTGGCCCACTATCTGGGCGAGGACGAGGCCGACGCCATCGACTACGCCCGGACCGTCCTGGCCTACCTGCCTGCCAACAGCGACCAGGAGCCTCCCCGGTACGCCTTCATCTCCGGCCATGCCGAGCGCCAGGCCGCGAAACGTTTGGCCACGGTCATTCCCGAGAACGACCGGCAGCCCTACGACGTGCTGGACGTCATCCACGCCATCGTCGACTACGGCGAGCTGGTCCAGGTCCAGGAGCTCTACGCCCGGTCCATCGTGGTGGGCTTCGCCTGCCTGGAGGGCCGGCCGGTGGGGATCGTGGCCAACCAGCCCATGGTGGACGCGGGCAGCCTGGATGTGGAGTCATCCGAGAAGCTGGCCCGATTTGTCCGCCTCTGCGACGCCTTCAACCTGCCGGTCATCACCCTGGTGGACACCCCTGGCTACAAGCCGGGCTCGGACCAGGAGCACGCCGGCATCATCCGTCGTGGGGCCAAGGTCATCTATGCCTACGCCAACGCCCAGGTGCCCATGGTCACCATCGTGCTGCGCAAGGCCTTCGGCGGCTCCTACATCGTCATGGGCTCCAAGGCCATCGGCGCGGACCTCAACTACGCCTGGCCCTCCTCGCAGATAGCCGTGCTGGGGGCCCAGGGCGCGGTCAACATCATCCACCGGCGCGACCTGCAGGAGGCCAAGGAGGCCGGCCGGGACGTGGATGAGCTGCGAAACAAGCTGGCCCGGGAGTATGAAACCAGCACCGTCAACGCCAATCTCTCCCTGGAGATGGGCGAGCTGGACGGCATGATCGACCCGGAGCAGACCAGACCGGTCCTGGTCCAGGCCATGGACCTTCTGGCAGACAAGCAGCGCGTCAGGGTCAACGACAAGCACCACGGCAACCAGCCTCTATGAGCTTCCCCTCGTCACTATCAGCAATCCCCAACTCTCTATGAATAGGACATCATGACCAGTACATTCTTCATCAATCGTCTCGCCGAGCAGCCGCACGCGCTCATGTTCGCCGGCCAGTCCAACCCCTGGACCGTGGCCCTGGCCGATCTGCAGGGCGATCCCGACATCGACAAGGCCCTGAGGGAGCGGATGGCGGCGGCCACCGACCTGCTCAGGGCGGTCAAACCCGACCTGCTGGCCACCAACGGCCGTCAGCTGGACCTGTTCGGCTACAAGCCCGACCCGGTCAGACTGGGACCGGCCGCCGACGCGGCTGTCAGCGTGCCCGGCATCGCCCTGGTGCAGCTGGGCGCCCTTATGGACATGGACCAGCTGGGCTACGATGCGGCCCAGGCCCGTCCGGTGGCCCTGCTGGGACACTCCCAGGGCATCATCGGCGTCCACATGGTCCAGGAGATCCAGGCGGCTGGGTCCCTCAAGGCCGCCCAGGGTGCCATCGACCAGATCCTGGCCACTGCTATGCTGATCGGCGCGGCCGGCACCCGCCAGGCCCGTCGTCTGGGCATCCACCGCCAGGGTGAGGCCACCCCTATGCTCTCGGTGCGCGGCGCCACCCGCCATCAGGTCGAGGTTCTGGTCGACCGGGTGCCTGGCGCTCGCGGCCCCATCAGCGTGGCTGTGACCAACTCGGATCGCAACCTGGTCCTGTCCGGCTATCCGGAGGATCTGGCCGCCTTCGCCATCGAGGCAGGCAAGGAGAGCGAGCACCAGCGCCAACTGCGCGAGGACAAGGTCCGTGGCGGAACCGCCTTCTCGCCGGTTCTGGAGTACCTGGATGTGACCCTGCCCTTCCACTCGCCGCTCATGAAGGAGGCTGTGGATCTGAGCGTGGACTGGGCCTCCCGCTGCGGTCTGGACACCGAGCGTGCCCGGGTCCTTGCCGAAGAGGTCCTGCTCAACCATGCCGACTGGGCCGGCCGGATCGCCGAGGTCATGGACCAGCAGGATGCCGCCTCCCTCTGGCTGGTGGATCTGGGCCCGGGCGAGACCCTGGGCAAGCTGGTGGACAACCTGGTCCAAGGCACCGGAGTAGGCGTGGTCGAGGCCTCCAACCAGGCCCGGCGCGCGCAGCTGTCCACCATGGAGGAGGATCCGGCCAGGACCCAGGACTGGTCCAAGCTGGCCCCTCGTCTGCTTGAGACCCCGGCTGGACCCCGGGTGGAGACGGCCTTCAGCCGGTTGACCGGCAAGCCCCCGGTCATGCTGGCCGGCATGACCCCGACCACTGTGGAGCCCGAGATCGTGGCCGCAGCCGCCAATGCCGGCTACTGGGCCGAGCTGGCCGGCGGCGGCCAGGTGACCGCCGAGGTCTTCGACCGCCATGTGTCCCAGCTGGAGGACCAGCTGCAGGAGGGCCGCACGGTCGAGTTCAACGCCATGTTCATGGACCGCTACCTGTGGAACCTCCAGTTCGGCAGTCAGCATATCGTGCCCAAGAAGCGCGCCTCCGGCACCCCCATCGACGGGGTGGTCATCTCTGCCGGCATCCCTGAGCTGGACGAGGCCGTGACCCTGATCCGTCAGCTCAACGAGGAGGGCTTCCCCTACGTGGCCTTCAAGCCCGGCACGGTGGACCAGATCCGCCAGGTCGTGGCCATCGCCCGCAAGGTCGCCCCCACCCACATTCTCATGGAGGTCGAAGGCGGAGCCGCCGGCGGTCACCACTCCTGGGAGTCCCTGGACGACCTGCTCTCGACCACCTACGCCGAGGTCCGTGCCTGCCCCAACATCGTTCTGGTGGCCGGCGGCGGCATTGGCACCCCTGAGCGGGCGGCCGACTACATCAGCGGCCAGTGGTCCCGCGCCTACCACCTGCCGGACATGCCCGTGGACGGCGTCATGATCGGCACAGCGGCCATGACCGCCAAGGAGGCCCACACCAATCCCGAGATCAAGCGGGCTCTGGTGGCCACCCCCGGCATCGACAGTTCCACCCCCGATCCGGACCCCTTCGCCCCCATGGGCGAGAAGTGGGTGCCCAGCGGCAAGTCGGTGGGAGGCGTGGGCTCCGGTCTGAGCCATCTGCATGCCGACATCTACGAGATGGAGAACTCCTCCGCCGAGTGCGGCCGTCTGCTGGTCCGGGTCATGAAGCACCCCGAGGAGCTGGAGACCCGCCGCGGGGAGATCATCGAAGCCCTGAACAAGACCGCCAAGCCCTACTTCGGCGATCTGGAGACCATGACCTACCAGGACTGGGCCCAGCGTTTCGCCGACCTGGCCTACCCCTGGGCCGACGACACCTACATCGACCGCTTCCTGCACCTGCTGCGGCGCATTGAGGCCCGTGTCTGCGAGCGTCAGAGCGGCGAGTTCGACTCCATCTTCGCCTCCAGGCAGGATGTGGCCGAGCCCGAGCAGGCGCTTCGCCGACTGCATGAGGCTTACCCCCAGGCAGCCGAGCTCAAGGTGGTGCCCACCGACGTGGCCTGGTTCCCCGTCCTGGTGCGCGAGTACCCCAAGCCCATGCCCTTCGTGCCGGTCATCGACAACGACCTGCTGCGCTGGTGGGGCCAGGATCAGCTCTGGCAGTCCGAAGATCCCCGCTACGGCGCCGACTCGGTCAGGGCCATCCCCGGACCCATCTCCGTGGCAGGCATCACCACGGTGGACGAGCCGGTGGCCTCCATTCTGGGACGGTTCGAGCAGGCGGCCATAGACCGGGTGCGCGACCTGGGCAGCGGTCCCGCCAAGGCCTACAGCCAGCTGGCAGGCGCTGCTGATGCGCAGGAGTTCATCCGCCGCAGCCCCAACATCTCCTGGGTGGGCCATCTGATGGCCAATCCGGCCTACGGGACGGCCATGGACGACCCCAACTACACCATCACCGCCACCGGCCAGGACGACCTGGGCGAGCACTACGACCTGGACATCCACCTGGATACCTACTGGGACGACGACCCTGACGGCGGTCTGGACCGGCATGCGGTGCGCGACATCGTCGTGCCGCTGACCATCAAGAGCGACCAGGTCGGCCTCTTCCCGGTGGTCGACCGCACCCGCCTGCCCAAGGATGTCTACGCCCTGCTGGCCGATACGGCCGGCATCGGCAACACCTCCATCACCGGCGAGAAGCTGGAGGCCATGCCTGCCATCGAGAAGGACGATGACGACCCTGAGCATCCCTTCGGCCTGGCCCACAGCGGCTACACCCTGGCATCCAACCTGGGCTTCGACCATGAGGCGGCCACCGGAGGCGCCCTGCCCGATGCGCTGATCCCCTCCGGCTTCGCCCCCGATGCGCTGGTGGGTCCGGCCTGGCCGGCCATCTACGCAGCCCTGGGATCCGTCTATGTGGATGACTTCCCCATCATCGAGGGACTGCTCAACGCGGTCCATCTGGACCATCTGATCGAGCTGGAGGTCAGCGAGAAGCGCCTGCTGGAGCATACCGGCCAGCGGATCGAGCTGACCAGCTGGGCCGAGCCTTACCAGGAATCTTCCTCCGGCCGGGTGGTGACCATCCATGTGGTCCACGCCGCCCAGGACGGGACTGTGCTGGCCCGCGAGGTCGAGCGCTTCGCCATCCGCGGCCGCGCCTACAGCGACCAGCTGCCCCAGGAGGCTCCCGAGTACGGCGGCATCCGCGCCGACACGGTGGACACGCCGCGCAGGCTGCTGCGTCGCGTCACCGTCACTGCCCCCAAGGACATGACTGCCTTCGCCCGCACCTCAGGGGACTTCAACCCCATCCACACCTCCAAGCGAGGTGCCGCGGTCTCCGGCCTGTCTGCGCCTCTGGTGCACGGCATGTGGCTGTCGGCCACCGCCCAATACGCGGCCCAGGCCACCGACGAGCAGGGCGTCCACTACGAGATCGCCGGATGGACCTACAACATGTACGGCATGGTCCAGCTGGGCGACAAGGTGGAGATCAGCCTGGAGCGCGTGGGCAAGGTCCGCCATGGCGGCCTGGTCCTGGAGGTCACCTGCAGGATCGACGGCCAGCTGGTCTCCCGCGGCACGGCGATTGCGCGCGCACCACGGACCGCCTACGTCTACCCCGGCCAGGGGATTCAGCAGCAGGGCATGGTCCTGGACGAGCGGGCCAAGTCCTCGGCCGCCCGCGAGACCTGGGAACGGGCCGATGCCCTGACCCGCAGCAAGCTGGGGTTCTCCATCCTGGCTGTGGTGCGTGACAACCCGCACACTCTGACGGCCAAGGGGGTCACCTACCACCATCCGGAGGGTCTGCTGAATCTGACCCAGTTCACCCAGGTGGCTCTGGCCACCGTGGCCTTCGCCCAGACCGCCCGCCTGCGCGAGTCCGGCATGGACATCTGGCCCGCCTACTTCGCCGGCCACTCCCTGGGCGAGTACAACGCCCTGAGCTCCTTCGCCGGGGTCATGTCCCTGGAGACGGTTCTGGAGCTGGTCTTCCACCGCGGTTCCACCATGCATTCCCTGATCGAACGCGACGAGCAGGGGCGCAGCAACTACCGGATGGGCGCCCTGCGTCCCAACCAGTTCGGCGTGGGCGACTCCGGGGTCAAGCAGTATGTGGAGTCCGTATCCAAGGAATGCGGCGAATTCCTGGAGATCGTCAACTACAACCTGGCCGGCCAGCAGTACGCTGTGGCCGGGACCATCGCTGGTCTGGAGTATCTGCGAGCCGACGCCAACCGCCGGGCCAAGGAGGCGGGCGGCAAGCCGGCCTTCATGTACGTGCCCGGCATCGACGTGCCCTTCCACTCCACACTGCTGCGCAAGGGGGTGCCCGAGTTCCGCGACACCCTGGACGCCCTGCTGCCCGAGCACATCGACTACTCCCGCCTGGAGGGTCGCTACATACCGAACCTGGTTGCACGTCCCTTCCAGATGACCAAGGAGTTCGCGGCTTCCATCCTGGAGGTGGTCCCCTCCGAACGCATCAAGCAGGCGCTGGACGATCCCCAGGTCTGGGACCAGTATGCGGCCGACGACCAGAAACTGGGCCGTCTGCTGCTGACCGAGCTGCTCTCCTGGCAGTTCGCCTCTCCTGTGCGCTGGATCGAGACCCAGGCGATCATGTTTGATGCCCCCGAGCAGGGCGGCCTGGGCGTGGAGCAGCTGATCGAGGTAGGGCTGGGCCATTCACCCACCCTGGCCAACCTGGGCACCAAGACCCTGAAGTTGCCCGACTTCCGCGAACGTCACGTGAGCGTCTACAACCTGGGCAGGGACGAGAGCCGGGTCTATCTGACCGACACTGATCCCATGGCCCCGGTGGAGGAGGAGCCCGCAGCTCCGGTCCAGGAATCCAGCCCTGAACCTACTCAGGCTGCTGCGCCCGCACCTGCATCGGCTCCGGCCCCTGCCCCTGCAGCAGCCGAGGACTCGGCCCCCGCTCCGGCCCCGGCGACCGGCGGCCCATCGGGTGCCGATGTGGCCGACCTGCCCTTCAAGGCCTCGGATGCCATCGCCGTCCTGCTGGCCTACTCCACCAAGATTCGTCCCGAGCAGATCGGGCAGACCGACACCACCGACACCCTGACCAACGGCGTCTCCTCCAGGCGCAACCAGCTGCTGATGGACATCAGCTCCGAGCTGGGCGTGGCCAGCGTGGACGGCGCCGCCGAGGCCAGCATGACCGACCTGAGCGCCCTAGTGAACAAGGTGGCCCCCAACTATCGGCCCTTCGGCCCGGTGCTCTCCGACATTGTGCGTGAACGCATCCGCGACCTCTTCGGCCCCTCCGGCCTCAAGCTGCAGCAGGTGGAGCAGCGGGTCTCCAACGTCTGGCAGCTGGGTGCTGGCTGGGTCTCGGCCACCGTGGCCAGCCTGGTCCTGGACACCCGTGAGGGTGCATCCTCGCGGGGCGGCGACCTGGCACTCCTGCCCACCGAAGCCGTCTCCACTGTGCCTGCAGCCAATGCGCTGATCGACCAGGCCGTTCAGCAGGTGGCCCAGCGTCACGGCGTCACGGTCTCCATGCCCTCTGCAGGCGGTGCCGCCGGCGGTGCCGTAGTCGACTCCGCCGCCCTGGATGCCTTCGCAGCCCAGGTGACCGGCTCTGAGGGTGTGCTGGCCTCCACGGCCCGCTTCCTCCTGGACAAGCTGGGGCTTGAACCCCCGGCCGTCCAGCCTGGCGAGAATGAGGATGCTGCCGTCGTGGCTGCCGTCGATGCCGAACTGGGCAGCGACTGGCCCGAGCAGGTGGCGCCACGGTTCGAGGCCTCGCGCGCCGTCCTCTTCGACGACCGCTGGGCCAGCGCCCGTGAGGATCTGGCTCACATCTACCACGAGCATGATGATGACCGCAGCCGCCTGAGCTTCGTAGGAGCCGGACGCGAGGTGCACGATCAGGCCGTCTGGTATGCCGAGCAGGCGCGCAACCGCGGCGAGCAGGATCTGGCACGGGTCTTCAGCGGCATAGCCGACCAGGCCATGACCCCAGCCGATTCGGACCAGGCCGCCGCACGGTTCGCCAAGGACGTGGCCGTGGTCACCGGCGTGGCCCCCAAGTCCATCGCGGGATCGCTGACTGCGGGCCTCCTGGAGGGTGGGGCGACGGTCATCGCCGTCTGCCACTCCCTGAAGCCGCAGACCGTCATCTGGGCTCGCGACCTCTATCGCCGTCATGCCGTGGGCGGTGCTCGTCTCTGGATCGTGCCTGCCAACCTGTCCAGCTACCGGGATGTGGATGCCCTGGTCGACTGGGTCGGCAACGAGCAGCGCAAGACCACGGGGGCCACGACCACCGTGCTCAAGCCTGCTTACGAGCCCACCCTGCTGCTGCCCTTCGCAGCCCCCGCCATGCACGGGACCATGGCCGACTCGGGCCGGCTCTTCGAGTCCCAGGCCCGGCTCATGCTCTGGAGCCTGGAACGCCAGATCGCCGGGTTCGCCGGCATCGGGGCGGACACGGACGTCGACCACCGTCTGCATGTTGTCCTGCCTGGCTCTCCCAACCGCGGCATGTTCGGCGGCGATGGAGCCTACGGGGAGGTCAAGGCCGCCCTGGACGCCATCGTCAACCGGTCCCGCCCCGAGCAGGACTGGTCCGGCCGCGTCACCTTCGCCCACCCGCTGATCGGCTGGGTCCGTGGCACCGGGCTCATGGGCGGCAACGATCCACTGGTCCGGGCGGTGGAGCGCCACGGCATCCACACCTACTCCACCGGGCAGATGGCTGATTCCCTGCTGGAGCTTTGCACTGTAGAGGCACGTCAGCAGGCTCTTCAGGCCCCGATTAAGGCCGACCTGACCGGTGGATTGGGCTCCAGCCCGCTGGACCTCAAGGCCCTGAAGGCTGAGGCTGCCCAGGACGACGATCCGTCGACGCCGGCTCCAGCCGGAAAGCCCGGGGATGCGCCCGCAGATGCCGACAAGGATCCAGACCGGGTCATCAAGGCCCTGCCTACACCCCGGGTGCCCGCCCAGGCCCCGGTGGATCTGCAGGATTGGCAGGGCGTGACTGCTCGGCCCGAGGATCAGATCGTCATTGTCTCCATCGGCGAGATGGGTCCCTGGGGTTCTGGCCGCACCCGCTTCGAGGCCGAGATGGGCATCCACTCGGATGGCCAGGTCGACCTGAGTGCCGCCGCCGTGCTCGAACTGGCCTGGAACATGGGTCTGGTCGAGTGGCAGGACAGCCCCAAGCCGGGCTGGTACGACACGGACGGCGAGCTGGTCCCCGAGCAGGACATCGCCGAGCGCTACCACGACCAGGTGGTGGCCCGCTCCGGCATCCGTCCCTTCGACGACGGCATGGGCTCCGACTACCGCCAGGGCACCAATGAAGAGGAGGTGGACGTCTTCCTGGATCACGACGTGGCCTTCTCGGTGCCCACCAAGGACATGGCTCAGGAGTACGTGGCCCAGGATCCGGACCACACCAGCATCGCCCGCGACGAGCAGTCCGGCGAGTGGACCGTCACCCGTCTGCCGGGCTCCCGCATCCGCGTGCCGCGCCGGGCCACCATGTCCAGGACCGTAGGCGGCCAGTTCCCCAAGGGCTTCGACCCGGTCAAGTGGGGCATTCCCGCCTCCATGGTCGGGGACGTGGATCAGATCGCCCTCTGGAACATCGTGACCACCGTGGACGCCTACCTGTCGGCCGGATTCACCCCGGTGGAGATCCTACAGGCCGTGCACCCCTCCAAGGTGGCCTCCACCCAGGGGACCGGCTTCGGCGGCATGGCCTCCATGCGCAAGCTCTACCTGGACCGCTTCCTGGGCAAGGAGATCCCCACGGACATCCTTCAGGAGGCCCTGCCCAACGTGGTGGCCGCGCACGTCATGCAGTCCTACATCGGCGGATACGGCAACATGGTCCAGCCGGTCTCGGCCTGCGCCACGGCTGCGGTCTCCCTCGAGGAGGGCGCCGACAAGATCGCCCTGGGCAAGGCGGACTTCGTGGTCACGGGCGCCATCGACGACATCGGCGTGGAGTCGGTCATCGGCTTCGGCAACATGAACGCCACCGCCGATTCCGCCGAGATGTACGCCAAGGGCATCCAGCCCCGGTTCTTCTCCCGGGCCAACGACCGTCGGCGGGGCGGCTTCCTGGAATCCCAGGGCGGCGGGACCATCCTGCTGACCCGAGGCGACATCGCCCTGCGCATGGGTCTGCCCGTGGCTGGCGTGGTCGGGTACATCCACTCCTTCGCGGATGGCGCCCACACCTCCATCCCCGCACCCGGGCTGGGGGCTCTGGCCGCCGGCATGGGCGGCAAGGACTCGGACCTGGTGCGCTCGCTGGCCAAGCTGGGGGTGGACCCCGACGATATCGCCGTGGTCTCCAAGCATGACACCTCCACCAACGCCAACGACCCCAACGAGTCCGAGCTGCACAACACCCTGGCCCATGCCATCGGGCGGACAGATGGCAACCCGCTCTACGTCATCTCCCAGAAGAGCCTGACCGGCCATGCCAAGGGCGGCGCCTGCATCTTCCAGATCAACGGGCTCACCCAGCTCTTCCGGTCCGGGGTCATCCCGGCCAATGCCTCCCTGGACTGCGTGGATCCGGTCCTGAGGCGCGACGACCATCTGGTCTGGCTGGAACAGCCCCTGAAGGTGGGCAGGATCAAGGCTGGGCTGGTTACCTCCCTGGGCTTCGGCCATGTCTCCGGCATCGGGGTCATCGTCAGCCCCGGAGCCTTTGAGGCAGCCGTGCTCCAAACCTCCGGCCAGGAGGCCCTTGATGAGTGGCGTTGCCGGGCCAACGACCGTCTGGCCGCTGGTCAGCGCCATCTGGAGGAGGGCCGCATGGGTCGGGCCCCGCTCTATGAGCCCATCGACAACCGCCGTTTCCATGAGGACGGCCACGGGTATGTGGGTCACGAGATTGAGAAGGCTATGCTGCTGGATCCCCAGGCTCGACTGGGTGCCGACGGCTACTACGACCGGGGATGAGAGCAGTGTGAACCAGCTGGGCTTCCGTCTGAAGCAATAGATGGAAGTCCGGTGAGGGAACAGTCATTGCGATGATCGGGGAGGTGGGCCAGACGGCTTGCCTCCCTTATTGTCTTACCATTGGGTGCGGCTGTCCCTTGTCTTCATGCCTTATGTACAAGGACTCCCTTGCAGGTATGCGAGCTATCTGGTCGTCAGGACTTATTGGTCATTGGAGCTGTTGTAATGGCTGTGCATAAGGGATTTTGTCCGAATATTGCCCGTATGTTGCTCAACCGGCGGTGTGCTATTGCCAGGCTGCGATTGGAGCCTTTTCACAAAAAGGTATAAAAAGTAGATGGGTGACCCAGATTTTACTTGGGATTATTGCTGGGCCACCCAAATGGCCGAACTCGTCTTGGGGGAGTGTCCGGCCTCTTACTCGTGCGAAGTTTTAGTGCTAGTGATCGCTGTAATGGAATTCCTACTGCTGAGGTTTGCTGCCATAATACTCATGGCAAGAAGCCCGATTATCATAGCCACGCCGATATTTTCCCCTTCAGCTGTGGGCTGGACGCCTGCAGACAGGGAGAGTCGCTGGTTGTTGATGTCGCCGGATCGGTCGATCGAATTGAACGTTTAGCGGACGGCCACTATCACCATAATTGGTTGTATGCGGGGGTTGGGGTGACATTCCAGGTGCCATCGCCGTTTTGTTTCAGTCAGGTTTTCTGTTTCTGCCAAGGATCACCTCAGCGGGCACACCACTTGTAGGGAAAGGCATCTCGGCGGTACGACGATTGACTGCATTGAGGGGATTGCCTGTTTTCAGCGGTCTATTCGGGTTGATTTCCTGGACATGAGTCCTTATGTCTGGAGCAAGGCCCTGGGAATGGAAGGCACCTATGCTGCATGAAGTGATTTGTAAGGAGTACCGTCTTATTATTTGGAACAAAGGCAGGCAAACCCCGCGTGTGCACGATGCTGTCGCCCAGCTCTCACTAATTATTGACGCCACACGGATAGGCGTCCCTCATAGGAAGCGGCAGCCAGTGAATAAGGGTAACTCGTACTGACCGAGCGTTTCCGCTTAGGAACCACACTCATCGGTGCTCACTGCGCTCGCGTGCATAGTCATATTGCAGCAAGTTATCGTTCATGTCTAAGGGAATACAAGGAACATCGCGACACCGAAAGCGACACCGCACAATGCGAATATCGTAGCTCCAGCGAGTCGCTTCATGTAGTCCGGCTTGCCCCAATTGTTTTTGAGGTCATCCGAACATGCTGACAGACAATGTTTAATCACCGATATCATTTCATTCCCTTTCTTAAGAAGGAGCTGCAAGATGCAAGACTGTCAAAATAGGTAGGGTCAATCCCGTCGATGTTGAAGCAGAACAAGTTGTCGTATAGGCTATGGTGCTAGCTGTGCATCAGCAAGTAGCATCCGACCTTATCTGCAAACAAATTTCATCTCTTCGTTAGTCAAAGCAGAAGAGCCTGGCTAACTTCTTGTCAATTATATTCGGCTATAGTTCCCTTCTGAACTGTGATCAACTACTTGTTTCCCGCCGTTCTCGTTTTTGAGAACCGCGTAATAGATATCTACTGATGTTGCTGTAAATGCTATCAGAAGAATTGATGCTCATACTGTTATCGCCAGCATGAATTCAACTTTTGTGATCGATGCTCGGGCATAGTGGAACTCCCGTTCTCGAAAGATAAAGTTGTTGTGTGTGGAGAATTTGTCGATGCCAATGTCAACTATCTCTGATTATCATTCTCTAACATCGGATGGCAGCACGTTACCAGTCTGATTCCCCCTTGCTCTGTAAGAATGAATAATCTTGCGGAAATCTGTCAGCCAAGTTCCGCGTAGAACATTTATTCTTTCCATCCATATCATCCGACAAGGAGTGGTCACCGTGTGAGCATGGACGATCCCGCAGTACTCCGGCAGTCGCTGGAACGGACGAGGTGTTCCTTGGATCCACGGGATTGATCCATGGATACGCAGAGAAGCGATACTGGCAACGGCGCGATCTCTTATTCAGGGTGGATGAACCGCCTGAGACTAGTCCACAGCCGCCAGGGATCAGAATTTCTGTACGGATCTTCACGATTATCCGCAGAGGAGGGGTAATCAGCGCCGGTTTCCATGGCGCCGAGGGGTTCTCCCCAGTGATGTATACGTACGTTTATTGCCAAGTTCCACCGGGCGATGACCGATGTACTGCATGTTCCGGCCGGCCCATGTGCTATGCTCTGTACCGAGCCAACGGCTTTGCGGGCGTAGCTCAATGGTAGAGCCTCAGTCTTCCAAACTGATTACGCGGGTTCGATTCCCGTCGCCCGCTCCACGATAATCGCTGGTATTCCGCCATTCTTGATGGTTTCTCCAGTCACTCGGAGCGGTCAGTATCAAGCCTGACTGAGTGAGATTTTTCCCCAGTAATCGGCGATTTAGGGCTCAATGGGTACACGATAGGGTACACGTGGAGGCTCTGGATGGCATTGGCTACAGGGCTGTCCAACAGCGTCATGCCAGCGTTGTGGCTCCTGCTGCTGATACGGCGAAACCTCCCTTATTCTTTGCTCTCCTTTTTACGGTCGCTCACACAGGAATAGAGCTATCAATGACGCAGTTGGGGAGTGCGAAGTACTCAATTTCCGACTGGGTGATTTGCTGCATTGGCCGATGAGGGGCATACTCGGGCCTATGGATGATGCCGGGTTCGGACAGGTGCTGGGGTTGGGACATGATCTGGTCGATCTGGAGAAGTTTGGCCGACAGCTGGCTATGCCAGGCACGCGCATGACAAGCTTATTCTCGCCAAGGGAGCGACGGCAGGCCGAGCAGCGCGCCCTGCTCAAGCATGACGACACAGCGGTACACTTGGCGGTGCGCTGGGCCGGTAAGGAGTCGGTGCTCAAAGCCTGGTCGCAGGCGCTGGGGCCAGAGCCATCACCCTATGGTTTGGATGATTTTCCCTGGAGCGGGGTAGAGATCCTGGACGACGGCCGGGGTCGGCCGAGTGTCAATCTAGAGTCCTCTGTGGAATCCAGGCTTTATGATTCCTTGCCTCTAACCGGTGGTCAGGCCAATCGAGTGCAGTTGTGCTGGCACATCGCTCTCAGCCATGATGGTCCAGTAGCTTCGGCGGTTGTGCTTTTGTGCAGGTGCGTCTGAAATTAGACTAAGACGTGGGCGTTCGGTGAATTTGTAACTGGCTCGTTAACCTATCCAAAACAGCAAGTTTGGCAGACGCGATGATACTTTGATCTCGTTGGAGTTGCTTCGGATACTCAAGGTCTCATACATGGTAGGTGGCGTGCAGCACATGCGGCGTTCTAAGGGTTGACCGTGGCTACCGTGTAGACTACATACAGCCTCTTCTTGAGGTGTGTTCCCCGCGTGGGTGGGGATGATCCCTTGTGTCATTAGGATTTTATGTGTTCCCTGAATAGTCAGGGCTAATAAAGTAACTTGTGGCATTATGAAATTATAAATTTGGTAATTTCTAGTTCTCTGTGCTATGCTTAAAAATTGTTACAACGAAGTTGTCCAATTAACAGGGTTGCTGAGTTGAGAACGGGGGAACAATGAACGGAGTGATACCAACAGACTTAGGTCTGGGCGCTAAAGCCATGTCCCTGTGGGGCAAAACAAATCTGCATGACGAGAATGATTGGCAGGGAGATTTCACGCATCTGAGTGATTCCGCTGCAGTGGCTGGGTATTTATGGCGCGACTGGGTGCCTAGGGGTACTCGAGAGATCATCATCCGCGATGTTGGTGATCCGGAGCTGGCTCGCAAAGTCTGCATGTTTATCACCGGTGTCCATGATATCGGCAAGGCAACCCCGGTTTTCCAAAGCAAGCCGCTGACGCATGCACTAGGGATGCAGAACCTTTCCTTGCAATGGAAGCCCAAGCAGGCTGGTCTGCGGTTCCCTGATGTTCCAATTACGGATACGAATTACCCTACGCATCCTATAGCGGGCCAACGGATTCTGGAGTCTTACCTGACTCAGGTACAGCATTGGAGCAAGCCAGTGGCCGAATCCTATGCTTGTATTGTTGGAGGGCATCATGGTCAGCCTCCTACCCGTCAGGCCCTGAGCAAGTCCGATATGGATGTGCGCATGGGTACCGCTCGTGGTTATGAGGACTGGACTAAAGCCCAGCGCGAATTAATTGAATTCGTGGCCCAACAGTGTGAACTCAATGACGATGACTTCGCTCGATTGAGTGGGAAGCGGCTGAACATATACGCCGAATCGGTGTTGGAGGGGCTGGTCATTATGGCCGACTGGATTGCCAGCAACAGCGACGACGATCTTTTTCCCTTGGTGCCGCTCAACCCCCCGATTTATGACGAGCAGACCTGGAACCGAATGAATTCAGTACGTACAAGAGCAGGTCTTAGGGCTCGACAGGAGCGCGGATGGCGTAACCTCGGCCTGTCTCCGAAGTGGCAGCCGATTCGTGAACAGATCAGTATAGGGGAGCGTTTCGCTTCTAGGTTCGATCTGCCGGCGGGCGCGAAGCCCAGGCCAGTCCAGGAGCAGGCTGTACATCTAGTAGAAACGACCCCGGACCCGGGCATTATGGTCATTGAAGCGCCCATGGGCGAAGGCAAGACTGAAGTAGCCCTGGCCTGTGCGGAAATTCTGGCGGAACGAACAGGTAGGGGAGGAGTCTGCGTAGCCCTGCCAACAATGGCTACCACCGATGCCATGTTTTCGCGTTGCAAGAGCTGGATCGATAGATTGCCTCAGCCTGAGGGACGCTCTGAGAAATCCACTTCTCTTAGACATGGCAAAGCCGCTCTCAACAGGGAATTCATGTCAATGGTGGCTTCAGCTAAGGGTTCGGTCACATCATCAGTCTTCGATGAGGATGTCCCTCAAGGCTCTGGTGCGCAAAAGGCGGCCTATCCAGAGGCAGTTGCGAACGACTGGCTGCGAGGCAGAAAGAAAGGAGTGTTGGCTAATTTCCTGGTCTGTACTATCGATCAGGTGCTCATGGCTGCTCTGCAGATGAAGCACGTCAGTCTGCGTCAACTGGCGCTGGCCAACAAAGTCGTCATCATTGATGAATGCCACGCTTATGACACCTACATGCGTGAATACTTAAAGCGAACCTTGGAATGGCTGGGAGGATTCCACAACCCAGTTATCCTGCTGTCGGCAACCCTGCCTGCATCGCTGCGGCGTGAGCTGGTAGACGCTTATATTAAAGGGTATGCCTCGGTGCTTGGCGGATCGGACAGTCAGATGGGGCAACCCGCCGAAGTTGCACCGCGTCGTTTTGCAAGCATGGAAGCATTTACTGATTGCTACTCAAAGCAACGTACTGATAAAGCCCTTGCGTCTTCACAGTCCGGTGACAAGCAGCCCTCTCAAGAGGCGAATGACTCTGACAACCTGCATGCTTATCCGCTGATTACTTACACGTCTGGAACGACCTGCCGGACTAGCTCGGTGCAGCCGTCGGGTCGTGCGGTGGACATTGATTGTCAAGTCATCGACGACGATCTTGAACATCTATCAGACTTGCTGCAAGAGCGGCTGGCTGAAGGTGGCTGCGCCGCTGTGATCTGCGACACCGTAGACCGTGCTCAGCAAACTGCTGCAGCTTTGACCAATGTATTTGGCGCGGAACAGGTCAGACTGACACATTCACGCTTCATCGACCTGGATCGTATGGATAATGAACGAGAACTTCGAGAACGCCTTGGACCGGATGCAACTCTAGCCAATGGTGGACGTCCTCAACGGTTGATTGTCGTGGGCACACAGGTTCTGGAGCAGTCCCTGGATATTGATTTCGACCTTATGGTCACCGATATAGCTCCGGTCGATCTGTTGCTACAACGTATGGGTCGTCTACATCGACATCGCCGTGGACAAGGTGAGAGCGATCGCCCAGCTGGTTTGCGGAATGCGACCTGTTACTTGCGGGGCATAGCCTCCTGGGGTACGGATGGTCCAGTATTTCCTGACTATATAGACAGCGTCTATCCGTCGGCATCCCTGCTTGAAGCTCTTGCTGTGCTTTGTCTGCGAGGTGATAGTGCCCATCGTTTGCTGCAACTTCCTGATGATATAGCTCCACTGGTCCGCACGGCTTACGACGCTGATGCAGTTTCACTGCTAATACCCAAAGCCTGGCGAGGACGGTATCGGCTGGATGCACACAAGCGTGCCGAAAAGGATACGGAAGAGATCGACAAGGCCCAAGTCTATTTGATGAAAGATTCAGCCCGTCTGCTGCGCCAGTCTCACACCTTGGTGGACCTATTTACAAGTACTGTGGATGCCAGGTCGGAAGCCAAAGCCAGACAGGCCGTCAGAGATACTCAAGATTCGGTGGAGGTGGTGCTTCTGCGCCGGTGCAGGGATGAGTATGCGCTTCTGCCCTGGATCGGAGGCGATACGGTACCCTGCGGGGCTCCTGTGCCCACAAAAGCCGAACCCGAGAACAGGCTAGCGCAAGTGGTGCTGCGTTGTGCGGTAAATCTGCCGGATCGTATCTGTTATGACATTGATCCTCTGATCAACGAACTGGAGCTCCGGGCAAGTGACTGTGTTGATGCCTGGCATCAATCTCCTTGGTTGGATGGCTGTTTGCCGCTGGTTTTGGATGAGGAGGAATCCAATTCGGATTGCCGAAGATTCGTTACCACTGTGCATGGTTTCCTTATCGGATACACCCGTGAGGGTGGGCTGACTTGCGTGAAAGCTGACAAGGGCGAAAAGAGCTGAGCTTTGTGGCGTCTTGCTATTTGCAGACATTTTTCACTGATGAATAACCGAACAAGCAGAAAGGACAATGATAATGAATGATGTTGGAGCGACCGGCGGAGGTCGGCCGTCGTTCAATCTCTTGGAGCAGCCTTGGATCAGGGTTACCTACTTAGAAGGACGCGTCGGCCTGGTTTCCTTGCGTAACCTTTTGGTTGAGGCGCATCGAATCCATGAGATTTCCAGTGACATGCCTCAACAGACCTTGCCCACATTGAGGATGGCCGAAGCTGTGCTCTACCAGGCATACGCTCAGCGGTATCGCCCAATGATCGGGGATGATAATCCGACGGCCTTGCTGCAGCTGTGGTGGACGCTCTGGCAGACCGGGCAGTTTGACCCTCAAGTAATTGATGACTACCTTGAGCGCTATCACGACCGGTTTGATTTGTTCGATGCTGAGCATCCGTTTTATCAGACGCCCGGATTGACCTATTCGTCCGAGGATAAAGAGTATGACAGCATTGGAGAACTTCAAGCTGACGTGCCTAAGCCCAAGAAGTTTCTCTTCTCCATGCGCGCCAAGAACGACCTGGACTCGCTTACCTTGCCTGAGGCAGCCCGATGGCTGGTCTTTCTTCAGGCCTATGACCCTGCAGGCATCAAATCGCCGGTGGACGGAGAGACCCATGTGCGGAACAATAAGGTTTATCCGCCCAAGTCCAAGGTGGGAACCGGCTGGTTGGGTGCTCTGGGCAACGTTTATTTGGAACAGGACAACTTGTTCTCCACCCTGATGCTCAACTGGTGCTTGCTCAATCCTCGAGGCCGTGGGGATGATGATATCTGGTTCGGCAAGCCTGGTGATTTGGCGCCCTGGGAGCGTGAGCCGGCCGGTCCTGACATGAATCCTGACTATCAGCCTACGGGCATTGTGGATATGCTCACTCTGCAATCACGCAGGGTGAAGCTGGTGCCCGATAGTTCGGGTTCCCGTGTGGTCGGTATCATCGTCTGCTACGGCGATGTCATCAGCGCCGACAACATGGACGCTTATGAACCCATGACGGCATGGCGTTACGGCAGCGAGAACCTACGAAAGAAACTGGGACTGCCGACGGCTCCTCGCATGCCAGTCACATTCACTTCCGACAAGGCCATCTGGCGGCAGCTGCAGCCTTTGATCAGTGCGGGAAGCAACGGTGCATGTCAGACTGACGACACCCGTCCTGGTGTTATTCGGTGGGTTGAGACTCTACTGAATTGGAATCAGGATGAAGCCGGGTTCGGAAAAGTGATGCAGATGGCTCGCATCCATACCCAGAGCATGATCTATGGTCCGCAGAACAGTTTCTTTTCGGATGCTATTGATGATTCGCTCGACGCAAACCTTCAACTGCTTCATTTGGATGCCGCTGCCGTGGATGTGGTGGTTCAGGTTGTTGAGCGTACTGAGGATTCCGTCAAGGCATTGGACTCCATGGTTGCCCAATTAAACCAATCCGCAGGCGATAAAGCGCAGAAGGACCGCTTCTATGCTGCAGTAGCCCGCGTCAAGGAACGTGCATATGCTTCCCTGGATCAGCTGTTCAGACAGCGGATTGCGGAGTTCGGTCCTTCAGAAGACGTCGAACGTTACCGGAATGACTGGTTCCAGGCCATTCATCGGGATCTGATCGGCATAGCCGGTGAGTACCGCGATCAGTCTCCGGCGCCGTCTTTCCTGCCCAAGGCCAATGGCGCTCGATCTGCTGAGCCAATCTTCGATAGATTCCTAAGCCAATTGAATAAATATCTAGGTCCTCTTCCCTCGCGTGAGGGTGAGACCGTGAATGAAAAGGAGGTTCAATGATGACTGCAGCCACCATGGTAAACAATCATGGCTTGTCGGTCGACGACCGCAAACAGACCGTCGGGCGGTACGCCAACTATCGGATCGGGAAATTGCAGTATGCATACACGGTTCAGGTCAGCAGTGTGGCCAGGGCTCATCTGGCTCTGCTGCGCCGCGGCATTGACGATGGCAGAGTGCGGTGGATGAATGTCGGGTTTGATTTATATGAGGATTGGCCGCAGGATACTCTGGGAAACCCGGCGCTCGACAATGACCCCAATATCGTCACGGAAACACGCGCTATTGCCACTGCCCTGCAGATGTATGCGCTTCATCAGCAGTCGAAATCTCAAGGTATGGCCTGGATGCCTGAACATAAGAGTACAGGGAATAACACAGAAGCTAAGCAGCTGGCGCGATCCGAGCGCTCCCGCTACAGTTTCGGCCACGCATGCCGCGTGATTGACGCCAATCAGGACGGTTCTAAGGCCACCCCGGTTCTTCGAAGACTGCAAATCATGGAGGATGTTCCTGATTTCGATGGCATCCGGCATCAGCTGTATTCGTTGATAAGGATGATGAGGAATCAGGATGTGCAGTTGGACTATCAGGCTTTCGCCCAGGATCTTTATCTTCTGCAGCTACCTGGTTGGAGGGCCTCTGTCTTTCACCGTTGGGCTCGGCAGTATTACACCGTGCGCAAGGCCGTGGAGGCGAAAGAGGGCGAGGAAGACCAATAGAACAGCTGAGGTGTAGCAGACCGGTTGATGATGACAGTCGCCTCGACTGATTCGTCATTGGCCAGATACAAAGATACAAGAACATCGATTTTTCAAAAAATAAATATTAAGGAGAATATGCCATGTTCATGGATATTTACGCAGTTCAGAACGTCCCTCCGAGCAACATCAATCGGGACGAGACAGGTAATCCTAAGACCGCTCAGTATGGTGGTGTCTTGCGCTCGCGAGTCTCCAGCCAGGCCTGGAAGCGGGCCATGCGCGAGACTTTCAAGTCCTTGCTGGACAAGAAGCACTTGGGGGTGCGGACAAAGAATGCAGTCGAGCTGATCGTGCAGGCTATGGTCGACCAACGGCCTGAATCGGCGGACCAGGCTGAGAGCTACGCTTCCATGGTCTTGCAGGCCACCGGTGTTAAGGTCGTCGCTTCCACTCGTGCAGGAGAAGCCAGTGGCAAGCCGGTCACTCAGTATCTGATTTTCATCGGTAACACCGAAATCGGCAAGCTGGCTGCTATTGCACTGGAATGGATGGATCAGGGAAAGGATCTGGCCAAGGCTCCGGATTCGGCTATGAAGAAGGAGGTATCGGCGGTCTTCCACGGTGAGCAGGCGGTCGACATCGCCCTATTCGGCCGTATGCTGGCTGACGCCCCTGACTTGAATACGGATGCCAGCGCTCAGGTGGCCCACGCCATCTCCGTGGATGCCATCAAGCCCGAGTATGACTATTTCACCGCCGCTGATGACTTTACGGCAGCGGACAACGCCGGTGCAGCCATGATCGACTCTGTCGGCTTCAACTCATCCACACTGTATCGCTACGCGACCGTGAACTTGGATGCGCTGCAGGGGCAGATCGGCAATGCGGAGGCTACGGCAAGAGTGGCTTCGGTCTTTGTGGAAGCTTTCATCCGGTCCATGCCGACCGGCAAGCAGAATTCCTATGCCAACAGGACTCTGCCCGAAACCTGTATCGTGGCCTTCCGCGACAGCCAGCCTATTAATGCCGTGGAAGCCTTCGAGCGTCCTGTTGTGGCTGAGGATGACCAGCCTATTTCACAAGTTGCTGGCCGCAGGTTGGTTGAGGAGTTGCGCAGGATTCAGGATGCCTATGATGAGCAGCCAGTACATGCTTGGGCGATCAGCACAGATTTGTCAGCGCAGGACTTGGCTCCGGTAGCTGAGTCCGTTGGTCTCAAGGATCTGACCAGCAAGGTGGATGCTGAGACTATGCGCGTGCTGGGTCAGCAGGAGTAACCATGAGCATACTGCTGTTGCGATTGTCGGGGCCTTTGCAGTCCTGGGGGAGCTCCTCGCGTTTTACGATTCGAACCACGCAACGGGAGCCTACCAAGAGCGCGGTGATTGGCCTGCTTGCTTCGGCGCAAGGGCGCCAACGCGGTGACGACATTGAGGACCTGCTGCATCTCAGCTTCGGTGTCCGCATCGATCAACCGGGCATCTTGGTCAATGACATGCAAACAGAGCATGGTGCCAATGTCAAAGCCATGCCATTGACCACACGGTACTACCTATCCGATGCAAAATTCCTGGTGGCTTTAGGTGCTGATTCTGCGCTTCTGGAAGGTCTGGATCAGGCTCTGCGTCATCCCCGGTGGCCATTATATTTGGGTCGCCGTGCTTGCCCGCCGGATTACCCGGTCACGCTTGGGTTGGTCCAGGAGGACTGTGTGGATCAGGCTCTGCGCACCCATCCTTGGATGGCTGCTTCTTGGTACAAGAGGCGCCATCAGGGCTGTCGACTGGAGGTGGTCTGTGATGCGGACTGCGCCAAGGACGAAGACAACGGGATTGTCTCTTCTCAGGCAGATGCTCCGCTGAGTTTCGGTGCTGCTCGCCGTTATGCGGTTAGGACGGTTAGCCGATACAGAATCCCCAACCCGGATGGTCCCGGTCCTGACGAGCGGCGGACTAAAGCCGTTCCGGATCATGATCCCATGTCGTTCTTCTAGGAGGCAAGCATGTATATATCCAGAATGCCGCTGAATACTGCGCGGTATGCGGCCAAGCAACTGATTGCCTCGCCTTACCGGCTTCATGCCGCCGTGGAGAAGTCCTTCCCCCCGGGTGCTGTACGCAGTGGCGATGGAGGACGCATCCTGTGGCGATTGGATTTCTCCCGTGACGGAGATTCGACCTGGCTCTATGTGGTGAGTCCCGAGCGTCCTGACTTCACCCATATCGTTGAGCAGGCTGGTTGGCCGACCCATGCTGAGTGGGAGGTGAAGGACTACGAGCCCTTGATCACGCATATAGCCAAGGGACAGGAGTGGGCCTTCAGGCTCCGGGCCAATCCTGCCAGACAGGTCTATGTCGACAAGGGGCGGCGGTCCAATCATGCAGTAGTCGGCAAGGTGATGGGTCATGTCACTGCGGATTATCAGTTATCTTGGCTGGAGAAGCACAGTGAACGCAACGGGTTTGTCCTCCTGGGCAGCTCGGATGAGAGCCATGGGCCGTCCTGCCTTGTTTCCCAGCGCCGCAAGGAGCAGTTCGACCATGGAGGCAGCAAAGTCACCTTGGTTACAGCCCAGTTTGATGGACAGCTCCGTGTCACCGATGCGCAAGCTTTTCAACGTTGCCTAAGGCAGGGCATCGGCAGGGCCAAGAGCTTCGGCTGCGGGTTGTTGACGGTGGCTCCGATCCGATGACTAGGGACCAGTCCAAAGGTTCTGCCGGGAGAACTGAGATTCCCGGCAGTCCCCCTCCTGAATTGGGTGATCTGGTGCGGGCCGAGGATAGGCTTTCGTTCGCTTATTTCGAGCACTGCGTTATCACCCGCGAGGACAATGCCATAGCGGTCACCAGAGATACCGGGACTATACGGCTGCCTGCCGCCAATCTAGGTGTGCTCATGCTGGGTCCCGGTACCACCGTCAGTCATCAAGCCATGGTGGTTATCGGTGACAACGGTGCCAGCGTGGTATGGGTGGGGGAGCGCGGTGTGAGGATGTACGCGTTTGGCCGTCCTCTGACGCACTCGGCTGACCTCCTACAAAGGCAGGCGGCTTTGGTATCCAACACCCGTAAGCGTTTGGCTGTGGCGAGGGCCATGTATCAGATGCGCTTCCTTAACGAAGATGTCAGCTCTTGTACCATGCAGCAGCTGCGTGGGCGTGAAGGTGCCCGAGTTCGACAGGTCTACCGTCACTGGTCGGAACTGACTGGCGTAGCTTGGGATAAGCGAACCTATGATCATGAGGATTTCGATGCCGGCAATGAGATCAACAAGGCTCTGTCAGCTGCTCATACCTGCTTGTACGGAATCGCTCACTCGGTGATCGTAGCGCTTGGATGTTCGCCAGGTTTGGGTTTCGTCCATGTAGGCCATGAGCGTTCCTTTGTCTATGACGTGGCAGATCTGTACAAGGCCGAGATATCGATTCCTGTAGCTTTTAAAACTGCTGCAAAGCAACCTGATGACATCGGGTCGGCTACCCGGCATGCCATGCGTGATGCTGTCTATGACCTCTCGCTCATGCGACGGATGGCTCGCGATATTCCACGGCTGCTTGGGGCACCTGTTTCTTCCTCTTCCGATGAAGATGGTGGGACCTTGGAGTTCTGGGATGAGAAGGTCGGCGGCGTCCCAGCCGGGAGATCCTATGCAGGTGAAGAGGAGGAGATGAGCTGATGGTGGTCGTCGTTTTGACGGCATGCCCGGTGGGTCTGCGCGGGGATTTGACCCGATGGCTCCTAGAGATAGCTTCTGGAGTTTTCGTTGGTCATGTCACCGCTAGGGTCCGGGACCGGCTTTGGGAACGCATCACAAGGCAAATCCGAACCGGAAAGGCCATTATGGTCTATTCAGCCCGCAATGAGCAGCATCTGAGTTTCAAGGTGCATCGCTCGGATTGGAACCCAGTTGACTGTGAAGGATTGGCTCTTATGGAGAAGCCTGCTGATGGTGGCGATGGCAGATCTGCAGGTGGTGGAAACCGATACCGTCGGACTGGTTGGAGCAATGCCAGCAAGTACAGACGTGCGGCAAGGTTCCGTCGCTCGCGTTCCAGCTGAGCGCAACCGGACCTGTGTACTTTTCAGATGAGCTTTACCGATGAGTGCTGAGCGCTGATTACTGGGTGAGTGCATGGCTAAGGAGCTCAGTGTAGATGGTCTGAATTGCAGCGGCTGAGACGGAAATAGAGAGGGTTTGAAATGCAAACTCATTAAAAATTAGAGATCTTGTCTATTATATTGTTGGGATTGCAAGGATTTCTAAGTGTGCTCCCCGCATCTGCGGGGATGATCCATTTTGGACATGTTAGCGCAACAGTTGACGGGTCGTGCTCCCCGCATCTGCGGGGATGATCCGCCGACAGCGGAACATCATATACAAAGAATGAAGTGCTCCCCGCATCTGCGGGGATGATCCCTTGATTACCATGTATGAGATAAGTTCGGCAACGTGCTCCCCGCATCTGCGGGGATGATCCCAGACTTTATCCATGATTTCGGCACATGCCTGTGTGCTCCCCGCATCTGCGGGGATGATCCTAGTCACCCATGGGGCGAGACACCATCCGCATAGTGCTCCCCGCATCTGCGGGGATGATCCTTTCTCCGCGCCAGTACTCCGCGATCGGGTCACGTGCTCCCCGCATCTGCGGGGATGATCCCCATGGCAGATGAAGACACCACAGAGGAGACCAGTGCTCCCCGCATCTGCGGGGATGATCCCCGTGATCGGCATCGCCACTCCCGTGGCCCACGGTGCTCCCCGCATCTGCGGGGATGATCCGCAAGCCCGATTTTCAAATTCGTTTGCAGAAGTGTGCTCCCCGCATCTGCGGGGATGATCCCGTCTTGTGTGGCGTGAATCGTGTATTATACCAGTGCTCCCCGCATCTGCGGGGATGATCCTTAGTAAATACAGCGCTATAAACAAAAAGTAAAGTGCTCCCCGCATCTGCGGGGATGATCCTTTCTGCCGTTCGGTCCGCCTGAACCATATGATGTGCTCCCCGCATCTGCGGGGATGATCCCAGGCCGTTCCTTCAACAAATTCAGATTGCCGCGTGCTCCCCGCATCTGCGGGGATGATCCCCCTGGGTTCGTAACAAATTTGGACTTCAGCCCGTGCTCCCCGCATCTGCGGGGATGATCCCCGTGAGGTTCGAGGCTGGGCGAACATTTTCCAGTGCTCCCCGCATCTGCGGGGATGATCCTATAGGCTGCCCTTGGACCTCAAGCCGGACGCGGTGCTCCCCGCATCTGCGGGGATGATCCCGCCGTGGACGTCAACTGGTGGTATGGGGACGCGTGCTCCCCGCATCTGCGGGGATGATCCCACGCTCCCGATCAAGCCGAGCACGCGGTATAAGTGCTCCCCGCATCTGCGGGGATGATCCTGGTCCGCTGCCGGGCCCGCCTTTCTTGCCGGCGTGCTCCCCGCATCTGCGGGGATGATCCTACGCCAACGCTTTTAAACGGGTCTACAAGCCCGTGCTCCCCGCATCTGCGGGGATGATCCCTTCAAACGGCTATGCCAGCAGTATGGCCAAGGGTGCTCCCCGCATCTGCGGGGATGATCCAGCCCCGGAATTGCGCCGGGGCTTTATTGTTACGTGCTCCCCGCATCTGCGGGGATGATCCCCACCCCTCCTACATCCCCGCCTCAGACTCCGAGTGCTCCCCGCATCTGCGGGGATGATCCCATTGAAGATGATCCGCAAAGCAAAGAAGACCCGTGCTCCCCGCATCTGCGGGGATGATCCTGTCCACACATTGTTCGTAGTCTCCCGGTAGGGGTGCTCCCCGCATCTGCGGGGATGATCCCTTGGGGAAACCGAGTGCATTCAAAAGCAGAGAGTGCTCCCCGCATCTGCGGGGATGATCCCGTGACGCGCGGTGATATCGTACAGGTCGTATCGTGCTCCCCGCATCTGCGGGGATGATCCCTGGATCAGGGATAGGGCACAAGAGGGAACACAGTGCTCCCCGCATCTGCGGGGATGATCCCGGCATGTATTCAAGCATTCTTAGAGATGAATTGTGCTCCCCGCATCTGCGGGGATGATCCGGCCGTCATGGACAGCGGCGCAGTGGTCAAAGGGTGCTCCCCGCATCTGCGGGGATGATCCCGGGTTCACGCCGATGGCCTCCCTATGCACCAGGTGCTCCCCGCATCTGCGGGGATGATCCGTGCGAGATTCGACGACACCAACGCTAGGATAGGTGCTCCCCGCATCTGCGGGGATGATCCATGCGCCTCGTCCTGCCGCAGGTTCACCAGCAGGTGCTCCCCGCATCTGCGGGGATGATCCTGGATCTTCTGCCCAAAACGCTTCTCAAAATAAGTGCTCCCCGCATCTGCGGGGATGATCCCGGCGCATCGAGCACGTCAAATTTGGCGCTCGCGTGCTCCCCGCATCTGCGGGGATGATCCCGACGGAAGCGGGATGCGCACGAGCGGCTCATCGTGCTCCCCGCATCTGCGGGGATGATCCTTTCATAAAAATTACGACCCGCACGGGAACGCTGTGCTCCCCGCATCTGCGGGGATGATCCCTAGCCCGATCCATCCAGCCGATGTCGGACATCGTGCTCCCCGCATCTGCGGGGATGATCCTGGGATCTGGACGGGCTGCTCATCTGCGACAAGGTGCTCCCCGCATCTGCGGGGATGATCCTTCGGCCTGAAAGGCAACCAGGCCAGCCATGTGGTGCTCCCCGCATCTGCGGGGATGATCCCTTCGAGCGCAACTTCATCGACAAGTACATCAAGTGCTCCCCGCATCTGCGGGGATGATCCTAATCTGGAAAGCATTACAAAACTTCAAAAAGAGTGCTCCCCGCATCTGCGGGGATGATCCCCCCCAAGTCCGGCAAGTCCCGGCCCGTGCCCCGTGCTCCCCGCATCTGCGGGGATGATCCCCAGTTTTCAGAGCTCTGGACGATGCCGCCCAAGTGCTCCCCGCATCTGCGGGGATGATCCACACTGAAAACCTTGATCTTGCCCTTATCGCTCGTGCTCCCCGCATCTGCGGGGATGATCCTTGTCGTCTGACGTTACTTATTTCGTGCGGATTGTGCTCCCCGCATCTGCGGGGATGATCCTTCGGCGGGGCTGTGGAGACCTCCCTGATCAAGGTGCTCCCCGCATCTGCGGGGATGATCCCCTGATACCGACTGCACGACCGGCTTTAGCTGGGTGCTCCCCGCATCTGCGGGGATGATCCTGATACGCCGGATGTGAAGACAGCAGAGGATACGTGCTCCCCGCATCTGCGGGGATGATCCTGCGGAACAGCAGATCATAGACTTTATGAACATGTGCTCCCCGCATCTGCGGGGATGATCCCGGGTTCCGCTTGGGCCTGCCGGTCAGCAACCGGTGCTCCCCGCATCTGCGGGGATGATCCCGAGGGCTATGCCAACGCAGCCATGGAGACCCTGTGCTCCCCGCATCTGCGGGGATGATCCGGCCGTCAATTGGGCAATATACCAGAGGAGCCAGTGCTCCCCGCATCTGCGGGGATGATCCTCATGTAGTAGGGGTGTACTGGTGCAAGTGTCTGTGCTCCCCGCATCTGCGGGGATGATCCTCAGAGGCTCAGAGCCCAGCTGGACAACGCGTCGTGCTCCCCGCATCTGCGGGGATGATCCTACGACGTGCCTTTGGAAACCTACCCTGCTGACGTGCTCCCCGTATCTGCGGGGATGATCCTCCCAGATAAGCAAACACCCCGCTCACATCCGGGTGCTCCCCGCATCTGCGGGGATGATCCCCACATGCGCACGCCGATGGCAGGGTCCATAAGGTGCTCCCCGCATCTGCGGGGATGATCCGGCGGCGGTGGGCTGCGTGGTCTGCCGCGGTAGTGCTCCCCGCATCTGCGGGGATGATCCCTTTGTCTCTCATCACCCTTGACGGGCTGTGGAGTGCTCCCCGCATCTGCGGGGATGATCCGCGCCAGCTGCTGAAGTAGTCCCTCTGCGTCAAGTGCTCCCCGCATCTGCGGGGATGATCCCTATGCCCGTAGACCTGGCACTATGGGACACCTGTGCTCCCCGCATCTGCGGGGATGATCCCGCCATCGCCGCATGGGAGCAGGGGGCCGACCTGTGCTCCCCGCATCTGCGGGGATGATCCTACGCTTAAAGGGCCGGCAGGACCCAAGGGCGAGTGCTCCCCGCATCTGCGGGGATGATCCTACTGGCTGCCCGACTGCTTGTTGGCCTCCAGCGTGCTCCCCGCATCTGCGGGGATGATCCGGACATGAAACGGCTGTTCAGGCCCCTTACTCTGTGCTCCCCGCATCTGCGGGGATGATCCCCCCCCCCCTGCGGGTGAGCAGGCGGCTCACATCCATGGTGCTCCCCGCATCTGCGGGGATGATCCCGAGGTCAAGAAGAAGCTCAAGGACGCCAGGGAGTGCTCCCCGCATCTGCGGGGATGATCCTGTGTAGTATCCCTAAAACATGTGTAAGCTATGGTGCTCCCCGCATCTGCGGGGATGATCCTTCGACTGGGACTCAAGCCGACGAGCAGACATGGTGCTCCCCGCATCTGCGGGGATGATCCCCGCCCCGACCCAGACCGGCCTGACAGCCGAACGTGCTCCCCGCATCTGCGGGGATGATCCCTGCTTTGCGAGTCCGGGAACCTTCTTGCCAGTGTGCTCCCCGCATCTGCGGGGATGATCCTGAATCTGATGGGGTAGCTTCCGATTGGACCGTGTGCTCCCCGCATCTGCGGGGATGATCCCTTGCCGCGTCCCTTCCTTGCGGCCTGCGACTGGTGCTCCCCGCATCTGCGGGGATGATCCCGCCGAAGGGAACCTGAACGTGTCCGCCTACCTGTGCTCCCCGCATCTGCGGGGATGATCCCGACAAGCAGAATGAGAATTACGGTCTGAATTAGTGCTCCCCGCATCTGAGGGGATGATCCTTGTCTTTGTTCAGCCTGGATGCAAGGGGTATGGTGCTCCCCGCATCTGCGGGGATGATCCTTTTTCCGACATTCATCCGCGAAACACGCTATCGTGCTCCCCGCATCTGCGGGGATGATCCCTCAACTGGCGTATTCGGGCTGAAGTTCAATTCGTGCTCCCCGCATCTGCGGGGATGATCCCTTGCACCGGCCGGGCGAGCAGGCGGAGCCTGGGTGCTCCCCGCATCTGCGGGGATGATCCTGGCCGGTCGGCCGTGCCCTGGTCCAGGCTTCGGTGCTCCCCGCATCTGCGGGGATGATCCCGTCTTGAGACGAACCGGATCAAGGATCCTGCGGTGCTCCCCGCATCTGCGGGGATGATCCGCACCGGATTGAGTCGTCGGCTTGCCTGTAGATGTGCTCCCCGCATCTGCGGGGATGATCCCATGCAGGATTCGAGGGGCGAGGTCAGCCCGGTGTGCTCCCCGTATCTGCGGGGATGATCCGCTGCCGGTCAGCGGCATCGCCACCAGCGGCTAGTGCTCCCCGCATCTGCGGGGATGATCCCACGGAGGATGCGATGGATGTCAAGGGCGCGGGGTGCTCCCCGCATCTGCGGGGATGATCCTCGTCGGGAATATCCCCGTAATATGAGGCCATCGTGCTCCCCGCATCTGCGGGGATGATCCTGCCGGCAAGCAAAGCAAGGAAAGCAAGACGTCGTGCTCCCCGCATCTGCGGGGATGATCCGGCTTCACAAGTCAGACGGGCGTTCTCGTTTTCGTGCTCCCCGTATCCGCGGGGATGATCCCGGGTCAAACGAGATGGGACTCAACACGTCCGCGTGCTCCCTGCATCTGCGGGGATGATCCTGACGGAGAAGTTGCTGCTCGACCACATCGAGCGTGTTCCCTGCATCCTCGGGGATGATCTTAAAGAACATCTAATGGATGCCCTCCGGTTCACCAATATGAGAGGAGGCGATCAGAAAATACTTGAGGATTTCATGAGAGAAAGGGCATCCAGGGATTGTGCCTGTACCTGTCATGACAACATTCATGAGGATCTGATCGATGGCTATCCGTCGAGACGTCCCCTCATCGAGAAATGGGTGAAACCGAACGCCTGGTCTGGGATTCGCTGGATGATGCGGACAGGAGAATGATCCAATAGGATCGCATATACTACGGTACAGGCTGCGGCGGCGGCAAAGCAGAGGTGAATTTCTATGAAGTTATCGGTATAAGGCGATTCGACTAGTTCATTCCCGGGCTCCGACATACTGTTTCAATCAGTAAAAGAATCACTATTAGGAGTGTCGGCGAAGAATCCATAACCACTTCATGGTTTGAACATGAGTATGGTTTGAAGAGGATTGTTTGATTCTCTGGAGATGATCCGGCTGTCTATTCGGCCAAGGACGAGAATGCTGTGCGCTCCCTGCATATGCGGGGATAATCCCATTGGCGGTGTGGCTGGTGCGGCAGTAGGAAAGTGCCCCTTGGCATCCGTGGGGACAATCCTGCAGGGAAATCGGATGGATGCACTCATGTTCGCAAAGATGAGAGGAGATGAATGGCTGTGGACGAGGATTTCATGAGAAAAATGGCAACCAAGGATAAGGCCTGTAGCACTTATGACCATATTCCCCAGAAGAGGATTGATGACTATACTTCGAAGTATCCCATTACTGATGACATGGATGATGCAGAGCGCAGAGTCTGGGATTCGCTGGATGATGAGGACAGGCGAATGATCCAGTCGGATCGTACATACTATGGGACAAACTATGGTGCTGGCTTCGGCGGCGACACCAAGGTGAGTTTCTACGATGTCCTCGGCATCAGGCAGTTCGACTGATTCATCCCCGGATTCCTGTATGCTGTTGTAATCAGCAAGAGAATCGCCACTGGAGCGCTGGGGGAGAGTCCATAACCGCTTCATAGTTCGTACATGAGTGTTTGATTCTCTGGGGATGGTCCAGCCGTCTGTTCGGCCAAAAATGAGAATGCTCTGTGTCCCCAGCAGGCGCGGGGATGATCCTGTGGGACATCGGATGGATGCCCTGCAGATTCGCAAAGATGAGAGGAGATGAATAACCATGGATGAGGATTTCATGAGAGAAATGGCAACCAAGGATAAGGCCTGTACCACTCATGACAACATCCCTCAGGATCTGATCGACAGTTATGCGTCTAGGCATCCCATCACCGAGAAAATGGATGAAGCCGAGCGCCGGGTCTGGGATTCGTTGGATGATGAGGATAGGAGAATGATCCAGTCGGATCGCGTATACTACGGTACAAATTACGGTACAGGCTGCGGTCCCGGTGACGAGTATGTGAGTTTCCGTGATGTCATCGGCATCAGGCAGTTCGACTGATTCATCCACCAAGCTCCCATATGCCGCTGCAATCGGCAAAAGAGTCGCTATTAGAGTGCCGGGGAGAATCCATAACCGCTTCATAGTCCGTACATGAGTGTTTGATTCTCTCCAGCCGGAGTAATCGCATTGGTGTGCCCTGATTGAGGGTTTTGTCTGCTTTGTATATGACTAGCGGTAGATGACTAGCAGGGTGTTTGAACACGGATCGTCATGGTTTTCAGATGAGCATGATCGGCTGGTCAGAAGACGCGGCCCGGGTGCTCATCGGATGCGTGGGGGATGAGTCTAGGTCTGCAGCATTTTTGATCGCCGAAATCAGGTGTTCCCCGCTTCTGGGTGGGTGGGCTGTGTCGCTTTCAGGATGACTCCATTTATCTGCCATTGCCTGGATGCCGAGTGCCTGCGAATTGACCTTTTGCATTCCTGGGCGCGGGTGCGCCGCCCGGTATAAGCTTGTAGGCGATGTGTCCACGAGCAGCGGACTTGGAGGTGTGGTCGCCGATGGAGCAATTCGACGATGCGGATGGCGCGGAATCCGGCAGAAGCGATGCAACGGATTCCGCAGTCGTGCAACCGCATCCGGATGAGGCGACCGCAGTGAACAAGGTTTCGGCTCATCCTGAGGCGACCATTCCGGACTCTGAATACTCTCTGGCTGAGATCGAGCAGCGCCGTGCCCGCCCGGTCCGCTGGGTGGTCTTTGCGCTGGCGATCCTCCTGGCCATCGTCATTCCTTATGGATATGGGCGCTCGCTGGCCATCAACCATACGCAGGGCGTGCTCCACTATGCCTCGGTTCTGGATCCGCGCGGCATTGCCCTGATTGCCTGGACCGTGACTGTGCTGACCTTTATGGGCATCGGCATGTCCATCATCGAGTCGTCCTCCTGGTTCTGGCGGGTGGTCTTCGTGCTGGGCCTGGCTGCCGAACAGCTGATCGCCGGCCTCTGTCTGCTCAAGATGAACTTCTGGTACAGCACCTTTGTGGTCTACCAGCATCAGGCCATCCTGGCCAACGCGGCCAACTTGGGCATCATCGCGGCCGGGCTGGGCGTGGCCGTCTTTGCCGTTATTTTTGTGGCCATCCTGGTCTGCGTGCGCAAGGATTCCCCCTGGAACACGCTGACTCACAGCTGGTCGGCACTGTCCATGTTCTTCATCATTGAACTGATTGCCATCGCCATCGTCCTCTTCGGAGGCCTCATCACCGCGGCATGAATCATAGGATCGCTGAATTTACCAGAATATGCTGCACGATGGGTGTCGGTAACTGTCAGTTGTGGTTTTGGGTTGATTCCTGTCCGCACGCTGTCAAGAGGTGCGAACGTAAGACCAAAGCGCAATTGACCGCGGGGGAGGGGGCTGATGCATATGGGCTTTACTCGGCTAATTCCCGATCCAGGCGTTTGGCTATCCGCTCGGCGTAGGAGGTATCTATGATGATTAGGCTCCCGCAGGTCACAAACAGAGCGACCAAGGGCCAGCCCATGAGGGTATGGACCCATTCGGGAAGGGTGAAGAAATCAGTGAGGAACATGAGCGGCACCAGGATGTAAACGCTGTAGCCGAGGACATGCATGGTGTAGGGGATGGTAGTTCCTGTGATGTATCGCATGCCGATCCAGTAGTTGTCGAGGGCGATTTGGAGTTCGCGGCTGCTGGCCGGGGTCATTTGGTGTTGGGGGAATTGCCGGTGGGTGGCCCAAACCCATGCGCCGACGCCGATGGCGAGGCCTAGGACGCAGCTGACGATCGCTGTGGTCCGTCGGGGCATGCCCAGGAGGACATCGCCGCCCTGGAGTGGATGGTACGGTTCGTAGCGGTGCCATGCGCGGGCTATTTTTAAGGCGGATATGAAGATGATGACGATCAGCGCGACGATGGATAAGGGGACAGAGTAGTGTCTTCTGTTGTATTCCCTGGCTTCCGGGGTCCGGTAGCGCATGGGGGCCTTAACGGGCTGGTTGCGGACGCGGTCCCAGTAGACGCGGGTGAACCGGTCGGGCAGGAAGCCGATGGCTTCGTAGCGCCACCATGCGGGGCGGCTGGCGTGCCAGCTCGGTGTCGGCCGTGCCCGGCGGCGAACCTGGTCCTCCCGCCGGTGGTCGCGGGCGAGGGCACGGACCTGGCGGGCGCGCAGGAGCCTGGTGACGGGGTTGTCGGGTCCCTTCCAGGCCAGAAGGCTGACCTGGTCCTGGGTGAAGATGACCAGGTCGGGGTCGGGGGTGTGGCCGACGCCGACCTCGGGCAGGGGGGCGTCGCCCCCGGGAACTACGCCGGGTCCGCAGGCAAGGCCGCCCACGGAGCAGATCCTGCCCGCGTACCATGGACCGGATGACCCGGTGGTCTGTTCGGGTGGCTGCACATACTGGCCGACCAGGCGGACCACTAGCCCGTCCTCTCCCAGACCGTCGAACCATCCGGTGCCTCTGTAGGCCCCGGATACGGTGGCAGGCCCGTCGGCCAGGACGACCAGCGAGCCCAGGGGCAGGACCTGCCCGGGCCGGGGCCGGCCGATCCTGCCGCGCCGCCGCCACACATGCCCCTGGAAGGTCTGCAGGCACAGGCCCCGCGCCAGGAGGTAGGGCGCCAGGACGTGGTCCATCAGCCGCCTCGACCTCCACGCATTGAACGACATCAACACAAACAACCAGACCAGTATCGCCGGAGAGCCTAATAGGACATCTATCAATAGGTACAGCATCAGTATGCATCCCCTGATATCATTCCTGATTTCAATCCGAGCCGCGCACATGGCAATGCAGGAGACAGCGGGAAAGCTACCATAGATTGTCCTTAATGTGGCCCCACATGTCATCTCCGTTCCTGCGATTGACGGAATTGTCGTAAAAGTGTTGCCGGCTACTGCACCGAGGTATCCTACGACTAAACCAATTCCAGCTCCTACAATCGTACCTGTTCCACGGGCGGCTCCTACTGCAGCACCGATAACACCACCAGAGGCAGTGATCAGGCCATGAGCCATAGCATCTTGGGTAGCTGCCTGTTGTCAGTATGTGCCGAAGGGATCAGCAATGCCGCTCAATGATTCAAAACCGCCAGAAAGAAAATCGCCGACCATGAAAGAGCGGTTCAACGTGCTCAGTTGCATAGCCTAGGCGGTTGCTTCATTAACGCATCCGTCAAGGTCGTTTTTGGTCTTCTCCCCTCTATCCTTTTTATCGAGTATGTCCTATGTGACCGGTGACTGAATCAGAGATGAAGGTGGGGGTAGGAGGTTGATTTGGTGACTTCATCAAACCTTCGTTCATAGGATCGTTCCTCGGCGTTGATATATCCCATGAACACTATTTCCGTCACGTCTTGGCTGTTGAAGAAAACGATCTTGGCCGGATCAGTCATGCCATACGGGAATTGTACGGCACCATAGTCAAAGTAACCCGTTGTTCCATGCATGACTGTCAACGGAGCGCGGGCGATGATAACCAGCAGGGTACCCGGGTCTCTTCTGGTTTTTACCACGGATCCCAAAGGAAGAATGGTATTTCCTGATTCGATGGAGTTCTGCTCGGATTGTTTCATTAGGTGCCCTCTTTGGTGGATGAATGAAGTTACATTCCTTCAACTTCTTTAACAACCTATGGTAGGACTACACGGAAAAACACAGTCGGTTCGTGCAACACAGTGCGACATTTTCGCTACATCGGAGTGAAGTGACTCATTTCTCATTGGCGCCAATCCAATTTTCGCTGCGCTTTCCTCCACTTTGTTGATTCCGTCACTGTTCGCTTGGTCCGCAAAATGTGTATAATGGACTTTTGGCGTGTTTCGCCCGCGGATCGAGAGCGCTTCAGCATAGGGCTGGTGCACCGCGTAACGGAAGAATGCAAGAGGAGGAGCCGTGGCTCTTACGAGTGAGCAGAAGCAGGCAATCGTCAAGGAATACGCGACCCACGAGGGTGACACCGGTTCCCCCGAGGTCCAGGTGGCTCTGCTGAGCAAGCGCATCTCCGACCTGACCGAGCACCTCAAGCAGCATCAGCACGACCATCATTCGCGTCGCGGCCTGCTGCTCATGGTTGGCCATCGTCGCCGGTTGCTGGATTACCTCAAGAAGGTGGATATCAACCGCTATCGTTCCCTGGTGGAGCGTCTTGGACTGCGCCACTGACATGCATGCTTTCGCCCGGGCCTAGCGCTCGGGCGCTTTTGCATGACTGAACCAGGCACCGTCAACCCCGGGATGGGGTTGCAGAAGATGGTGCCGAATCCAAATGCAAGGTTGGTCCGTAAGGCATGAAGATGGCCGGACATGGGGTTCGGCAGGGCCAGACCGAAGTACAAGGATCTCCGGCAGCTAATTGATGCCGAGCATCCTGACATCAGGTAGTAAACAAGCAGTAAACAAAAGGAGGAACCCTATGGAGGGTCCCGAAATCACGGCTGTAGAAGCCACGATCGATAACGGATCATATGGCAAGCGCACGGTGCGCTTCGAGACGGGTCGTCTCGCCCAGCAGGCGGATGGGGCAGTAGCCGCCTATCTTGATGACGATTCCATGGTGCTGTCCACCACCACCGCCGGGTCCAGCCCCAAGGAGAACTACGATTTCTTCCCGCTGACCGTTGATGTGGAGGAAAAGATGTACGCCGCGGGCAAGATCCCCGGCTCCTTCTTCCGCCGTGAGGGTCGGCCCTCCAACGAGGCCATCCTGGCCTGCCGGTTGATCGACCGCCCCCTGCGCCCCCTCTTCCCGCACACCCTGCGCAACGAGGTCCAGGTTGTGGAGACCATCCTGGCCGTCAACCCCGAGGATGCCTACGACGTGCTGGCCCTGAACGCGGCCTCCGCCTCCACTCTGATTTCCGGGCTGCCCTTCGAGGGGCCGGTCTCGGGTCTGCGCCTGGCCCTGATCGATGGCCAGTGGGTGGCCTTCCCCCGCTGGAGCGAGCGCGAGCGCGCCGTCTTCGAGCTGGTCGTGGCCGGTCGTGTGGTCGAGGGCGGGGATGTTGCCATCGCCATGATCGAGGCGGGCGCCGGCAAGAATGCCTGGAGCCTGATCTATGACGAGGGCCAGATCAAGCCCGACGAAGAGGTGGTTGCTCAGGGTCTTGAGGCCGCCAAGCCCTTCATCAAGGTTCTGTGCGAGGCCCAGAGCGAGCTCAAGGCCAAGGCCGCCAAGCCCACCAAGGACTTCCAGCTCTTCCCCGAGTACACTGACGAGCTTTACGCTCGCATCGACCAGGTGGCTCATGCCGACCTGGACCAGGCCCTCTCCATCGCGGAAAAGCTGCCCCGCCAGGAGCGCATCCACGAGATCAAGGAGAAGGTCCGCGAGGCTCTGGCTGACGAGTTCACCGACATGGACGAGGCTGAGAAGGACAAGGAGCTGGGCAACGCCTTCAAGGAGCTCCAGCGCCAGATTGTCCGCCGTCGCATCCTGACCCAGGACTATCGCATCGACGGCCGCGGCCTGCGCGACATCCGCACCCTGTCCGCCGAGGTGGACGTGGTGCCTCGCGTGCATGGCTCAGCCCTCTTCCAGCGCGGCGAGACCCAGGTGCTGGGCGTCACCACCCTGAACATGCTGAAGATGGAGCAGACCATCGACGCCCTGTCCGGTCCCACCACCAAGCGCTACATGCACAACTACGAGATGCCGCCCTATTCGACCGGCGAGACCGGCCGCGTGGGTTCGCCCAAGCGCCGCGAGGTGGGCCATGGCAACCTGGCCGAGCGCGCTCTGATCCCAGTTCTGCCCAGCCGCGAGGAGTTCCCTTACGCCATCCGTCAGGTCTCCGAGGCGATCGGCTCCAACGGGTCCACCTCCATGGGCTCCGTCTGCGCCTCCACCCTGTCCCTGTTGGCTGCCGGCGTGCCCCTGAAGGCCCCTGTGGCGGGCATCGCCATGGGCCTGGTCACAGGCGAGGTCGACGGTCGGCCCACCTACAAGACACTGACCGACATTCTGGGCGCCGAGGATGCCTTCGGCGACATGGACTTCAAGGTGGCCGGCACCTCCGAGTTCATCACCTCCCTGCAGCTGGACACCAAGCTGGACGGCATCCCCGCCGACATCCTGGCCGCCGCCCTGCAGCAGGCCAAGGAAGCCCGGGCCACCATCCTGGACGTGATCAACGAGTGCATCGACGGGCCTGCCGAGATGAGCCCCTATGCGCCGCGCATCATCACCACCCAGGTCCCTGTCGACAAGATCGGCGAGGTCATCGGACCCAAGGGCAAGATGATCAACCAGATCCAGGAGGACACCGGCGCCGATGTCTCCATCGAGGACGACGGCACGGTCTACATCGCCTCCGAGGGCGGCGAGGCAGCGGCCAAGGCCAAGGAGGTCATCGACCAGATCGCCAACCCGCACGTGCCCGAGGCGGGGGAGACCTTCAACGGCAAGGTGGTCAAGATCACCAGCTTCGGCGCCTTCGTCAACCTGACCCCCGGCACTGACGGGCTTCTGCACATCTCGCAGATCCGCAACCTGGCCAACGGCGAGCGCATCGACTCCGTGGAGGACGTCCTCAAGGAGGGCGACACCGTCGAGGTCATCGTCCAGGGTGTGGACGACCGCGGCAAGATCTCCCTGGCCATCCCCGGCTTCGAGGATCAGGAGTCTGCAGGCGGCCGTGAGCGCGGTGGTCGTGGAGATCGTCGTGACCGTGGTGGCGACCGTCGTGAGCGCGGCGGACGTGGTGACCGTGATCGTCGTGATCGCCGCAGCCGTTCCTCCGACCGCGAGGATCGGTATGAGGCCCCGCGCCGTTCCCGTTCCGAGCGTGATGATCGCTACTACGACGACGAGGACCAGGAGGACCGTCCCCGGCACCGTCGTCAGAGCCGCGGCCGCGACTATGAGGATAACGGAGACTGGTTCGAGGACGAGGACCGCAGCTCCCGCCGTGATCGTCGCCGGGTCTCCCGCGATGATGACGAGGATCGTGGCGGCCGTGGCCGTGACGAGCGTCGTGGCCGTGGCGACCGCGGCGGTCGTCATGAGCGTCGCTCTTCCGGACGTGGCGGCTATCGTGGCCGCAGGGAGAATCCGCGCTACGCTGCCGACGAGCACTACGACGAGTACCGGGCCGACCGGGAGGAGCGCTCAGAGCGTCCCCGTCGCCGCGTACGCAGGGACTTCGATCCCTTCGACAGTGAGGACTGATTCCCACTGATGCGGGGACCCCGTTCCATTGGACGGGGTCCCCGTTTTTGTCTCTTCTGAATTTAGTGAGAGAATGATGGCATGTCCGTTTCAATGATCGTGCTCATCATCATCGTTTTGCTGGTCGTGTTGCTGGTCATCTGGGGAATCGGTATCTACAACGGTCTGGTCAACCTGCGCAACCGGGTCGCCAATGGCTGGGCCCAGATCGACGTCCAGCTCAAGCAGCGTGCCGACCTGGTGCCCAACCTGGTCCAGACGGTCAAGGGCTACGCCTCACACGAGTCCACTGTCTTGGAGGAGGTGACCAAAGCCCGCGCCGACGTGGCCCAGGCCCAGGCCCAGACGGCTGGCGGAGACCAGATGCAGGCCCGTGCTGATGCTGAGCAGCGGCTGGGTCAATCCTTGGTCACTCTGATGGCTCGGGCGGAGGCCTACCCTGAGCTCAAGGCCAACCAGAACTTCCTGGACTTGCAGCGTCAGCTCAAGGACCTGGAGGACAAGATCGCCTACGCCAGGCAGTTCTACAATGATGTGGTTCAGAAGTTCAACACCCGCATCGAGACGGTCCCCTCAAACATCATCGCATCCCTCTTCCACTTTCGTCAGGCCCAGTACTTCCAAGCCGACGAGGGCAGCCGTCAGGCGCCAGTTGTGGACTTCGGACAGTGAACGCCCCAGCAGCCTCCTCCGGGAAGGCGGCCTCGAATCATCCCTCCTCGGGCCATCCCTCTTGGAGCACCTCACGCTTTCTCGGGGCCTTGGCGCTGGCTCTGGTGGCAGCCTTGGTGACGTGCCTCGCTGTCCTGTATATCTCCAACAGGAATCGTCCCGACCTGGTATACGATTCGGTGGATTATGATGTCCAGGTCCTGGATAATGGGGATTTGCGTATCAGTCAGACCCTGACTGTCACCATGAATTCCCGCGAGGACGACCACGGCAAAAAACGCCCTTGGCGGGAGCTCTACCAGCGCTATCAGATCAAGCCTGACCGGCTGACCGGCATAAGCGACGTAAGCGTGACTGACCTGACTAATGGCTCCACATACAGGCAGACCAACCCGCTAAAGTATCCTGATGATGTCAAGTACATTCACGACTGGGACAAGAACTGGGCTGGCACCTGGTATATGGGCATGGTCTCGGATTGGAAGCTGAAATCCTACAAGCCGGGCGATGCGGGCCAAGGGTCCGCCTGCGGCGATCTGGGCAATCAATGCCAGGTGGAGCTGGGCTGGAACATTCCACAGACTGCCAAGGATTCAGGTCGGCGCTTCCGCATCGACATGACCTTCCACGGGGTCACCACTGCCCATCCCGATGTGGCCGAATTCCAATGGGAGCCCGTGGGCGACACCAACCAGATTCCCGTTGAGCATGTGAACGCCAATGTCAAGCTGCCCAAGCAGACAGGAACGGAGAAGGGCAAGGACGCGAAGGCCTGGCTGCACTTCGCTGGCAGGGGTTCCTACGATGTGGTGGATGACAGCCGTATCCGATTCTCCGCAGACAGCATCGAGCCGGGCCAGCATCTGGATTTGGTGGTGCTCTTCGATGCGGGGAGGACTTCCTCGGTGGTCAGGACCGATTCTCAGCCGGCACGTGACCGTATTGTCGGGCAGGAGCGTCCGCAGTACGAGCGCTGGCACGCTGACCAGACCAGGCGGGCGCGGATCGCACTCTTGACGGGCGTCTTGGTACTCTTGGCTGCTATCGGGCTGATTGCAGTGATGCTTTGTCATGCCTTCCGCAATTATGGAGACTCCCAGTACCAAGGCGATATCATCTACTACCGTCAGCCTCCTGATCTGTCACCCGCCGTGGCTGCCGTTATCAACGATGTGATGCTGACCCGAGAATCCCCTATTGGCAGGCAATTGTCAGCAACCATTCTCTCCCTGGCCTCCAAGCGGGCCATCGCTCTTGTTCCCGTCAAGTATGAGGACCGGGCGAGTTTCGGTGAAGGACCCGTGACCCAGGTGATGCGTTTGCTGCTCAAAGGCAAACAGCAGTCCATGGAGGTGGTCATCAATCCGGTCTGCAGCAAGGATCGAGCATCCCTGGCCCTGTCCTCAAGCGAAGAAGCCTGCCTGAGCATGCTGGAAGGTGCCTCCACTCTGATTGGCTCCGAGAATAAACGCTTCGACCTGTATGAGATGATTGCGCTCTTCGCCAAGACTGAATCCGATAATGGCAGGGCCTACCTGGATGCTTTCTACCAGGCTGTCGAGTACGAGACCAACAATGCCGACCTGCGCGCCTATCGTCATAATGTAGGGATCTTTGCCTTCCTGGCTGTGCTCTTGGCTGCTTTCATTCTGTTGGCCGGATTCCTGCCGGGCACCGTACTGGTACGTGCGCCCTTGGCCATGCTTCTGGTGGCTGTGGTGACATTCTCCTTGCGCTATAACTGTTGGCGGGTGCTGAGCAGGAATGGACAGCCCATGGCCGGCCAGGTGTCGGGACTTCGGCGCTATCTGCTTGACTTCAGCGATTTTAGCCACCGGGGTGTGGAGGATCTGGTGCTCTGGGACCGTTACCTGGTTTACGCTACGGCCTTCGGCATAAGCGACCGGGTCGTCGCTCAGCTGGCACAGGCCAGCCCTGAACTGACCGACTCCGACTGGCTGAATGACCATGCGCGCGGCAGCCTGCTCTACTGGACCTTCCTGCCTTACAGCCAGGATGTTGCGGCGGCTTCCTCCCTGAGTGACCCTGAAGCATTGGCTGTCAATTCAGCGCTCGGCCAAGGTGGCGTGATTGATTTGGGTACTCAATTGACCCAGGGACTCGACCAGATTGGCGGCCTGATTGGCATGGCCAGCGGCAACGGCTCTGGCAGTGTTATTGGTGGGTTTGGCGACGGTGGCGGCTCCTTCGACGGTGGCGGCGGTGGTTCCGGTGGCGGATCCTTCGGCGGCCGCTGAGACCGGGCCGCCAGTTAAGCTCGATGGGAGGCCGGCGGTGTCGAAGCCGGCCTCAATCTACAAGACGGGAGTACATGCATGACATCGTCGATGCGGGCCTTGGGGCCCTTTACTACGACAGCGGTCGGACTGGGTTGCATGGGGTTGTCCATCGAGGGCAAACCGGACCAGGCAACGGCCATCGACGTCATCCACCAGGCCCTGGATGCCGGTTGTCGACATCTGGATACCGCCTGGTCATACTACGAATCGGGCGGCCCCGAACAGACCAACGAGCGGCTGGTTCACCAGGCTTTGGACTCCTGGAAGGGTCCCCGTCAGGACGTGCTGGTGGCCACCAAGGTTGGACACTACCGCAACTTCACTGACGGACGGCCCACCTGGGCTGTGGATGGTCGGCCGGAGAGCTTGATCCGGCACGCCAAGGAGTCCGCTCAGGCCTTGGGCGTGGACACCATTGACTTGCTCTATATGCACCGTCCTGACCCGCAGGTGCCCTACCAGGAGTCGCTGGAGGCCATGGCTGAACTGGCCAAGCAGGGCGTGGCCCGGACCCTGGGCGTCTCCAACGTAGACATCGAGCGGATGGACCTGGCTCGCAAGATTCTGGGCGATGACCTCGTAGCCGTGCAGAATCAGTTCTCGCCTACCTTCACTAGCTCCCGCCAGGAGTTGGACCATGCGGCCGAACTGGGTCTGGCCTTCGTCTGCTGGAGCCCTCTGGGAGGCTTCCGAGCGCCCAAGGACGAAACTCGTTATGATGCCTTCCGGCAGGTGGCTCAGGAGCGCGGGGTCTCCCACCAGCGCGTGGTCCTGGCCTGGGAACTGTCCCAGAACCGCAACGTCTTTGTGGTTCCCGGGGCTCACAGGGCGGCCACCATTCTGGATTCCCTACAGGCGGCTGACATGGAACTGAGCGAGGACGAGATGGACCGCCTGAACCGGGCGGCGACTGCATGAGTCCCAAGCCTGAACCAAGAGAGCAGGGCACCCAGAGCGCTCAGGGCCAAGCCTGGGATCGGGAACGGACCCTACTGGACAGCAGTCCCCTGCCGTCGCTGGACGATCAGGGCCGGCCGATCCCAGTCACCATTCCCATAGCCTTAGCGCCTGGGATCAAAGTGGTCTACACCACCAGGTTGGGCGGGGTCTCCTCGGGCGATTATGCCCAGCTGAATCTCGGCGGCAAGGGGGGCGACGACCCGCAGGCGGTGGCTGCCAACCGTCAGGCCCTGGGCCGCCAGCTGGACCGTCCCATGGTCCTGGTGGACCAGGTTCACTCAGCCCGGGTCTGGGATGCCGACCAGGGTCAGCCCCAGGGACGCTGCGAGGCTGATGCCCAGGTGACCACCCGTAGTGACCTGGCCCTGGGCATCTTCGCCGCCGATTGCCTTCCTGTGCTGCTGACCGACCCCCAGGCCGGCGTGATGGGGGCGGCGCATTGCGGTCGTCGTGGTCTGGTGGCTGGCGTCATTCCGGCCATAGTCAAGGCCATGACTGACAGGGGTGCTGACCCGTCCAGGATCGTGGCAACTCTGGGGCCTCGGATCTGCGCAGACTGCTATCAGGTGTGTTCGCACTTGGCCGATGATTTCGAGAAGCGTTTCCCCGGCGCATCAGGACCATGTCGATTCGGCGGAATCGCCATCGACATCGCCGCTGCAGCCAGGATGGAACTGAAGGCGGCAGGAGTGACCCGTATCGTAGATTCCGCCCCCCGGGTCGGTGCCGCCACCAGCTACCTGCGTCAGGATCCGGACCTGGAAGAGCTCTGCAGCCATGACAGTGAGGGTCCCTCCCTGTCGAAGCGTCTTGAGGATCTGCGCCGACCCTTGTGCACCCTGGAGAATCCGCTCTGGTACTCCCACCGCCGGGCCTCGCTGGCCAGCAAGGCGGGGGAGGGGCGCATGCTGGCCCTTATCCTGGCCGACGACTGATGCAGCATGTTGATTGATCCGGCTTCCGGCAGCTGGAGCAGGCCTCGGGTGCAGATGTTCGGTGCAGATAGCGCCGGGCCTGCGCCCCTTCCTGTCCTGGCGTGAGTACCGTTGAGTCTATGAGTGAGAGCAGAGCATCAGCGGCCCCGTCCGAGGTCAGTCAGGATAATGCAGAGCCAGAGGAGCAGATTCAGCCAGTTGTGGCGGTGATTCTGGCAGCCGGGCTGGGCGTTCGGTTTGACGAGAGCAACCCCAAGCAGCTGGTGCAGGTGGGCGGCAAACCCATCATCGCCTGGTCAATTGACGCCTTCCAGTTCAATGCCCGGGTCACCGACATCCTGGTCGTGGTCAACGATCGGGTGCGGGAGGCTGTCGAGGCCATCGTGGGCGACGACACCTACGACAAGGTCCGCACGGTCATCCAGGGCGGCATCGAGCGCATGGACAGCACGGAGGCGGCCCTGCAGACCCTGGCCGAAGCGGAGATCCCCCAGGATGCCAAGCTGCTCATCCACGACGCGGTACGTCCCTTCGTCAGCCAGGAGTCCATCAATGGCTGCATCGATGCCTTGGATACCTTCAACGCCGCTACCGTGGCCTTGGCTTCGACCGACACCATGCTGATGGCCGGCGACCTGGGCGAGCGCAAGGTGGTGCGCCAGGTGCCCGACCGAGACAGCATGTTCCGGGCCCAGACCCCGCAGGCCTTCCGTTTCAGCACCCTCCGCAAGGCCTACGACCTGGCCGCCGCAGACCCCGACTTCCATCCCACCGACGACACCCGGGTGGTGGTGGACCGCCTGCCCGAGGAGCCGGTGGCCATCGTGGCCGGCAGCGTGACCAACATGAAGATCACCCTGCCCTCGGACGTGCCCATGGCTGAATGGATAGCGCGCTCCCTGGCCGGGTGAAGCCCTGTGTACCATGGGGCACATGGAGCAGATCAAGGTCATCGTCGCCGGATACGATCATTACGAGGGTGTTGATGTCAACCCCTCCTATCAGGTCTCACAGGCTTTGGCCGAGCATGGCATGGAAGGCATGCGGCCAGTCGGCCCCACCGAGGAGGATCCCTTGGAGGGCGTGGACCTGGCTATTTCCTCCGTTACCATGCCTGTCAGCTTCGCCAAGGCCTGGCCCATCCTGCATGAGGCCATAGAGCGCGTGCGCCCTGATATCATCATCGCTACAGGGCTCAAGCGTCGGGCTCGCGGCATCGCCATGGAGCGCTGCGCCGTCAACCTCAAGGAGGACGACGCTGACGACCGTGAAAACCTGGGGGAGCAGGAGTCTCGAGATGCGGTCCGTCATGCCAGCCGCCAGCCCATCGACCCCCAGGGCCCGGCCGCCTACTGGACCCGACTGCCGCTGAGGGCCATCCTGCACGACTTCGGCACCTGCGGCATTCCTGCCACACTGAGCTCGGACGCGGGCACCTATGTCTGCAACGCGCTCTTCTACAACCTGCTGGCATGGGCTGCAGGACACAAGGATGTCCTGGCCGGGTTCGTCAGCCTTCCCCTGGTCAACGAAAGCGGCGGTCAGGAGTGCGGCCTGCCCCTGGATCAGCAGATACAGGCTGTGCGCGAGGTGGTCAATGAGACCATTCGCTACTATCGCAGGCCCTCCTCCAGTCCCATTCTCATTGCCTGAGACCCGTATGTAAGGCCAATGTGTCGGCGGCAGGTCAGACGGCGACTTTAGGCCGGTCATGGGGTAGAGTCGAGGTAAATCCACCGGACCGAAGACATTTCTGTCACGGGCCGGCATGTCCTGGTGGCGAAGAGGAGTGTTTCCATGGCCGAAGATCAGTTTCCCGTTGTCCTGCGAGGCTATGACAAGGAGCGGGTCGACCAGGCCTTGGCGGCCTCGCGGAGCAATCTGGCCCGGTTGCGTCAGCAGATTAAGGCCGATGACGATCGCATTCTGAAGCTGGAGGCGGAACTCCAGGAGGTCAAGTCCCGCAAGGCCGAACAGCCGCGCAACTCCTTTGCTTCACTTGGAGCCAACGCCCAGCAACTGCTGGCCTCGGCCGAGCAGACCAGCACCGAGCTGCTCAACCGCGCCAAGCAGGATGCGGCATCCACTAAGACCTCCGCCCAGGAGAAGGCGACGACCCTGGTCAACGAGGCTCGGCTTGAAGCCAAGCACATTGTGGACGAGGCCAACGCCAAGGCCAAGTCCATCGTTGAGGCCGCCAACGACGAAGCCAGGACAGTCACCACCACCGCCAAGCAGCAGAGCGAACAGAGCAAGTCGGCTGCCGATAAGGTGGTGGCCGAACGTCGTCAGGCTCTGGATCTGGAGCTGCAGAACTCCCGCGAGGAGCATGAGAAGCGGCTGGCCATAAGCAAGGCCACCCAGGACAAGGAACTGTCCGAACAGAAGGCCAAGGCCGCCAAGGAGATTGCCGACAAGCGGCGCAAGAGCGACGAGGAGATCGCCAAGCTCAAGAAAGAGGCCAACGATCAGATCCAGAAGGCCCTGGCCGAGGCCAACAAGAAGCTGGCCGACGTGCGCGAGCAGGTCTCCAAGAGCCTGAATGACGCCCGGCGTCAGGCTTCGGAGATCACCGACAAAGCCAAGTCCGAGGCCCAGCAGATCGTGGACGAGTCCAAGGTCACCAGCGCCGAGACCATGGCCAAGGTCAACGCCGAGGCCGAGCAGGTCCGCTCCGACATCGCCGCCCAGCAGGAGGATGCCACCAAGAAGGTGGGCGAGCTGCTCAAGAACCTGGAGGATCGGCGGGTCAAGACCGAGAAGGAGACCCAGGAGCTGATTGAGCAGGCCAAGGCCACCCGCAAGGATGCCGATTCGTTCGCCTCCTTCAAGCGGGAGGAGTCCGAGCGCAAGGCCAACCAGTTGCTGGAGGAGGCCAAGCAGCGCGCCCAAACCGAGATCGAGGACCAGCGCAAGGCCGCCCAAGCCGAGCTTGACGGGCTCAAGGACCACATCACCAAGCTGCAGCACCGGGAGGCCACCATTACCGCTCGGGTCGACGAGCTGCGGAACATCTTCTCCAAGTCCTTCGGCAACTTCGACGGCTTCCACGATGAGGCTGTGGTCAATGACCAGGACGAGGGGCAGGCGCCCAGCGTGCCCGTGGTCAATGCTGTGCCTGCCGCGGATCCGTTGCCGGCCCCTGCTGCGTCGGCTACGGCGGCATCCTCGAAGGCTGAAGGCGAGGATCAGGCCGTCGATCAGCCCCTTGCCGACACCCAGGAAGAGGCCCCTCAGACATCAGTCGATCCGGTCCCAGCCAGCCAGCCAGCCGATGGTGTGGCAGCTGACTCTGCCGATAATTCCGGGGATGATGTCAGCGCGGCTGCGGCTGTCAGGCCCTCAGCCAATATGCCTACTCAGGTTCTGCCTTCCCCAGCGCCGAGTACCCTTCCCGATGCCGCCGTCCAGGCCGATGACGCGCCGGCTCAGCGTGAGGACGGACAGGTGGAGAAGGCGGTCACCGATCAGGAAACGACGGTTATTCCGCCCATCAACGACGACGCTGCCCCGACTGATCGGGACTGATCAGCAAAGGACATTTGTTCGTCAGGGCCGGATCGCAGGCATGGTCTGCGATCCGGCCCTGACGTTCTGCCTTGCCTGGAAGCCGGGTGGCTGCCTGCCGAACCGGCGTGGCCGTCAATCTCGGCCCGAACCCCTGCCGAGGCCTAGAGTCGATGGTAAAGAGGTGTAGGCCAAGGGTCGCAGGGTTGGGAGAGCGTCATGCATCAATCACAGCACGCATCATCACAGGCGTCTGCCGCGGGGTCATCCGGGTCGGCTGCTGCTTCACGCCTATGGAGTGCCCAGGTGCGCCGTGGGGTGGACCTGCAATCCCTCTATGCCCTGGTGTATCTGGTGGTGGCCAACCTGATCGCCGGGGTTCTGAATCTGCCCTTGGTGGCCGCGGCCCTGGGCATTGCCCGTCAGCCGGGGCTGGCCGATCTGCTGGGCGATCTGGTCATGCTGGTCTTTCTCTTCGGCACCCGCAGCCAGGATCTGCGCGGGCGCGGGACCAACCCTGTGCAGTACAAGGCGCAGACCAATCCTGGCCCAGCCGTGCTGATCGGGGCCATCCTGCTGATTATGCTGGCCAGCAGCATCGAGACCGGCTTCACCTGGGTGGTCAACCAGGGATCCCAGGCCCTGGGGCTGGTCTACCATTCCACCACCTCCCAGATCGCGGCGGGCCAGCACGGGTTCCTGTCGCCCCTGGACACGGCTATCCTGGTCCCCGTCGTCGAGGAGTTCCTGCTGCGCGGCGTGGTCATGGGCCGACTCAGGCCCTACGGACGAACCTTCGCCATCGTCACCTCCTCCTTTATCTTCGCCTGCCTGCACGGAGACATCACCCAGAGTCTGTTCACCTTCCTGCTGGGCCTGGTTCTGGGTGTCATCGCCATGGAATACTCCATCCTCTGGTCCATGGCACTGCATATCTTCAACAACCTGGTCCTGGCTGACGCCATGATGTGGCTGACCCAGACAGTGCCGGCCCGCACCGGCTCGATGATCAACCAGGGCATGACCCTGCTGGGCCTGATCGGGGGACTGGTCGTCCTCTGGCTGATTCGCGGACAGTTGGCAGACCGCCTGCGCGCCAATCGCTCACGCCCCGGAACCTATAAGGGCTGGATCTCTCTTGGTCTGGCGGTCCTGGTGGCCCTGGCCGTGGTCAATGCGGCCCAGCGCTTCTCCCTGGCTTGACAAAGGCACAGTTGTCCACATCATCCGCCAGGCGAACCCATGAGGACCGATTCCCGCTATGCTGAATACAGGGATGCAGATACATCCGCATGAAAGGAAACAGGACAGACCGTATGACATCAGTACTGACACCACTGGATCAGACCCGTTTGGAGGGCCTGCGCACCGCCTTCGATGAGCGCGAGGCCAACCATGTCGCCATGAATGCCGTCACTCAGGTAGGCATTGACGAAGTGGCCCACAACTATAACCGCTCCCGTCTGCTCCAGCACCGTTTTTCGGTCAGCATCGACAATGGCACGGTCACCTCGCAGGCGCACTCTGGCCGCTGCTGGCTCTTCAGCTCGCTGAACGTGGCCCGATTCGTGGCCCGCAGGACTCTGAACATCGATGGTGAAAGCACCGCCAACCCCATGGGCGACTTCGAGCTGTCCCAGAACTATGCCATGTACTTTGACAAGCTGGAGCGCGTCAACTACTTCCTGCGCGACGTGGCGGCTCTGGTGCGTGCTGGCGAGCCTGTGGACTCCCAGCTCATGCGCTTCCTGATGGGCGATGTCATGGGCGATGGCGGCCAGTGGATCATGGCCATGAACATCTATAAGAAGTACGGCGCAGTGCCCAAGCAGTTCTATCCCGAGACCGCTTCCTCCCAGAACACCAGCCAGATGAACGATCAGCTGCGTCGCCTGCTCCACCAGGCCACGGCTCACATGGTGGCCAACCCGGACGGGATCGACGAGATCATTGATCGGACCCTGGAGGCCGGGCACCGTATGCTGACCATTCATCTGGGCACCCCGCCCACCAGCTTCGACTGGGAGTGGACCGACAAGGACGGCGTCTTCCACAGGGATGGGCGGATCACCCCACAGGAGTTCTGGAAGCGCTACGTGAATGCCGGACTTGAAGACTATGTCTGCCTGGTCGACGATCCGCGCCCCGAGCACCCCAAGGGCCGCAAGATCGGCATCGAACATCTGGGCAACGTCGCTGGCGGCGATCCCACCGAGTACCTGAACGTTCCGGTGGAGGTCATGAAGGACTGCGCCCGTCGCCTGATGAGCGAGCAGGGCCTGCCGGTCTGGTTCGGCGCCGACTGCCACCCCATGATGGACCGCAAGGCCGGTCAGTGGGCCACCGACCTGTTCGAGTACGGCCGGGTCTACGGTGTGGACTTCGACATGGACAAGGAGCAGCGGGTGCGTTTCGGCGATTCTGCCCAGAACCATGCCATGGCATTCGTGGGCGTGGATGTGGCCGACGACGGCCGGACCACCAACCGCTGGCGGGTGGAGAACTCCTGGGGCAGGGACATTGCCAACAAGGGCTACTTCACCATGAGCGACGACTGGTTCAGCCAGTATGTCTATGAGGTGGCCGTGCCCAAGTCCATGCTGCCCGAGGAGTATCGCCAGGCCTTCGACCAGGAGGCTATCATGCTGCCCGCCTGGGATCCCATGGGCGCCCTAGCCTGAGCAACGTCACCAATTTATCCATTGAGCTGTTCGTTCCCGTGGTCTGCATGGATCGCGGGAACGGACCGTCCGCATCGGCCCGGACGCGGATGGTCATAAGGAATTCGGGCAAGATCGTCGAAGTACGACAGAGAGGAGAGCGACCGTGGCATTCGTCAAGGAACCGGATATCATCCCGGAAGAGGAGCGGCAGTATTTTGCCGATACGGCCGTCTTTCCCGAAACAGTGGACGTCAACATTCGTCAGCTGGATCCCATCCCGGCCCCCAGGGTCTTTCTGCGCTCGCGGCCCCTGGATCCGGAGCGTATGGGGTTGGTGCGGGACTCCCGTCAGGCCATTCGGGATGTTCTGCATGGCCGGGACGACCGGCTGCTGGTCATCACCGGCCCCTGCTCAGTTCACGACCCGAAGGCTGCTCTGGAGTACGCCCGTCGTCTGTCGGCCGTCAATGAGCGGTTGAAGGATCGGCTGCTGATCGTCATGCGGGTCTACTTTGAGAAACCCCGGACCACGGTGGGCTGGAAGGGGCTGATCAATGACCCCGATCTGGATGGAACATTCAACATTCGCAAGGGGATTCGCCTGGCCCGTCAAGTGCTCTGGCAGGTTCTGGGACAAGGGATTCCGGCGGCCACAGAATGGTTGGATCCCATCACCCCGCAGTATCTCTCCGACGCGGTCAGCTGGGGGGCCATCGGTGCTCGGAACACGGAGAGCCAGGTCCACAGGGAACTGGCCAGCGGCATGTCCATGCCCATGGGTTTCAAGAATTCGACCGAGGGCAGCGTACAGGCAGCGGTTGATTCCTGTCTGGCCGCAGCATCCGAGCATCACTTCCTGTCCATCAACCTGGACGGCCATGTCATCGCTGCCGAGACCAGGGGCAATCCAGATTGTCACTTGATTCTGCGCGGTTCCAGTCATGGCCCCAACTATGATTCGGAGTCCGTCCGGACCGCCCTGGAGGTCATGCATCAGGCTCCGCTGGGCCCTGGTGCCTGTCGGGGGCTGATCGTCGACGCAGCCCATGGCAACTGTGGCAAGGATCCAGTGCGTGAAGCCCAGGTGGTTGAAGAGCTGGCAGACCGTCTCGCCAAGGGTGAGCAGGGTCTGTCAGGCATCATGATGGAAAGCTTTCTTGAGGGCGGTCACCAGAAACCGGCCCCGCTGGATCAGCTGGTCTTCGGCCGATCCGTCACCGATGCCTGCATTTCCTGGGACAGGACCGAGGAACTGCTGCAGATCCTGGCCGATGCCGTGCAGGCTCGTCGGGGAAGGAGAAGGCATGAGCCGGATCAAGGATGAGCCACAGGAGCCTTTGCCCCGACCCAGCAAGGCCTACGAGGTTGAACTGGTGCACAAGGCGCTGGCGGCAGGCGTCAACCCCCTGCAGACCGGGAACGTGCCCAGGTGGGAGGACGAGGTAGGCATAGGCCGGATCGTCAACAGGAGGGTCTTTGAACTTGACCGCCTGCCTTCGCCCGCGCAGATGCTGACCAGATATCCCTTGGACGGGTCGGCCAAGGATCTGGTCATCCGCTCCCGGCAGGAAATCGTGGACTGCCTGCATGGGCGGGATGATCGGTTGCTGGTCATTGTGGGTCCCTGCTCCATTCACGACCCCGATGCCGCCCTGGACTATGCTCGTCGTCTGTCGGCCGTCAACGAGCGGTTGAAGGATCGGCTGCTGATCGTCATGCGGGTCTACTTCGAGAAGCCACGGACTACGGTCGGTTGGAAGGGCCTGATCAACGACCCCGACCTGGATGGCAGCTATAACATCCAGAAGGGTCTGGTCCTGGCGCGGCGCATTTTGCTGGGTGTGCTGGAAACCGGACTTCCGGCTGCTACGGAATTTCTTGAGCCCACATCGCCGCAGTACATTTCCGATGCGGTCAGTTGGGGGGCTATTGGCGCACGGAACACGGAGAGCCAGGTTCATCGGCAGCTGGCCAGCGGCATGTCCATGCCCATCGGCTTCAAGAACGCCACGGATGGCAGCGTGGATGTGTCCATTGATTCCTGCTATGCGGCCTCTCAACGCCATACCTTCTTCGGAATAGACCATGAGGGTCAGGCTGCGGCAGTGGCGACCATGGGCAACCCAGACTGTCATCTGGTCCTTCGCGGCTCCAAGTCCGGCCCCAACTATGATCAGGATTCGGTGCGGGCAGCCCTTGCCGTGCTGCGCCAGCGCATGCCTGAGGACAGCGCGGCTGCCTACGGACTGCTCATCGATGCTTCCCATGGCAATTCCGGCAAGGACGAGCGGCGCCAGATCCAGGTTGTCCATGAGCTGGCCAAGCGGATAGGCGACGGTGAGGAAGGCGTCACTGGCCTGATGATGGAGAGTTTCATACGTGGAGGCAATCAGAAGCCGGCCCCATTGGACCAGCTGGTCTACGGGTGTTCGATCACCGACCGTTGCATCTCCTGGCCTGATACCCAGGACCTGCTGGAGGAGCTGGCAGGAGCCGTGGACCATCGTCGAAGCGCAACTCGTTGACTTGCGCCTGCAGTAGTCTGGTCGGGCTGCAGTTGCCAGTGGAATCTTGGATAAGGAGTCAGGTATGAACGAAGCGGATGCTTCCCCGAAGGGTGAGGATCGGCGGCCGGTTGCCGTCATCGGGGCCATGGATGAGGAGGTGGCCCTGATCGGTCGAGGTCTGCAGCAGGCGGATCAGGATCCCCAGGCTGGTGATGCTGGCCTGAAGGTCATATGCGGCACCCTGAATGGGTCACACGGCCCGGTTCGTCTGGCTGCCACCGTGGGCGGCATGGGCACGGTTAACATCGCCGCCACCACACAGTATTTGATCGATGCCTTCCATCCCAGGGCCGTTATCTTCTCCGGCATTGCGGGCAACCTGAACAAGGACCTGCACATCAACGACGTGGTTCTTGGCGGTACCCTGCGTTATTTGGATACCGACATGCGCTTGGTGGCCCAGTCGGCCCCCGGCACCGAGGAGTTCCACTCGGACCCTCACCTGCTGGATCTGGCAAGCCAGACCCTGGACTCCATGGGGATCAAGCACATCGTCGGCACCATTGCGACAGGTGACTACTTTGTGGACAGCCCGGAGAAGATCGCCGAAGTCAAGGAGCAGACCGGGGCCGACGCGGTCGAGATGGAGGGAGCGGCTGTCTGCCATGTGGCGGCCCGCAACAAGGTGCCAGCCCTGGTCATCCGCGCTCTGAGCGACAACGCCGACACCGACTACGAGGTCTTCCGGGAGTTCGACATCTCCGAATATGCCGACACGGCCGCCAGGCTGGTGCTGGGCATCGTGCGCGAGCTCTGAGCACAGGTCAGTACAAGGAGCCCTCAGCCGTGCAGCTTGGCGCCTATGGGCCTGCGATCCGATGGGTTGCGCCCGTCATGGCCTAGATGCCGTGAATCTGCTGTGGTTATGCAGTCCCCGAAGCTGGCTGGCTCCGAACTTGCCGTGCCTGTGAACTTGACGGCTGCACCCGACCTGTGTAATATTGCCCCTTGCATACCAAAGACCGTTGGTCGGGACCCTTGGGTCTCCTAAGTTCGGTTGATCGAGCCAGCACAGGTTGAGTTTCAAATCGGTCCTCGTGACCTGTTTTCTGCTCTGCCTGTCGGCAGGGCTTTCTTTTTTGCCTGTCATGCTCAGTCGCCCGGCTCCCTCCAGAGGTCTGTCTAGGAAGGAACGCCATGAAAAGGCCCGAAAAGGAAGAGGCTGTCGCCAGGCTGACGGACAAGTTCCGTGACGCCGACGCCATCATCCTCACCGAGTACCGCGGGCTCAGTGTTCCGCAGGTCGCCGATCTGCGAAACAAGCTAGGCCGCGATACTTCCTACAACGTGGCGAAGAACACGCTAGCCCGGATTGCGGCCAAAGAGGCTGGAATCGAGGGTCTCGATGAGATGCTTGCCGGCCCCTGCGCCATCACCTTCGTCAAGGGTGATTACGTCAATGCCGCCAAGGCGCTGCGTGATTTCGCCAAGGACAACCAGGCACTGATCGTCAAGGGCGGCTTCATTGATGGAGCTGTTGTTGACGCGGATGCCATGAAGAAGATCGCGGATCTGGAATCCCGCGATGTTCTGCTCTCCCGGATGGCCGGCGCGCTCAAGGGCACCATGTCCAAGGCCGCCAACCTGTTCGTCGCTGTGCCTACCAAGGCCGTGCGCACGTTCGACGCCCTGCGCGAGAAGCAGGAAAAGGCCGCCTGAGTCCACGGCCACTGGCCCGGATTCATACGGCAAACACAAAAAAAGATGTTCGGTGATCGGCCTACCAGTCAATGCCGGTCGCCACAAATGAAAGGAAGCCATTATGGCCAAGCTCTCCGCTGACGAGCTCATCGACGCGTTCAAGGAAATGACTCTGGTCGAGCTGTCCGACTTCGTCAAGAAGTTCGAGGACGAGTTCGACGTCGAGGCCTCCGCCCCCGTGGCCGTGGCCGCTGCCGCCCCCGGTGCTGCTGCCCCGGCTGAGGAGGAGAAGACCGAGTTCGACGTCGTCCTCTCCGCCATCGGCGACAAGAAGATCCAGGTCATCAAGGCCGTCAAGGCCATCACCAACCTGGGCCTGGCCGACGCCAAGGCTCTGGTTGACGGTGCCCCCAAGGCCGTCCTGGAAGGTGCCAAGAAGGAGGACGCCGACAAGGCCAAGGCTCAGCTGGAAGAGGCCGGCGCCACCGTCGAGCTCAAGTAGTCATCGGCTCTTTCTGAGCCCTTGCATGCTGGAAAGCCCTGTGCCGTCACCGACGGCCCGGGGCTTTCCCATATCCGGCCATGCCATGGGGGATGGGTGTGCCTATTTGTTCGGAGACTATCTGTGCGAGGGTGGACCACAGTGTCTGAATTGATTCATGGCAGGCAATGAACCACGTGCCGTTTTCGCAATCAGGTCTGCAGATGCTCCCGATCCTGACGGCTCCAAGTGCTGGGCTATGCCTGCGAACCTATCATGTGTCCTTTATCAGTTAATTCGGCACGCAATCAATCCTATCTCTGGGTTTCATGACAGAATAGGCGATAGTACCGAGTGAAGGCGGCTGCAGATTTGGGAGGTCGAAAACGTGAGTGACGATCGGCGACCGGGGCAGGTGTGGATAGTCAAGTTCAATGGGGCGGAAGAGACCCGGCTCAAGCCTGGCGAGACCGTCGAGATCGGCCGCAAGCCTCTGCGTCCGCTGGCCGATGACGGTCGGCGTCGTCTGGAGGTGCCCGATCAGACTAAATCCATGTCCAAGCGGCATGCCATTTTCGCCGTCGACCAGGACGGTCTGGCCACCCTGCGGGACATGGGTTCCACCAACGGCTCCTATCTGATCCAGTCCGACGGATCGCTGGTCAGGCTGCCTGTGGACGCCGCCTTCCCCCTGTCCAGCAGCTCGGCTCGCTTTCAGTTCGGTGATGTCCCTGTCGACTTCGTGCGCATCAACAATCCCGAAGAGGATAAGACCGATCCCTCGCCCCGGGTGCCCGACCTCTTCTCATACTCCACACAGCCCCGGGGCATGGTGGAGCCTGATGCGGCAGAAATGTCCGTCGATGACATTCTGGACATGCGCGCCGGTGAGCCCACTGGCATCTTCAAGGCCGACGGGGTCCGCAACCGGGTCACTGCCCTTCACGATATGGCCCTGGGCGCTGCCAAGACAGCCGATTCCTCCCAAGAGGCCGGCGGTGCTTCACCAGATAGTCCTGGAACTGCCCCAGCCGCTCGCAGTTCGGAGGGCAATCCGTCGTCGCCTTTCTCAGGAAGACCGGAGCCAGCAGATTCCCGAGGCCCGCAAGTTCGGTATTCTGACAATGCTGATTCAGCCGAGCATGGCCAGACCGGCAGGAGACCGGCCGATGTCGGCTCGGCTGATGGTCAGGGATCGTACCCTCGCAGGGCCTATGCCGACCAGCCGGATGATAGAGCATTCGAAGACCGCGAAGGTGATCGGCGTGGTGGCGAAGCCCGCCAGCCTCTGCCATGGCAGGAGCACGAATCCGAGCAGAGTCTGCCGCTGGTCGGCACTCGGCAGGAGGACAGCCAGCCGGTCGACCGTGATCTTTTCGCTGATGCTCGTCGTTCCCGTTCCGCTGAATCCGCCCCTGATCAGGATCGCTACGACCAGGATGCTCGCGATGCCCGTGATGATCGTCGTCATCGCGATGATCGTGCAGCTTCCGGCCGCAGGGGCTATGCAGATGGTCAATCTCGGCAAGGCCGGGGGAGGGAAGCGGACACCGCCCAGGGATTCACCCCGCTGGGAGCCGTAGAGCTGGCCCGCCTTTCCAAGAAGGAATCGGATCAGGCCCGACGTCCTCAGCCAGCGGATCAGCCGGATGATGACCAGCAGTATCAGCCGGCCTTCGAGCCCGGATCGGTCTTCGAGCGGGTCTCCAAGGGTGACTATGACCGTGGCCAGGAGGCCATCGTGGTGGACGGAATGAGCTCCGATGATGCCAAGCGTACTGGTGACTTCGCCCTGCAGTTCGCCATGGCCAAGCATCGCCAGCTGCTGCCCTTTCTGGCGATGAATCCGGCCCTCTATGATGATCTGTACGCCTGGTTGGAGGCTCAGGGCGACCAGGACATCGACGCGGCCCTGCGCAACAATGACGGGTATCACGAATATCTGAACGCCGTGCGGAAGTGAGTGGACGGATGAGCGAGACGGTAATGAGCACCGGGGGATCGGAAGAAGACAAACGGGCCGAAGATGCACAGGCATCAACGGCCGGGTCCTCCTCCGACCGTACGGCAGAAGAAGTCAAGGCCCCGTTGACTCCACTGGAGCGAATCCGGGGATGGCGCCAGGACTACCAGAACCAGGTGGGACTGACCCCACTGGAGAATGTGTCGCAACTGGCGGCGCAGATGGACCTCACGCACGCGCATCCTTCAGGCATTGCCCAGCTCTTCGCCAGCGGCCAGGTTCATCTGGATGCGCTTTTCCGGGACCGCGGCATGCTGCGTGCGGCCCACCGTCGCATGGAGCGGGTCCTGGACGATCAGGCCGCCAAGGAGCGCGCCAGCGGTTTCGCCCAGCTCTCCATGGTGGTAGGGGTGGCTGCCTGGCAGGGGCGCGACATGCCCGTACTGCTCTATCCCGTGCGCATCGATGAGAGCACACAGGGGGCCTCCAGGGCTTCCATCAGATTCACAGGCAAGGTGGATCTTAATCCCGCCTTGATCTCGGCCATGCGCGAGCGGGGCATCACCCTGGATCCGGAGCGTCTGTTTTCCGCCTCCCACTATCAGGGCGGCACCCCTGAAACCTCATCGCTTTTCAAGGACATGACGGCCCTGATCACGCCGCATATCAGCGACTTCGCCATTGAGCGGAAAATCGTTCTGGGGTGCTTTATCGAGCCATCGGCCCAGCTGCTGGGCGAAAGCCTTCGGATTCTGGATCGGATGACCGCTGGGTCCACCGGCAACGATCTGCTGGATGCCTTGGCTGGCGACCAGGCAGCCTCCGAGCGGCTCAAGGGCGGACCAGTGCCCGACTACAGCCCCTTCGATGCTGACCCTCACAGCGAGTTTGAGGCTGGAGATGTGGACAACCGGGTCCGTTATGCCGCCCAGCTGGTGGCGACCGGGCACAGCGTGCTTCTGGATGAGCAGACCGGCCTTCACAGCGCCGACGATGCCCTGGCCATCGCCTCGCGCTGCGTCACCGCCGGCAGGACCGTGCTCTATGTGCCCTGCGTGGTGGAGGAGAAGCGGCGTTTCCAGCATCGTTTGGGTGCTGCCGGGATGGCTGACATGGCCCTTGATCTGACCGATGACCAGCTGGGCAGGGTCCTGGACCAACGGCTGATCGATGCAGTAGGGTTCAAACCCGGCAAGGCCAGCGAGCATTTTGATCAGGTGGCTGACGAGCTTGTGGGTGTCCGCTCCCGACTGACCCGCTACCTGGGCGATCTGCATGGGGTGGATTCCAGCTGGGGGGTTTCGGCCTACCAAACCATTCAGAATCTGGCCAACATCGCCAATATGCCTACGCACCCTGCCACCCGTGTCCGTCTGGGCGCGGCCACCGCCCACGATCTGCAGCCCGATTTGGATACGTGGGCGGACAAGCTGGAGAGGGCTGCCGAGCTGGGCGAATTCGTCATCGGCCCCCAGGACACTCCCTGGTTCGGTGCCACCCTGGTCAACGAGAACGAGGCTGTGGACGCATACTCCCGTGTGGTTCGTCTTCTGCAACGGCTTCTGCCGGACACCCGTGAGCAGGTCAAGTCCACTGTAGAGACCTGCGGATTCCCTGTGCCCGCCACCGTCAAGGATTGGGGACGGCAGGTGGTGGTCCTCAAGAACCTGCGCCGGGTCCTGGATGTATTCCAGCCTTCCATCTTCGAGCGCGATATTCCCGCCATGATCGAGGCCACCAAGTCCAAGGCCGATCGCAAGGCCAATGGCACCAATCTGGGATTCTGGGAGCGTCGGCGTCTGGTCAAGGAGGCCAAGAGCCTGCTCAGGCCCGGCGCCCAGGTCGAGGATCTGCATGAGTCGCTGGTGGTGGTCTCCAAGCAGGCCGAGCAGTGGCGGACCTTCGTCCCCCACGGCGGCTGGCCGGTCCTGCCGCCCAAACTGGACGTCATCATCGACACGCAGGAATCCCTGATCCGCGACATGACAGCTCTGGACACCGTCCTGGACTCGACTCCGGCTGGCGGCGATCTGGAGACCATGGACTTCAACAAGGTGGAGGAGCGACTCAAGGCGCTCTTTGACGACCATACAGCCTTGGACACCTTGCCTGAGCGCTGCGCTTTGGAGGGTGAATTCAGCAAGGCCGGGCTGGAGGAGCTGGTCCAGGATCTGCGCAACCGCCAGGTTGAAGGCAAGGCGGTAAGGGCCGAGCTGCAACTGGCCTGGTGGACTACGGTCTTCGACGACATCATGCGCTCCTCGCAGATCATCTCCAACCAGGATGGCTCCGCCCTGTCCAACGCAGCCGACCGCTTCAGTCAGGTGGATGCCCAGCATGTGGCCAGCGTAGGGCCCATGGTTGCCCAGGAGAGCGAAAAGCGTCTGTCCGAGCTGCTCTTCTCGCGCACCCAGGAGGCCAATCAGCTGCACACCATGCTGGCCGGCAACCCCGGTGCCTCCCTTGCGGTCTTTCAACAGGCCCACCCCGGCATCCTGTCGGCGGCCAAGCCCATCATCATCGCGACTCCGGCCACGCTGGCAACCAGGACCAATCCGACACAGCTGGCCGACACGGTCATCATAGATGCCGGTGCCCATATGCCTTCCATCCAGGTGCTGACTGTGCTGGCTCGGGCCCGGCAGGTGGCGGTCATCGCCCACCGGTCCACCATCACTTCGGATGGCCTTTTGCAACTGGTCGACCGGCTGGTCCCGGTCACTGTCAAAGCCCGACCCTCGCGCCGTTCGATTCGGTTGGACGCCTTCCTGAAGGATCACGGCTATGGGGATCTGTCGGCACCCGTCCCCGATTGTCGGGAACCTGGCAGGGTGACCCTGACCAGGGTGGAGGGCGCTGGCGTCCCGGTCATGGCCACCGGTCTGGTCGAATCCAGCCAACAGGAGGTCGCTGCCGTTGTCGACATGCTCAAGCGCAGGGCCGGATCCTTCTCCCTGGTGCCGAACAGTTATCTGCTGACTGTGGTCACCCTGTCGGCTACCCACCGCTCAAGGCTGGGCGCCGAACTCAAGTCGGCGGCAGCCAAGGACAGGGTCTTCGCCAAGTTCCTGCGGCATGTACGCATCGTCGGCATTGACGAGGTCTGCGGCGCCCGTGCCACGGACGTGATCCTCACTCTGGGCTTTGCCAAGACCACCCACGGCCGTCTCCTGCAGCAGTTCGGCGATCTGGAGGGCGAAGGGGGCAAGGGCATGCTGCTGGATGCCCTGGTTCTGCCGGATCGGAATCTGGATATTGTCGCGGCGTTCTCTGCTGATGATCTGGAGGATGATCGTCTTCACCAGCCTGGACCGCGTCTGCTCAAGGAGCTGTTGACCTGGGTTGAGCATCCCGACGCGGAACCGGCCCGGCCCGAGCAGGCCGAGCAGTCCACTAATGTGCTCTTCCGGGATCTGGCCCAGCGGCTGCGGACCCGGGGGCTGGACGTGGCCTTGGATTACGGGTACGACCAGGCGCCCCGGATTCCGCTGGTGGTCGGGCTCAAGAACAAGCCCTTTGCTTTGGCCGTGCTGACCGATGACGCCGAGTTCATGCATACCCAGTCCACACGGGAACGTCACCGGTTCACCACTGAGGACCTGCAGTATCTTGGCTGGTCGGTCATGACCGTTTGGAGCGTTTCGGCCTTCGTCAACCCCGACAAGGAAGCCGACAGGATCGTCGCCCGCCTTGCCGATATCTATCAGCAGGCGCGTTGATGGCGGATGATCAGCTGGACCACGGCGATCAGGCCGGTGAGCCTGCGGCTTCGCGCCCGCGTCGGCATCGCCGCGTGGTGCGCCCAGGCAGGGAACGGTTCGATGTTGACGGCATCGAGGAGGATCCCCAGGACAGGATCTGTGCGCAGGATCGTCTTGACCGGGATGACCGGCGGATCCTGGGCGAGCTGCCGCCCCACTGGGGACTCTTCCCCAATGAGCGCGGCGACTGACTGCCGGTCCTAGTCCTGGCCTTTGTGCAGTCCGGTTCCGGCCTGTTGACTGTCTGAACCTGTTGACTGGTGGATGTCTTCGGCGATCTGGCGCAGCAGCTGAAGGGTCTGGTCCTGAGGGCTGGGTGCGTTGGGCTGGTCCTTGATGCCCGAGGCTGCCCGGCTCAACTGCCGCAGTTTGTTGATGGGCATGATGATGCAGAAGTAGACGGCGATGGCGATCAAGAGGAAGTTGAGCAGGGCCGTCAGAATGGCCCCAAAGGAGATGGTGGCGTTCCGGTAGCTGATGGTCAGGAGTCCCGACAGATCCGGTTTGCCGAAAATCATGGCGATCAGGGGGCTGATCAGATTGTTGACGATGGCGTTGACCACGCTGGTCACCGCTGAACCCATGACCACGCCCACGGCCATATCCACCATGGATCCGCGTGAGATGAACTGTTTGAACTCGCCCAGCACCCCCTTGTTGCTGATCTGCGAGATTTTGTGGACTGCTTCGGCGGTATCCTTGGCCGCCACCTGATTGATCGAGGCCATCCTGCATCCTTCCGTAGCCGATGTGAGGCATGGAGCGCCCATGCCTGCTTCTTCCTCCATTATCGCGGGCCCAGAATGGTTTCGGTTTTCCGACATGATCAGAGGGTGTCGGTGCAGAAGTGCTGTCGGGGCGGATGGCGATGACGGGTGTGGATGGATCCAGCGATAGCAAAAGCAGAGCCTGATTGGCATTCAGGGCGAAGACGGCCTGGGACGCTTGCCGGACTTGGTTGCCCTCCCGCTCTTCCGGCTCGGATCGGTCCCTGGGGATTGTCTGCGCTGGTTGTAGAGCCAGAGCTTTCTCGGCTATCATGCAGTGTCCGCCGCCTGAGGCCTGCCCGGAATTCGGCTGGACAGGGTGCGGGCCGGCATCAGCAGGGCAGTCCCCTGAAGCCAGCAAACTCACCTGGTCCCCAGCCTGCAGGTCTCCCGGATCGTCAGTCAAGCGGACGGTCACTGGAGTGGTCCCGGGCGGCTGTGTCGGTCTGGCGCTGATCATGGCCGTCGTTAGCGGTTGTCCCGTATGGACGCTGATCATCAGCCGCCGTCCACGGACTTGCCCATATGAAGAGATCAGGCCGGGCAGCCGCTCCCTGCCATGCAGGGTCCGCCTTTCAACCATGGCAGGTTCGATGGCTGATCCGCGTGCAATGGGCCGTGCGGCGACCAGTATAGACAGGCGGCCCTGGGCTTGGACCAGGATCTGCAGGGTACAGAACACTGCCAGCCCCAATGCCAGGGCGGTCCCCACACGCCTGAGCCGAAAAAGTCGCCGCCGGCGGGTCAGGGATCCGGCTGCCGATGAAGGCTTATCCTTCTTGCTGAAGATGGAAAAATCGACCATGCCCCCAGCCTGCCAGGTTCTTGGCCGGCCTATGGGTCTGCATGGTCGATGTGGTCGAATGTGCCTCTCGGTCTACTTGCTGCTTGTGGAGCTCGAAGAGGAGGATGAGGCTCCGTCGGTCCGGTAGAAGCCATGACCCTTGAACTCGATGGGCACTGCGGAGAAGATCTTACGGACCTGCTGTTGCCCGCACTTGGGGCAGATGGTGATGGGTTCGTCGTTGAAGGACTGCTCCTTGGTGAAGTCGTATCCGCAGTTCTTGCAGCGATAATGATAGGTGGGCACCGTTCTTTCCCTCCGCTGATGGTCGGTTCGCTCGACGATTGGTTCAATATCCAATATCCTAGTGGTGGCTTCGACCAGAAGAATCGGCACCGGGCCTCTCGTCAGCCTTGTTCATCACCATTATGGTCTGTGCCGGGCCTTCGTGACAGACCTGTGGCTGTGGGCGTGAAACCTGCAGGCGTCAGGACTGCATCCACGGGGAGATCATGGTCCAGATGGGGCAGAGGGGCTTCCACGAATTCGCTGGGCCAGCAGATGCCTACTACTGGGGTCCGGTCTGCACGCAGGGCCAGAGCACGGTCATACCAGCCGCCGCCCCGACCCAGGCGAATGCCGGCATGGTCGATGGCCAGCGCTGGCACCAGAATCAGATCGGCCGTACCCAAGGCCTGTGCCGGCAGGGCAGGCATATCGGGTTCGTCAGGCCGCCAACCTGGAATCCGCTTCATGTCACCCAGATCCTGCCCTGATTGCAGTCGTCCCCAACCTACTTCGGTGCCTGTACCCAGCATGGGGATGAGCACCTGGTCGCCCCGGCCTAGGAGGAGTTCCAGGCTGGGGTCCATGGCTATCTCCCCTCGAATGGAGGCAAAAGCAGCCACGGTCAGGCCTTGGCCGCCTCGGGAGCGTTCGACCCTGGCAAGCACCTGGCCTGCCAGCAGGTCGGCAAGCTTGCGGCCTGCGTCCAGGCATTGGGCCGGGTCGATACGCCGTCGGGCTTCAAGCAACCGGCCGCGTCGATCCTGCTTGTCCACATCGATGCGTTCCTGCTCGTTCATGCCCTCAGTTCTACCAGCAGGGGGCTCTCACTGGTGGACGCATGCCCGCCTCGGCTGCCGTTCGGTGAGAACATGGAATCATGTCGGTTCTGCATACCTTCCGCCAGGTCTGGCAGGGTTCCCGAGCCCGTTCGGACCATGCCCTGGATCTGCCTGATCGTCTGACTTCGCCCCCGGGCCATGGGGACTTCCTGCTGAGGCCCATCCGCGAGGGCGACCAAGCAGCCTGGAACGCGGTCCGATGGAGGAATCGCGATTGGCTGGCCCCATGGGAGTCAGGGGATCCCCGCCACGGACCTGGCATGACCTATGCCCAGTGGATGCAGGAGCTGGGACGTGCCCGGCAGGAGGGCACTTCAGCGGTCTTTCTGATGGAGTTTCATCAGAGCATCGTGGGGCAGATTTCCTTGGGTGCCATCCGCTACGGGTCCATGCGTACAGCGACAGCGGGCTACTGGGTGGACCAGGATTGGATTGGTCATGGGTTCGCGCCCCTGGCTCTGGCCATGCTGGCTGACTGGGCATTCAGAGACAGGAGGGGCCCCCATCTGCACCGGCTTGAGGTGGCGATTCTGCCAGAAAACGAACGGTCCCTGCGCGTAGTCCGGAAGCTGGGCATGGAGCCGGAGGGGCTGCGCCGCAGCTACATGTACGTCAACGGACAGTGGCGGGACCACCTGACCTTCGCCTGGATCAGTGACCAATTCGATCCGGATTTGCTGGCTCGTCTATGAGCTCCTGGGACGGACATGGTCGACACGCTGGGTTTGACTTGCCGCTTGGGGCATACCGTCAACTAACGTAGTACCTATGGTTTATGAATCACTCAGCAGCATCGTGGTTTTGGTGATTGCGGTGATTCTGGTGCTGGGTTGGCTGCCGTTTCGCACCGTCAAGGGCATGAAGCGGGCCTCGGAGCATCGCCAGGACAGGCTTTCCACCTCCCTGCACATGGTGGGTCGGGAAGACGGCATGAGGTTCTGCGACAGGCAGTCGAGGACGGTGAAAGGGTTGGTCATGCAGCAAGGGCAGCAGGATGGCAACCGGCGCAGTCAAGCCCAGCGCATCAAGCAGATCAGACAGTTGCGCCGCGCGGCCATACGTCGTCGTCGCATCCTGGTTCTTGCCCTCTTGGTCATCACCCTGCTGGTGGCCGGCTGCTCCTTCCTTGTGGACTACAGCCCATGGTTTACGCTGATTCCTCTGGCACTGGTAGTAGTGGTGTTGGCCGCCGGCGCGCATGCCTCGGCCCAGGCCCGGGCCTGGGAGCGCAATTTAGCCCAGCGGCGTGCCCGGCAGCGTCGTCAGCAGGCAGCCAGTCTGACTAAGAGCAAGACCTCCGGCAAACCCGGTCAGGCCAAGAGTGAGGGCCGCACGGAAACTGCCACGGATGTGTTGGACCAGGGCGAGATCCGTCGAACGCTGGCCCAGGCCAAGGCTGATCAGCAGGCAGCTCTTCAGGCCAGACAGCACAATTCCTCCAAGCCTGCAAATCCGGCAGTCGGCAGCAGTAAGACTCAAGGTTCGGCTGGGTCCGTCAAGTCGACCGAGAAGGCCGCTGCGCAGACCGGGCATGCGACGAGCAGGCCATCCGCTGCCAAGAAGGCCTCTGATCGGACCCCAGCCAAACAAGCGGCTTCTCGGCCGAAGGCTTCCAAACCGGCAACCACCAAATCTTCAACGGCCGCAAAGGCTGCCTCCAAGCCCGCAGCGCCCAAGTCGTCGGTGGACAAGTCCGCTGCCTCCAAGCCTGCAGCCCGGTCCGCCGCTGCCCAGTCAGGCAAGTCGGGACCAGTCTCTGGCAATGCGCGCCCAGCTTCGTCGGCCCAGGACGATGCCACTAATGAGCTCAAGCGCATCAGTCCCTCTCCGGCCTTGGATGCCTTCGGTATGGCGGCGGGCCAGGATCTGATCTCCTTCTCCCTGGGATCAGCCAGTGGCGAGGGATCGGACATGGATGGCAAGAAGAGCGAGGATGAGGGTCCTCACAGCCTGGAGATCAAGTCCACCCGGCAGGTCTCCGTGGCCCGTCCCCCTGAAAAGAAACAGGCGGATCAGAAGAAAGCCGACAAGCGGCCCGACGACTTTCACAAGCAGGAGATGCAGGCCCAGGTCGAGGCGCCCGACCGCAGCGAGGACTCCCTGTCCATCGGCGTGGAGGCCATCCTGGCCCGGCGTCGTCCGGCATCTAAGTCCTGAGGGGCCGATCGGGTATTGATCTTTCACCACCAGCGTTAGCACTCAAGTTGGCAGAGTGCTAATTTCGCGCTACTATGACTTGTAGCGCAAAGGAATGCGTGGTGAGTGTTCGTCAGCCTCTCATCGACGTTCCGGCGTGGGTTCATTGGCTGTTCTCACAAGATGTAGGAGGTCCACAGTGTCGATTTCACTCACACCGTTGGAAGACAAGATCGTCATCAAGCAGGCTGAGGCGGAGACCAAGACCGCTTCCGGGCTGGTCATTCCCGATACCGCCAAGGAGAAGCCCCAGCAGGGCGAGGTGCTGGCAGCGGGTCCCGGCCGTCGTGACGACAAGGGCGAGCGCATCCCCATGGATGTCAAGGTTGGCGACAAGGTTCTGTACTCCAAGTACGGCGGCACCGAGGTCAACTACGGCGGCGAGGACTACCTGATCGTGTCCGCGCGCGACGTTCTGGCCATCCTCAAGTAAAGAGAGGGTGATTGTGGCCCCCGGTCCTGCGGAAGGACCGGGGGCCATTCGCGTCTCGGGAGGACCGTGCAGCGGAACAGACCCCGCAGGGACATATGGCGGCCGCTAGCATGGTGCCCATGTACTATCGTCATCGTCCCAGCATTGATGCCCTGCCCGGTTACCGGCAGGGCAGCCCGGCACCAGCTGTTCCCGGGTTCACCAGCTACAAGATCTCCAGCAACGAGAACCCCTACCCGCCCCTGCCCGGTGTGATCCAGACCGTCTCCGAGCAGGCCCTGAGCCATCTGAACCGCTATCCGGACATGCATGGCACCCGTCTGGTGGAGCGGCTGGCCCAGCTGCATGGGGTGGATCCTGCATGCATTCAGCTGGGATGCGGGTCCACCGAGGTCATCACCCAGCTGGTTGACCTGGTGGCCGGTCATGGCGATCAGGTGGTCTATCCCTGGCGCAGTTTCGAGGCCTATCCCATCATCGTCACCTCGGCTGGAGCCACCGGGGTGCCCGTGCCCTTGGATACCGAGGGGCGGCATGACATCGAGGCCATGATCGCCGCGGTCAACGACCGCACCAGACTGGTCATCGTCAACAATCCCAACAATCCGACTGCGACCAACGTCGACCGCGACCAGGCCGAACGGCTGCTGCAGGCCCTGCCTGCGGATCTGCCGGTGCTCTTTGACGAGGCGTATATACAGTTCAACGACGATCCTGATCGCGCTGACGGGTTGTCGCTCATGCGCGAGCATCCCAATGTGATCGTGGCCCGGACCTTCTCCAAGGCTTACGGATTGGCCGGTCTGCGGATCGGGTACGCCGTGGCTGCCGAGCCAATCATTGCCGGCATGAACAAGGTGGCCCTGCCCTTCGGCGTCACCGATGCGGCCCAGACGGCGGCAATGGCCAGCCTGGATGCACAGGACCGCCTGGCCGAACGGGTCCAGGCACTCAAGCAGGAACGGGCCAGGATCCTGGCTGGTTTGCAGGAGCAGGGGTGGAAGATTCCTGAACCTCGGGCCAACTACTACTGGCTGCCTCTTGGCCAGGCTGCGGCGCAGGCTGATCAGCATTTCCGCGACGCAGGCCTATCGGTCAGAACCTTCCCCGGCGAGGGCATCCGCATCACTGTGGGGGAGCGGGAGGCCAACGACCGGGTCCTGGAGGTTTGCGCCGACCTGCGTCGACAGGGTTTGCCGCAGGACCCGATCGCCGACTGAAGGTTGCGCTGGCGCAATCGTAAAAGCATTTGACTGCCGTCCCTGCTGTTGTATGGAATGTCACAGCGGGGACGGTTTTGCTCCTGTGAACTTGTGTCGTCTTGGATAAACCTATATATTGTGGTTGGCTGGCCAAGTCAATCCAATATATAGTGTTTACCAAGGAGCAGCAGTCCCTATGTCCTTAGCAGATGTGGATCGGCACGATCCTCCCGATGGTGCCTCCAGGCTGGTGTATTTCTCCAGCGTCTCCAACAACACCCACCGCTTTGTGCAGCGGCTGGGCGTGGAGGAGCCTCTCCGCATCCCCCTGTACGAGCGGCGCCAGCCCATGCTCGTCATGGATGCGCCCTACCTTCTGCTGGTGCCCACCTATGGCGGCGGGTCAGCCAAGGGGGCCGTGCCCAAACAGGTCATCCACTTCCTGAACAATCCGGTCAACCGCGGGCTGATCCGCGGGGTCATCACCTCGGGCAACCGGAACTTCGGCAGCGCCTATTGCGCGGCCGGACCGCTGATAGCCCACCGGTGCGGTGTCCCTGAGCTCTATCGCTTCGAGCTGCTGGGCACCGCAGAGGACGCTCGGGCGGTCAGGGCCATTCTGGCCGGAATGGGAGTGCAGCTCCAGCAGCAGTCGACTGATTCACGAAAGGCGGTTTTGTCATGAGCCAGCAGGAAAGCACCAAAGAAAACACCAAGGCAGCGTCCAGCGTCTATGCCGACGACGAGATGATGCGCCAATCCATCACCCCGCCCCAGTACCGGGTCACCCCTGAGGCCAGGATCCGCCCGGTCAACTGGAACAAGATCACCGACGAAAAGGATCTGGAGGTCTGGAACCGCTTGGTCTCCAACTTCTGGCTGCCCGAAAAGGTGCCCCTGTCCAATGACATCCCATCCTGGAACACCCTGACCGATCATGAGCGCCAGACCACGGTCCGCGTCTTCACCGGACTGACCATGCTGGACACCACCCAGGCCACCATCGGCGAGCTGGTGCAGATCGATCACGCCCGCACCGAGCAGGAGCAGGCCATCTACACCAACATCGCCTTCATGCAGTCGGTCCATGCCCGGTCCTACTCCTCGGTCTTCTCCACCCTCTGCTCCAGCGAGGAGATCGACAAGGCCTACCGCTGGGCCGTGGCCAACGACGTCCTCCAGGAGCGCGTCCACACGGTCCTGCACGAGTACGTCAGCGAGGATCCCCTGAAGCGCAAGGTGGCCTCCACCATGCTCTCCTCCCTCATGCTCTATGCAGGCTTCTACCTGCCCCTCTACTTCTCCAGCCATGCCAAGCTGATGAACACGGCTGACATGATCCGGCTGATCCTGCGCGACAAGGCCATCCATGGCTATTACTCGGGCTACAAGTATCAGCGGGGTCTGGAGGAGAGGACCCAGGCCGACCAGGCCATGCTGGAGAAGTTCACCAACGATTTGCTGGACAAGCTCTACGATCTGGAGATGGTCTACTCCGGGCAGATCTATGAGGGCTTCCCCTTCGTCGAGGATGTCTTCGCCTTCGTCCGCTACAATGCCAACAAGGCGCTGATGAACCTGGGTTACCCGGCCCGGTTCGCAGCCGACCAGACCGATGTCAGCTCGGAGATCCTGGCGGCCCTGTCGCCCTCGGCCAACGAGAACCACGATTTCTTCTCGGGTTCGGGCTCCTCCTACGTCATGGGACACTCCGAGTCCACGGACGACGACGATTGGGACTTCTGAACGAATCGGAACCGGTGTGATATTGGGCACAGAAAACCCTAGATATGCTCACCGTTTTCAATATCAACAGCACATATAGTAGTTCAGGCTCGCGCTGGGCGGGTTCTGATCGGTCCGTCCTCAGGGCGGGCATCACCGTCAAGACAGGCTCTGGATGGCCTGATCAGGAGGAAGCATGGAGCAACAGCAGACCGCCGGAACTGATTCGGAGCTCAGCGCTCCCGAGTTCGCCGCCCAGGGTCAGCGCCTGGGGGCTGTGGTCTACTTCTCATCGGCCTCGCGCAACACCGCCCGGTTCATCGCCAACTGCCATTTGGATGAGGAGGGGATCGATGTCTTCCGCATCCCTCTGAGGCCCAAGGACCCGCCGCTCAACATTCGACAGCCCTACATCCTGATCGTCCCCACCTATGGGGGCGGATCGGCCAAGAAGGCGGTCATGCCGCAGATCAAGCGCTTCCTGAACGACCCGGACAACCGGGCCGGCATCCGCGGGGTCATCGCCTCGGGCAACACCAACTTCGGGGAGGCCTTCTGCATGGCGGGGGACATCATCTCCCGCAAGTGCAATGTGCCCTTCCTCTACTATTTCGAGCTCATGGGCACCAAGGAGGACCAGGAGAAGGTCCGCCGCGGGGTTGTGGATTTCTTCCGCAACCATCCCGAGTCCTGAGCCAATTGCATTACACGTACTATCACCGTAATTTTCATGAAAGGACACCCGATGGGAGCAAACGAGGACACATCCCTGGGCCTGGACAGGACCGCATCCGAGGATGAGGAGACCTTCGACCCGGCTCACGACTACCATGCCCTGAATGCCATGCTGAACCTGTACGACAAGGACGGCAGGATCCAGTTCGACAAGGACCACGAGGCCGAGCGCCAGTACATGGACCGGCACGTGGGGCCCAACACCATGACCTTCCCCTCCACGGCCGAGCGGATCGCCTACCTCCTGGACCACGAGTACTACGATCGGAAGGTCTTCGAGCGCTACACCCCTGAGTTCCTGGACAGGATCTACCAGCATGCGGCCGAGAGCGGCTTCGAATTCGAGACCTTCCTGGGCGCCTTCAAGTTCTACACCTCCTACGCGCTGAAGACCTTCGACGGCAAGCGCTACCTGGAGGACTTCCCCCAGCGCTGTGTGGCCGTGGCCCTGGAGCTGGCCGACGGTGACGAGCAGGCCGCCATGAAGTACACGGATGAGATCATCTCCGGACGCTTCCAGCCGGCCACCCCAACCTTCCTGAACCTGGGCAAGGCCCAGCGCGGCGAGCCGGTCTCCTGCTTCCTGGTGCGCATCGAAGACAACATGGAGTCCATCTCCCGCGGTGTCAATGCCGCCCTGCAGCTGTCCAAGAGGGGCGGCGGCGTGGCCCTGCTGCTCAGCAACCTGCGCGAGATGGGCGCGCCCATCAAGCACATCGAGAACCAGTCCAGCGGCGTGGTCCCGGTCATGAAGCTCCTGGAGGATTCCTTCTCCTACGCCAACCAGCTGGGCGCCCGCCAGGGTGCCGGCGCCGTCTACCTGTCGGCCCACCACCCTGACATCATGCGCTTCCTGGACACCAAGCGGGAGAACGCGGATGAGAAGATCCGCATCAAGTCCCTGGCTCTGGGCGTGGTCATCCCCGACATCACCTTCGAGCTGGCCAAGCGCAAGGAGCCCATGGCCCTCTTCTCGCCCTACGACGTGGAGCGGGTCTACGGCAAGCCCTTCGCTGACATCCCCATCACCGAGCACTATGAGGAGATGGTCAAGGACAAGCGGATCCACAAGAAGTACATCGACGCCCGCGACTTCTTCATGACCCTGGCCGAGATCCAGTTCGAGTCCGGCTACCCCTACATCCTCTTCGAGGACACGGTCAACAAGGCCAACCCCATCGACGGCCGGATCACCATGTCCAACCTCTGCTCGGAGATCCTGCAGGTCCAGGAGCCCAGCACCTACTCCGAGAACCTGAACTACGAGCATATCGGCCGCGACATCTCATGCAACCTGGGGTCCCTCAACATCGCCAAGGCCATGGACGGCGGACTGGCTGACACGGTCGAAACCTCGGTGCGGGCCCTGACCTCCGTCTCCGACCACACCAACATCGAGGCCGTACCCTCCATCAAGCGGGGCAACGACGAGGGCCATGCCATCGGCCTGGGTCAGATGAACCTCCACGGCTTCCTGGCCCGCGAGGGCATCCACTACGGGTCCGAGGAGGGGCTGGACTTCACCGACATGTACTTCATGACCGTGGCCTACCACGCCTACAGGGCCTCCCACGCCCTGGCCGTGGAGCGGGGGAAGGCCTTCGCCTCCTTCGCCAAGTCCGACTATGCCAAGCCGGCAGGGCAGGGGAACTACTTCGACAAGTACACCGAGGGCAGCCGTTCTTTGGAGCCTAGGACCCAGCGAATCAAGGACCTCTTCGACCAGTATCAGGTCCACATCCCCACGGTGGAGGACTGGAAGGAACTCCAGGCGGCCATCCTCAAGGACGGCATCTACAACCAGAACCTCCAGGCTGTCCCCCCGACCGGGTCCATCTCCTACATCAACCACTCCACCAGCTCCATCCACCCGATCGCCTCCAAGATCGAGATCCGCAAGGAGGGCAAGATCGGGCGCGTCTACTACCCGGCTCCCTACATGACCAACGAGAACCTGGACTACTTCGAGGACGCCTACGAGATCGGCTGGAAGAAGATCGTGGACACCTACGCCGAGGCCACCCAGCATGTGGATCAGGGGCTCTCGCTGACCCTCTTCTTCCCCGACACGGCCACCACCCGCGACCTGAACAAGGCTCAGATCTACGCCTGGCGCAAGGGGATCAAGACCCTCTACTACATCAGGATCCGCCAGCAGGCGCTGGAAGGCACCGAGGTCGAAGGCTGCGTCAGCTGCATGCTTTAAGGCGTCTGTCCTCAGGCCTATGCAATCACTGGTCGGTGCCGTCTTTGAGGGCGGCGCCGGCCCTTTGGTATCCACATCCACAGGTCGGGTCCGTCCATGCGGTAGACTGACGGTCCTGTCATGATCCGCTTCGCACTGTCGAACACCTATCCAACAAGGAGCAATCAACCATGGTCCCACCCATTTCCATTCCCCGGCAGCCGCTGAAGCTGATCGACCGGGTCTCTGCCATCAACTGGAACCGTCTGGAGGACGAGAAGGACCTGGAGGTCTGGGACCGTCTGACTGGCAACTTCTGGCTGCCTGAGAAGGTTCCCGTCAGCAATGATCTGCCCTCCTGGCAGGCCATGAGCGAGGAGGAGCACACCCTGACCATGCGGGTCTTCACCGGCCTGACCCTTCTGGACACCATCCAGGGGACCGTGGGTGCCGTCAGCCTGATCCCGGATGCACTGACCCCCCATGAGGAGGCGGTCTACACCAACATCGCCTTCATGGAGTCGGTCCATGCCAAGTCCTACTCCTCCATTTTCTCCACCCTGGCCTCCACCCCTCAGATCGACGCTGCCTTTGAGTGGAGCGAGCACAACGAGTTCCTCCAGCGCAAGGCCCAGATCGTCCTGGATTACTACGAGGGCGACAACCCCCTGAAGCGCAAGGTGGCCTCCACCCTGCTGGAGTCCTTCCTCTTCTACTCGGGCTTCTACCTGCCCATGTACTTCTCCAGCCATGCCAAGCTGACCAACACGGCCGATTTGATCCGTCTGATCATCCGGGACGAGGCCGTGCATGGCTACTACATCGGCTACAAGTACCAGAAGGGGCTGGCCAAGGTCTCCGACTCCGAGCGCCAGGCCATGAGCGACTACACCTACGAGCTCCTGGGCGACCTGTACGACAACGAGGTGGAATACACCGAGAGCCTGTACTCCGGGGTGGGCCTGGTGGAGGACGTCACCAAGTTCCTGCGCTACAACGGCAACAAGGCCCTGATGAACCTGGGCTATCCCGCCCTCTTCCCCTCGGACACCACCGATGTGAATCCCGCCATCATCGCCTCGCTGAGTCCCAACGCCGACGAGAACCACGACTTCTTCTCCGGCTCGGGCTCCTCCTATGTCATGGGCAAGGCCGTGGAGACGGACGACGAGGACTGGGATTTCTGACCCACCCGTCCCGCTCTGACGGGGAAGACACGACGTTGGAGTGGGACTTGCGGAAAACAGAAAAACATGTCATTATAGGCAAGTTGCCGTACGGAGCTCCGGTTCTAGTGCGGCATGGCGGATTTCCCAAGCGGTCAAAGGGAGCTGACTGTAAATCAGCCGCGTAATGCTTCAGAGGTTCGAATCCTCTATCCGCCACGCCTCGGTAGCTCAGTGGTAGAGCACTTCCTTGGTAAGGAAGAGGTCGTGAGTCCGATTCTCACCCGAGGCTCTCTGGCGGGGTAGCTCAGCTGGCTAGAGCGTACGACTCATAATCGTAAGGTCAAGAGTTCGAGTCTCTTCCTCGCTACTGTGGCCGACATACGTCGGTCGTGCAACGACTATAGAGGTGAACCATGGCAAAAGCCGCAGATATCCGTCCTGGCATTACGCTGGCGTGCACCGTGTGCAAGGAGCGTAATTACATTACGACCAAGAACCGTCGTAACACTCCTGACCGTCTGGAGCTCAAGAAGTTCTGCCCCCGTTGCGGCAAGCATACCCTGCACCGGGAGACCCGCTGAGTTCTTCCCGTTTTTTGGCTTCATCGGAACCCGACCATCTGGTCGGGTTCTTTTTTATACAAGCGTTCTTCCTTATACAAATCCGCCTATGTTCCTGCCCCGCATTATCTGCGGATAGTGTTGGAAGCAGAACGGGTTTGGCGATGTAGGGGGCTCAGCCTTCAGAGAGCGCCCTGGTAGGCGGCCGCAAAGGCCTGATCCAGATCGGCGATCAGGTCGTCCGGGTTCTCCAGGCCTACGGAGATTCGAATCAGGTCGTCGCCCACACCGGCGCTGAGGCGGTAGGGTTCTGGAACCTCCCTGTGGGTGATCCTGGCCGGGTCCACAATCAGGGTGCGGCAGTCGCCGATGTTGGGCATGTAGCTCATGAGACGCACCGAGTCCACGATGCGCTTGACCTGCTCGTAGCCCCCTTGGACCTTGAAGGAGAGAATCGTGCCGACGCCCTTGGGCAGCAGGGTCGATGCCAGGCGGTTCTGCTGATCTGCATCGCCCTGGTGCCGCCCTTCGGGTATGCCCGAATAGTTGACCTGCTCCACTTGGGGAATGGTCAGCAGGTGGCGGGCCAGGGTTGTTGCCGTCTTCACCTCGGTGGCGACCCGCTGGGCCAGGGTCTCGAGGCCGGTCAGCTGCAGGTAGGCGGTGAAGGGGCTCATGACCGCCCCAAAGGTGTGCAGGTACTTGGTATGGACCCTGTGCAGGAAGGCCATCTTGCCGAAGGCATCCAGAAAGCTGACCATGGACCCGTGCCGCTCGTCGCTGATGATCAGCTCGGGCTGGCTCATCTGCGGGAAGCGGCCGTTGCCCCAGTCGAACCGTCCCGCATCCACGATGACCCCGCCCAGGGCATTGCCGTGGCCGCTGATCCCCTTGGTGGTCGAGTGGACGATGATGTCGGCGCCGAAGTCGATCGGGTTGAGCAAATATGGTGTGGGCACCGTATTGTCGATGATCAGGGCCAACCCATGCCGATGGGCCAGGTCGGCCAGGCCGGGGATGTCGGCGATGGCTGTGGACGGATTGGCCACGGATTCGGCGAAGATGGCCCGGGTGTTGTCCTGGATCAGGGACTCCACCGCGTCAAGGTCGTTGATGTCGTCCACGAAATCCGTTTCGATGCCGAAGTTGGGGAAGAAGGTCTTCATGGCGTCCACCGAGGTTCCGTAAAGGTCGACCGGGGAGATCAGTCTCCCGCCGCCCTCGGCTGCGCACATGAGGGCGGACGACACGGCGGCCATCCCCGAGGCCATGGCCACAGCTCCCTTGCCCCCCTCCAGGCTGGCCAGACGGTCCTCCAGGACCTTGACCGTGGGGTTGGCCAGACGCGAGTAAGAAAACCCTTGGATTTCGCCGGCAGCCAGGGCGTCCCCACGGTCGGCGGTGACCATGTCAAAGGCGGCCGATTGGTAAATGGGGACGCTGGCCGCGCCTCCTCCCTGGCTGTGACAGTCATAGCCGTCATGGACGGCTTTTGTTGCGAATCCTTTGCTCATACGGTTGTGCCCCTCTGCTTGTGTCCGGTTGGGAATCCCTTGCTAGCCCACCATCGAATCTTCTTCCAGGGTCTCAGGCAAGGTTGCTCCCATAGGTGTTCCTTATCGCCTGCTATCGGGAGGTTGCCTTCCCCAGGTATGCCTGGCGGACACGTTCATCATTCAAGAGCTGCCGGGCGGGCCCCTCCAGGCGGATCACGCCGTTCTGCAGCACGTACCCGTAGTCGGCGATGGACAGGGCCAGCTCGGCCTGTTGCTCGACCAGCAGGATGGAGATGCCCAGCTGGTCGCGAAGGGAGGCGATCTGCTCAAGCACCTGGTCGACCAGCTTGGGCGAGAGGCCCATGGTCGGCTCGTCCATGCATATCAGCCGGGGATGGCTCATCAGGGCCCTGCCGAAGGCCAGCATCTGCTGCTCGCCTCCTGAAAGGGTGCCGGCCTGCTGCCCGCGGCGTTCGGCCAGGCGAGGGAAGCGCTCATATATGGCATCCAGATCCTGTTCGATCTGATTGCGCTCCCTTTGGGTGTAGGCGCCCATACGCAGGTTCTCCTCCACGCTCATGGCCGCGAAGACCCTTCTTGCCTCCGGAACTGAGGCGATTCCGGAACGGACCCGATCCTTGGTGGGGGTGTGGGTGATTTCCTGTCCATCCAAACGGATGGTCCCCTCCTTTGGAGCCAGCAGGCCCAGGATGGTCTTCATGGTTGTGGACTTGCCCGACGCATTCCCACCCAGAAGGGAAACGATGCCGCCTTGGGGAATGCGAAGACTGACATGGTCCAGGGCCTTGACCGGGCCATAGCTCACATCGACGCCATCCAGGGAGAGCAATGTTCGTTCCCCCTCGGCTGTCGGCTTCCCCTCATCATCAGAGGCCTCAGCCTTGGCTCTCAGCCTGGTTGGCGTGCTGTCGGGATCCTGGCCATCAATCGGTTCCGCAGCGGTGACCGGAGCCAGGGCGTTCTGCCGGGCCAGGACATCCGCCTGCCCGTTCATGGGGGCATCGTTGCGGGGTCTGCGGTCGCCCAGGTATGCGGTGATGACGCGGGGATCGGCGCTGACCTGCCTGGGAGCGCCGGAGGCGATGATCCGGCCGCCGTCCATGGCGATGACCTGGTCGCACAGCGCTTCGATCAGATCGATCTTGTGCTCGACCAGAAGCATGGTCTGACCCTGGGCCTTGAGCTCCAGGAGCTGTTGCAGCACCTCGGCCGTCTCCGACTGGTTCATTCCTGCGGTGGGTTCGTCCAAAACCAGGATGTCGGGGGAACTGACGTGGGCTCTGGCGATTTCGGTGCGTCGCCGGTTGGCGTAGGACAGGGTGTAGGCGGCCTGGGTGCGATGTTCCTCCAGGCGCTCGCTGAATCTGTCGATCTCGGACTGGACGGCCTTGCGTTCGGCGCCCGCCTCCCTCCGGCAGGCGGGACCGGGCACCAGCGTCAGCCAGGTCTGCGCCAGCAGGGGAATCCATCGCAGGATGGGCCACCTCTCCAGACGGCGAAAGGGCCTGCGGGCTTCCAGGCGCCTATGGAATCCTACGGCCACGTTCTCTTCAACGCTCATGGTCGGGAAGACCCTGCCGTTCTGGAAGGTGCGGGACACCCCCTGCTCGGCCATGTCCGTGGCGGGCAGGCCGGTCACGGTGCGTCCCCTCAGGCTGATCTGGCCCGAGTCGGGCTTGAGAAAGCCGCAGATCAGGTTGATGGTCGTGGACTTTCCTGATCCGTTGGGACCGATGATGCCTATCACCTGGCCGGATGCCAGATCCATGTTGACGTCGGCCACCGCCTGCAGCCCCTGGAAGCTCTTGCTCAGATCGCGCACGCGGAGCAGGGGTTGGTCGGGATTGCCACGTACCGGTTCGGGACTATGCTGACTGCCTGTCATCATGCCCTCCTTTTGGTTGAGAACAGGCCTTGTGGTCTGCAGATGATGAAGATGATCAGGACGAGTCCGTAGGCCATGATTCTCACCTCGGGCAGGATGCGCAGCAGTTCCGGGGCGCCTACCAGGATCAAAGAGCCGATCACGGCTCCGGTCGGGGACTTCATCCCACCCAGGACGATAATGGTCAGGATCAGGGTCGACATGGTCGGGTTGAAGAGGGTCGGGTCGATATAGGTGTACTGGTGTGCCAGCAGGGCTCCTGCGATACCTGCCGACCCGCATGCCAGGGCGTAGGCCAGCGCCTTGTAGGCCCCGGTCCTGATCCCCAGGGACCAGGCCGCTTGGCCGTCCTCGCCAATGGCTTCGAAGACGTGACCTAGGTGTGAGGTCCTGATACGAGAGGTCACCGCGAGGACGAGCAGAAGAACGACCAGGTCCAGCAGGTACTGCATCTGCTGGGTGTAGAGCGGCTTGCCCAGGAAGGTCGGCAGGGGAATGCCCTGCAGACCTAGCGAGCCCCTGGTCAGCGGTTCCCAGATGCGGATGATGGCGACCATGACTGCTCCCACGCCTATGGTGGCGATAGCCACATAGTGGCCACTGAGCTTCCATACCGGGAATGTCAGCAGGGATGCGGCCAGGGCGGCGATGACGGCCGCGCCCAGCAGGGAGAGCGTGAAAGGCCAATGCAGACGCATGGTCAAGAGAGCCGAAGCGTAGGCTCCCACGGCCACAGGTCCCGCCAACCCCAGGATGGTCTGACCGGCCGAGCCCGAGATCAAGGTCAGGCCCACTGCGGCAATGGCGTAGATGGCAACCTGGGTCCCGATCCCAGCCAGGTGGTCGGAGAAAATGAAGGGTGTGGCCAGAGCGGCTGCCGCAAGGCCGAGATTGGCCCAAAGCGGCAGTCGGATGGGTCTGGCGGCTTCTGGGAGGGTTCCGGTCATGGGTTCCTTGTCCATGTCCGCCTTGCGGCCCAGGAAGCCTGAAGGCTTGAGGATCAGCACCAGCAGGAGGGTGCCGAAGGTGATCAGGTCGTGCACGCCATCGCCGAAGAGTCCTACGCCGACAGCCTCGGCCAAACCCAGCACCAGGCCGCCGATGATGGCTCCGGGGATGGAGCCCAGCCCGCCGATGGCTGCGGCTACAAAGGCCGTCATGCCGATGGCGTTGCCGTCCATGGGGTTGATGTTCGTCTTGAACAGGCCGATGAAAATTCCCGCGATGCCCGCCAGGATCGAACCGATGACGAAAGCAATGGTGCGGATGGAGGTGACCGGCACCCCCATCTGCAATGCGGCCTGGGAATCCTGGGAGGTGGCCCTGATGGCTTGGCCGGTCCTGCCGTAGGTCAAGAAGGCCCAGAGCGCAACCATGCTGGCCAGGGCGACCAGACCCATGACCAGGTCGGAGGTGCCGAAGCTGATGCCTAGCGCATGCAGGTTGTGGGTGGGCAGCAGCTGGGGGAAGGGCCTGGTCTGAGAGCCGAAGATCAGCTGCATCCCGTTATCCAGGACCTGTCCTAGACCCACGGTGCCCAGGAGGGCGGCGATCGGTTGCCGGCCTTCCAGGGGAGCGATGACCAGGAGGTTGGTGATCAGGCCGACCAGGCCCGTGACCAGGACGACGGCCAATATGGTGGGAACGAGTCCCCAGCCTAGGGAGGAGCCTACCCACCAGGCCGTCATCATGCCGACCGCTACCAGGGATCCTTGTGCGAAGTTGGCCACATTGGTCACTCCGAAGACCAGGGACATTCCCACGGCGGCCAGAGCGTACACACCGCCGTGGATGAGTCCGGAAAAGAGCGTCTCGACCATGATCGCTGCTCACTCCTCGATCTGTTTGAATTTGCCCTGATCCACCTGGAGGAGGATGGGCTTGATCGTATCCGCCCGTCGGGTCTTGGTATTGAACCGGAAGGTTCCTCCCCGGCCTTGGTAGAGCGGGAAGTCCTTGACCTTGCCCAGGGCCTCCTGGATGCCCTCCCTGGTGGGGCTGGTCTTCTCGCCCGCGTAGGCCAGGTCCTTGATGGCCTGGTAGGCAGTGATTTCGAAGTTGCCGGGGACGGTGTGATACCGGTCCTCAAAGCTCTTGACGAAGGCTTTGGCTTTCGCATCCTTGGTGCCTGTTGCCGAAAAGACGCCGGTGATAATGGCGCCTTGGGCGTTCGCTCCGGTCAGGGAGAGGAACTCCTTGGTCTCCTGACCGCCGAAGAAGGGTCCCTTATAGTCCAGTTTGTCCCGCAGGGTGTTGGCGATCAGCGCCCCATCTGGTCCGTAACCGATGTCTACCACGGCCTCGGGGGCAGCATTCTTGGCCGGGATCAGTATCGGAGTCAGGTCCGTGGAATCGGGCAGATAGGAGGATTGGTAGACGATCTGCACCCCGAGCCGTTCCGCAGCCTCCTTGAAGTACTGGTAGGATTCCTTCCCCCAGTCGTTTTCTATATAGACGACGGAGATCTTCTTGGCTCGCTTGGCCACCGCCTCAGCGTTGACTTCCTGGTTAATCTTCTGCGAGATCTGCGGCGTCCAGACATGATCACCCGAATTCGTGAATGTCGGCGAGGAGTTGTTGAAGCCGTAATGGACCAGCCCGGCCTGTTGGAAAATAGGCGATGCGGCTGAGGAGGCTGGCGAGGAATAGTCACCCACAACGGCGATGACCGATTTGTCGGAGGCGATCTTGGGGGCGACGGCGGCATCCTGCTTGGCGTCTGACTGGGTGTCGTAGTAGGCGATGTCCAGGCGCTTGCCCTGTATGCCGCCCTTCTTGTTGACCTGGTCCTTGGCCAGATCAAAACCCTGTTGGAACATCTTGCCGTACTCGGCGTAGAGACCGGTCTTAGGGTAGATGGCAGCGATGGTCACATGGTCTGACGATCCTGCGGACGAACCCTGGTCGCCTCCCAATCCGCAGGCCGACAGCGCCCCGGCCATGGCCATGGTGATCATGAGGGCAACCATTGCCCTGATGGTGCCACGATGCTGCTGGTGCTGCTTTGATGTGATGACCATGATGTCTCCCTTGGAGTTTGACGGTTGATGTCGGTGGGTTGTGTGTGGATTCAGCGTTGCTTGGGGGCCCGGGTTCCGCTCAGGAGGCGCAGGGCTTCCTCGTCGGCGGGCGTCGGGATGGTGCATGAGGGCGCCAGGAGGAAGGGACGGCCTTGACGGGCCTGGATGGTCTGATCCAATTCCTGGCGGATCTGGTCCACATCGCTGCCCGGGTTGAACAGTTCGAAGTCGGCTCCTCCCACGGGCACCGCTGGAAAGTCGGTGCTGATTTCAGGATTGCCTGGGCGGAACTGATCCCAGTGGAGAAAATCAGGATTCAGGTCGGTGAATTCTTCGGGGTGTGCATCCTCCCGGCAGGTATGCAGCAGGACCAGGGCTTCGGGATCGGCCTGTCTGACCGCCTGGATCACGATCCGGTCATAGGGCTTGGCCCATTCCTCCAGTTGCGCCTGGTTGAAGTAGCCATGGCTGGCCAGCCCCGTTTCGGCGAAGAAGATGCCGTCCAAGCCGGCCCCGCCCTGCTCCTTGGGGCTGACCAGCAGGGTTGCGTAGTCGGCCAGGGTCCGGGCAATCTTGTCCAGCGCTGACTTGGCCGCCTCGGGCTGGTCGAAGATCAGCGTCTGTCTGTTCAGGCCCCTGTCGTCCTCCTGCGCGGAGCCCTGCCCCTCGGGGTAGAGGGGAAGATCGGCCAATTGCAGAAGGACCGAGAGCGGGGAGAAGACCGTGTCGATGACTGCTCGGTCCTCCAGGCCGTCGCGGATGGCCCTGGCAGCCTGGATCTGTTCTTGGAGGACCTTGTTGGTTTCAGGGTCGCGATAGTCGATGCGGGCGATGTCCCCTGCCTCCTGGATGGCCGTGCGGATGGTGCGTGGGATCAGCCAATCATAGTGATCCCTGTCGTAGACTGCGTCCCAGACCTCGGCGTAGTAGATGGCCCTCGGGTTGATCTTGACCCAGTCCCAATCCCACTTGCGAACGAAGTCCAAGGTGGCTGCGGCAAAATTCTCAGCACCGTACTCGTGACCGATGTGGTGCTGCCAGGCAGAGGTCAGCCAGGGGCGGCTTGTCTGGCCATGGGCTATCTGGTGGAACTGGGTTCTTCTGTCTTCTGTCATTGCATGCTCATTTCCTGGTATGTGTCCTATGAACGCCCGGTCAGGTGTCCAGGTGGTTCCGGTGCCCTTCGTCCGGAAACAGGGCTTTGGAGATTCCCCTTCCCAAAGCTCTTGTCACATAAAACCCCCAGGAAGCAAGCCCGTCAACGACCTGGCATATAGGTAATATCTATCGCCGCTCATCGTCCCCTGGCCCTGCGCGGGTCTTGCGAAAGCTATAGGAAAAGCTGATAGGGGGGTCAGACAGGACTTCGCAGTCACCTTGATGCCCTTGCTTTGCTATCCGAGTATGACCGATTGATGATCGCCAAGGGCGACAGGGGGCATTCCAGGTCTGGCATGGCTCCTGCTCGGGAGAGGCCCTCATAAAGGGACGATGATACAGTGAATTGCATGTCTGATGTATCCTCCAGAGACGCCATTCCGACCTTTGCCGATATCACCACTGTGGGTGTGGGCGGGAGCATGGCCGCCTTTGTTCAGCCTCAAAGCCGTGTGGGCATGATCGAGGCTGTGGAGGACGCGGATTCCAAAGGGTTGCCCCTTTGCCTGATCGGCGGGGGATCCAATCTGCTGGCCTCCGACCAGGATTTTCCCGGCGTGGTTGTGCGCGACACCCGTCAGGACATCAGCGTGCCCGACGAGGTGGCTCCGCCTGAGGGCGGCCTTCCCGTCGTTCACATCAACGCTACGGCTGGGACCAACTGGGATGATCTGGTCTCCTACTGCGTGCGCATGCACCTGATCGGGGTAGAGGGACTGTCCGGCATCCCCGGGACTGTCGGAGCCTCGGTGGTCCAGAACATCGGCGCCTACGGCCAGGAGGTCGGACGCCTTGTCGACTCGGTCGAGGTCTGGGATCGTCAGGACAAGGTCACTGCCTATCTGCGGGCCTCGGATCTGGATTTCGGATACAGGACCTCCCTGCTCAAGCAGACCATGTACCAGGAGCCGGCTGTGCCCGACGCACGGTTCTTCCCCACGCCGCGCTACGTGGTCCTTGCGGTCACCCTGGTCCTGCGACACGGATCCGCGGCTCAGGTGGGTTCCGCCCAGCTGGCCAGGGCCCTGGGTGTCGAGGTTGGGGCGACCCTTCCCCTGGAGCGGATTCGTCAGGCGGTTCTGGCGGTCAGAGCAGCCAAGGGGATGCTGGAGGATCCCTATCGGTACCTGACCGATTGGATGGGATCCTGCCGTCGAACCTCCGACCTGGAAGAGGCTCTGGAGGCTGTCCAGGATGACCTTCACGGCCCCAGGGGCGAAAGGGTGCTGCTCGACCGCCATAGCTGCGGGAGTTTCTTCACCAATCCGATCATCAGTCGTGAGGCTGCGGATGCCCTGCCGGCGGATGCTCCGCGCTATCCTGTCGAAGACTCGGCATCGGTCAAGACCTCAGCAGCCTGGCTGATCGATCATGCGGGCTTCCACAAGGGCTTCGCCTTGGAGGAGAGGTCGGCAGCCGCCCTGTCCGACGTGCACACGCTGGCACTGACCAATCGTGGAGGGGCTGGCTCAGATGACATGGCGGCCCTGGCCCGTGCCATCCAGATAGGTGTGGATTCCACCTTCGGCATCCATCTGATTCCCGAGCCCGTTACCCCAGGCATCGACCTGGCCTGGTAGCTCCTGCTTTCACGTAATGAGCGTATTTCGGTTTTGTATGGCACCATATCCTATGATTACTCGCCGGAGCGGGACTCGTGAGTCGGGAGCAAGATGGAATTATTCAGGAAGAAATCGGTTGAACAGACCCTGGCAGAGACCGGGGAGGAGGGCAGGTCGCTCAAGCGGACGCTGACCACCTGGGATCTGGCCATCATGGCCGTCGCAGTGGCTGTGGGCGCGGGCATCTTCTCGGTGGGGGCCCAGGCAGCGGCCTTCCATGCGGGTCCGGCCGTCATTATCTCCTTCGTCATCGCAGGCATCGTCTGTGCGGCGGCCGTCATGTGCTACGCGGAGTTCGCCTCCATGATCCCGGTTTCAGGCTCGGCCTACACTTTTACCTACAACACCATGGGCGAACTGGTGGCTTGGATCATCGGCTGGGACCTGATTCTGGAGATGCTCATGGCCGCCTCGGTCATCTCCAAGTACTGGGGCGTCTACCTGAACGACTTCATCCATCTGATGGGGGGCACGTCCTTCAGCTCCAGCTTCCATCTGGGCGGCCTGGATGTGGATCTGGCCCCGCTGGCGGTCGTCACCCTCTTCACGGTCCTGCTGGTCCTGGGCACCAAGCTTTCAGCCCGGTTCGACGGCGCCCTGACCGTCCTCAAGATCGGCATCGTGGTCTTCGTCATCGTAGTGGGCTTCTTCTACGTCAAGTTGGACAACTACCGGCCCTTCATCCCGCCTTCTGAGCCGGCTTCTGCCGTTCCGGGGGCCAGCGTGCCGGGCATCATGGGTCAGCCCCTTTGGCAGTGGGTTTCAGGCATGCAGCCCACCATCTACGGTATCCCCGGCATCCTCTCAGGCGCAGCCCTGGTCTTCTTCGCCTTCGTAGGTTTCGATATTGTCGCCACCACCTCCGAGGAGGCCAAGGAACCCCATAAGACCATTCCTCGTGGAATCGGCCTGGGCATGCTGATCGTCATCACCCTGTACATCCTGGTCGCCATCGTCACCACCGGCATGGTCTCCTACAAGGATCTGGCCAAGGCCAAGAACCCCTCACTGGCCACCGGCTTCGAGATGGTGGGGGCTCCCTGGGCTGCCAAGATCATCTCCTTCGGCATCGTGGTGGGGCTGACCACTGTGGTCATGGTGCTCCTGCTGGGGCTGACCCGCATCATCTTCGCCATGAGCCGCGACGGGCTCCTTCCACGTGCCCTGTCCCGCACCGGCCGTCATGGCACGCCGGCCCGCATTCAGATCCTGGGCGGCATCGTGGTGGCTGTGGTGGCCTCCTGCTTCCCCATAGACGTCCTATCCGACATGGTCAACATCGGCACGCTCTCGGCCTTCCTGCTGGTGGCCATCTCCCTGCCCATCATGCGCAAGCGCCGGCCTGACCTGCCCCGGTCCTTCAAGATGCCCGGCAACCCTTGGGTTCCCATACTGATCGCCCTGGCCTGCCTCTGGCTCATGCTCAACCTGACCGTGCTGACCTGGATTCGATTCGTGGTCTGGCTGGCTGCAGGACTGGCCATCTACTTCGCCTATTCCTACCGGCACTCTCTGCTCGGCCGTCATCAGCTCAGCGGGAAGATATCCGAGGCCACCCAGGCCGGTCTGGACTGACCCGGAGCGTCGGCGCTGCAGTGTAAAGTGAGTATTCGCATACTCAGGAGGTAACCCATGACCTACGTCATCGCTCAGCCCTGCGTGGACGTCAAGGACAAGGCCTGCGTGGACGAATGCCCGGTGGACTGCATCTACGAGGGCGTCCGTTCGCTCTACATCAACCCCAACGAGTGCGTGGACTGCGGCGCCTGCGAGCCGGTCTGCCCGGTGGAGGCCATCTTCTACGAGGACGACCTGCCCGAGGAGTGGACCTGGTACAAGGACGCGGCGACTGATTTCTTCGCCCAGGTGGGGGATGCCGGCGGCGCTGCCGCGGTCGGCCCCTACGATCACGATCCGGAGGGTGTGGCAGCCCTGCCGCCCAACAAGTAGTCGATTCAGGCTGACGAGCCGCGGACGGGAGCCATCCCACCGCGGCTTATTTATAGGAGAAAGGCGGACCATGGGTTTCCACTCTTTCGAATCCCCCTACGACTGGTCAAGGATCGACCCCTATCGGCGGCGTGCCGAGCAATGCCCCGGCGGCCTGGTCGACCTGTCGGTAGGTTCGCCGGTAGATCCTGTGCCCAGGTCGGTCAGGGAGGCCTTGGCTGCGGCTGCGGATGTCGGCCAGGCACGAGGCTATCCAAAAACTGCCGGTGATGGCCCTCTGAGGCAGGCCGTGGCCGACTGGTTCTGCCGTTGCCGCGGGGTCGATCTGGATGCCCTGGGAGCGGACCTGGTTCCCACCGTCGGATCCAAGGAGGCGGTGGCGCTCATGGCCTCCCTCCTGCATCTGGGGCCGGGGGACCGGGTGGTGCAGCCGAGGGTATCCTATCCCACCTATGCCATCGGAACCCAGCTGGCCGGGGCCCAGGTGACGACCGTGGATGATCCGGCTGATACGGATTCATGGGTGGACCTGCCCGGCGTGCGAGCCATATGGATCAATTCGCCGGGCAACCCCAGTGGACGGGTCATCGACCGAGCCGGGTTGGCGAAGATTGTACAGGCAGCCCGTTCGATAGGGGCTACGGTCCTGAGTGACGAGTGCTATGCCCTGCTGGACTGGTCAGGATCCGCCCAGGCCTCACCCTGCATTTTGGAGTCTCAAGTCTGTGGCGGCGATGCCAGCGGGATACTGTGCCTGTACTCAATGAGCAAGCAGTCCAACATGGCCGGATATAGGGCTGCCCTGGTGGCCGGCGATGCTCAACTGGTGAAGGCCATGACCGCCTACCGCAAGCAGGTCGGACTGATTGTGCCAGGTCCAGTGCAAGGGGCCATGCGGGCCGCTCTGGAGGATGGCGAGGCCGTGACGGCCCAGCGCAATGTCTACGCTCGTCGCCTGCATGCACTGACTGAAGCTCTCGGAGCTTACGGATACGATGCCGTCATGCCTCAAGGTGGCCTTTATATCTGGGCACAAGCCCGTTCGGGCGATTGCTGGGCAGACATGGCTGAACTGTCCCGTCTGGGGATCCTGGCCAGCCCCGGGGAGTTCTACGGGGCTGGCCGCTATCTGCGGTTCTCGTCAACCATCACTGACGAGCAGCTGGATCTGGCCTTGGGGCGTCTGCGGAGCGCCGCTTAGAGGCCCATGCTGACTGAGCCCTTGCCGTAGCGGTTCCTGATGGAGTCCATGGTGGCCTCTGCCTGATCCAGGCGCTGGGCCTCGCTGCCGGTGCGGCGTTTGCTCTCGTGGATGATGTCGTCCAAGGACGGCTGGATGGGAGTGTCCTCCACCCGGCTCAGACCGGATGCGCTGACACCGGCCAGACGGATCAGCCTGGGCAGGGGTGTGTCCATGGGCACGCCATCGGGCAGCCCCAGCATGGCCTTGAGCAGGCCGACTGCTTGCGGATAGATGCGGTTGGCTGAGTTGACCGGGGTTTCCAGGGTGTGGGCCTTGGTCATATAGCGCAGATCATCGAAGCGCAGTTTGACGGTGATGGTTCGGGCGATCAGGTCGTGCGATCGCAGTCCGGTGGCCACTTCGTTGCTGCAGACGCGCAGGAGGTCGCAGACCTGCTTCATGCTGGTCGTGTCGTGCAGGAAGGTGCGTTCCGCGCCTAGGGATTTCTCCGGCGCTCGCGGCTGGACCGGATCGTCGTCCAGTCCGTGTGAGGCCTGTGCCAGCTTCCTGGCTGTAAGGTTCGAGCCCGTGGCCCGAGTCAGATCCCGCTCGCTCATGGTGGCCAGGTCGGCCACGTCCTTGATGGCCCAGGCGTTGAGCCGCTTCTCCAGGGCCGGTCCGATGCCGGGGATGCCGCGCAGGGGCATCAGCTGGACGAACTCGGCCTGCCGGGCCTTGGGGATCAGCAGCATGCCGTCGGGCTTGGCGTTGGTGGAGGCCATCTTGGCTACCAGCTTGTTGGTGGCGATGCCCACCGAGCAGGTCACGTGGAATTGTCGGGCCACGCTGGCTCGAATCCACCGGGCGATGGCCGTGGGCATGCCCCAGCGCATGAGCGCCCCGGACACGTCCATATAGCATTCATCTACTGAGACCTGCTCGATCTGATCAGTAATTCGTGAGAAAACCGTATCAAATATCCTTCGTGAGATATTCCGGTAATAGGTCATGTCGACCGGGAGAAACACCCCTTGAGGGCACAGACGCTCGGCACGTGCCAGGGGCATGGCCGAGTTGATGCCGAAAGCCCTGGCTTCATAGCTGGCCGCGGAGACCACCGACCGCCGTCCGGTGCCGATGATGACCGGCCGGCCCTGCAATTGAGGGTGTCGGGCGACTTCGCAGGAGGCGTAGAAGGCATCCATGTCAATGTGCAGCACCGTGCAGCCGGTCTCGTCATGTCCCCAGTCTTTCTTGGCGGCTGCAAGCCTTGGTGCGGTACTCATGGCTCCATGATATAAAGGGGCCCCAGAGGAACATGCAATAAATTATTCTCAAACGTAAATTCTTGGAAAAGATTCACAATTCTGGTTTTTATCCATGAAAATGAACGAATCTGTCCTGTGCTTCATTGCATCCTGTCGCACCGGCGAGTCAGGTCGGTCAATCATGGTAATCTATTGTTTTGTTCCCAAAACTCTGGGGCTAAGGCCTTGGATCGGGAGCCTGCATGGAGACGTGCCTGAGTGGCCGAAAGGGGCACCCTGCTAAGGTGTTGACTGCGCAAGCGGTCCAGGAGTTCGAATCTCCTCGTCTCCGCCAGATGACCGGTGATCGCTGATTCTGCACGATCACCGGTCTTATTCATTACTGGGGATTCATTGCCAAAGACGTTTGTTCCCATAGACTTTGTGGAGCTGCGGCCTGGGAAGGTCCGAGTCTGTGAGTCGGCGGACCGAAGATGCTTGGCATGAGCCTGTCCGGCAGGGCAGATCACAGCTGGGCAATGGGTGCATGGCCCGTCCCGCCGATCATGTGGCAGATGAAGCCTGGTCCCCAGACAGGGGAATAAGTCTTTGGCCTTCGCCCAGTGCACTGGGTTCTGCCCGGCCTTGCAGAAGGTCGTCCAGCCGACCATGGAAGGCTGGCACCGCTGCGGGCTCCAGGTCGTAGGTCAGCCGGACCTGATCAGTGAAGTCCTCGGACTCCACGTGCCCCCCGGAGGTGCGGATCAGACGGCGCAGAGGATCGTACTCTGGATAGTCCACGGTGATCGCGAATCGCTGGGTCGGGAGCACACGTGCCTGCTTTGCCGCCTTGAGCGCCAGGGAGGCTGCTGAGGAGTAGGCCCGGATCAGCCCTCCTGACCCCAGAAGGATCCCCCCGAAGTAACGGGTCACCGTCAGGACGCAGTCGGTCACTCCCCGCCGACGCATGACCTCAAGTATGGGCTTGCCGGCCGTCCCGGAGGGCTCCCCGTCATCGCTCATGCGTTCGCTGGTGCGGCCCTCCGGTCCCCAGATCGCGCAGTGGCAGACGTGCCGGGCCTTGGGGTGCTGTAAACGGACTTCTTTGACGAAGGCCATGGCCGCCTGCTGGTCCTCCACATGGCAGGCCTGGCCGATGAACTCGGACTTCCGCTCGGTAAGGGAACCCGTAGCCGGTTTCTGCGGCGTATCCAGTATGGTGAGCAAATCGGCTTGCCTCCTATGCCTGTCGTCTCCTCGGTTCTTGCACTATCTCCATGCTAAGAGGGATCCCGGGCCGGGTCTGATATCAAGGAGAGGACCTAAGCTGGCCGCATGACCAATCCCCAGGACCAACCGGACACCGAATCCCCATCAGCCGGCAAGCCCCATGAGGCCCTGACCGTTTTCTATGAAAGGCTCAGGCATTCCACGGATACGGCCGAGCTGCACGAATTCGCCCGCAGCCCCCTGCCCGACAGGTCCGACCAGGCCGCCTTCTCGCGCTTCACGGCACTGCTGGAGGCAGTGGCTGGCAATGAGCATACGCCGGTGGAGGACAGGGTCTACCTGGCGCAGACCATGCCATTCCCCAACATTCTGGTCAAGCTCTCCCAGGATTCCAGCCCTGAGGTCCGACGGGCGGTGGCCGCCAACAAGGATGACAAGAACTGGCTGGTCGGTCTGCTCACCAAGGACGAGGACGCTGGTGTCAGGGCTGCTGCGCTGACCAACCCCATGACCTCCTGGAAGATGCGCCTGGAGGGCGCCCAGGACGATCGGACCGATGCCGATACCCTGGACTTTCTCGGGGCTCTGGGCACTCGTGACGAGCAGGACGCCCCCCATGTGCTGGCCGCCATGGTGCGCCGGGCCGTGGCCCTGAATCCCAACACCGGGCAGGCGACCCTTGAGGCCCTGCGCAAGGACCCGGACGGGCAGGTGGCACGGGCAGCCGCCTCGCGCTGAGACCGGTGCCGACGCGAATTTTGACGAACGGCCCACAGGCGTTACAATAATGGATTGTTGTGTTTCCCTAAGGGGTCCTCAAAGCGCTTTTCCCACTCGCCGTCTAGGACTTTCAGGGAGCCCACGGAATACATGGCTTTCGGCCAGCATGGCAGCATGCGGCGCGGAGAGCCCGAAACACAATGCAAGGAAAAGGTTGAATCGTGAAGACTTTCACCCCGAAACCAGCCGATCTGACACATGACTGGTATATCGTCGATGCCTCCGGTGTGGTGCTGGGGCGTCTGGCAGCCCAGGTGGCCGATCTGCTGCGCGGCAAGAACAAGCCCACCTATGCGCCATACGCCGACTCCGGCAACAACGTCATCGTCATCAACGCGTCCAAGATGGTGCTGACGGGCAACAAGAACGACAAGGTGCTCTACACCCACTCCGGCCGCCCCGGCGGTCTGCGTCGCGACTCCTACGGGCAGTTGATGGAGCACAACCCCGAGCGCATCATCACGACGGCGGTCAAGGGCATGCTGCCCAAGAACAAGCTGGCCAAGGTCCAGCTGACCAGGCTGCGGGTCTTCGCAGGCGAGGAGCATCCTCACACCTCGCAGCAGCCCATTGAGTACAAGATCCATCAGGTCGCCCAGCAGGCCAAGTAGGACCAGAGGAGATAATCACCATGGCTGACAACAACAACAGCTCCGCGGTTCTTGAGGCCGAGGAGACCAGCGCTTCCTACACTTCCGAGACCAACGCCGGCGCAGGCACCGGCACCTCCGCCATCGAGCCGGGCTACGGCACCGGCCGCCGCAAGGAGGCAGTCGCCCGCGTCCGTCTGATCCCGGGCTCTGGCAAGTGGAGCATCAACGGACACACCCTGGAGGAGTACTTCCCCAGCAAGCTGCACCAGCGCGAGGTCAACTCGCCTATCGTGCTGCTCAAGCTTGAGAACAAGTTCGACGTGGTTGTGCGCGTCGAGGGCGGCGGCGTGACTGGCCAGGCCGGCGCAGTCCGTCTGGGCGTAGCACGCGCCCTGAACGCCATCGACCGGGACGCCAACCGTCCTGCCCTGAAGAAGGCCGGATTCCTGACCCGTGACGCCCGCGTGGTGGAGCGCAAGAAGGCCGGTCTGCACAAGGCCCGTCGCGCCCCGCAGTTCTCCAAGCGCTGACGTCTGCAGTTTCTTCCATCCCCGAGGTTCCCCCGGACCTTGGGGATTTTTCATGCCTGGATTCATGCCTGTTCATACCTGGACGGCCCAGTCTGAAGCGAACGTCAAAGCGCACGTTCGGGTGCGGAAAATGACCAGAAAAACCACGAATTCCCACATGACACGCTTCAAGCGAACGTTCGCTCATCCGGGGGCTCAATAGTGCCCCCTCTGGTCTATATTGTGACTTTCGTCACGTTATGACGGATGTCTTTCGTGGTCCGGCACGCTCTGAGACAGTCTGGGACTTTCTGCCGGCCCTCATCGGCATCCGCGGAACATGAGGAGGGCCAATATCTTGGCTGGAACGCAGAAGCAGAAGCATGACCATCAAGTGAAGGAGCCGGCAGCCGGCAGGGAAGGCGGCCAGCCCGACAGCAGTGAGCTGGCCCGCAGGGAGGTTGATGCCCTGGTCGTCCGCGCGCAGTCGGCTTTACGCGCCTTTGAAGAGCTCGACCAGGAGCATGTCGATCGGATCGTGGCCAAGGCCTCGATCGCGGCCCTGAACAAACACCTTCCCCTGGCGCAGATGGCCGTGGAGGAGACCGGGCGCGGCCTGGTGGAGGACAAGGCCACCAAGAACATCTTCGCCTGCGAGCATGTGACCAATTACCTGGCCAAGCAGCGCACCGTGGGCATCATCAGCGAAAACGACGTGGACGGCATCATCGAGGTGGCCGAGCCGGTGGGAGTCGTGGCCGGCGTGACCCCGGTGACCAATCCCACCTCGACTGCCATCTTCAAGTCGCTGCTGGCTTTGAAGACCCGCTGTCCCATCGTCTTCGGATTCCACCCATACGCCCAGCGCTGCTCGGTGGAGGCGGCCCGGATCGTCCGCGACGCAGCCATCGAGGCGGGCGCTCCGCGCGATTGCATCCAGTGGATCGAGCACCCCTCAGTCGAGGCCACCGGCGCGCTCATGCAGCACCCCGGCGTGGCCACCATACTGGCTACCGGCGGTCCTGGCATGGTCAAGGCCGCCTACTCTTCGGGCAAGCCTGCCCTGGGTGTAGGAGCCGGCAATGCTCCGGCATATGTGGACCGCAGGGTCAACGTTCCTCGGGCCGTCAACGACCTGATCCTGTCCAAGCATTTCGACTACGGCATGATCTGCGCCACGGAGCAGGCCGTCATCGCCCATCAGGATGTGCATGACCGGGTGATCGAGGAGATGAAGCGGCGCAAGGCTTACTTCGTCAATCCCGAGGAGAAGGCCAAGCTGGAGGAGTACATGTTCGGCGTGCGGGCCCATGCTGGTGACGACGCTCCCGCTCCCAGGCTCAACTCCGAGGTTCCGGGCAAGTCTCCACAATTCATCGCCCGTCAAGCCGGGTTCGAGATCCCCGAGGACGCGACCATCCTGGCAGCCCAATGCGACCAGGTGGGCCCCATGGAACCCCTGACCTTGGAGAAGCTGGCTCCAGTGCAGGCCGTGCTCAAGGCCCGCAACAAGGAAGAGGGCTTCACCCTCTGCGAGCTGATGCTGCGCTACGGCGCCGGGCACACGGCAGCCATCCACACCGATGACGAGAGGCTGGTGCGCGAGTACGGGCAGCGCATGCACGCCTGCCGGATTGTCTGGAACCAGCCCAGCTCCTTGGGTGGCATCGGTGACATCTACAATGCCATCGCCCCCTCCCTGACCCTGGGCTGCGGTTCCTATGGCGGCAATTCCGTCTCGGGCAACGTCCAGGCGGTCAACCTGATCAACATCAAGCGGATCGCGCGGAGGAACAACAACATGCAGTGGTTCAAGGTGCCGGCCAAGACCTACTTCGAGCCCAACTCCGTCCGCTACCTGCGCGACATGTTCGGCATCCGCCGGGCCGTCATCGTATGCGACAAGGTCATGGAGCAGCTGGGGATCGTCGACAAGATCATCGATCAGCTGCGGGCCCGGCCCGAGCCGGTCACCTTCCGCATCATCGACTATGTAGAGCCCGAGCCCAGCGTCGAGACAGTGGAGCGCGGTGCGGCCATGATGCGCGATGAGTTCGGCCCCGACACCATCATCGCCGTGGGCGGCGGCAGCCCCATGGACGCGGCCAAGATCATGTGGCTGCTCTATGAGCATCCGGAGATCTCCTTTGCCGATGTTCGCGAGAAGTTCTTCGACATCCGCAAGCGGGCCTTCAAGATTCCGCCCCTGGGCACCAAGGCCAGGCTGGTCTGCATTCCCACCTCCTCGGGCACGGGTTCGGAGGTCACCCCATTCGCGGTCATCACCGACCATAAGACCGGATACAAGTACCCCATCACCGACTACGCCCTGACCCCCAGCGTGGCCATCGTGGATCCGGTTCTGGCCCGCACCCAGCCCAAGCAGCTGGCCTGCGACTCGGGCTTCGATGCCCTGACCCACTGCATGGAGGCCTTCGTCTCGGTCTACGCCAATGACTACACCGACGCCATGGCCCTGCATGCGGCCAAGCTGATCTGGGACAACCTGGAGCCTGCCGTGGGCACCGCAGGCGGCGAGGCCAAGGTGCGGGCCCAGGAGAAGATGCACAATGCGGCAACCATGGCCGGCATGGCCTTCGGCTCGGCCTTCCTGGGCATGTGCCACGGCATGGCGCACACCATCGGAGCCCTCTGTCATGTGGCCCATGGGCGGGCCAACTCCATCCTCCTGCCCTATGTGATCCGCTACAACGGACGGGTTCCGGACGAGTCTACCAGCTGGCCCAAGTACAGCGAGTATGTGGCCCCGGAGCGCTACAGGCAGATGGCCCATGTGCTGGGCATCGAATCCGCTGCACCAGAGGAGGGCGTGGAGCTCCTGGCCCGTGCTGTGGAATCCTACAGGGATGAGCGCCTGGGCATGGATGCCTCCTTCCAGGCAGCCGGAGTGGACGAGGACCTCTACTGGCAGTCCCTGGATCAGATCGGCATGCGCGCCTATGAGGACCAGTGCACGCCGGCCAACCCCCGCATTCCGCTGATTGAGGACATGAAGGACATCGCCGTGGCAGCCTACTACGGGGTCAGCCAGGAGGAGGGCCGCCGGATGAGGGTTGCCCGCCAGGGTGAGGATGTGGTCCAGGAGGCCTCCCAGCGGGCCTGACAGGGCCATAATCGAGTCGAGGGTTCCCCAGGAATCGGTGCGACACGCCCGGATTCTTCTAGGGGAACCCTCGTGCTTTAATAAGAAAGTTGCCTGTTTTGGGCTCGCATTTTGTCAATCACAATAGCGGGTGCAGCGAGGAGTCCCATCCCCACGGGATTCTCCACGGCTGCGCATGGATCCGGCTGAGGCCTGTCGGGAGGAATGTCTCCTTGCGGCCGTCGTTCCGTGCCCTCGAAACAGACTGGGTAATCAGTTCATAGATCGCTAGAAAGGGCGGACGGCAATGGCGGGACAGAAAATCCGCATCAGGCTAAAGTCCTATGACCATGAGGTCATCGACCAATCGGCGAAGAAGATCGTCGAGACGGTGACGAACGCGGGCGCAACTGTGGTTGGCCCCGTTCCGCTGCCGACTGAGAAGAACGTGTATGTCGTCATCCGTTCTCCTCATAAGTACAAGGACTCCCGCGAGCACTTCGAGATGCGCACCCACAAGCGCCTGATCGACATCGTGGATCCCACGCCCAAGGCTGTGGATTCGCTGATGCACATCGATCTGCCGGCGGACGTCAACATTGAGATCAAGCTGTAGGGGAGGAGGAAACCGCATGGCTGAAGAGCAGAGGAACCGCAAGGCTCTCCTGGGCCGCAAGCTGGGCATGTCCCAGGTCTGGGACGAGAACGGCTTCTTCGTCCCGGTGACCCTGGTGGACGTGTCCACCAACGTGGTGACCGCGGTCAAGAACCAGGAAAAGGACGGCTACCAGGCCATCCAGATCGGCTACGGGCAGATCGACCCCACCAAGGTGACCAAGCCGCTGGCTGGACACTTCGCCAAGGCCGGAGTGACCCCGCGTCGTCACCTGGTCGAGGTCCGCACCGCCGATGCCGACAGCTACCAGCCTGGCCAGGAGCTGGGCCTGGACCTGCTGCCCGAGGGCAGCGAGGTCGATGTGACCGGCACCACCAAGGGCAAGGGCTTTGCCGGCACCATCAAGCGCTGGGGCTTCAAGTCCTACCGCCGCACCCACGGCTCGCACAAGAACGAGCGCCGTCCTGGTTCAGTGGGCGCCTGCGCCACGCCCAGCCGCATCCTCAAGGGCAAGCGGATGGCCGGCCGCATGGGTCATGACACCTCGACCGTCCAGAACCTGACCATCGTCTCCGCAGATGCCGAGAAGGGCGTCATCGCCATCAAGGGTGCCCTGCCCGGGCCCCGCGGCGCCATCGTCCTGGTTCGTTCGGCAGTGAAGGGAGCCTGAAACCATGGCTAAGTTGACTCTGAACATCACCGACGCCCAGGGCAAGAACACCGGGACCGTGGATGCGCCCGAGCAGATCTTCGGCATTGCCGAGGAGGATGTCCGCTCGCATGTGCCGCTGATCCATCAGGTGGTCGTCGCCCAGCTGGCTGCTGCCCGCCAGGGCACGCACTCGGTCAAGACCCGGTCCACCGTCTCCGGCGGCGGCCGCAAGCCTTGGAAGCAGAAGGGCACCGGTCGTGCTCGTCAGGGCTCCATCCGCGCTCCCCAGTGGACCGGTGGCGCCATTGTCCACGGCCCCCAGCCGCGCGACTACTCCCAGCGCACCCCCAAGAAGATGAAGGCCGCAGCCCTGCGCTACGTCCTGTCCGACCGGGTCAACGCCGGACGCGTGCACGTGGTCGATTTCGGCATTGGCGAGACCCCGTCCACCAAGGCCGCCAAGGCAGCCCTGCTGCCCCTGGTCGACAACAGATTCACCACCGTCGTGCTGTCCCGTGAGAACATCAACGAGTGGCTCTCCGTCAGGAACCTGCCCACCGTCCATGTCCTCTTCGCCGATCAGCTCAACACCTACGATGTGGTCACGGCCGAGGATGTCGTCTTCAGCAAGGATGGCTTCGACGCCTTCCTGGCTGTCAAGGGCGGCACCAAGTCCGAGACCGTCAAGGAGGCCTGATTTTCCATGGCAGCTATTCACAAGCCAGCGCACGACATCATTCTGCGTCCGGTCGTCTCCGAGAAGAGCTACGCCAACTCGGACCGCGGCCAGTACACATTCGTGGTGGACCCTGATGCCAACAAGGTCGCCATCAAGCAGGCCATCGAGCAGATCTTCAATGTGAAGGTCACATCGGTCAACACCCTCAATCGTCAGGGCAAGCGGACCCGGACCCGTACGGGCTGGGGTCGCCGCGCCGCCGAGAAGCGCGCCATCGTCAAGGTGGCCGAGGGCCAGTCGATCGATGTCTTCGGTACCAATAACTGAAGGCTAGCCGAGAAAAGTTAAGGAAGAACTAGATTATGGCTATCCGTACATACAAGCCGACGACCGCGGGCCGTCGCAACGCCTCGGTTTCGGACTTCGCCGAAATCACGCGCTCCAAGCCCGAGAAGTCGCTGGTTCGCAAGCTGAGCAAGACTGGCGGACGCAACTCCTATGGCCGCGTCACCAGCCGCCACCGCGGCGGCGGGCACAAGCGCCAGTACCGTCTCATCGACTTCCGCCGCTGGGACAAGGACGGCGTGCCAGCCAAGGTGGCTGAGATCGAATACGATCCCAACCGTTCGGCCCGCATTGCCCTTCTGCACTTCGCAGACGGCGAGAAGCGCTACATCATCGCCCCGCAGGGCATCAAGCAGGGTGACGTCATCGAGACCGGCCCCCAGGCCGATATCAAACCTGGCAACAACCTGCCTCTGCGCAACATCCCGACCGGCACCATCGTCCATGCCATTGAGCTGCGGCCCCTGGGCGGCGCCAAGATCGCCCGCTCGGCCGGTGCTGCCGTCCAGCTGGTGGCCAAGGACGGGGCCTACGCCCAGCTGCGTATGCCCTCCGGCGAGATCCGCAACGTCGACTCCCGCTGCCGTGCAACCGTGGGCGAGGTCGGCAACAACGACCACGCCAACGTCCAGCTCGGCAAGGCAGGACGTGCCCGCTGGATGGGACGCAGGCCCATCACCCGCGGTGAATCCATGAACCCGGTCGACCACCCGCATGGCGGACGCACTCGTGGCGGCAAGCCGCCAGTGTCTCCCTGGGGCAAGGGCGAGGTCCGCACCCGCAGGCCCAAGAAGGCCTCCAACAAGATGATCGTGCGTCGTCGTCCAAATGGTAAGAACCGCAAGTAAGGGAGTGTCGGAAAGATGACTCGTAGCATCAAGAAGGGCCCATTCGTCGACGCCCACTTGCAGAAGAAAGTCGACGAGCAGAACGAGAAGGGCACCAAGAACGTCATCAAGACCTGGTCCCGTCGTTCCATGATCACCCCGGACTTCATCGGGCACACCTTCGCTGTGCACGATGGCCGCAAGCATGTCCCGGTCTTCGTCACCGAGGCCATGGTCGGCCACAAGCTCGGCGAATTCGCCCCCACCAGGACCTTCAGGGGTCACGTGAAGGACGACAAGAAAGCACGCCGCTGAGGCGAGGGAGAGTAGAGACACATGGAAGCTAAGGCAATTGCACGTCACGTTCGCGTGACGCCTCGCAAGGCTCGCCGCGTCGTCGACCTCATCCGAGGCAAGCAGGCGACCGAGGCCGTGACCATTCTGAAGTTCGCCCCCCAGGATGCGGCCGTTCCGGTCCGCAAGTGCCTGGAGAGCGCCATCGCCAACGCGCGTGTCAAGGCGGACAAGGCCAACCAGCCCTTCCGCGAGAACGAGCTGATGGTTCGTGAGACCTACGTGGACGAGGGCACCACCCTGAGGCGGTTCCGCGCCCGCGCCCAAGGTCGTGCGGCCCGCATCAACAAGCGGACCAGCCACATCACCGTCGTGGTGGCCGACAAGGAAGGAGCCCGATAATGGGGCAGAAGATCAACCCGTTTGGGTACCGACTCGGCATCACCGAGGAGCACCGCAGCAAGTGGTACTCCGACTCCAACAAGGCGGGGGAGCGTTACAGCGACTTCGTTCTTGAGGACGACAAGATCCGCAAGGAGATGAACAAGGATCTGGAACGTGCAGGCGTCTCCAAGATCGTCATCGAGCGGACCCGCGACCGTGTGCGCGTCGACATCCACACCGCCCGGCCGGGTATCGTCATCGGCCGTCGCGGCGCCGAGGCCGAGCGCGTGCGCGCCAAGCTGGAGAAGATCACCGGCAAGCAGGTCCAGCTGAACATCTTCGAGGTCAAGAACGCCTCCATCGATGCCCAGCTTGTTGCTCAGGGCATCGCCGAGCAGCTGACCAACCGCGTCACCTTCCGCCGGGCCATGCGCAAGGCTCAGCAGGATGCCATGCGGGCCGGCGCCAAGGGCATCAGGATCAAGCTGTCCGGCCGCCTGGGCGGAGCCGAGATGAGCCGTTCGGAGTTCTACCGCGAGGGTCGTGTGCCCCTGCAGACGCTCCGCGCCCTGATCGATTACGGCTTCTTCGAGGCCAGGACCACCTACGGCCGCATCGGCGTCAAGGTCTGGATCTACAAGGGCGACATGACCGAGCGTCAGTTCGAGGAGCAGCAGGCTCAGCAGAACAACCGCCCCGGTCGGCGTGGCGATCGTCGTCCCCGTCGTGGCGTCCGTCCCTCCGAGGGACGCACCCGCCGCGAGCAGGATGCAGCCAAGCAGAACAGCGGTGTGGCCGCGCCGCCGGCGGCGGCTCAGGAGCAGACCGCCTCGGCCCCCGTCGCAACCGAAGCAAAGGAGTGAGCCGTGCTTATCCCAAAGAGGACTAAATACCGCAAGCAGCATCGTCCGGGTCGTTCGGGCATGTCCAAGGGCGGCAACGAGATCGCTTTCGGCGATTACGGCATCCAGGCCCTGGCTCCGGCCTACCTGACCAACCGGCAGATCGAGGCGGCCCGTATCGCCATGACACGGTACATCAAGCGTGGTGGCCGCGTCTGGATTACGGTCTTCCCGGATCGCCCCCTGACCAAGCACGCTCTGGGGTCCCGAATGGGCTCCGGCAAGGGTGCGCCCGAGTTCTGGGTGGCCAACGTCCGTCCCGGCCGGGTGCTCTTCGAGATTGGCGGCGTGAGCGAAGATGTGGCCCGCGAGGCCCTTCGCCGCGCTACTGACAAGCTTCCCATGAAGTGCCGGATTATTGCACGTGAAGGCGGTGACATCTGATGTCAGTCGGAACAGCCGAGTATTCCATCAAGAATCTGAATGAAAAGACCAATGCGGAGATCGAGGATTTCCTGAAGAAGTCCAAGGAAGAGCTGTTCAACCTGCGCTTCCAGTCGGCCACCGGTCAGCTGGAGAATACCTCCCGCCTCAAGGCCGTCAAGCACGACATCGCCAGGATGTACACCGTCCTGCGTGAGCGCGAGCTGGGCATCAGCCAGGAGCCCGCCGAAGCAAAGGCCGAGAGCAAAGCTGAGGAGAAGTAAGCATGGCTGACAAGCAGGAGCGCAACTTCCGCAAGGTTCGCAGCGGCTACGTCGTGTCCGACAAGATGGACAAGACCATCACCGTAGAGCTGGAGCAGCGTTCGACCCACCCCCTGTACGGCAAGGTCGTCCGCAGCAACCGCAAGGTCAAGGCCCATGATGAGAAGAACGAGGCCCATGTGGGCGACTTCGTGAGTATCATGGAGACCCGTCCTCTGAGCAAGACCAAGCGCTGGCGTCTCGACTCCATCGTCGAGCGCGCCAAGTAACAAGTTCGGCCAGGCTCCGCATTTCATCCCGCCCTGGTGCGGGGTGTCTGCGGAGAACCAGCGCGGCTAAGGAGAATCAATGATTCAGCAGGAATCGCGGCTTCAGGTCGCCGACAACACGGGTGCCAAGGAGATCCTGGCCATCCGCGTGCTCGGCGGGTCGAAGCGACGCTATGCCGGCATTGGCGATGTGATCGTCGCCACCGTCAAGGATGCCATTCCCGGCGGGTCGGTCAAGAAGGGCGAGGTCGTCAAGGCGGTCGTCGTCCGCACGGTCAAGGAGCATCGTCGTCATGACGGCTCCTACATCAAGTTCGACGAGAACGCGGCGGTCATCCTCGGCACCGGCCGTGAGCCCCGCGGCACTCGTATCTTCGGACCGGTCGGTCGTGAGCTGCGCGACAAGCGCTTCATGAAGATCGTGTCCCTGGCACCGGAGGTGATCTGAAGTGGTAGCCAAGATCAAGACAGGCGACCAGGTCAAGGTCATCCGCGGCAAGGATCGCGGCAAGGAGGGCAAGGTTCTGCGGATTCTGCCCAATGACCGTCTGATCGTCGAGGGTATTCAGATCGTCAAGAAGCATGTGCGCGCCACCCAGCAGGGTCAGGAGTCGGGCATCGTCCCGACCGAGGCGCCCATCCATCGCTCAAACGTGATGGTCATCGACCCGGAGACCAAGAAGCCGACTCGCATCGGCGTAAACATCAAGGAGGAGGCGCGTGACGGCAAGGTCAAGGTCGTGCGCACCCGCTTCGCCAAGAAGTCAGGCAAGGAGCTGTCATGAGCGATACCACCGTTGAAGCACCGGCAGTCCCTCGTTTGCTGCAGCAGTACCGCGAGAGCATTGTGCCCGAGCTGGAGAAGGAGTTCAAGTTCTCCAACCCCATGCAGGTGCCCAGGATCGAAAAGGTCGTGGTCTCCATGGGCGTGGGGGCCGCGGCACGCGACTCCAAGCTGATCGAGGGTGCGGTCAAGGACCTGACGGCCATCACCGGCCAGAAGCCCAAGATCACCAAGGCCAAGAAGTCCGTGGCGCAGTTCCACCTGCGCGAGGGACAGGCCATCGGTGCCTTCGCCACCCTGCGCGGCGTGCGCATGTGGGAGTTCCTGGATCGTCTGCTGACCCTGGCTCTGCCCCGCATCCGCGACTTCCGCGGCATCAGCGACCGTCAGTTCGACGGCCAGGGCAACTACAACTTCGGTCTCACGGAGCAGTCCATGTTCCACGAGATCGATCCTGATCAGATCGATCACCAGCGTGGTATGGATATCACCGTGGTGACCTCCACCAAGAACGATCAGGAGGCCCGGGCGCTGCTCAAGCAGCTGGGCTTCCCCTTCAAGGAGAACTGATATGGCAAAAACCGCTCTGAGAAACAAGGCGGCACGCAAGCCGAAGTTCAAAGTGCGTGGCTACACGCGCTGCCAGGTCTGCGGTCGTCCCCATTCCGTCTATCGCAAGTTCGGCCTGTGCCGCATCTGCCTTCGCGAGAAGGCTCATCGCGGCGAGCTGCCGGGTGTGACGAAGTCCAGTTGGTAAAGATCGACGCTGAAGGTCCGCGGTCGAGGCAGTTTGCTGCCCGGCGGCGGAAACCACGGCGAGGAAGGGCATAAGCCCACATGACAATGACAGATCCCATCGCAGACATGCTGACACGTCTGCGTAATGCGAGTGCGGCCAAGCATGAAACAGTCGACATGCCGTACTCCAAGTTCAAGGCGAACATCGCGCAGATCCTCAAGCGCGAAGGCTTCATCGCCGATTACCGAGCCAAGGAAGCGCGCGTCGGGCAGGATCTGGAGATCACGCTCAAGTACGGTCCCGATGGACGTCAGTCCATTCAGGGCATCAAGCGTGTCTCCAAGCCCGGTCTGCGCCGCTACGCCAAGTCGGATTCCCTGCCCATGCCCCTGGGCGGTCTGGGAATCGCCATCATCTCGACCAGCTCGGGACTGATGACCCAGAAGGAATGCCTCGACAGGGGCATCGGCGGCGAAATCGTCGCCTACGTATGGTGAGAAAGGAGAGCTGAACATGGCATCGCATATTGGCAAGCTCCCCATCGCCGTTCCGGCAGGTGTGGAGGTGGCCTTCAATGGCCAGGAATTCACCGCCAAGGGTCCCAAGGGCTCCGACGGGTATACGCTGCCCGAGGGCATCACCGGCAAGGTCGAGGGCAATCAGATCATCATGACCCCCGCCGACGAGGACCGCACCACCAAGGCCAAGCACGGACTGAGCCGCTCCATTGTGGCATCCATGGTCGAGGGCGTCTCCAAGGGCTACAGCAAGCACCTGCAGATCGTCGGCACCGGCTACCGCGTGGTCGCCAAGGGCAAGTCCCTGGAGTTCTCGCTGGGCTACTCGCACACCATCACTGTCGACCCCCCGGAGGGCATCACCTTCGAGACGCCGAACGCCAACGAAGTGGTCGTCTCCGGCATCGACAAGCAGGCTGTCGGCCAGGCTGCGGCAAACATCCGCGCCCTGCGTGCACCCGAGCCTTACAAGGGCAAGGGCATCAAGTACGCCGACGAGCACATCCTGCGCAAGGCTGGAAAGGCTGGTAAGTGATATGACGGTCTCGATACTAGGCAAAGGCAAGAAGATCGCCCGTCTGCGCCGCCATGCCCGTCTGCGCAAGCACGTCTCCGGCACGGCAGAGCGTCCCCGTCTGGTGGTCACACGGACCAACCGCAACATGATCGCCCAGATCGTCGACGACACCAGGGGCGTCACCCTGGTCAGCGAGTCGACCATGGCTTCGGACTACGGCTCCTTCAAGGGCACCAAGACCGAGGCTGCCCGCAAGGTGGGCGAGCAGATCGCGGCCAAGGCCAAGAAGGCCGGCATCACCACCGTGGTCTTCGACCGTGGTGGCAACAAGTACCACGGAAGGGTCGCAGCGGTTGCAGAAGGCGCCCGTGAGGGAGGTTTGGCACTGTGAGCGACAACGAAACGACAAAGGAAACAACCCAGGTGACTGAAGATTCCACAAACGCTCAGTCCAGCCAGGGTGGCAGAAGAGACCGGAACGACCGGAACGATGATCGCCGCGGTGGTCGTCGTGGCGGTTCCCGTGACGGCCGCAGGGATGGTCGTCGTGGCCGTCGCGATCGCGATGACCGTGACGACATGCTCGACAGGGTCGTGACCATCAACCGTGTGTCCAAGGTCCACAAGGGCGGCCGAACCTTCAGCTTCGCGGCTCTGGTAGTCGTGGGCGACGGCAAGGGCACTGTGGGCGTTGGCTACGGCAAGTCCCGCGAGGTTCCCGCAGCCATCTCCAAGGGTCAGCTGGACGCTAAGAAGCACATGTTCACTGTTCCCCGCATCCGCGGCACCGTCACCCACCCGGTGATCGGCCACGATGCGGCCGGCACTGTCCTCCTGCGGCCTGCGGCCCCCGGAACCGGCGTTATCGCCGGTGGTCCGGTCCGCGCCGTCCTGGAGTGCGCCGGCATCACCGATATCCTGAGCAAGTCCATGGGATCGGCCACGGCCGTCAACATGGTGCGGGCCACTGTGGCTGCCCTGAAGCAGCTGGAGGAGCCCGAGGAGATCGCGGCACGCCGTGGTCTGCCTCTGGAGGAGGTCGCCCCCGACTCCCTCCTGCGCGCACGTGCCGCCGGCATCGCCGACGAGCGCAAGGAGCGCGAAGAGGCCAAGGCCAAGGCTGACGAGCAGTCGAAGGCAGGTGAGTGATGACCAAGCAGATCAAGATCACCCTGGTCAAGGGCGTGGCTCATGCCACCGACCGCCAGAAGGAGAACGTCAGGTCTCTGGGCCTTCACAAGATCGGCCAGACGGTCCTGCGTGAGGACACCCCCGTCTACCGGGGGATGGCCGACAAGGTCCGCCACCTGGTGAACGTAGAGGAGGCAGACTGATTATGGCCAGCGACAAGCAAGAGCCCACCATCCTGCAGATGCATGACCTGCGTCCGGCTCCGGGCGCCAAGCGCGACCGCATCCGTGTGGGTCGCGGCGAGGGGTCCAAGGGCAAGACCTCCGGTCGTGGCACCAAGGGCACCAAGGCCCGCTACCAGGTCCGCCCGGGCTTTGAAGGCGGCCAGCTGCCGCTGTACATGAGGCTGCCCAAGCTGCGCGGGTTCAGGAGCCCCTTCAAGAAGGAGTACCAGGTAGTCAACCTGGGTGCCCTGGAAGGGCTCTTCCCCCAGGGCGGCGAAGTCACCGTCGAGGATCTGGTCAACAAGGGAGCGGTCCGCAAGGGCCACCCGGTCAAGGTCCTGGGTGATGGCGACGTCAAGGCTGCTTTCACCCTCAAGGGCGTCAAGGCCTCGGCCTCGGCCAGAAGCAAGATAGAAGCCGCAGGCGGGTCCGTCTCCGAACACTGACATTCATAGGGGACAGACCGCAAGGCAGAAAATTCCGGCCCTCCCCGCTCCAAGCGGGCGGGGGCCGGAACTCGTTTCCGACCCGGTTGCCATCACGATTTGACGGAGCCATCGGTTAAGCTGGTCGGAGCAAGAAGGTGCGATGCACCGAGACCAACGCGCGGTCGCGTAGGGAGGGAACTTAGGTGAGGACGTTAATCCAGGCCTTCAAGACCAAGGAGCTGAGGAAGAAAATCTTCTTCGTTCTTGGCATCATCATCATCTATCGCATCGGGTCGTTCATACCTACCCCAGGCGTGGATTATCCTTCCGTGCAGAAGTGCATCACCACGGCCGGCAATGAGGACTTCATCGGTCTGGTAAACCTGTTCTCGGGCGGAGCTCTGCTGCAGCTGTCCGTCTTCGCACTGGGCATCATGCCCTACATCACCGCATCCATCGTGGTGCAGCTGCTGCGCGTGGTCATTCCCCGCTTCGAGGCTCTGCACAAGGAGGGTCAGTCCGGCGAGGCCAAGCTGACCGAATACACCAGGTATCTGACCATCGGCCTGGCCGTGCTGCAGTCCACGACCATTCTGGTCACAGCCCGCAACGGTGCGCTTTTCAACGGGGCCTGCCAGCAACAGGTCATTCCCGACAGTTCCGTTTGGAATCTGGTCGTCATGGTTTTGATTATGACCGGCGGCACGGGTCTCATCATGTGGATGGCCGAGTTGATCACCGACAAGGGCATCGGCAACGGCATGTCCGTCCTGATCTTCATCTCCATCTGCTCCGGCTTCCTGCCCCAGCTCTGGAACATCGGCTGGGGAACCAACGGCAAGAACGGCGACTGGGTCAAATTCGGCATTGTGGTGACCGTCCTGGTGGTCATCCTGATTCTGGTCGACTACGTGGAGCTGGCGCAACGCCGCATTCCCGTCCAGTACACCCGTAGGATGATCGGCCGCAAGATGTACGGCGGATCCTCCACCTATCTGCCGCTCAAGATCAATATGTCAGGCGTGATTCCCCCCATCTTCGCCTCCTCCATTCTGGCTATTCCCACCCTTATCGCCCAGTTCGGCAAGTCCGATCAGAACTGGGTCAAGTGGATCAACGCCAACATGGCCAATACGACCTCGGTCTGGTACATCGTGCTCTACTCGGTCATGATCGTCTTCTTCTGCTTCTTCTACACTTCAATCACATTCAACCCTGACGAGACTGCCGACAACATGAAGGAGTACGGCGGCTTCATCCCAGGCATCAGGGCCGGACGGGCCACCAGCCGGTACCTGTCATATGTAATGAACCGGCTGAACACGGTCGGAGCCATCTACCTGCTCTTTGTGGCCCTGATTCCCACGGTGCTGATCATGCTGCTGAAGATCAACTCCAAGCTGCCCTTCGGCGGGACCACCATACTGATCATCGCCGGCGTCGGCCTGGACACCCTGCGCCAGGCCAGGGCGCAGACCGAGCAGTTCCAGTACACCGGCTTCCTGCTGGAGGGCGACCACAAGGAGGGCTGACCCTTCGGTCAAACATCTGCTGGTGGTATCAATCCAAACAGGTTAAGGTCCGGACCTGTCACTTGTTGGCATGGAGCCGGACCATTTTTGTGTCAGGCCTGTGCCAGGAAGACCGTTCGTGTGAGTTTGGGGGCGGAACCTGCTCTTGGACCGGGCAGCCGCTAGCATACGGTAAAGAGGGTCCTGCGCGGTTTGGTCCGCCTGGGACTGCAGACCAAGAACATCAAGCAAAGGACAGGGAATGGCACAGCGACTGTTGATCATGGGACCTCAAGGCGTAGGCAAGGGCACGCAGGCGGCCTTGCTCAGCAAGCATTACGGGATTCCGGCCATATCCACTGGTGACATTTTCCGCTACAACCTGAAGAACGGAACCGAGCTGGGTAAACAGGCCAAGGCCTACACCGACAAGGGCGAGCTGGTTCCAGACGAGCTGACCAACAAGATTGTCAAGGACCGCTTGGGCATGGATGATGCGGCCCAGGGCTGGATTCTGGACGGCTACCCCCGTTCGGCATCCCAGGTCGAGGCGCTGGACAAGATGCTCAAGGAGCTGGGCACTCCGCTGACGGCTGTGGTGGCCCTGGACGCCGACCATGACGTGCTCATGCAGCGCATCGCCAAGCGGGCCAAGGAGGAGGGTCGGGCAGACGATACCCCCGAGGCCATAGCCAAGCGGCTGGATATCTATGCCAAGGAGACTGCCCCCCTGCTGAATACCTATAAGTCCCGTGGTCTTCTGGTCGCAGTGGACGGCCAGGGCGAGATCGACCAGATATCCAAGGAGATTGTCGCTCAGCTGGACAGGCGCTGATTCATCGCTTGTCAATTCATAGCTTGTCAGTCGAGAGGCCGGTCGCCGGCAAGACTCGCTGATAAGACGACCTGGAGCATAGAAGCTGCATGACCCCAAGGGGCGTGACAGCTTCTTTTTGTGCAGGGCGGAAAACCCGCGAGTCCGCCCAACTCTGGCGAACAGGATGATAGCCTTGGTGCATTCAGGCCTGCTTGCGAGGGATATTGCATGTCGGTGATCGGCCGTAAAAGATAGAGCAATCAGTACAGAAACAGAAGAGGTCCACTTGAAGGGGTCTACGGTATCCGTGGTCAGATCGGATAAGCAGGAACCAGCGCGTCCAAAGCACACCATCCGAACCATTCTGCGCTCCCTGCGCGAATACCGGAAGGCCAGTCTTCTGGCTCCGGCTTTCGTCTTTTTGGAGAGCGTCCTTGAGATTGTGATCCCGACCATCATGGCCTCCCTGATTGACCAAGGGGTCTCGGGGAGGTCCATGCCGGCCATCTTCAAATTCGGGCTGATCCTGTTGGCCTGCTCGGCCGTCTCCCTGTTCTCCGGATTCATGTCCGGACGGTATGCGGCCATCGCCTCTTCCGGCCTGGCCAAGAATGTCCGCAGCGATCTGTTCGCCAAGGTGCAGTCCTTCAGCTTCACCAACATCGACCGCTTCTCGACCGGGTCCATCATCACCCGGCTGACCACCGATGTGACCAACCTGCAGAACGCCTATCAGATGGTCATCAGGGTCGGGGTCAGGGCGCCGATCATGGTCATCGTGGCCTGGCTCTTCTCTTATAGGATCTCCAGGCCCATATCCCTGGTCTTCCTGGTCGCCATCCCCATCCTGGGCTTCGGTCTGATTGGTCTGTCCCTGCTGGTTCATCCCATCTTCGAGCGGGTCTTCCACACCTACGACCACCTCAACAACGTGGTGGACGAGAACCTTCAGGGCATCAGAGTGGTCAAGTCCTACAACCGTGAAGACTACGAGGAGCGCAAATTCAACGGTATTTCCTCGGCCATCTACCGGGCCTTCTGCAAGGCCGAGCGGATCATGAGCCTGAACCCGGCATTGCTGAACTTCTGTATTTACGCCTCTCTGCTGGTCATATCCTGGATGGGCGCCTCCCAAATTGTGGCATCCGGGAACAATGCCGCCCTGGGGCTTACCACAGGAGATCTGACCGCCCTGGTCACCTATGCCATCCAGATCATGATGGCCATGAACATGGTTTCCATGATCGTGGTCATGGTCGTCATCTCCCAGGCCTCGGCCGAGCGCATCTGCCAGGTGCTCAACGAGGTCAGCACCGTGCATGATCCCGCCAAGCCTGTCATGAAGGTGGCCGACGGCTCCATCAGCTTCCAGGATGTGACCTTCCGCTACTCGGAGCGGTCCGAACGTCCCGTTCTGAGCCACATCAATCTGCAGGTTCCCTCGGGCTCCACCCTGGGCATCGTGGGCGGGACCGGCTCCTCCAAGTCCAGCCTGGTCCAGCTCATCCCCCGTCTCTACGACGTGACCGAGGGGTCCCTCCAGGTGGGCGGCGTGGACGTGCGCCAGTACGACCTGACCGTCCTGCGCGACCAGGTGGCCATGGTGCTCCAGAAGAATGTCCTGTTCACCGGGACCATCGCCGAGAACCTGCGTTGGGGCAACCCTCAAGCCACGGACGAAGATCTGGTGCGCGCCTGCACCCTGGCCCAGGCCGACGATTTCGTGCGGGAGTTTCCTGATGGCTATCAGACCTATCTGGACGAGGGCGGCACCAACCTTTCTGGCGGCCAGCGACAGCGTCTGTGCATAGCTCGGGCCCTGCTGAAGAAGCCCGACATTCTGATTCTGGACGACTCGACCAGCGCTGTGGACACCAAAACCGACCAGCTGATCCGCCGCGCCTTCAGCCAGGAAATCCCTGACACCACCAAGATCATCATCTCCCAGCGTCTGGCCTCTGTGGAGGACGCCGACATGATCGTGGTCCTGGAGGAGGGCAGGATTCTCGACAAGGGCACCCACCAGGAACTCCTGCGAACATGTCAGGAGTACCGATCCATCTATGAATCACAGACCAGGAACCAGAGCGAGGAGGACAAGGACCATGAGTGACGGATCATTCAAGGACCGCAAGCCCCGCCTGGACAAGGCCGCGCCGGGAACGACCCGTCGCATCCTGAGCTACCTGCTTGCCTACCGCTGGCAGCTGGCGGTGATCGTGGTCTGCATCATCATCAGCGCCGGGGCCCAGGCGGCATCGGCCTTCTTCCTCCAGCCGCTGATCGACCACTACATCCTGCCGCTGGTCGGGGCCGCCGACCCTGACTGGGGACCGCTGATGAGGACCCTGATCCTGATGGGCTGCCTCTATGCAGTGGGGACCTTCTGCTCCTGGTTCTGGAACTGGCTGATCGTCAAGGTGGAGCAGGGCACCCTGAAGACCATCCGCGACCAGATGTTCGCCCACCAGCAGGAGCTGCCCATCGGCTTCTTCGACACCCATGAACATGGCGACACCATGAGCCGCTACACCAACGACACGGATACCCTCCGTCAGGCTATCTCCCAGTCCTTCCCGCAGATGGTCTCCTCGGTCCTGTCCGCCCTGGCAGCCCTGATCTCCATGCTCTGGCTCTCCATCCCCTTCACCGTCCTGACCCTGGTTTTCGCGGCGGTCCTTATTGTGGTGGTCCGGGTTCTGGTCACCCGAAGCGGCCGGTACTTCGTTCACCAGCAGCGCTATCTGGGCCAGGTGAACGCCTTTGTGGAAGAGGCCGTCAACGGGCAGAAGGTCATCAAGGTCTTCAACCATGAGGATGCCACCGCCAAGGTCTTCGAGGAGAGGAACGAGGAGCTCTTCCAGGCCTCGGCCCAGGCCAATACCTACGGCAACGTCACCATGCCGGTCGTGGGCAACATGGGCTACCTGCTCTATGTCATCCTGGCCATCGTGGGCGGTCTGGCCGGCATTGCGGGCATGGGCAATGTAGGACTGACCGGGGCTGGGCCGCTGACCCTGGGAACAATCGTCTCCCTTCTGACCCTCTCCCGCTCCTTCATCAACCCCATCGGCCAGGTCTCCATGCAGTTCAACATGGTCATGATGGCCCTGGCAGGCGCCTCCCGGATCTTCGACCTGATGGACCAGCCCGTCGAGTCCGACCAGGGCACGGTCAGATTGGTCAGCGTCGAACTGGCCTCGGACGGCCGGACCATGACCCCAGTCGACCATGAGACAGGGCACTGGGCCTGGAAGCGCGAGGCGGATGACGACGGCAGGCGCTCGCTGGAGGCCGCCATGAAGCTTCCCGGCGATGCCCGTGATGTGGCCCTGAAGGCCAAGGATCAGGCCATCACCTCCCCGGATGGGCGATACACCCTCCTCCAGGGGGATGTGCGATTCACCGACGTCAGCTTCGGATACGATCCGGGCAAGCCTGTCCTGCACGACATCACCTGGTTCGCCAAGCCCGGGCAGAAGGTGGCGCTGGTAGGTGCCACTGGTGCCGGCAAGACCACGATCACCAACCTGATCAACCGCTTCTATGACATCCAGCAGGGCCAGATCCTCTATGACGGGATCGATGTGAGGAATATCCGCAAGCCTGACCTCCGCCGCTCCCTGGGCATCGTCCTTCAGGATGTCAACCTCTTCACGGGCACCGTCCTGGACAACATCCGCTATGGGCGCCTGGATGCTACAGACGAGGAGTGTATCGAGGCTGCCAGGATGACCAACGCCGACAGCTTCATCCGCATGCTTCCCCAGGGCTACCAGACCGTTCTTGAGGGGGATGGAAGCGGACTGTCCCAGGGTCAGCGACAGCTGATCTCGATTGCCAGGGCGGCGGTGGCCGATCCTCCGGCCATGATCCTGGACGAAGCCACTTCCTCAATCGACACCCGCACCGAGGAGGTGGTCCAGCAGGGCATGGACGCATTGATGCGCGGCCGGACGGTCTTCGTGATCGCCCATAGGCTCTCCACGGTCCGCAACTCCGATGTGATCATGGTCCTGGACCACGGGCGGATCATCGAGCGCGGCAATCACGATGAGCTGATGACCAAGCACGGCGAATACTACCAGCTCTACACAGGCGCCCTGGAACTGGAGTAGGGCTCTCCGGGATTGCCGAATGTTGGGAGAAGGTATCGGTAGTTTTTGATTCGGCAATGAACAAAACCAGTGGGGCGGCACGTGACTGATGCCCCGCCCCTACGTGTAGCTGATGACTGGAACTTCGCCTGCAACCAAACTGGTTTCATCTGGCTCAAACCTCATATGGCAAGACTTTTCCCAAGTGCTGGTGCACTAGGCACATGGGGAGTGGGCGCATCCGATGCCTGCTACTACCGGCTGCCGGACTTCGGCGAGCAGCACTTGGCTGTCTGACGAATTGGGCCACAAGGGGATTCTTACTGGGAGGAAGATATGGTCAGGATTGCTTTCACTGGAGCCTGGCGGGTTCATTCCCCATCTGAGCTATTGGTATGCCATTAAAAGAAGGGCCTGACCCGCAAATTCAGCAGGCCAGGCCTATATGAATAGGAGTCAGATTCGATTTCAGAGGATGCCCTGGGCGACCATGGCATCGGCCACCTTGGTGAAGCCGGCCACGTTGGCGCCCAGCATCAGGTCGCCCTCATGCCCGTATTCCTTGGAGGCCTGGTAGGACTTCTGGAAGATCCCCGTCATAATGTCCTTGAGCCGCTGATCCACCTCGTCGAAGGTCCACTGCAGGCGCAGGGAGTTCTGGCTCATCTCCAGGCCGGAGACGGCCACGCCGCCGGCATTGGCGGCCTTGGCGGGTCCGTAGAGCACCTTGTTATCCTGGTAGACCTGGATGGCCTCGGGGGTGGAGGGCATGTTGGCGCCTTCGCATACCACGGTGCATCCGTTGGCGACCAGGGTCTTTGCTGATTCCTCGTCGATTTCGTTCTGCGTGGCGCAGGGAAGGGCGATGTCGCAGGGCACAGTCCAGACGCCCTTGCAGCCCTCGTGGTACTCAGCGGAGTCCACACGGTCCGCATACTCGCGAATTCGGCCGCGGTGACCCAGCTTGATGTCCTTGACGACATCCAGGTCAATCCCCTTGGGATCGTAGACGTATCCGTTGGAGTCGGATGCGGTTACCACCTTGGCGCCCAGTTGCTGGGCCTTTTCGGTGGCGAAGATGGCCACGTTGCCCGAACCGGAGAAGACGACGGTCTTGCCCTGGAAGGAATCCTTGCGCAGCGTCTGCAGGGCCTCCTGGGTGTAGTAGCACAGGCCGTAACCCGTGGCCTCGGTCCTGGCCAGGGAGCCGCCGAAGGTCAGATCCTTGCCGGTCAGCACGCCCGAGTATTCGTCGCGCATTCTCTTGTACTGGCCGAACAGGTAGCCGATCTCGCGGGATCCCACGTTGATGTCGCCGGCGGGCACGTCGGTGAACTGGCCGATGTGGCGCTGCAGCTCAGTCATGAAGGCCTGGCAGAAGCGCATGACCTCGGCATCCGAGCGGCCCTTGGGGTCGAAGTCGGATCCTCCCTTGGCGCCGCCCATAGGCAGCCCGGTCAGCGAATTCTTCAGAATCTGCTCGAAGCCCAGGAACTTGATGACCGACTCGGTCACGGTCGGGTGGAAGCGAAGGCCGCCCTTGTAGGGGCCGATGGCCGAATTGAATTGGATCCGGTAGCCGCGGTTGACCTGCACATGGCCTTGGTCATCGGTCCAGGCCACACGGAACTTGACTGCACGCTCGGGCTCGACCAGACGTTCCAGCACGCCGTTGGCCTCATACTCTGGATGCCGTTCCACCACGGGTTCCAGGCTGGAGAAAACTTCACGAACAGCCTGCAGGAATTCCGGCTGGTCGCCGTCGCGCTTCTCAACCTGCTGGTATACGCGCTTAATGTATTCGTTGGTGAGCATCTGAGCTCCTTTGACTAGGAATGGCCGGTCCGTCCGGTCCACATGCGATTGGGTCCGCCCTCAAGAGCCTGCGGGGGCTGGCGGAATCTTATCCTATGGTAAATGCCCCAAAGTTACGTCACAAGAATTCTGGCCCGTAATGTCTGACATGTGGTCATTCAAGGCCCGAAGAATGAGAGAACAAGGGAGGGCAGACAAGGCTGATGACGAAAGTTGAGTCTCCTAGACTCAACTTTTATTCCTTGGGTGAACATTGGGCATGGAACCTGGCTCCCGCGGTTTGGACAAAGTGAAGGGCAGGGAGCCCGGGAGGACAGGTCAGGATGTCCACCCGGGGTTCCGGTCCGCAGAAACTATTGACTTTGAGAATCAGGAGATGCGATTATGGCTATGTTTCCCGCATTGATGAACAATTCGATCTTCGGCGACTTCTTCGACGATCCCTTCTTCAACAACTGGCGTGACGGGCGTCGGCAGGGCCAGGGCGCCAAGAACGCGCTGAACAGCCCCTTGATGAACACGGATGTGCGCGAGAAGGACGGGCAGTACCAGCTCTCCATCGACATGCCCGGCTTCGACAAGAAAGACATCGGCCTGCGTCTGGAGGACGGCTACCTGATCGTCTCCGCCCAAAAGAACGGTGACCAGGGCGACAAGGATGACCAGGGCCGGTGGATTCGGCGTGAGCGCTACACCGGGTCCTGCTCCCGCAGCTTCTATGTAGGCGACAAGGTCCGTCAGGAGGACATTCATGCCCACTATGCCAACGGCACCCTGGAGGTGACCCTGCCCAAGACCAGCATCGAACCGGCTGACAACACGCAGAACATCGCCATCGAGGACTGAGGGATTCGGGTCCTTATCGGACCGTCTGAATGACTGCTATACTGATTGAGCGACAGCCGTTCAGACGGCCCTTTTGTCGTGTCAACACGCTATTGCCCAATTTTGGGCCCATCAATGCTATACTTACCATTTGGCGTGTCTTTCGGCGCGCTGTGTAACCGGCCGAGGATCGGATAGAAGGCTTATGGCAAAAGATGGTGTGATCGAGGTGGAAGGGCGTGTGGTCGAGGCCCTCCCCAATGCGATGTTCCGCGTCGAGCTCGAGAACAAGCACCTGGTGCTGGCCACCATTTCCGGCAAAATGCGCAAGAACTACATCCGCATTCTGCCCCAGGATCGGGTGGTGCTCGAAATGAGTCCCTACGATCTGAACCGCGGACGGATTACGTACCGTTATAAGTAACAAGGTACACAAGCAAAGGAAAACCATGAAGGTCAGCCCTAGTGTGAAGAGAATCTGCGAGAACTGCCGCGTGATTCGTCGTCACGGCCGCGTCATGGTGATCTGCAAAAACCCACGCCACAAGCAGCGCCAGGGCTGAGCGGATTCCCAGCGGCAACGAACACCAAAGGCGCTGAGTCACAGCCGACAGGCTGAACCCCGGGTGCGCAGGCCCGGGCCGGGAGACCGGAAGACTCGGTGCACGACCTGCGTAGAACAAAAAGGAATCGCAATGGCACGTCTTGCCGGAGTCGACATCCCCAACGAGAAGCGCATAGAGATAGCCCTCACCTACATCTTCGGTGTGGGGCGTACTCGCGCCAAGGAAACACTTGCCGCGACCGGAGTGAATCCGGACACCCGCGTCAAGGATCTCACGGACGAGCAGCTCATTACGCTGCGTGATTACCTCGAGGGAAACTACAAGATCGAGGGTGATCTGCGTCGTGAGATCGACGCCGATATTCGCCGTAAGATCCAGATCAATTGCTATCAGGGCCAGCGCCACCGCAGGGGCCTGCCCGTGCGTGGCCAGCGGACCAAGACCAACGCCCGCACCCGCAAGGGGCCCAAGCGCACCGTCGCCGGAAAGAAGAAGGCGACCAAGTAAGGCCGAATGCGAAGCGGGGATGAGGGTTCCCGGTGATTCGCACTAGCAATCAGTTATTCGTGACAAGGAAACGAGGATCAATGGCAGCAGCAAAGCAGGCCGCGCGCAAGCCTCGTCGTCGGGATCGCAAGTCGGTTCCGGTCGGGCAGGCGCATATCAAGTCAACATTCAACAACACCATCATCTCCATCACCGATCCTTCCGGTGCTGTAGTGGCCTGGGCTTCAGGCGGCGACGTAGGCTTCAAGGGCTCCCGCAAGTCCACCCCTTACGCAGCGGGCATGGCCGCCGAATCCGCAGCCCGCAAGGCCATGGAGCATGGGGTCAAGAAGGTGGATGTCTTTGTCAAGGGCCCGGGTTCGGGTCGCGAGACCGCCATCCGCTCCCTGCAGTCCGCAGGCCTGGAGGTCGGTTCCATCTCTGATGTGACCCCACAGGCACACAATGGCGTTCGTCCTCCCAAGCGCCGTCGCGTCTGAGCACTAAAAAACCCATGAATCCACCCGCGAAGACCGGTGAGTGCACCACCGGTTGGAGCTGAAAGGATAGCAACAGTGCTTATTGCACAGCGTCCGACTCTTACTGAAGAAGTCGTCAATGCCCAGCGCTCCCGTTTCACCATCGAGCCGCTGGAGCCCGGATTCGGGTACACCCTGGGCAACTCCCTGCGTCGTACCCTGCTGAGCTCCATACCGGGAGCGGCCGTGACCTCGGTCCGCATCTCGGGTGCCCTGCACGAGTTCACCACGCTGCCTGGTGTGGAGGAGGACGTCACTGAGATCCTGCTCAACATCAAGGGCATCGTGCTGACCAGCGAGTACGACGAGCCTGTGGTCATGTATTTGCGCAAGAGCGGCAAGGGCGAGGCCACCGCCGGGGACATCACCCCGCCGGCCGGCGTCACCGTGGCCAATCCTGATCTGCATATCGCGACCCTGGCCGAGGATGGCGAGCTGGAGATCGAGTTCACGGTGGAGCGTGGGCGTGGATACGTCCAGGCCCAGCTCAACAAGCAGGACAACGATGAGATCGGGCGCATCCCGGTCGATTCCATCTACTCTCCCGTGCTCAAGGTCAGCTATAAGGTCGAGGCCACCCGTGTCGAGCAGCGCACGGATTTCGACAAGCTGATCCTGGACGTGGAGACCAAGCCTGCCATCTCGCCGCGTGATGCGGTGGCCTCCGCTGGGTCGACCCTGGTCGAGCTCTTCGGCCTCTGCCGCGAGCTCAACACTCAGGCTGAGGGTGTGGAAGTCGGACCCGAGCCGCTGGTGGAAGAGGCGGATCCGCAGATGTCCGTGCCGATTGAGGACCTGAACCTGACGCAGCGTTCCTACAACTGCCTCAAGCGCGAAGGAATCCACACCATCGGCGAGCTGGTCTCGCATACCGAGCAGGATCTGCTGGACATCCGCAACTTCGGCATGAAGTCCATCGACGAGGTCAAGGAGAAGCTTGAGGGCATGGGGCTGTCGCTGAAGGCCTCCCCGCTGGGCTTCGACACCAATAATCTCGAGGGAGGCACCTTCTTCTCGCCTGACGACGAGTGAAGTGCAGCAGCCTTCGTATGAGCAGGCGAGGGGGAAGGGTTCCGTCGCCTGCTGACAGCAATTCCGGGAAGTCGGATGTTCGGGCGTATGCCCACCTGTCCTCCCGGGCCGTAAGGAGATAATCCAATGCCAAAACCTAGCAAGGGCCCACGTCTGGCCTCCAGCCCGGCGCACGAGCGGCTGATGCTGGCCAACATGGCCACCAGCCTCTTTGCCAACGGCCGTATCACGACCACTCTGCCCAAGGCCAAGCGCCTGCGTCCGCTGGCCGAGCGGCTGATCACCTTCGCCAAGCGTGGGGATCTGCCTGCCCGCCGTCGTGTCATGCGCGTCATCCGCGACAAGTCTGTGGTCCACATCCTGTTCACGCAGATCGCCGAGCAGATGCAGCAGCGTGAGGGCGGCTACACCCGCATCACCAAGATCGCGCCCCGCCGCGGAGACAACTCCCCCCAGGCCGTGATCGAGCTGGTCACCGAGCCCCTGTCGGCCAAGAAGGCCGTCGTCAAGGAGGCTGAGTCCGCAGCCAAGGTGGCCGCCAAGGATGACAATGCCGAGGTGGCTGCGGCCACTGACGCCGCCGTCGCCGAAGGCGCTGTCAAGGATGCCGTCGACCAGGCCGTCGAGGCCAACGAGTCCGATCAGGACGTGTCCCAGGCCGACCAGGCCGCCGAGGATCTGGAACAGACCGCTGAGAAGGCGGATCAGGCCGAAGCCCAGGCTGAGGAAGATGCCGACGTGGCTGAGGATGCCGAGAAGACTGCCGAGTAATCGGTTATTGCATTCGATGACGGGGTCGGGGAGCATGGCTCTCCGACCCCGTTTGTCATTGCTGCCAGGGAGGTCTTGATGGAAGGTCAGGAAGGGAAGATGTCCCTTGTCAGGCTGCGCATGGATCTGGCCTATGACGGTGGCGGCTTCCATGGCTGGGCCCGGCAGCCAGGGCTTCGTACGGTCCAAGGTTGCATTGAGCAGGCTCTGTCTCTGATCACTGGAGCCCGCAGCTCACAAGGCGGCGTTCCCCATAACCACGACGTCTGGGAACCAAGACTGGTCGTGGCTGGCAGGACCGACACCGGGGTCCACGCGTCTCATCAGGTGGCTCACCTGGACATTCCCGATGTTGTGCTCGAGTCCTGCAGGGGCCATATGGAGGTCAATGGTGTTGTGGCCTTGGAACGCCGTCTCCGGCACCTGCTGCCTGCCGACATCGTTCTGCTCAGTCTCGGATTGGCTCCTGCGGGATTCGACGCCCGCTTCTCTGCTATGGAACGAACCTACCTGTACCGGGTCAGCCAGGGGAGCCAGCCAGGGGATCCCCGCATGCGGGGCTATGTGCTGGATCTGGAGGGGAGCCTGGATCTGCAAGCTATGAACGAGGCTGCAAGAGCGTGTATCGGCTTGCATGACTTCGGATCCTTCGCCAGGCCAAACCCTGGCGGCACGACCATCCGCAAGGTCCTGGCCGCACACTGGGATCTGGTTCCGGCCGTGAATCTGTTCGGTGCGGCTCCGGACCAGAGTGTTGTCGGGTACCTTCCGACTTTCATGGAATCCGGGCTGACCGTCTTTCGGATCGTCGCTGACGCATTTGCCCATAATATGGTTCGCTCACTGGTAGCAGCATGCATTCAGGTGGGCCTGGGACGCCGGTCCGTGCCATGGTTTGCCGACAAGGTGGCCCACCCCCTGCGCGAAGGTTCCACCGGTCCCATAGATGCTCGGGGTCTGACCCTGGAGCATGTGGCCTACCCGCCTGATGACCAGCTGGCTGAACGGGCTCAGGCCATCCGAGCCCGCCGTACACTGTGACCCTCTGCCTGTTCATGGTAACCGTTGTCTGCGCCACGCCGCTTGCCAGGTAGGGACTCTGTGGCATAATGGAAAAGTTGTTGTTCGGCAGTGTCGGGCAACGACCATGGTTGAGTGTCCGAGCGGTCTAAGGAGCACGCCTCGAAAGCGTGTGAGGGCAACTCCCTCCGCGAGTTCGAATCTCGCCTCAACCGCCCCCACTGGTCCCGGCCCCACGGTCGGGGCCTTTTTTCGTATACTGTCTGTTGATGGCATGTGTACGATTGAGATAAAGGGGCTCATGCCTTCCTGCTGAAGGAGGTCCTTTGGTCGGCATCAAAGACGTGGCCGCTCTGGCGGGAGTTTCCATAAGTACTGTTTCCTATGTATTCTCGGGCAAGCGACCGGTAAGCGACGCGACGAAGATCAGGGTTCTCAAGGCAGTCCAGCAATTGGATTACCACCCCGGATCAGGAGCCGCCATGCTCCGAAGGGACCGCAGAACCCATCTGATCGTGCTGAGCTCGCCAATGCATCCCTATACCGACTATTCGAACTACGCCACCTTTTTCTTCGCCGTAGTTGCCAGGGCCAGACACTACCACTACAACGTGGTCCTTTTGATGGATGAGGACGATACGGACGAACTCCTGAGAATGTCATACAGTGGCATGATCGATGGCGTCCTCCTCTTGGATGTGACCATGGAAGATCCGCGGGTAGCCCAGGCACATACCTCCTTGGTGCCCTATGTCTCCATTGGATATGCCAGAGATTCGTCCAAACTGCTTTCCGTTGACGTGGATTTTCATGCCATGGGCCGACGTGCTGTCGATGAGTTCTATCGGATGGGCCATCGGCATATGCTCATGATCGGATCCAACAGTCAGTCCTACGAGGAAGGTTCCAATTTCCTGGTTCGGACCAAAAAGGCCGCCATAGACAGGGCCCGGGTGCTGGGTATAAAGACGACTTTCCTGTGTTCCACCGGCGACGATGCCAGGCATGTCAGTCAATTGATCGATCAGGCTTTCCGGTTGGACCCTGAGATAACGGCGATCATGGCCCAGACCAGCATCAGCCACATGAACAACACCATTGTTGCGTTGTCAAAACGAGGGCTTTCGATCCCGAAGAATATTTCCATGCTGGCTTTAAGCACTTTTGGCAATGCTTCCGTTCTCGAGCGTCCTCTTGATGAGATTCCCATGATGCCGCATGAAACATGTTCCCGCGGGGTGGACATGCTGATGGAGTGTTTGGAAGGCATCGGGAAAAAGCCGGGAACAGTGGAGCTGATCCGTTCCGACTATAAGCGCAGGGGATCTGTGGGCCCGGTTCGGCCACATAGCTGAGAACCGTAAGCGATCGCTGTGGCGCCCAGGCTGCCACATTGGCGGAAAACCGGAGTCTCGGTAGTGTCATAGGTTATCGAAAAACGTCGAAATACTATGTCAATTATAGTCAAATCATTAAATTATTAAATGGTTGTCCAATAAGGAGAATCATCAAGCGATGAAGCTAGGAAAAGAGGAGCGATGAAGTTTCCCCGGAGAATCATGGCAGCTGTTACGGCTGTGGCAAGTCTGGCGGGCATCATGGCCTTATCCGGATGCGGCGGCAGTGACAGCGCCCAAGAGGAGCATCCTGATTCCATCAAGATCTGGTATTACGAGGAGGATAACGGCGCCCAGGGCAAGGCCTGGAAGCAGGCCATTGCTGACTTCCAGAAGAAGACCGGCATCAAGGTCAACTTCGAGAAGAAGACCTTCGAGCAAATCAGGCAAAACGCCAGCCAGATCCTCAATTCTGATGACGCCCCAGATGTGATGGAGTACAACAAAGGCAACGCTACTGCGGGCCTGCTTTCAAGCCAGGGCCTGCTGTCCAACCTCAACGACTATGTCAAGAAATACCAATGGAACAAGAAGATCTCTGGATCCTTGGCGGTCCCGGGCCGTTATGACGAGAAGGGCGTTATGGGATCCGGCGACTGGTACGGCATCACCACCTATGGCGAGGAGGTGATCATGTACTACAACAAGGACATGTTCGACAAGTACGGCATCGCCATACCCAAGACCATGTCCGAATTGGAGCAGGCCATGCAAAAGTTCAAGGACAACGGCGTCACAGCCTTGTCCGAGGGCGTGGCTGAATACCCGCTCCAGCATCTCTGGTGGCAGTTGGTCCTGCAAAAAGCCGATCAGCGCTTGATCAACGCCTATCAGCGCTACGACGGCAAGGTGGACTGGCAAGGCCCGGCCATGACCTATGCCACTGATACCATCAAGGACTGGGTAAACAAGGGTTACATCAGCAAAGATTCGACGGGCTTGAAAGCCGAGGATGCCGGACAGAACTTCATGAAGGGGACCTACCCCATGCTCTTCTCGGGCTCTTGGTGGTTCGGACGCTTCCAAAGCGACATCCCCAATGTCAATTGGGAGGTCAGCCTTTTCCCTGAAACCAAGAAGATTCCCGGCGGATCGGGCAACATCTGGGTGATTCCCGAGCGTTCCAAGAAAAAGGACGCTGCAGCGAAGTTCATCGACATGACGCTGAGCAAAGAGAATCAGAACCTGATGGGCAACTCCGGCGGATTGCCCATTGCAGCAGATCCTGCCCAGATAAACGATCCCAAGAGCAAGGAGCTGATCGCCGGTTTCAACCAGGTCATCAAGGATGATCGTCTGGGCTACTATCCGGACTGGCCGACCTCAACCTTCTATGACGAGCTCAACGCGGGTCTGCAGGAATTGGTCAACGGAACCAAGGACACCAAGGCCGTGCTTACGGAGCTTCAGGGCAAGTATGACAAAGGCGTCGAGACATCGGGGCTGAAAAAGTAGTCAAACCATGGGCCGGCGGGTGCGCTCTTGATCAGGCGGCCGCCGGCTTCCACTCCGCTGCCATCTGCAGCGGACCCTGATAGGCACATTTTCAGGCTGAGGAGAAACGAACAATGGGATCTCGAAGTACAAATCCTGCACCGGTCGCTGCCAAGACCGATGAGGAACGTGGGATGTCCAGGATACCGGGCAATCCCTCAAATCGATTCTGGTGGTATCTGATACCGGGGTTGCTGGTTCTTGTGTGGATCATCATCGTGCCGGCAATCTGGAACATCTACTTGAGCTTTACCAACTACCGGGGGATACGGCCCCCGCGGTGGACCGGGATTGACAACTGGTCGCGGCTGATCAGGGATGCTACATTCTGGGCCTCTTTCCGCAACTCCATCTGGATGATCGTGGCCATGGTCGTCATCCCCATTCTGATCGGCTTGGTTCTGGCCTCGCTGGTCTTCGATGTGGTCCAAAAACGGTTCGGCGCCAAGACCGCTTCAACCATGCGCGCTGTTTACTACTTCCCCCAGCTTCTGCCTATCTCGGTGGCGGCTCTGGTCATGGGCTGGATATTCCGACCCGAGAACGGCGCTCTGAATGCCATACTCAAGGGGATGGGGCTGGGACGTTTTCAGCACAACTGGCTGGGATCGCCCGACACCGCCTTGATATTCCTGATGATCATCATGATTTGGATCCAGCTGGGTTATCCCCTGGTCATATTCATGTCCGGTCTGCAGCGTGTCGATCCTGAGCTTTACGAGGCAGCGAGTCTGGACGGGGCCAACTGGTGGCAGCGGTTCAAAGTCATTACCCTGCCGGCAATCAAGCCGGAAATCTTCGTGGTGGCCCTGACCTGCACCATCGCAGCCTTGAAGGTTTTCGCTCCGGTGTACATGCTGACCAAGGGAGGGCCGGGCGACAGCACCATTGTGCCCTCATACTATTCGTACACACAGTTCTTCCAATCGCAACAGGTCGGCTATGGCGCCGCCATATCCACGGCTCTGACCATCGTCATCATCGTGATCTCTGTCGTTTTCACCAACGTCCAGCAGCGGGTCGAGCAAGAGGACGAGGAGTAGCATCATGACAGCTGTAAGCAAGATTCCCAAAGCACGGAAAAATAGGACGACAGGAGATTGGCTGATCCTGGCCTTGCTGATCGTCGGCGGACTGATCATGCTCTTTCCGTTTTTTGTTCTTCTGCTGAACGCCTTCAAAACCACGGCGGACTACAACGCCTCGGGTCCTCTTTCCTGGCCGCACGAATTCAGTGCCGCTGGACTGGTGAAATTCTGGACCAGAGTTCGATTCCCTCAGAAAGTCTGGAACAGCGTATGGATTTGTGCGTTGGTGTCATTCCTGGCTGTCGGGCTGTCAGTGCTGAACTCCTTCGCTCTGGGCATCGGTCGCGTCAAGGGCAGGCGCTGGATCGTCCTGCTGATTATGCTGGCTAATATGATGCCGCAGGAAGCTCTGCTCTATCCGCTCTATATCATGTTCAAGGCCATGGGCCTATACAACTCACAATGGTCGATCGTCATCATATTCACGGTCATCCAGAGCGCGTTCGGCACCTATCTTCTGTCCAGCGTCTACGGAACCTTCCCCAAGGCCATTCTGGAAGCTGCCACCATAGATGGGGCCAGCCGGTGGAGAATTCTCAAGGACATCGTCTTCCCCATTTCCAAGCCCACGCTGAGCGTCATGCTGGTCTTCTTCTTCATCTGGACCTGGAATGAGTACATGATCCCTATGGCCTTCCTGATTGACAATTCCAAGCAGACGGTCCCCATTGCCATAGCGTCGCTGACCGGGGACAGACTGATGGATGTGACCACCACGGCTGCGGCCTCACTGATCAGCATTGTGCCCACGCTGATCTTCTATCTGATCTTCCAAAGAACCCTTTCCAAGGGCATTACTACAGGAGCTGTGAAATAACATGAAGTTCACCAATGGATATTGGCTGACCCGGCCCGGCGTCGAGGCTCTCTACGCACGTTCTCCCTATGAATTGTCGGTAGGGCCAGATGGGAGGAGCATCGATGTCCTGGCTACGACCAGGGTCGTGACCGGCAGGGCCGACACCCTGAATCTGCCGACCTTCCGGATCCATGCCACCTCGCCGGCTGAAGGGATCATCCGGGTGCAGGCAACCCATTGGAAGGGTAGCGGAACCTGTCCGGGTTTCCCTGTTTACGAGCAGGATCCGGATTCCGGATTCGTCCAGGCTCGCGCCCAGGGTGCTGGCGACGGCGAGGTCGGAGAAGACGGGGCTTCGGTGACTCTGACATCGGGCAACCTGAGCCTGACCATGACCAAGGGGCCCGTCTTCGACATGGCTTTTGCCTGCGAGGGCAAGGAGCTCACCCATGCCAGGGGCAAGTCTCTGGCAAGGTTCGCTTTGGCTCCCGACGCTGCCGTAAGTACGCAACCGGTGGGGGAGTTCGGCGTAGCGCCCACGGCCAGGGCTTATGATGAGTCTCCGGTTTTCACCGCCATTCAACTTGGCTTGTCAGTCGGGGAAAGGGTCTACGGCTTTGGCGAAAGGTTCGGCCCATATCTGAAGAACGGGCAGAGCATAGACATCTGGAACGAAGATGGCGGCACAGCCAGCGAGCAAGGCTATAAGGACATTCCCTTCTATATGACCAGCAAGGGCTACGGTGTTCTGGTCAACAACCGCGGGCATGTCTCTTTCGAAGTGGCCACAGAGAACACCGAGACCGTCCAGTTCAGCGTGCCCGGCGAAGTTCTGGACTTCTATCTGATCGCCGGGCCGAATCCTGAACGGATCCTGGAGCGATACACGGCCTTGGTGGGTCGTCCGGCCAAGATCCCTGCCTGGTCATATGGGCTCTGGCTGACCACATCCTTCACCACGAAATATGACGAGGAGACCGTGACATCCATGATCGATGGCATGGCTCAACGGCATATTCCGCTGAGCGTTTTTCACTACGACTGCTATTGGATGAGGGAATTCCACTGGACCGACTTCCAATGGGATCGACGCTTCTTCCCCGACATCGAGGGGACCCTGGGACGCCTCCACCGTGAGAAGGGGCTGCACGTTTGTGCCTGGATCAACCCATATATCGGGCAGGAAAGCGTTCTCTTTGACCAGGCTGCAGACCAGGGCTACCTGGTTCGTAAGCCCAATGGAGACATATGGCAGACCGATCTTTGGCAGGCCGGCATGGGGCTGGTGGATTTCACCAATCCAGACGCTTGCAAGTGGTTCAAAGAGCAGGTCAAGCATCTCCTCAGGCAAGGAGTAGATGCCATCAAGACCGATTTCGGTGAGCGCATCCCTGCCGATGTGGTCTGGTTCGATGGCTCGGATCCGGCGAGCATGCATAACTGGTATACGCAACTGTACAATCAGACCGTCTTCAAAGCCATCGAAGAGGTGTACGGAAAGGGGCAGGCTTGCCTGTATGCCCGATCTGCCACGGTGGGAGGCCAGCAGCAGCCTGTTCACTGGGGCGGTGACTGCGAGTCCACCTTCAACGGCATGGCGCAGACCTTGCGGGCTGGCTTGTCGCTGGTGAGTTCTGGCTTTGGTTTCTGGAGCCATGATATCGGCGGTTTCGAGGGAGCAAGACCTGACCCTGCTGTTTACAAACGCTGGATAGCGTTCGGTCTGCTCTCCTCTCACTCCAGGCTGCACGGCTCCACGGTCTACCGAGTACCCTGGCTCTTCGATGAGGAGGACGAGCGCAGGGGAGTGGTCAATCCTCCTGAGCAGACCGCAGTGAGTGTGCTGCGAAAGTTCACCAGGTTGAAGATATCCATGATGCCCTACCTGTACCAGGTCGGACTTGGTGCACACGAGCGCGGCGTCCCGGTCATGCGTTCCATGTTCATGGAGTTCCCTGATGACAGGACGGCACTGGATTGCGACCGCCAGTATATGCTGGGGCCGTCGCTTCTGGTGGCGCCGGTCTTTTCCTACACGGGTGATGTGGAATACTACCTGCCCAAGGGGGTATGGACGGATTGGTTCACCGGCCGCCAGGTGGACTGCCGACAGTCCGGCCAGTGGATGCATGAAAAGCATGGCTTCGACACGGTTCCGCTCTGGGTGCGCAACGGGACTGTTTTGGTCACCCGCCAGGGACAGGAATCAACCGAATATGCTTATGGAACCGATTCCCGGGTCTCAGTCTTCCTGGCTCACGATGGAAGAGCCAGTGCGACGGTAACCGAGGAAGATGGCAGCAGCCTGGTCTTCCAGGCGGAACGCTCAGGAAACGCAGTCACCATCACTTCCTCAGACGGTCGGGAATTCACCGGTTGCCTGGGGATGGGCGAGGGCAAGGCTTCCCGAAACGGGCGTCTGATTCTGTCGGCAGCTTGAACAAGGACGGCAGCATCCTTTCAGCTCGATGTGGGTTTGCCGACTGGGTCAAAAGCTTGCGCAATACCGCAGGCAGTCTGGCGTGGCTGCGGGCGTTGATGCTGAGCCGATAAAAAGACCGTCCAATGCAGAAGGCGATGTGGTGGTCAGCACCGGGTCGCCTTCTGCATTGCACGGGTTCATACCCCCCGCGTTCCTAGGGAATGCTCCTGTGGAACACGTTCTATAATATCACCACCTGAACCGGTAATGCCACCCGCAACGTTTCGTGAAATCTGCAGTAAGTGAGCGTTCATTTGCTGTGTTCGGCGATTGATCTTCATGATCGATCAGGTGTTGAGCACGCATGGGCAGGGTTTGCTCGTCTTTGCGGATGAGGAAACCTGAGAGTGTGATCAGAGCAGCCTGTGGCTGAAGGGTCCGTCCTGGACGTCAGTGCTTTGGCGCCTGCAGCAGGGCTGACGATGTGGCCGGGTAGCCGAGGTTCATGGCCATGGATATGTGGGCTACGATCATGTCGACCAGGGCCGATGTGGCCTCTTGGCGGCTTTTCGCGTTCTGGCTGGCGTCAGTTCGTATGGTGCCTGAGGAGCCGTTCAGCTTCCTCCCCACAGCCAGAAGGGCCCGGGCCGTATCCATCTCGATCAGGGCAGGGGTAGGGGCCTGTACGCCGTTGGCGGGATCGGTGCACTCGTCGGGGTGCGCCAGCAGATCAGTGGTGGGATAGACCCCCTGCCTGGGATCGTGCTTGGCCTGGCCGACCAGGATCTGCGCAGCTGCAGTGTGCGCATCGGCTAGGGTCAGCATCCATGCAGCATCCGTCTTGCGGGCCGCAAGGACCGAGAGTTCGAATCCGGAACGGTCTTCGCCGGTGATGGCCTGATCGGCCAATTCGACTGGCAGTGCCTTGGCCAGTGGATCCAACTGCTGTGCAGCCTGGACCAGCCTCAATACAGCTGTTTGGCGATTGGCCTGTCCGCCCTGGGAGGCCGTCAAAGCCTGGGCTGCGTGCACTGTGGCTTCGTCCAGACGTGCAGGGCACTCGCGGGCCGCTTGGACCCAGGCCTGGGCGCGGCTGTCTGCCTGATCCTGCTGAACCCGTTCCGACTGCCGTGCTCGCGTCCATGCCTGCTCGCAGGCGGTGGGGCGGAGATTGTCGGGATCGTGCTGACTGACATGCACCGCTGAGGGTGCGCATCCTGAGATGATGGCGGCCAGCAGCAGTGCACCGATGCCGGCTCGCATCCGTCGTGCCAGGATCGCCGGCCGACGACTCGCCCACCCGTGGTATTCAGGAACCGGCTGTGTCTGCATGAAAGGCTAGAATAGTAGGCATTGCAGACTAAAAGAAGCACAGTCTGAATAACTTCATAGGAGGTCTTGACATGGAACTGGACCTGGCTGAAATTCATCAGCTGGCACACGAACAAGGGATTGATGCCGAGACCTTGGATCAAGCACTGAGCGAGGCTCTTCTTCTGGCCTATCAGAAGTCGCCTCACGCAGCCAAGCACGCACGGGTGGAGCTGGACGAACGTGCGGGGACTTTTACCATTTGGGCACAGGACGAGATCGCTCGCGAGCCCACGCCAGAAGAGCCTGAACCGGGATATGACCTGGGCGAGGAATACGACGACACACCGAAGGATTTCGATCGGCTGGCAGCCTCCACAGCCCGCCAGGTCATCCGCCAGCTCTTCCGTCAGGCAGATGACGAGCGTGTCTTCGGAGCTTTCTCGGGCCAGAAGGGCCATCTGATCACTGGGGTTGTACAGCAGGATGCCAGCGATCCCGGCAATGTGCATGTGGCCGTGGACAATGTCGAGGCCATTCTGCCCCGCCGCGAGCAGGTGCCTGGAGAGCATTATCGGCACGGCCAGCGGATCCGCGTCTACGTGGTCAATGTCTCCCGTGGGCTCAAGGGGCCGGAAATCATCGTGTCGCGTTCCCACCCGGAGCTGGTTCGCCGCCTCTTTGAGCGGGAGGTGCCCGAGCTGGTCTCCGGTGCAGTCTCCATCATGGCCATTGCCCGTGAGGCAGGGGCCAGAACCAAGATCGCGGTCCGCGCCAACACCAAGGGAGTCAATCCCAAGGGTGCGCTGATCGGTCCGGCTGGCGCTCGCGTGCGTGCCGTCATGGAGAATCTGGGACCTGAGAAGATCGACATTGTGGACTGGTCCAAGGATCCCGCCGAATTCGTGGCGGCGGCCCTGTCCCCGGCCGTGGTTCGCCAGGTGCAGATCGTCAGCGAGTCCAACCGCACAGCCATTGCCTTTATCAAGGACGCCCAGCTCTCCCTGGCCATCGGCAAAGAGGGCCAGAACGCCCGTCTGGCCGCCAAGCTGACCGGGTGGAAGATCGGCATCGAGTCCGAGGAGGCTCACCAGCAAAAATTGCGTGAGTTGCAGGCACAATCGGCTTCGGCTGCCGGTGAAGACGCCTGAGAGCAAACATCCGACGACGCGAGTATGCTGGATCCGGTATCCCGAGTCCGGTGGTTCATGCCGTCGGCCCCGGCACAGAGACGAGGTAACACGATCATGGTCGCACGATGAGACAGGATATGTTCGCCGTCATCAAAGAGTGATCGCGCCGGTCATATGCGCGGTCCGGTAAGGAGAAAGTAAGTGCCCAAAGCGCGCGTGTATGAGCTGGCCAAGGAATTTGGCGTAGACAGCAAGACTGTTCTGGCGAAATTGAAGGACATGGGCGAGTTCGTCAAGTCCGCATCCTCCACTGTCGAGGCCCCCGTGGTTCGTCGACTCAAGAACGCTTTCCCTCAGAAGGGACAGGGCGACGCTGGCCAGGCCGCTGCACGAAATGCACGCCCCGGCAGCCCTAATCATGGAAGCGGCCAGGGGCAACGCAGCCGCTCGCAGTCCGGCGGCACCCAGCAGCATTCGACGCCTGGGCCCAAGCCCGGACAGGGCCATCGGCCCTCGGCCGGCGGCGACGCGCCACGGGGTCAGCAGCGTCCCGGTGGCCACTTCCCCAAGCCCGGTGCCCCCCAAGGCAACCACAATGAGCACGAGCAGCGCAACCAGTCCCGTGGGCCCAAGCCTTCAGCCATGGGCAGGCCCGGCCCCCAGGGGTCGCACAACAACGGTCGCCCTGGCGGATCCAACGCTGCGGCAGCGCGTCATGGCGCACGGCCGGGATCATCCACGCCTCGTCCAGGCAACAATCCCTTCAGCCGCAAGCAGGGGATGAAGGCCCCCATGCCTTCAGACATCCCCAGGCCACACCCCATGGCCAGGCCCACCGTCAACGACTCCCGCAGGGGCCGGGGCGGATTCCGCAACGGCCGTGGCGGTCGTTCCGGGCAGGGCGCCCGTCCAGGACAGTGGGGCCATAGCCGCCCCGGCCAGCAGACGCATCAGGGCGGCAGCCGTTTCGGCGGCGCTTCGTCGGCACCCTCAGGCGGCTTCCGCGGCGGTTCAGGTCGCGGCGGTCGTGGTCGCGGCGGCGCTGCCGGAGCCTTCGGTCGCCAAGGAGGCAAGTCCTCCAAGGCCCGCAAGAACCGGATGGCCAAGAGGCATGAATTCCAGGAGATGAAGGCACCCGTCATCGGCGGCGTGCGCATCCCCGCTGGCAATGGACGTACCGTCAAGCTGCGCCAGGGCGCCACCCTGGCCGACCTGGCTGACAAGATCAACGTCAACCCCGCTGCCCTGGTCACGGTGCTCTTCCACCTGGGCGAGATGGCCACAGCCACCCAGTCCCTGGATGAGGCCACCTTCCAAATCCTGGGCGACGAGATCGGATGGAAGATTCGCATCGTCTCCGCCGAGGAGGAGGACAAGGAGCTCCTTCAGCAGTTCGACATCAACCTGGACGAAGAACGCGAGGACCAGGATGACAAGAACCTGCAGCCCAGGCCTCCGGTGGTTACGGTCATGGGCCATGTCGACCACGGCAAGACCCGGTTGCTGGACACCATCCGCAAGACCAACACGACCACCCAGGAGGCTGGCGGCATCACCCAGCGCATCGGAGCCTACCAGGCCACGGTCACCCTGGACGGGGAGGATCGCAAGATCACCTTCCTGGACACCCCTGGTCACGAGGCCTTTACGGCCATGCGTGCCCGTGGTGCCGAGCTGACGGATGTGGCTGTCCTGGTGGTGGCCGCGGACGACGGCGTCATGCCGCAGACCGTGGAGGCCATCAACCACGCCCAGGCCGCCCATGTGCCCATCGTGGTGGCTGTCAACAAGATCGACGTCGAGGGAGCCAATCCTCAGAAGGTGCGCGGTCAGCTGACCGAGTTCGGCCTGGTATCCGAAGAGTATGGCGGCGACACCATGTTCGTCGACATCTCCGCCAAGCTGGGCACCAACGTGGACAAGCTCCTGGAGGCCGTCCTGCTGACTGCCGACGCCGATCTTGACCTTCGGGCCAACCCCGACATGGACGCTCGCGGCGCCACGATCGAGGCCCGCTTGGACAAGGGTCGCGGAGCTGTGGCCACTGTGCTGGTCCAGCAGGGGACCCTGCATGTGGGCGATGCCATTGTGGCCGGATCGGCCTATGGCCGTGTGCGCGCCATGCTGGACGAGAACGGTCGGCAGATGGATGCCGCTGGCCCGTCTAACCCCGTACAGGTGCTGGGTCTTACCTCGGTGCCCACCGCTGGCGACCTCTTCCTGGTTGCGCCTGACGATCGCACCGCTCGACAGATCGCCGAGAAGCGCGAGGCTTCGGCCCGTGCCGCTCAGCTGGCCAAGCGCCGCAAGGTAGTCTCCTTGGAGAGCCTGAAGGAGCAGTTCGCCAAGTCCGAGGTGGACATGCTCAACATCGTCATCAAGGGCGACTCCTCCGGCTCGGTCGAGGCCCTGGAGGACTCCCTGATGAAGATCGAGGTATCCGACGAGGTCGGTATCCAGGTCATCCACCGGGGCGTTGGAGCCATCACCCAGAACGACGTCAACCTGGCCACGGTCGACAAGGCCGTCATCATCGGCTTCAACGTCCGGCCCAACCGGCAGGTCCAGGATCTGGCCGACCGCGAGGGTGTGGAGATCAAGTACTACTCGGTCATCTACAACGCCATCGAGGACATCGAGGCTGCGCTCAAGGGCATGCTCAAGCCGGAGTACGAGGAGGTCACCACCTCCCACTCCGAGATCCGCGAGATCTTCCGTTCCTCCAAGTTCGGCAACATCGCGGGTGTCATGGTCCAGGACGGCACCGTCAAGCGGGGCACCAAGGCGCGCATCGCCCGCAACGGGGTGGTCACCATCAACGACCTGGAGATATCCTCCCTGCGCCGGTTCAAGGACGACGTCAACGAGGTGTCTGAAGGTTACGAGGCTGGCATCAACCTGGGCTCCTTCAACGACATCGAGGTGGGCGACATCATCGAGACCTACGAGATGCAGGAAGTGGAACGCAAGTAGAGCCTGTTGACCATCCGACCACATGTCGGAGGATCTGTGGCGATCCGCCCCGGTCTGGGTACTCCCTGGCCGGGGCGGATGTCCATGAATGCGACGATGAGTCATAGACGCTTCGAGAAAGGAATCATGATGGCTGGAAATCCCCGCGCTGTACGCATAGCGGCCCTGATACAACGGGTCGTGGCTTCTGCGCTGGAGTCCCAGATGCACGATAAGCGCCTGGCAGGGGTCACTGTCACTGAGGTTCGGGTCACCAACGACCTGCAGATAGCCAAGATCTACTGGACCCAGCTGGGTCGGTCCGGTCATGAGGCCGGGGAACGCAAGCGTGCCCAGCAAGCCCTGCGGCAAGCCTCCGGCAGGCTGCGCACCCTGGTCGGCGCCCGGGCCGGTCTGCGGCTGACGCCTATGCTGCGCTTCATCTACGATGAGGTGCCTGCCGAGGCGACCGAGATTGAGGATGTGCTGACTGCAGCCCGTCACCGGGACGAGGCCATGGCCAAGGCCCGGGTCAATGCCAGCTATGCTGGCGACCCCGACCCGTACCGGCATGACGACGAGGAAGAGGACGATGGTTCGGGCTCTGCCCCTAATGAGCCTGCTGCAGAGGGTGCGAATGAAGCCGACCGCTGAGTCGTCGGATGGTATAGAGTCCGGTACCGCTGAACCGACCTCGGGCATCATCCTCGTTGACAAGCCGAGCGGTGTGACCAGCCATGACGTGGTGGCTGCCGTCCGCTCTGGCCTCGGCATGCGCCGCGTGGGCCATGCCGGGACCCTGGATCCCATGGCCACTGGCCTGCTGGTCGTAGGGTTCGGCCAGGCTACGCGTTTGCTGACGGTCATCGTCGGCCATGACAAAACCTACCGGGCCACCATGCGCCTGGGGCTGGCCACCACCACGGACGATGCGGACGGGGATTTGTTGCCCGTGCGTCCTGGAGCCGCGCAGAGGGTGGACGAGCTGACAGCCCAGGGTCTGCAGGATCTGATTGATCGCTGCTTCACCGGCTGGATCGACCAGGTGCCCGATGCCTTCTCCGCCATCAAGGTCAAGGGCAGGCGGGCCTATGACCTGGCTCGCGCAGGCCAGGAGGTCAAGCTGGAGCCCAGACGCATACGGATTGCATCCTTCCGTCTGCTCGACTTTCGCCGTGTGGATCTGCCCGACCAGGGCACCATAGTGGTTGATGTGGATGTGGAGGTGACCTGCTCCAGCGGCACCTACATCCGGGCCCTGGCTCGCGATCTGGGCGAGCAGCTGGATCTGGGCGGCCACCTGACTGCTTTGAGACGGATTCGCGTGGGTCCATTCGATCTGGAGAATCCCGAACTGGCGTCTACGGTTGCGGGCGGTCATGTGGTTCCTCACACATACCGGAACCGACAAGGTGAGACGGTTGTCCGCAGTCGTATGGTCCTGGACCGCGACCGGCAGGCGATCTTGGATGGCTCGCTGAGTCTGGCGCAGGCGGCATGCATGAGCATGCCTGTTCTGAACCTGGATGCCGATCAGGCCGCCAGAGTGGCTAACGGAGGATTCTTGGATCTGCCTGTCGCCGGGCTCACGGCCGCCCTGGCCGGACCTGAGAGCAGACAGCGTCTGGCTGCTATCCTAGTGCCCAGTACACGAGGCGGGGCCAAACCGGATGTGGTTTTCCATCCGGAGGCCTGAGTGTGCAGGCTCGGGTTGAGCCCCAGGGTCTTGCCAGGGTGCGACGGTGGGCATACAGTGCTTAAGGAATTTTCGGCGCCCGGGTTCGGGGGCCGCCATGACTAAGTGATGGGAAGCGGATGAAGGTCAGCCAGGTCAGCCCGGATGAGTCGGGCATCGTCAGTTGGCCGGGAACCTTGGGGGCCCGGTCCAGTGTGGTCACCATCGGTGTCTTCGATGGCATGCATCGGGGTCATCAGGCCCTCCTGCGCCAGGTGGTCGAGCTCGCGGCCAAGGGCCAGGATCGGCCCATGGCCCTGGTCTTCGACCCCAGTCCCAAACTGGTCCACAGCTACGCCGACAGCCATGACATGGTTGAACCGCCCTCGGATCTGATTCGCCATGACCCTGATCAGATCATGCCGATGGAGGAGCGCTTGCGGCTCATGGCCCAGCTGGGGCTGGAACAGGTTGTGGTGGTGCGATACACACTGGCCTTTGCGGCCAAATCCTATCGGTTCTTCCTCAAGCAGCTTACCGAACGGCTGGCCATGCGAACCCTGGTCTTGGGCCGTGATGCGCGAATGGGCGCAGGGCGAAGCGGCGACATCGGAGCCATCGGCGCCCTAGCAGACACCGGACTGTTCAACCTGGAAGTCGTGGACGACCAGGGCCCCGGCGACTGCACGCTGCCTGACGCTGACGGCCTGGAGCGACATCAGGTCAGGGCTTGGAGCAGTACCCACCTTCGGCAACTGATCCAGGACGGTGACGTGGATACGGCCTTGGATATTCTGGGTCGGCCTCACATGGTTCAAGGTATGGTGATCCATGGGGAGCAGCGGGGACGCCGCTTGGGATTTCCGACTGCCAATCTTGCACCTGACAGCCAGGGGATGATGCCCGCAGATGGGGTCTATGCGGGCTGGCTGGTTGACCTGGGTCTGCCTACGGATCCCATGGCCACGCCGGAGGGCCGTGAGGGTCGGCTGGCTCAGGGATCGCCCTGGCGGATGCCTGCCGCTATCTCCATCGGCACCAAGGAGACCTTCCTGGCCCCGGGTGAGCATATGCCACAAGTCCTGGAGGCCAACGCCGTGCGGCCGGATTGGGTGGATCTGTACGGCCACCGGGTCCGCGTGGAGTTTCTCAGCCGTCTGCGCGGTCAGAAGCGGTATGCGGGCGAGGAGCCCCTCAAACAACAGCTGGCCTTGGACGCCGATCGCACCCTGGAGCTGACCAAGGCGGCAGAAAGAGCGTTTTCCGTCAACTGAATACTGTAGGAACCTGGGAACTCACAGCCCTCTGAAATGGCTGAAGAACTCCCTGGTGCGCGGATTCTCGGACTCGTCCATGACCTCTTGGGGCGTCCCGTTCTCGGCGATGACACCGTCCAGCAGCAGGACCACCCGGTTGGCGGCATGATGGGCAAAACTCATTTCGTGGGTGGCCATGAGGATGGTGGTGCCACCAGCGGTCAGCTCCGAGACCATGGCCAGGACCTCGCCCACCAGCATGGGATCCAGGGCTGAGGTGATCTCATCCAGCAGGAGCAGTTCCGGGTCGGTCATCAGCGCTCGGGCGATGGCCACCCGTTGCTGTTGACCGCCGGAGAGCTGGTCGGGGTATGCTCCGGCCTTCTTCCTCATGCCGATGCGGTCCAGCAGTTCCAGGGCCCGCTCCCTGGCTTCTTCCTTGGGCATGCCATGAACCTTGATGGCCCCCAGAGTCACGTTTTTCAGGACGTTCATGTGGGGGAAGAGGTTGAACTGCTGGAAGACCACGCCGATTCTGGCTCGGCAGGCATCCTGGTTGATCCGCGGATCGGTGATGTCGGTGCCGCCCAGCCAGATCCTGCCGTCGTTGACGGTCTCCAGCAGGTTGATGCATTTCATCAGGGTGGACTTGCCCGAGCCGGATGGGCCCAGCAGAGCCACGGTCTCATGGGGCATGATGGTCATGGAGATGCCGCGCAGGACCTGGTTGCCCCCAGGGTAGGTCTTGCGCACATCCTCCAGACGGAGCACCGGTTGGTCCTGATTGGCGCCTGCCTGTTCGCTCATACCATGCCTCCGCTCTGTTCGCGCTTGCGCAACCGGTTGGCATACCAGTCGTTGAGAAGAATGAAGGGGACCGAGGTGGCGATGAAGAGCACTGAGGCCACCACGTAGGGGGTGAAGTTGTAGGAGGTGGCCACGATGATCTGGGCCGCTCGGACCGCGTCGACAGCTCCCAGAACCGAAATCAGCCCCACGTCCTTCTGCATGGAGATGAAGTCGTTCATCAGTGCCGGCGCCACCTTGCGCAGGGCCTGGGGGATGACGACCAGACGCATGGTTTGCCCCGAGGTCAGGCCCAGTGAGCGTGCCGACGCCCTCTGGGAGGGGCCGACATCCTGGAATCCTGCCCTCAGCACCTCGGCGATGTAGGCCGAATAGGAGAGGATGATCGCCACGGTGCCCAGCAGGGCTGCCGGAATCCGGCTGAAGATGGCCAGCCCGGGAATGCCGAAGCCGATCAGGTAGAGAACCACGATCATGGGGATGCCCCTCATGATCGTGGTATAGACCTGGGCCAGCACCCGCAGGGGAAAGAGCAGCGGATTCCGGCTGGTGCGGATCATGGCCAGCAGGGTGCCCAGCAGGGCCACGCCGATGACTGCGAAGAAGAGCACCTCCAGATTGAGCCAGAGCCCCTGGAGGACCTTGGGGAAGGCTTGGGCGAAGTAGGCACCGGAGAAAAACGACTGCTTGACCCGGGGCCAGCCAGGTGAGGCATGCAGACTCAGGGCGATCAGCAGGGCCAACACCAGCGTGCTGGCGATGCTGATCGCCACAGAGCGCAGATTCTGTCGACGCCCGTAGCGTTCCCGTTCCCGTTGGATATCGCTGACCGCGTCCTGTGCCGAGGTGGCCATGAACGACAAGGTTTCCTTTCTTCTCTCAGCCCAGCATGGGCAGGGAGGTGTAGACGTGCAGCCACTGCTTCTGCAGCTTGTCCAAGGTTCCATCCTTCTTCAGGGCCGTGACAGCTTTGGAAGCGGCAGGGGTCAGCTTGGAGCCCTTGGGCAGGACTATGCCCATGCCCTCCGGGTCCTGAGAGCCCTTGATCTGCCCGAGGATTTTGGCGTTCTTGACCTGCCCGGAATCGACCATGGTCACGGCTGACGGGGTGTCCACGACCAGCGCGTCGATCTGATTGGCATCCAAGGCTTGGGATGAAGCCACATCGTCATTGAAGGTGTCGATATCAGGCTTGACCAGTTTGTGAGCCATCTCGTAGGAGGTGGAGCCGACCATGGCTCCTATCTTGGCGTTCTTGATCTGGGCAAGGGAGGTGGCGGAAGCATATGGGGAGTTTTTTCTGACGACCAGCGACTGGGTGGAGTTGTAGTAGCTGGGCGTGAAGTCCACAGCCTGACGGCGCTCCGAGGTGATGGAGAACTGCTGGATGTTCAGATCGTAGTCCTTGCTGCCCGGGGCGATGGCGGCATCAAAGGTGGTCCGGGTCCAAGTGACGTGTGCCTTGTCAAATCCCATTTTCTCTGCCACTGCATAGGCCACGGCCGCCTCGTAGCCCTTGCCGGATTCGGGCTTGTTGTCCTGCACGTATGGGGCGTAGGCCGGATCTCCGGTGGCAATGGTCAGGGTGCCGGGTTTGATGGTCTGCTGGGTGATGTCCTGCTTGTCTGCTGACTGCCCGCTGTTGCCCGATGAGGAGCCACAGGCCGCGCCGGCCATGAGCGTGACTGTCGTGAGTGCGGCCGCCGTCAGCCTGCGTATGGTTTTCCTGGTGAAGATGGTCATGCTGATCTGCTCCTCGCGATGATGATGGGTGTCGGTCTTCCGGCGACTCCATCCTAGTCCGGCAGGTTAACGAGTCGGCGGGTGAGCGCCATAGGGTGCGATAGGGGACCAGCGGCCGCTGGCTCAGACCAGTCCCAGGGCCCCCAGGGCCTCGGCCAGATAGGTGACCTCGACCACTTCCAGTCCCTGAATGGGCTTGCGACCTCTTGAATGCCGGTCGGGCGGGACCAGCGCTCGCGTGAATCCCAGCCGAGCGGCCTCCTGCAGCCGGTGGTTGAGCTGAGGCACAGGCCTGACCTGCCCGGTCAATGAAATCTCGCCCATGGCACAGGTCGTGCGCAGGATGGGCCGGGACTTGGCTGCACTGGCCAGGGCGGCCACGATGGCCAGGTCGCATCCGGGTTCCTTGGCCAGCCCGCCGGCGATGGTGGACACATACAGGTCCCTTGTCAGCAGGTTGACCCGGCCGTGACGGTAGAGCACCGCGGCCAGCATGGCCAGGCGGTTGGCATCGATCCCGTTGGTGTTGCGTCTGGGCGTGGGCAGAACCGAGGAGGTGACCAGTGCCTGGATCTCGATGGGCAGGCTGCGGTGGCCGTCCAAGGTAAAGGTCACACAGGTGCCCTCCACCTCCTGCCCGGTCGTGGACAGGAAGAGCCCGGTGGGATCGCTGACCTCCTCGATACCCTGTTCGCTCATGTCGAAGCAGCCCACCTCGTCGGTGGGGCCGAACCGGTTCTTGACGGCCCTCAGCAGGCGCAGGGCGGTCTGGGAGTCACCCTCGAACTGGCAGACCACATCGACCAGATGCTCCAGGGTCCGCGGTCCGGCTATGGAGCCGTCCTTGGTCACGTGGCCGACCAGGAGGATGGGGATGTCGTGCGACTTGGCCATGTCGATCAGGCTGATGGCCACCTCACGCACCTGTGTGGAGCCTCCGGAAATGCCGTCGACCTGGTTGGAGACGATGGTTTGGGCCGAGTCCACAATGGCCAGCGCCGGCTTCTCACGCTCGATCAGCCCCAGCACTGTGGCCAGGTCGGTTGTGGAAGCCAGGAGCAGCGAGTCCTTGAGGGCCCCCACCCGACTAGCCCGCATCCGTACCTGGGCCTGGGACTCCTCACCCGACAGGTAGAGCACCTTGCCTCCCTGGCCGCCCCGGTCGGCTACGCGGCCGGCTGTCTCCAGCAGGAGAGTGGACTTGCCTATGCCCGGCTCGCCGGCAAGGAGGATGACCGATCCGGGTACGATGCCTCCGCCCAGGACCCGGTCGAACTCCCCGAATCCTGTAGGGATGCGCTTGACCTGGTCCGTGCCCACCCTGGTGATGGGCCGGGCCAGGCCGGTCTTTGGAGGTGTGGGCGCCGTATGGCTGCCTCCTGAGGAGGACAAGCCCCCTCCTGCGCCCACGCGGGCTTCGTGAAACTCCTCGATGGTTCCCCACTGGCCGCATTCCGGGCAGCGTCCGAACCACTTGCCGCCGGTCCATCCGCACTCCGTGCATACGTATTGCGTCGTCGTCTTGGCCATACCTGCACGCTATCGGGATTCAGGGACGAGGACCCGGGCTTTCACGCCATCTTCGCAGTGCCGACACCCTGCCCATGAGAGAATGGAGACATGGCTGACAATCCTTCTGCACCCCTGTCCTCTTCGCCCGATTCCTCTGCGCATGCCCGGCAACGCCGTCGACGTATAGGCTTGGTCATCGCCTTGGCTGCGGTAGTGGTTCTGGTGCTCCTGTCGGCTTTCGTATGGCCGCACTGGGCGGTGCGCAGCCAACAACCAGACGCACAGGCTCAGTCCTCCGCTTCTTCCCGTCCCTCCCAGGCCAGTCCAAAGACTACGGCGGCGCCCCTGCCGGATTCGGCCTCGGAGCTGCTCAAGGCCATGCCTGACACTGTGGGCGGCTTCGCTCGAGTCAAGGCTGATTCCGACAGCGAGTGGAGCACCCGTACGCCTATAGAGGAGTACAGCCTGGTTTACTCCACTGGCAGATCGGGCGGGGATGTGACCCTCCACCTGGCCCAGTGGTCCAGGAGCGAGGATGCCAAGGCCCTCTATGACAGCCAGTCCACAGGCATGTCCGGCAAGGAGCTGGCCTCTGGCAAGGTTCGCAGCGGCGGCACGGTCACAGGATCCTACCTGGAGAAGGCGGATGGTGACGACGAGCACAAGGCGCTGGTCATCTGGCAGAACGACACGGTGGTCTTCCGAGCCCAGGGTCAGCGGACAGCGCTGGAGGCTTTCTACAAGGCCTTTCCGCTCTGATCGTCCCCCAAGCGGTGTACGATAAGCAAGTTGGACACTTCCAGGTAACTAAGGATCGGAGGCTCGGATGGGTTCTGTCATCAAGAAGCGCCGCAAGCGGATGAGCAAGAAGAAGCACCGCAAACTGCTGCGCAAGACTCGTCACCAGCGCAAGTAGCTCTTTATGGCTTATGGCCCGCTAGGGCCGACGAAGCCCCCCGCATCGATTGGACGCGGGGGGCTTCATGTATATCCGTCTATTTTTCACTTGTTGGCGTTGGTCATGACCCGGGGACCATTGGGGTCGCCCACGATGACTGTGTCAACCATGTTGAGGAAGAGACCGTGTTCCACGACGCCCACAGTGGTGATCAGGTCCTGGGCCAGATCCTGCGGGTGCTCAATCCGCTCCAGATGCAGGTCGATGATGTGGTTGTGCTCGTCGGTCAGAACCGGCTGCCCCTGGCCGTCCATCCGCAGGACCGGGTTATAGCCGCGCTCCTTGAAGCGGTCCAGGACATGGCGCTCGCCAAAGGGGATGACCTCCACTGGCAGGGGGAAGCGGCCGATGGTGTCGACCACCTTTGACTCGTCCACGATCCAGACGATCTTTCGAGAGTTGGTGGCTACGATCTTCTCCCAGAGCAGGGCTGCGCCGCCGCCCTTGATGCCGTTGAAGTTCTTGTCGACCTCGTCGGCACCGTCGATGGTGACGTCGATGTGGTCTACCTGGTCGATGTCGACGATGCGGATTCCGTAGCCTTCAGCCTGTTCCTTGGTACGCCGAGAGGTGGTCACGCCGGTGAACTCCAGGCCCTCTTCCTTGACGCGCCGTCCAAGCTCATCCACGAAGAACCGAACCGTGGATCCGGTGCCCAGCCCGGCGGTCATGCCGTTCTCGACCAGCTTGGCTGCCTCGATGCCGGCGGCTTTCTTCAGTCTGTCCTGCTCGGTCTTGTCCATAGACGCTCCTTCATGCCCGCCATGCTTTTAACAGCTGATATCCGCGGGTCTTGTTCGTTCAGGTTCACTCCAGTGTAGACGATGGCCCTTGACGGTCCATGAACAGCTCAATCCTTGACTTCGATGGCATGCAGACGGAATGGGGCCTCCTGGATGTTCACGTAGCCGTCAGGGTCGATGGCGGCGTCCAGATCAATGCTGCCGACTATATGCAGGTCCTGTCCGGTGAACATGCTGCTGCCAGACGGAGGAGGCGTGATGCGGATCCGGCCGCTGGCTCTCAGCCCTCGAGCGCCGGAATTCTTGGTCTCTTGATCAACCGTGTCGGTGTCCGAAGTATCGTTGAAAGCCGGCGAGGGGTTGTCTTTTTGATCATCGGCTATGTCAGAAGCGGGCGTGTCATTGATGGCTTTAGACGGCACGTCGTCCCGCTCATCTGCTGCTGCGGCCGGCGACCCTGAGAATGTTGCGGCTACGGACTCGGCTTGCTCGGCATCCACGAACTCGGATTCGACGGCGGTTTCGGCCAGGTCCTTCTGCTCTTTCTGGCCCAGGCGAACCTTCTTGCGGCCAAGATCGTCCAGAACCTGGGGTCCTCCGTCCAGCTCCTCCTTGACTGTGGACGGCACCTGCGTGCCCTTGGCGTAGGGGGAGGCCAGCAGTGATCGCCAGCCCTCAACGGGCAGACAGCCTTCCCGATCGCCTTTGCCTGCAGCTGTGGCATAGCCGCGGGCCAGCGTGTCCACTTTCTCGTTGAAGGTGTCGCCGGCGTGGCCCTTGACCCAGACAAACCTGACTGATCCCGGCCGTGCCTGGATCTCCCGATCGATAGCCTCGATCAGAGGACGGTTCTTGACCGGCTTACCCTGGGAGTTCTTCCAGCCCTTCTTCTTCCACCCGGGCACCCAGGTGGTGGAGCAGTTGATGGCGTATTGGGAGTCGGTTTCGATGACCAGCGGGCGCTCGCCTGGGTGGGCTCGGAGCGCCTGCAGCACGGCGCATAGCTCGCCGATCTGATTGGTGCCGTTGCTTGCGCCGCCTGCATCTGCGTCGCCGCCCTCATGATCGGCCCAGGCCCAGCCCATGGGGCCGTTGGGATTGCTCAGTGCGCTGCCGTCGGTGGAGACGACCAGATTCTTGTCATTGGTCATGGTTCCAGCCTAGACAAACAGATAGAGAACCCCTGCGCCAGCGATGGTCCTGTCTGCAGCTCAGCCCAGGGCCTTGGCGACCACCTGGTCGGCATCGTCCAGAACCTGATCCAGGGCCTCGGGGGAAACGAAGGATTCGGCGTAGACCTTGTAGATGTTCTCCGTGCCGGAGGGGCGGGCGGCGAACCAGTTGTTCCGGGTGGTCACCTTGATGCCGCCGATTTTGGCCCCGTTGCCCGGCGCTTCGGTCAGCTTGGCAGTGATGGGCTCGCCAGCCAGGGTGGAGGCCGTCACATCATCGCCGTTCAGCTGGGCGAACTTCTGCTTCTGCTCCAAGGTGGTCGGGGTGTCGACCCGCTTGTACCAGCTTTGGCCGAAGCGCTCCACCTGCTCCTGGTGGAGCTGGGCCGGGTTCTTTCCGGTCTTGGCTGTGATCTCGGCAGCCAGGAGGTCGGGGATCAGCCCGTCCTTGTCGGTCGTCCAGACGCGGCCGTCCCGACGCAGGAAGCTCATCCCTGAGCTCTCCTCGCCGCCGAAGGCCACCTCTCCCTTGAAGAGGGGGTCGACGAACCACTTGAAGCCTACAGGCACCTCGATCAACCTGGCACCGATGGAGGCAGCCACACGGTCGATTAGGGAGGAGGAGACCAGGGTCTTGCCGATGCCGGCGCCCTTAGGCCATCCGGGACGGTTGCCGGAGAAGAGGTATTCCACGCAGACGGCGATGTAGTGGTTGGGGTTCATGACCCCTGTTCCTGGGCAGACGATGCCATGCCTGTCGGCGTCCGGATCGGTGCCGCCCACCAGGTCGTAGGAGTCCCAGGCCCCTGCATTCAGGCGATCCACCAGGCCCTTCATGGCATAGGGGGAGCTGGGATCCATGCGGATCTTCCCGTCGTGGTCGATGGTCATGAACCGCCAGGTCGGATCCACCTCGGGGTTGACGACGCCGATGTTCAGCCCGTACTTTTCGTTGATCAGCGGCCAGTAGTTGACCGAGGCCCCGCCCAGCGGATCGATGCCCAGGCGGACTCCAGAGGATCTGATCAGGTCGAAGTCGATGACATTGCCCAGGTCGGCCACGTAATGTTCCCGGTAGTCGAAGCGCTCCACCAGGTCGGATTTGATGGCATCTTCAAAGGGGATCCGCTTGACCCGCCTGTAGTCGCCCAGGAGCTCGTTGGCCCGTTGCGCTATGGCATTGGTGGTTTCAGCCGGAGCCGGGCCGCCTGTGGGCGGGTCATACTTGAATCCGCCGTCGGTGGGCGGGTTGTGGGAGGGGGTGACCACGATGCCATCGGCCAGGTCCTTGCCGGAGAAGCGCTGGGTCCCGTCGGCCGCCCGGTTGTGTGTCAGGATGGCCTGAGAGACGGTGGGGGTGGGAGTGTAGTCATCATTGGCGTCAATGCGCACCCGTACGCCGTTGGCTGTCAGGACCTCGATAGCGGTCTTCCAGGCGGGCAGGGAGAGGGCGTGGGTATCGCGGCCCAGATAGAGCGGTCCGGTGACGCCATCCTTGGCTCGCTGTTCGGCTATGGCCTGGCTGATGGCCACGATGTGGGCCTCGTTGAAGGAGGTGGTCAGGGCGGAGCCGCGATGCCCGGAGGTGCCGAAGGACACCCGCTGGGAGAGCGTGGAGGGGTCGGGGATGAGATCGTAGTACCTGCCGATCAGATCGTCGACGTTGATCAGATCTTTGGGGCTGGCAGGCTTGCCCGCGTTCTGTGCTGTCATGGCTCCCATCATGCCACCCCGGCATGAGAAAGCGTGCAGATGGGGGAACAGGCTCCTTCGGTCTCAGTCGGACTGGGGAACCCGCACGTTCAGAGCCCGGTGCTCCACGCTGAGTGCGATGTGGCAGGTTTCGCCCAGAATGTCGCCGTCCACCTGAGCCAGGGCGGGCTTCTCCAGACGGATTTCTGCCTTGGTCCCCTGCAGCTGGACGATGGTGGAGTTGGTCGACAGGGGGCTCTGGCTGGCCTTTCGGGTGATGGTCTGATGCATGACGTCTCCGAAGAGATTGGCCCAGCCGATCAGGCCAGCGGAGGTGTCGATGATCTCGAAGTCCAGGATGCCGTCCTCGTAGGAGGCGTCGGGCATCAGGGAGAATCCTGGGATCTCCCCACAGTTGCCGGCCATGAAGGTGCGGAAGGTCACCGAGGTGTTGGTCTGTGTGACCTGGTCGGGCCGGGTAATGGTGATGTCGGCTGTGTATTTGGGTGCGAACAGATGTTTGGCGCCGCTGATGAAGTAGGCCAGCCAGCTGACCGTCTTCTTCAGATTGGGGTCGGTGTCATCAATCATCAGGGCGTCGAAGCCGATGCCGGCGATGATCAGGAAGGCATGACCACGGCCTTGTTCCTGATCATCCTGGTCCAGCAGAGCCATGCGGCCCACGTCGACCTGGGTGGATCCGTACGAGGTGGCCACGGCCAGGGCGGCGTCCAGATCGCCAACGGGAATGCCCATGTTCCTTGCGAAGAGATTCCCGGTTCCTATAGGGATGATGCCCATGACATGGTCGCTGGATGCCATGGCGCTGGCTACGGTGCGTACGGTCCCGTCCCCGCCCACGGCAACGACTACGTTGGCTCCACGCTCCAGTGCCATGCGGGCGCAAGCCTTTCCGTCCTGATCCAGCTGGGTTTCGATGAAGCTGAATTCGCGGATGCCCTTATCGCGGCAGTATTGCTGGATGCGCTCGCGGGCAGCGGCGGCCTGGGGCTTGGAGGGGTTGATGACGAAAGCGTAGCTGAGTTGGTCGTCGTCACGAGCCAAGAGCTGCATGGCGAGCCTATGCCGCCTTTGGGCGCGGACAATTAGCACCACTGCCGTGACGACAATGGCCGCCACCGCCAGGATGCCGAGGATGACGACCGCTGGAATTGGCATGATTCTATTGTGCGCGCGGTGTCGACCCGAATCCCCCTGGGTGTGTCCGACGTGAACGAACCCTCTACAGCAATCACGCTGACAGTATCAGTTGATTGAGTTATGGAAACCGGAAAGTTATGATGTCATTCGGTCCATGTGGTCCCTTCGGTCTGGAGCTGCAACGGCTTCGTGCGCTGGAAGTCCGGGAAAGCCCGGGGGTATGGGAAGAGGAGGCAGGCATGGATAAGTACAAGAGCGTGTTCGACATCATAGGACCCATCATGATTGGACCCTCCAGCTCGCACACAGCCGGGGCCGTGGCCATCGGTCGGGTTGGGCACATCCTTGCCGGCGGTGTCCCCAGCCGTGCCGACATTCATTATTATGATTCCTTCGCTCGCACGCACAGCGGCCACGGTACCGACTATGCCATCATCAGCGGCCTGCTGGGTTTTGCGCCGGATGACTCCCGGGTGCCGGATGCCATCGGCATCGCCCGCAGACAGGGCATGGATTTGACCTTCCACGAGGAGGACGAACCCAGTCCCATCGACCACCCGAACACCGCCGTCCTGGACTTGCAGGGCCCAGCCGGTCGGGTGATCTACGCGGCTTGTTCCATCGGGGGCGGAACCATTGAAGTGCGGCGTATCAACTTGGACGGCTGCCTGATCACTCCTCCAGGGCTTTTGCCCATCCTGCTGGTGGAACTGGATGAATCCGACAAGGGCTCCAGTCGGCGGTTGGAGCGTATACGCGATCTGCTCCGGGAAGAGGGCGTGACTAAGCAGACCAGGTATGAGCCTGCGGGTCCGGCCGGCACGGCAGTGTACGAGTTCGATTTGGACAATCCGCTGTCCACGCAGCGGCAGCAGCAGATTGCCGGTCACTCGTCCCGCATGATTTATATCGACTAGGAGGCATGGCGCATGTTCACTTCGATCGCTGAACTCGTGAGTATGGCTCAAGAGCGCGGCTCGTCGATATCGGAAGTGGCCATCGAGGAGGAAGTGCGGCGTTCGCACCAGACGCGCGAGCAGATCTGGGCAAGAATGGCCAAGAACCTGCAGGTCATGCAGGCTGCTGTGGCCAGAGGGTCCCAGGGCGATGGCGTGTTTTCCAAGACCGGGCTGAGCGGAGGACAGGCCGCTCTGCTGGATCATTACCGGAAGAAGCGAACCAGCCTGAGCGGCGATGCCATGCTGCAGGCTGTCGAGGCCGCCATGGCCACCAATGAGGTCAATGCGGCCATGGGCATCATCTGCGCGACGCCTACGGCCGGTTCCTCGGGAACACTGCCCGGAGTGCTCACTGTGCTCAAGAACCGACTGGGGCTGGATGACGATGGGCTGATCCGCTGCCTGTTCACGGCAGGGGCTTTCGGACTGGTCACGGCCAACAAGGCGATGATTTCCGGAGCTACAGGCGGTTGCCAGGCCGAGGTGGGCAGCGCATCCGGCATGGCTGCCGCTGCTGCGGTTGAGGGTGCAGGAGGCGATCCCGATGCCTGCGCCCAAGCCTTCGCCATAGCCATGAGCAATCTGCTGGGACTGGTCTGCGATCCCGTGGCCGGACTGGTGGAGGTGCCCTGCGTCAATCGCAACGCCATCGGTACCGCCAACGCTTTGATCGCTGCTGACATCGCCTTGTCGGGTGGTGTCAGCAGGATCCCGCCCGACGAGGTCATCGCAGCCATGAAGTCCATCGGCGAAAGCATGCCCTCATCACTGAGAGAGACCGGCATCGGCGGACTGGCGGGCACCCCCACCGGCAAACGGTTCCGCAAGACTGTATTCGGCCAGTGATTCGTGGCAGACGCGTATAAGGGACGGCTGGTTCGCGTCTGCCTTCCCGCCGCGGCCGGCCCGGTTGCAGCAGAGGCCATGGGACTTGGAAGGAGGTGTGCGGGGCCGGTTTCCGTGTCCTTTGAAAGTCATACAATTCAGATATGTTAGATATCAGGTTCATTCAGGAACATCCGGATGTTGTCCGTGAATCACAGCGCAAGCGCGGCGAATCGGTCGAACTCGTCGACGAAGTGCTGAAGGCGGACAGCGAGCGCAGGGCTGCACTCCAGGATTACGAGAGCTGCAGGGCCGAGCAGAAGTCGCTCGGCAAGCGCATGGGTTCGGCGTCTCCTGATGAGAAAGCCGACCTTCTGGCCCGGACCAAGAGCCTGTCCGAGAAGGTGAATGCCTGCAAGTCAGCCTCCGACGAGGCCAATGCCAAGTACACCGATCTCATGTGGAAGTTCAGCAACGTAGTGGAGCCCGAGGCGCCCGAGGGCGGCGAGGACGACTACGTGGTGGTCAAGAAGGTCGGTACCCCGCGCGACTTCACCAAGGAGGGCTTCGAGCCCAAGAACCACCTGGACCTGGGCGTGGGCGTGGCTGGCATCGACATGCGCAGGGGCGTCAAGATTTCCGGTTCCCGCTTCTACTTCCTGCGCGGTGACGTGGCCCGGTTGGAGATCGCCATGCTGACCATGGCCGTGGACCAGGCCATGGAGCACGGATTCATTCCCACCATTACACCCACCTTGGTCCGGCCCGAGGTCATGGCCGGCACCGGCTTTCTGAACGCGCATGCAGACGAGATCTACCGTCTGCGTGAGCCTGACGACCAGTATCTGGTGGGCACCTCCGAGGTTTCTCTGGCCGGCATGCACGAGGATGAGATTCTGGATCTGAGCCAAGGCCCGTTGCGCTACTGTGGCTGGTCCAGCTGCTACCGGCGGGAGGCTGGCTCTGCTGGCAAGGACACCATGGGCATCATCCGCGTCCACCAGTTCGACAAGGTGGAGATGTTCGTCTACTGCAAGCAGGAGGACTCCCGTGATCAGCACCAGCAGCTGCTGGCCATGGAGCAGGAGATGCTGGCCAAGGTGGACGTGCCTTACCGGATCATCGACACCGCGGCGGGAGACCTGGGGTCTTCGGCTGCGCGCAAGTTCGACTGCGAGGCCTGGGTGCCCACCCAGGGTCGCTACCGCGAGCTGACGTCAACCTCCAACTGCACCGAATACCAGGCCCGCCGCCTCAACGAGCGCGAGCGGCTGGAGGACGGCTCCACGCGTCCCGTCAGCACCCTGAACGGGACCCTGGCCACCACCCGTTGGTTGGTCGCCATTCTGGAGAACCACCAGAACGCCGACGGCTCCATCGTCATCCCTGAGGCCATGCGCTCCTATGTGGGCGGCAAGGAGGTCATCGAGCCCAAGACCTGGGAGGCCTGAGCCGCCTCTGCTGGGATCGACCGACATTCCGTTGGTGGTTGGACCAACCTTGATGTCGTATGATGAGTGACGTGTCTGATTGGCACGTCTTTTGGACAGGTGTCTGAGCGGCCGAAAGAGACGGTCTTGAAAACCGTTGTGGCGCAAGCCACCGCGGGTTCGAATCCCGCCCTGTCCGCCTGATTGATGCCCCGGAGCCATATCCGGGGCATTCTTGTATTCGCTGAAGCGTATGTTTCCAGTCCAGAGGTCAGCGGTTGCGCAGCGGTGTGAGTTGGAGCCCGGTGCTTACAATAAAGGACGGTAGCCATGCGTAATCACGCGAGCCGGCCCTTGGGCGCCGACTCTGCAAGGGAAAGGTCGGGTCGTGGATCAATTCATCGCCATTGTCTCTCTCATCGGGGATTGGTTGCTTTTCACATTCCCTCTCTTCCAGGGGCTGATGGAGCTGCAGGAATATCAGGAGCTCCTGGACGACTTTGATCAGCTCAGCAAGAATTGGGATGAGGTCTCGCCCTGGTGGTGGCTGGTGCCCATCGTCAAGATTCAGCTGGAACGTAAACGCGGGCACGAAATTCTCCGTCAGGCTACCAGGACCAGATCAGAACGTCGACGGGCGCTGAGCTTCCTTGACCAGGCAACTGCCTGGTACTTCGTGTCGGTCGCAGGCTGGCTGAAGATGATCTCCTCCTCTTATGAATTGCTGGAGACATACGATGCCGAAGAGAACATATGGCTGCTGGTCCTTCTGATCGTCCTGCTGACCTCCGGCGGTCTCTTCAACGCATACTATCGCATAGACAGGAAGCGGATAGGCCAGAAGGAGAAGGAGCTGAAGCCCGACTCGGAGGTGGCCAACGACTGATGAGGCACCCATGAGACTTGGCAACGGCAGCACTGATCCTGCAGCCAGAGTAGACCTTGGCGCCCCGGCCGGTATGGATAAGAAGCCATTAGATTCGGGGGACAGGATGGTTCCCAAGCCGGTGCGAGAGCTTCTGGATGATTTGAGAACAAATTGGCGCGTCGTACAGCATCCGCCCTTGGACACCATCGACCAGGGCATGGAGCTGGGCATTGCTGACCTGCTGGGGCTCTCTGTGGAAAACCTCTCCAAGTCCCTGCTGCTGGAGGATGCTGGAGGTCTGCCGATACTCCTGGTGGCCCAGGGCATAAGGCGGCCTGATTTGCGCCAGGTGCGAGAGTTGGTCGGATGCCGAAGGCTGCACATGGCCCCGGCTGCCACCCTGCGCCAATGTCTGGATACGGTGCCGGGGCGGGTCTCGCTGCTGGATCTTGTGGACTATCGCGGCCAGGTGGATACCGTTGTCCTGGACGGTAATCTTGTGGCAACTGATCAACAGACAGCACTACCGCTGGGCTCCGATGAGGTGTCCGTCTGTCTGCCCGGCTCCTGCCTGCCGGATCTTGCAAGGAAGCTGGTATCCCAGGTGCTCATACTGCCGGAGAATTGAAGCCGTCGACTCAGCCATTGCTCCTGGTCTCTGCCCTGAGAGAAGCTGGAAACCGTTGTGCGCGAAGGAGGGAAGGAGCAGACCGGTGAGGCTGAATCCGTCTAGAGGAAAGCCGTCGGCAGATGAGATGGATCAGACCCATCGTTCCGACCAGCTGCAGGCGACCAGATCGGGTCGAGCAAGCCGGTGGCTGGTGGCGTTCAGGGCCGCCTGTTGCGGACTGTTGGTGGGAGTGCTGGTGGTGCTCTACCGGCAGGGCATCGGCTACGGCACACAGTTCGCTCGATGGGCCTACGCACAGATGCGTGACCGGCCCCTGATGATTCTTCCTTGGCTGCTGGCCGCCCTACTGGTGGGCCTGGCCCTGGCCTGGATGGTCGGCCGGGTTCCCATGGCCTCCGGCTCCGGCATCCCGCAGGTGGAGGGTGTGGTCATCCACGGCATGCGCATGCCTGCCCTGCCTGTGCTGGGCGTACGATTCCTGGGCGGTCTGGCCTGCGGCATGTTCGGCCTGTCTTTGGGGCGCGAGGGGCCCTCGGTGCAGATCGGCGCGGCCGGTTCCCAGCTGGTTTCCCGAGGATTGCGCCGAGACCGTGTGGAGGAGACCTGCCTGGTGACCTCCGGCGCGGCTGCCGGCCTGTCTGCAGCATTCAACGCGCCCTTGTCGGGGATGGTCTTCGCCCTGGAGGAGATCCACCGGTCCTTTTCTCCAATGATTCTTCTGTCAGCAGCCATGGCCTGCCTGAGTGCTGATTTCATTGCCAAAAACCGTTTCGGCCTGCGTCCGGTCCTGGACTTCACAGCTATGCCACAGCTGACCATCGCCCAGTATCTGCTGATGATCCCCCTTGGGCTGGTGGCCGGCCTTGTGGGAGCTGCCATGAACCGTCTGCTGCTGGGAGCGCAGAGCCTTTACAGCCATCTGCCCTCGAAGCTGGGACCGGTGATCTCCCTCTTCCTGGCCCTGCCGGTCGGATTGGTGCTGCCTGCTGTTCTGGGTGGCGGCGAGGATCTGATCGGCAAGGCGGAAGGCGTTCGTGAGCTGGCCTGGTCGGTGGCCATCAACCTGCTGGTTCTGCTTCTGGTCAAGATGCTCTTTACGGCTACCTCCTTCGGCAGCGGTGCCCCCGGGGGCATCTTCATGCCCATCCTGGCAGTTGGCACGCTGACCGGATCACTGTGCGGGATGGGTGCGGCCGCCCTGGGAATGCCTGTTCGGATCATTCCGATCTGCGCGGTCTGTGCCATGGCAGGCACCCTGACGGCCTCGGTCAAGGCCCCCATAACCTCCATCCTGCTGACGGTGGAGATGTCCGGCTCTCTGGTCCATATGCTCCCCGTGGCCCTGTGCGCCTTCACAGCCCTGATGGTGTCTGATCTGCTAGGCGTCGAGCCCATTTACGAGGCTCTGTTGGAGCGTTACCGCCAAGGGCATGCTCCCGATGCCCAGGCCCCTGACAGGGTGACTGTCGAGTTCCCCATAGAGCATGGCAGCCCGGCGGCTGGTCGTCTGTTGGGGCAGGTCCCCTGGCCGAACGGATGCGCCGTAGTCGGTCTTCGCCGGGGCGAGCATCGGCTGATTCCCGCAGGAGATTTGCGGCTGCTTGCTGGAGACGGTGTCATCCTGCTCTGTCCGGGCGATCGTCTGGACCAGGCCCGTCAGGTCATGGAAGGCCTCTGCCGCTGACTGGTGGTGTTCTAAAGGATGGTCAGGCACTGCCCGCGTACTGCCACGGCCTGGGTGTTGCTGATGGCCACCATTGGCCCCTCGTCACCGTAGCGGTCCAGAATTTTCCTGGTCACCTCGGCGAAAGGCTCGGAATCAAGGTGGGGGAGGAGACGGAAGTCCACCAGACCCAGCCCGGCGGTGGAGTCCAGATCCGGGGCGGCCGAGCGCGGATCCATGGCATCCAGAAAACCGATATCGGGACCGGTCACCACAGCGCCGGCCGATTCGCCGATATAGGGTTTGCCTTGATCCACCTGCTGCCTGATCAGATCAGCAGCCCCTGAGCGGCACAGCTCCTGCAACAGGAAGAAGGTGTTGCCGCCGGACAGGTAGATCAGGTCGTCCTCCTCCAGGCTGCGACGTATGTTCTCCGGATCGGCTGTTGAGACTTCCAGGTCGTCGATCCGGCAGCCCATGTCGGTGAAAGCCCGGCGAGCCTCCTGGACATAACCATCCGAACGCTGTGGAAGGTTGGCCGTGGGGATGAAAGCCACCGTATGATTCTTGGGCGAGTCCTCAAGGAAGGCGGGCAACCTGTCAGCGGTAGCGGAGAATGAGGATGTAAGCAGCAGCCGACGCATAACGGCTCCTTTCATGCCAGGCGGGACTTCCGCACCGGGCAGGTCGCAAAACGAAAGATCCGACCATTGCTGGTCTCAATATATCCAAGCAATGGTCTTCGCCTAGTGATTGACCACGTTGTAGGCTCAGATGCCTAGTCTGGGGGCATGGCAAGGCAGCATCAGGAGTTATGGCAGGGATCTGGTCAAGGCGTATCGCGCGGCATGTCAGGCGAGGATTTATACAGCGACGACCGCCCCGAACCGTAGCCCCAGGCGGCAGTATTCTCTTCGCTTTGCCCGGAACTCTGGTGGATTGGGATCCGCGCCGGGCCCTGGTTGGGCAGTATCCTGACGGTGTAGTCGATATGGTGCTGGATCCGAATGACCCTTGGGGCTTTGCCTGTGTCAGCAGACAGATCAATCTGGGCGTGGATCCGCAACGAGCTTTGGCCGACTATGAAACCACTCATGGGCCCGCCGTCGCCTGGGTGGTTCGCGTCTGCTTGGAAAACTACACCTTGGCAGTGAAGGGCTTGCTTCCCGGAGCATCTGATCTGCTGGAGGATCTGCAGCGAGCTGGCCTGACCCTTTGGGGCCTGGCGGCAACGACCCGTCAGCTGACTGAGTCGGCATCCAAGGTCCTTTCGCCGCTCTCTGCCTTGAAGGACATCCTGATCTCGTCAGAGGAGCATCTGGATCTTTCCGATCCGCTCTTCTATCGTCTGGCCCTGCGTCGTTTCGCCATCAGCCCCGGACATACGATCTTCGTTGATGCTGATCCTGAGCATGTTGCTGTGGCTGACCGACTGGGCATGGATGGGATTGTTGCCCATGACATCCGCGGTCTGCGTCAGCTGCTTCGTCAGCGCGGCATCGCCTGTTGAGCGGACTCTCAGACGATGCGGCGGTCTGCGGCCCAGCGGGTCAGCTCGGTTCGGTTTGAGAGTTGGAGTTTGCGCAGGACGTTGGAGACGTGGGTCTCAACAGTTTTGATGGAGATGAACAGCTCGGAGGCCACCTCGCGGTAGGTGTAGCCCCGGGCGATCAGGCGCATGACCTCCTGCTCGCGCGCGGAGAGCCGGTCCAGTTCGTCGTCTTCTGCCCGGCCGGTATCTCCGGCTTCGTCCTCCTGGAAGGCGGAGAGCACGAATCCGGCCAGCTTGGGGGAGAAGACCGCGTACCCCTCGTGAACCTGGCGGATTGAGGAGACCAGGTCCTTGGCGGAGATGGTCTTGGTCACGTAACCACGGGCTCCGGCGCGGATGACCGAGCCCACGTCCCTGGGCGAGTCGGATACGGAAAGAGCCAGAAAGACCGACCGGGGGGAGAGGGGATGCGAGCGGCTCAGGATTTCAGCACCTCCACCGCCTTGGCCACCGGGCACGTGCACATCCAGCAAAACTACATCGGGACGTGTCTGCCTGACCATGAGGATGGAGGACTCCACGTCTGCTGCCTGACCCACGATGTGAAAATACGGCTGCAGGGTGGTGATGACGCCAGTGCGGAACATCTCATGGTCGTCAACGACGGCTACGCGGATGCTTGCGGACCCATCCTCGGCTTGATGGGGTTCTGCTGCAGTCGTGGTCATGGGCGTGGTTCAGCCCGCCTTTCCCGACGCGGGTCCTCAAGTGTTGGTGGGATCGGACCGGCATGCGTCTGTGAATGAATGGTTCACCATGCATCCTATCATTGCTGGGCCTCAGTCCCTTTTTCAGTCTGATCAACCTTGCCTTCCTGCTGCTGGCTGGCCTCGGACAGCGGCATGTGCATCCTGACCTCGGTGCCCCAACCAGGGCGGGAGACGATCTCGACCCTGCCGCCACGCCGACGAATCCGGCCGATGATGGACTCGCGGATTCCCAGACGGTCAGCTGGAATTTCATTCATATCAAAGCCCGAACCGTGGTCGCGCACGTAGACCTCAACCTGATTCCTGCGTGCCTCGCAATAGACGGAGATGGGTTCACCGCCGTGGGTGACGGCATTGACCAGGGCCTGGCGGGCCGCGTTGAGCAGGGCATCAGTCTGGGCGCAGGGCATGGCGTCGCCCACGGTGACCACCTCGATCGGCTTGCCTGAATCGTCCTCTACTTGTGCGGCTATCTGGCTCAGCCCCGTGCTGACTGACCGGTCTGAGGGAGTGCGTTCCTGGTAGAGCCAGTTGCGCAGATCGCGCTCCTGGGAGCGAGCCAGGGTGAAGACGGTATGCGGGTCGTCGGCATGCAGCTGGATCAGGGCCAGGGTCTGAAGAACGCCATCATGCAGATGGGCTGCCATATCGGCCCTCTCCTCCTCGCGTTCCTTCATGGCTCGTTCATCGCCCAGCTGGCTGAGGATCGAGCCTACCCAGGGTACGACCACTGCGGTTACGCCTATAAGAAGCAGGCCGGCCAGGACTATCAGGGTCAGAGCCCAATACAATTCCTGGGTGGACAGCAGGAAGATCACCGCAGCAGACAGGATCAGGGCAAGGCTGCCGATGAGGGCAGGCAGGTGGTAGCCGGTTCCTTGGTTTTCCGGCCTCAACCAGGCCAGAACCAGTCCTGCGCAGAAAAGCAGGCAGGGGACGACAAAGGCGGGGCGCATGCCGCTGTTGAGCAGAAAGACCGCAGTCAGCAGGAGGATGATGCCCAGGCCTGCCAGCAGTCTGGTTATCCGCCCGGGACTGATGCTGTGCTCCTCCTTCTGATCTGGCTGTTCAGTGAGGATGCTGGGTGCCAGCGGGGCTGACTTCGGGTCATTCGGTTGGACTGCCTGGGTGGGGTCGCCCTGGGGGAGCGTCAACCACAGAAAGCAGTAGATTACACAGGTGATCAATTTGGGAGCCATAAGCACCATGCCCAGGCGGATCCAGAAGACGGGAATGCCCAGGTGTAGGCTGACGCCCTTGCAGACTCCGCACAGGATCCTGCCCTTGTGTGGCCTCATCAGGGGCATGCGCGCAGGGTGCAGAGGAGGTGGTTTCCTCAACGTTTGTTCTTCCTGCATGGCTGCGTTCATGTCTCCATTATCGGTTTCGGATCGTACCGATAGGGCAATAAGGGGAAGAAATCAGGGTCGAATCAGGGTGTTCCCCCATGAGATTTGCGCTCGCAGGGTGTTGTAATGAAGATATGAGTAGCGACATGAACGGCAATGGCCCCGACAACGGCTGGCAGTGGAAGTTCGACAGGTTCTTCCGCGGCTGCAGGGAGTCCTATCTGATCCGTGACCAGGGATGGGTAGGCGGTGTTTGCGTAGCCTTGGCCCGTCGTCTGGGTTGGAGCGTGACCCTGGTCAGAGCCTTGATGATTCTGGCGGTCTTTTTCTTCGGCGCCGGTGCCGCCTTCTACGGCTTTGCCTGGTTCGTCCTGCCGGACCGGCGTGGGGTCATTATCGCCCAGGAGTTGATCCACGGGATTTGGCATGCTTCCATGGTGGGCATCATCATTTACTGGCTGCTGGCCATCCTGATTCCTGGAGTCGGAATCTTTTCACTGGCCTTCGGTGCCCTGGTCCTGTACCTATTCATCCGGTGGAGCCGCAACAAGGCCCTGGAGTACCAAAGAGGGTACTGGACTGGGCCGGATGCCGGCAGACCGGTTTCGGGCGATCCCTGGGTGATGGGACCGCAGTATTCGGAACGGCCGAGTGGTGCAGGCTCGCAATGGTATCCGAATCAGCCTGACTACCCAAGCTTTTCGGGGTATGAGGGGTACCAGGATTACACAGGGACGCGAAGCAATACGCAGACAGACGGCAATGCAAGCACAGAAGGAGACAGGAACCAGCCAGGGGATTCCGATTCGTATGGAACTCGGGAACAACAAGGGGATGCGACTGCTTCCGGACATATTTTTGAGACAGCGGATTCGGCAAACGCTGCCAGCGATTCGAATAGTACGCAAGGCTGTGAGAATCCTGTCACCGGTGCAGCTCCCGGAGGTTGGACGGGGGCAGAAGGCCCTGCAGAACCTGTTGGGAACATGAATCAGTCATATGGATTCAGTGACTGGACGGACTATGGCACAGCCGGGTCATTCTCGACAGGGCCGGGAATAGCCCGTAAGACTCCGTCGGTTCCGCCCCGGATACGGCGTCGTCCCGCCGGACCTGCGCTGGTCAGTCTTCTGTCAGGACTGATCCTGGTCTCCGGCGCAGGGGTCTGGTGGATGGCCACGAACCCCTATCGCGGATTGAATGTGGCCTTGACTTTCGCTCTGATCTGGGCTGGAGGCGTTACGCTGATACTTGGCGTGGTCATACTGATCCTGGGCTTGATGGGCCGCAGGTCTGGAGGACTGACCCCCATTGCCCTGATGGCCTGCTTGGTTGTCCTGATGCTGGCTTCTGGTTCGGCCATACCAGGCATTGAACAAACCCAGAACCGCAGGATCCTGGCCGAATACGCCACAGTTCAAGTTAACGGCAATAACCATGGACGCTTGTTGGGGGCGGACAGTGCAGACATGAGGCGTTACCGCCGTGGCATCGCGCTGGTCGGAGACCCGCAGGATCAGGGAAGTGCCGTCATTGACCTGACTGGTTATGAGCAGAAACACGGCACTCATCGCGTTCAGATTATGGATGATGCGGAGAGTACAGTCTCAGGCTGCCCGACGGGCACTGTCCGCCTGGCTGTGGCCTATGCTGACGTTCGCCTGCTCATTCCTAAGGGATGCAGTCTGTCCTATAGGGAACACACCGACCTCTACAGGGTCTTGGGATCAGGCGCGGCTGACTGGATAACCGAGACGGAACAGGGAAACCGGATGTGGTGGGGCAATACGTCGCCATCAGCTGAACGACGCAATTGGGAGGAGGCCCTGCGAGCGTCCAAGGAGGATCAGTGGCATATGCCCGACGATCCCGAATTGATCGTCGATGCCAATCTCATGGCCGGTGCGCGGGTCACCGTGCAAGCCCAGGGGAGCGCTACCCAGCCGAAGCGGGCGCAGCTCTACAGCGGCTTGATCAATGAATATTGGGATTATAGCTACAATCCATGGCAGTTTGGGGAGGATCAGGAAGATGACTGATATGCAGCAACCAGAAGGAGGCCAGCCGCTGGATCGTCAGGAGCGCACCACCAAGGTCATGCCGGTTGAATCACAGGCACCCCCGATATACCAGGTTCGGATGCAGCCGCCGGAGCCGGTCCGTCCTAGCGGCCCCAGCATGCCTACCATCATTTTTGGCATCCTGGTTGGACTTTTGGCTCTGACCATGTTGGCTTTAGGATTGGTCTTTCTGCGTTACGGTACGGATCTGACCCTAGTCATACCCTGGCAGCGGATTATTCCATTGATTTTTGCTGGCCTGGGCGTGGTGCTGATTGTCGCTGCTATATCAACTTGGCTGGCATCAACAAAGCGCGCTCGTCATGACTCAAAAGACCAGGATATTCCAGAAGATCAGGCTGCCAAGGATGGCCAGTGACCCCAACAGGGTTAGGGTCAGGGTCAGCCAGTGGCCAGCGCCAACTACAGCTGGTTTGCCGTCAGGCCGGCTGAAGATGGAGGTCAGGGTGCTCGCCAAGAGCAGGATGAACATCAGGCAGAGACCTGATAGTAGGAACCAGGAGAATGTCATCATCGAGGACAGATGGACCAGGCCGAAGGCTTGGCGGACCACAGTGAAGGCATAGGCCAGCAGGGCCGTTATCAGTCCTGCGGCCAACAGTCCCAGTGCCCAAAGCCGTCCGGCCAGACCTTTGCTGAAGCCGGGCCGTTGTCTGACATTGCCTCGAGCCCGCAGATGTGAGTTCAAGGCTCCTATCAGGGCAGTTATGAGGGCAGCAACCAGCAGAACGGGGCCACTGGCCATCAAGGTCAGCAGGGCGGTCAGCGAGGAAATCAATCCGGAATCAGTACGATCAGGTACTTGATTGAGCTGGTGGGGCTGGCTGCCGGCGATCATGGGAGTGGACCATTGATCGGCCTGTGTGCCCAAGGCTACAGCGTTGATCCAGTCTTCCAGATTATGGGTATACCGGGGTTCCAGAGGTAACCCGTCCTTGGCCAGCCGACTGCCTGTGCGTATCTGATGATTAGTGGGGTAGTAGCGCAGGGTCACGTTGTCGTTGCCGCTAGCGTGGGTTCTGCGGATGATCTCCTGCGCACCCTGCTCGACTGGCATGGATACATCCATGGTGCCGAAGTTGATCATGACTGGCATCCGCAGCTGGTCCAGATAAGGCAGGGAGGGGAAGTCGGCGTACTCCAGGCCCAGCAGGGACAGGTCCATGCCAATGAACCGGGGTATAACGTTGCGGATTCCATTGGGCGCGCCAATCAGATCCAAGTAGTTGGTAGCCGCCATGGCCATCTGCCACCGTCCCGGGTAGACGGGGGGCGAAGTCAGGATGGAAAAGGCGATACTGGAGTCCTTGGCGGTCATGATGGACGATATCCAGGTGCCCTCGGACTCGGCGTACAGGCCTACTTTGGTTGGATCCACACCCGGCCAGGAGCGTAGTTGGTCAAGCGATCGCTGGTAGTCGGCGGCCATGGCCTGATAATCACGGTGAAAGGTGGTGTAGGTGTCCAAACGCTTGTCAGGCACCAGGGTGGTAATGCCGGCCGAGGCCATGGCTGAGGCCAGATCGCCATACACTTCTGAGGATTTGCCGGTTCCGGCGCCGTGGATGAACAAGCAGGCTGGCCCCGTGCCCTCTCGACCGCGCGGCTCTCTGACGATGGCCTGGATGCGGACTCCGCCATCCAGAGCAATGCTGATTTTCCGTTCTTTGACCCTATAAGTACCTTCAGGGGTGGTAGCTCCAAGGCGCGAAGCGATAGCTGTGGACCGTGTCGGGACCTTGATGTGCTCTCGATAGGGTTCCACCTGCCAGTCGGGTGTCATGGCTTGGCCCAAAAGGAGCATGACCAGCAGGATGACCACGAAGGAGGCGGCAGTGAAGCCCGCCCGTTTCAGCTTTTGCACCCGTCAACCTTACCTGACCGTTCGACAAGTTGAAGAGATTGAAGCTCCTGATTGTGGTTCAGGAGGTCAGTCCTGGGCTTGTTCGGCTTCCTCCAGGGTTTCAAAGCCGTTCAATTCCACCGTGGCCAGGATGGTTTCCTCGGTCAGGTTGCCGCCACGGGCCTCGATCTGATCCACCATGGACTGGTAAAGATCCAGGGTCCGGGCCGAATAGGTACCTAGTTCGCCACGCAGATAGGTCTCGAAAGAGGTGGCCTCCGGTGTGTCTTCACTGGTGCGCAGGACTCGCATCTCCTGACCTAGACGGGGGTAGCGCTCGCGAAAGTCCTTGGCCCAGGCCACCTGCTTGTCGATGATGCGCTCCTGCTGTTCCTGGCGTGCCAGACCCAGCCTGGGCAGGTAGGGGGCGATGCTGCTGTGGTACTGGTCTGGGGCTGTGGACTCCATCATCCGCCCATACTTCTCGGTCAACAGGTTGCGCCCCTGTTTGTCGGCCTGATCCAGGTCGTCCGCATAGCTGGTCAGCAGGGGATGCGGCCAGGTCAGGAACTGGCTCAGGCGCATCTGGTGGAACATGGGCCAGTTGCCCTGGCAGTTGGCCGGACCGCCCTCATTGTTGACCTGTTGGAACTGTTCCCATTCGTGGCGGACGATCCGCTCGCGCAGGGATTCCTCATCCTGACATTGCTCGTCGTTTGCCATCTTTGGCTCCTTTCAGATGCTGTGCAGAACCGGATCGTCGCTGGAAATGTGGGCCTCGACGTAGGGGCGCTGCCATTCCAGGAAGGTTTCCGGGCTGTTGGTTAGGCCTTCTGCTTGCAACTCTTCTACGATTCTTGCGCAGATGGACTCCACAAGCTTGGTGACGCGTTCGGTAGCCGGCCGGCCCCCCTTGCCGCCTTCGCCGAAGCCTTGCCCCCCGTAACAGGCAGCCGAAGCCAGTCGCAGGATGTCCTCCAGCTGCTCGGTCAGGTCGGCCAGCCTGGTGGCCATTCGTCCGCTCAGTCGCCGCAGGGCTGCGAAGGTCCACTTGTAATAGGGCAGATACCCGACGGTCAGCGGATTGTTGACCAGGAAGATCAGGGAGGCGCAGGCTTTGATGAATTCGTTGATTGACATCATGGCTGCAGCCCCGTCGCCCCGCTGCAGACTCCGCGGCAGATTGTATTGGCCCGCCTGGGCGATCATGCCCAGCCGGCGTGAGATCAGGCAGAAGCGCACATCGTCAGGCATGGCCTTGAACCCCTGCCGTGTGGCCAGCATCTGCCCCAGAGGATCCGCGAAAATCCTGCCATTGGTGGCCGCCGCCAGTGTGGCCTCGTCCAGGAGCAGCCACTCGTGGGGGTGATCTTCCGGGGGCGCCTGACGGTAGCCGGTCAGGGATTCGAAGAAGGCGCCGATCTCGAAGACGCCCACGCGGCGGTTAGCCCCCTTGGCTCTGACGCTGTCGGTCCGCGAGCCGAACCCCATAAACTCGGTAGGCAGGGCCTCGTAGTCCTTCTGCAATTGGTCGCCGATGGCCTGGTAATCCTTGCTGGTCAGCCACAGGCAGAAGCCGGGGCCGAAATCATGATCCCGGGAGATGGCATCGTCAAAGCCGTAGCAGTCCGATCCATGGCCCATCAGGCCTACGGCGATCCGGCCGCGATATTGGGGGTAGCGTTCCTCCAGCATGGGACGGCCCACCTGCTCCCAGTAAGCCTTGGCCAGGTCCAGTCCTTGAATATCCGGGCGGGAATCACGCTGATTGTTGTCTTCGTTCTGGTTCCTGGTCTTCGGCTGGCTGGATGCTGCTTCGTCTGTCTGGTTGGACTGGTCCTTGTCCCCGGCTTCTTGGGCGGCGGCCTGGGCCTGGTCCAGATTGGCCTTGGTGATCTGGTAGTAGTCACTGCCCTGGCCGTACCGATCCTCAATGATGGCCAGGGCCTTGCGGTAGGTGTCTGCCGACTGGCTGAAGCGCCCGGTCATGTAGCAGACCTGGGCGAAGCCAGCCAGGGCCGAGGCATAGTGTGCGCTATTTTCCAGGTGGCCGGTTCGATAGATGTCCAAGGCTGTGCGGGCCTGGTCCCAGGCCTCTTGCAGAGCCTGAGGATTGTCCTTGCGCTGCATGAGCAGGAGGGCAAGATTGGTGTGGGTGGTGGCCAGATCCTGATCCTGGGAAGGGTCAGTGCTGGAATTCTCCAGGATGCCCATGGCTTGGCGCAGCTCCTGCTCGGCCTGGTCGGGTCGGTCGGTTTCGCTGTAGAGCATGGACAGGTTGTTGTGCAGGGCCGCCAGGCGCCGATCCTTGGACCCAAGGGTCTTGGCTGCGGAGGCAAGCGCCTGCCGGTAGAGGTCTTCGGCCTGGTCGTACTTCTTGGCTGCCCGCAGACCTGTGGCTGCATTGATCAGGGTGGTCGTCCAGGCCTCGGACCCCTCAATACGCATGCGTGTGGCCAGTTCGATGGCGCGCTGGATCATCCACATGTTTTCCTGGTGGCGACCCTGGGACCGGTAGAAGCCCATGATTTCGTTCAGCACGGTCAGCAGTCCGGCATCATTACCCGCATTCTCCGCATCCACCAGCGCCTGCTGCAGATAGGGTTCAGCTTTGTCGCGAGCCTTGCCCGCATTGAAGATGGCATCCAGTCCGTCCAAGAAGGCCTGGGTGTCGAAGCTGCCGTCCGGTTGCAGGTAGGACTGTTGAGGCTCTTCCTGCTTGTTGTCTGGGATCGGTGTCTGGTCCTGGCTCATTTGGCTCCCTTGCTGTCAGGGTATCTGTAGGTGCGGGTCCCTCATGGAGCCCTAGCGCCCTGGTCGCTTCTATCTATCAGTCTAGACTGATGGTCTTTGATGGACTTCAGTCGGCTATGTCGCCTAGGTCACACCTGCCCGGTGCAGTTGCCTGAATGGGTAACGAGGAGCTCGGCCAAACATCGCTCATGATTTTGGAAGTGATGGTTTCTTCGATACAACTCGATGACACGACAGAGCTCATCCGCGTCATTCCAATATTGGTGCAAGAAAGCATACTGCTTGATCTTGTGCAGCCCCAGTTTCTCCTTGCAGAATTCGCTGGGTTTCATGTTATTGACGTGCGTCCAGTCCCTATAGGCCCCCTCTTTGATGATGGCCAGGATCTCGATCTCAGGACGAGTAGTCAGTGTAAGTACACGGGCTTTAGACTGGTACAGAGGCGACAAGTGAAAGCGTTCATTTGGTGAGTCAATAATACGGACGATATTCACGCACGAAGAACCATAGGTCACGGAAAGGAACCGTTCCTCGATTTCCCTATCTTTACGGCAGCGGGTATAAAACCGACCAGTCTGCGGATCTTCAATAAGGGAATCTTTAGGGATGATCAGTTTTCCTTCTGTCAGTAGGAGTTCAAAGATGACGCTTTCGGCAGACCCTTCGCAGATAACCAAGGTAGGTTCATTATAAATCGCTTGACTATCCATGAACCGTTTCCTTGACGTAGCTCCGCAAGGCGCTGATGGAAGCGGCTGAGGGCGCGGTTCCTTGCAGGGCACCCGACATGAACTGGACGCTCTTCTTCAGTTCACCGCGGGTGACCAGCTTGTTATACCGGATCAGTTGGAATCCGGCGTTCTCATGCCTGACAGCGAACCAAATGTTGTCCTTTCTGGTGAAATGGTCCAGCAGTTCTGGATAGTGCGTAGAAAAAACGAGTACCGCCCCATGCGGGTTAGTAGCAGGAGAGGAGAACAAGTCGATGATAGCGAAGACCAACTGCTTGTTTATGCTGTTTTCGATTTCGTCGAATAGTAAGTAGCCTCCTTGCGCAAGTGTTTCGATAGCATGTTGTGCCAAGGAGGTTCCGCGGAATGTTCCCGCCGATATCATGGCCATAGCTTGCGAGGGATCACAGTCGCGCTCAACCTTTTCATTGCGGAACTTGATATGGAACTGGTGATCGCTTACTTCCAAGTGTTCGATGGTCGGATCGAATAGACGTACCACTTGCGATGGGGGAGTGACAGGAATGGACATTTGCAGCGGATTTTGCAGACAGAGGGTGACCACGGTCTCCTTGGTGCGCAGAATCCCCGTCGTTAGAGAGCGATCGGGGGGCAAAAATCTCTTGACATCCTCGGCCAGCTCCTTTTCGTCGCCCGACTTATTCATTCCTCGAGTCGCTACAGTCCACCAGGATTCTTCGTCGCCATCTATGGTTCTTTTCAAACGAATCTTGCTCAGACTTCTGCCTGCATACTGGCACAGCCGTTCCTTTTCGAAAACTAAGGGGGAGTCGGCGGTGGCCTCGTCCTTGTCGGCGCGACGGAGTGTGGCATTGAGCAGCCAAGCCTCGCCGTTTTCTTCGAAGATAATGCGTGCTGTAATCGTGGGCTCAAGAATGTCCATCAGCGGATCGATGGTGGAGCGTTGAGTTCCCAATGAAGCGCCTCTGGCAATGTTGATGATTAGAGAAAGCAGGCGTAGATCAGTGGTTTTGCCGGAGGCATTGATACCGGAGATGCCAATGGCTGTGACGATGCCAAGCGGTGAGGTGGTGCTCTGAAGGCGATGGGTGAAGCTGCCATCGGTAATCCTATCTTCGGCGAACAGGATCATGCGTAGTGCGCCCTTGTCGTATAAGCGAAGTCCTTTAAGGTCAAAGGCTAAGATCCGCATTATGCTCCTTTGAACAGAATATTTGTTTATATACTACATCTGAATGCTGATAATCTGTCGCTCCGTTCCGAGGAACCTCAATTGTTGATGCAGCGGATATTGGTACAGCGGAAGATTTCAGGATCGTTGGGGCTGTGATCCCAAACTGATAAAAATGCGAGAAAAAAACGAGAATCGCTTTTGCCTTTTAACTTTTGCTTTTAAGAAGAGAAAGAGCATGGCAAGGTTATTGTTCTTGCACATACTTATCTCTAAAAGTTACGAATACAGAAATTCCGGCCCATAAGGACCGGAATGCTTGTCGGGGTAGGGGGATTTGAACCCCCGGCCTCTTCGTCCCGAACGAAGCGCGCTACCAAGCTGCGCTATACCCCGTGACAACGTACTATATAGTACACGTACCGTCGGCCAAACGCCATTGTCTGCGCGGCGCGACCATTCAACCGCTTGCCTTCAGGCGGCAACCGGGACCAAGTACCGGCTCATGCGTAAAATAGCGATTTATGAATGACTCATCGGAAGAAACCCCTCGTCTGACGACGGTCGAGCGTGCTCAGGCACTGCTTGACCAGGATATGGCCATTACGGAGAAGATCGATCAGGGCGCCCAGTTGGATGACGCCATCGATCCTGGCAGCCTAACGGACGGTGCTGAAGGCCATCCTGAACAGGTGCGCATGCGTGTGGCCAAAAGGGCGCTCATGCTCAAGGAGGGTATTGAGCCCTACCCGGTCCATCTGGATGTAACGGATCGCATCGAGGATGTGCGCCGCAAGTATCAGGACCGCCTTGAGCCAGGCCAGGAGACCGAAGATGTGGTTGGCATCGCCGGCAGGGTCCTCTTCCTGCGCAACGGCGGCGGACTCTGCTTCGTCCAGCTGGCGGCTGGCGACGGCACCCGCATTCAGGGCATGATCTCCAAGCGTGAGATCGGCGCTGATTCTTTGAAGCGCTTCAAGCAGCTGGTCGACTTGGGCGACCACCTTTACCTGCGCGGCCGCGTGGTCGCTTCCAAGACCGGTGAACTCTCTGTCTTCGCAACCGAGTGGAACATCGCAGCCAAAGCTTTACAGCCCCTGCCTGCCCTTCACAAGGAACTGACCGAGGAACAGCGCACCCGCAAGCCTTACTTGGCCATGATCGCCGATGAGGATGTGCGGGCCATGGTCCGCCGCCGTTCCAAGGCCGTCTCCTCCCTGAGGCGTACCTTCGAGGATCACGACTTCATGGAGGTCGAGACCCCCATGCTCCAGACCGTGCATGGCGGTGCCGCGGCCCGACCATTCACCACGCATATGAACGCCTTCGACATCGATCTCTATCTGCGCATCGCTCCCGAGCTCTTCCTCAAGCGCTGTCTGGTCGGCGGCATTGAGCGCGTCTTCGAGATCAACCGCGACTTCCGCAATGAGGGCGTGGATGCCACGCATGCCCCGGAGTTCACCATGCTGGAGGCCTATCAGGCTTACGGCACCTACGATACCATCGGGGAACTGACCAAGGAGCTGATCCAGAAGGCGGCCATGGCCACGTCTGGATCGCTGAAGGTGACCCTGCAGGATGGCAGCCAGTACGACTTCGGCGGGGACTGGCGTCAGATCAGTATGTACGATTCCCTTTCCGAGTCCCTGGGCGAAAAGATCACCCCGCAGACCAGCGTGGACCATCTGCGGACCATTGCTGACAAACTGGGCCTGGAGGAGGAGCCTGCCGAGAACCATGGCAAGCTGGTCGAACACCTCTGGGAGCATTTCTGGCAGGACAAGCTCTACGAGCCGACCTTCGTGCGTGATTTCCCGGTCGAGACCTCGCCCCTGGTCAAGGCCCACCGCACCAAGCCGGGAGTGGTTGAGAAGTGGGATCTCTACGTTCGCGGGTTCGAGCTGGCCACGGGCTACTCCGAGCTCAATGATCCGGTGGTCCAGCGGCAGCGGTTCGTCGAGCAGGCCAAGATGGCCAGCCGCGGCGATGTCGAGGCCATGGATATTGACGAGGACTTCCTGGAGGCCCTGGGCGTAGGCATGCCTCCGGCTGGTGGCATGGGCATGGGCATCGATCGGCTGTTGATCGCCCTTACCGGCGCATCCATCCGCGAGACCATCACCTTCCCCTTGGTCAAGCCGCTGGTCTGAGACGATATGAGATGATAACGGGGGAGGGACGGTCATGAATATCAGGCTGTGGATGGATGGCATGCGTCCCAGGACGCTGCCTGCCTCGGTGGCGCCTGTCTGCGTGGGCGCTTCGGCAGCACTCCTGGAGCGGTCACGGCTCTTGGAACAGTGCACCAGCTCCTGTTCGCCCAGGCCTGTCGACCCTGCCCTGAAGGCGACCACGCCGGGAAGGCTGGCTCTAATCGTGGTTCTGCTGGTCCTGCTCGCCCTGTCTATGCAGATTGCAGCCAACTTCGCCAACGACTACGCCGATGGTGTTCGCGGCACCGACTCCGGCCGTGGAGGCGAGGAGGCCGCCTCTGGCAGACCGAGGCGTCTGGTGGCCGCCGGCGTACCGCCCAAGAAGGTGCTGTACGCCACCATGATCTCGGCGGCCTTCACCTGTCTGATGGGCCTGATTGCCATAGCGCTGACCGGTCACTGGTGGATGATCCTGGTCGGGGTCTGCTGCCTGATAGCCGGCTGGTGTTACGTAGGCGGCCCGCATCCATACGGCTACCACGGGCTGGGCGAGGTCAGCGTATTCATCTTCTTTGGTCTGGTGGCCACCCTGGGCACCGAGTACTTCCTTATTAATAGGGTCGATGCCGCCGGCATCCTGGGTGCCTGCGTCTGCGGGCTCAATGCCGTGGGCCTGCTCATGCTCAACAATTACCGGGATCTGGATGATGACCGTCAAGCCGGCAAGCACACATATGCTGTTCTGGTGGGGGCGCGTGCTGCGGCTATCTCCATCTACCTGGTCTACATCCTGAGTCTGGTTCTGGGCCTGATCCAGTTTGTGCCTGCTGTCATGCGACGTGGCCTGCCTGGTTTCCCACTTGTGCTGATCCTCCTGCCTGTGGCCGCTGTCTTTCTGTTGATCTGTCGAGCCTTTGCCCGCGGCCAGGTGCCCAAGGCTTTCGGTATGGCAGGCAAGGGTACTCTGGTCTCTGCCCTGTGCTGGTCGGCGGGCCTGCTCCTGCAGCTGTGAAAATCTTGATACGCTCATAAGAGAGCAGTCCGACTTTCAAGCGATTTGGTGGATAATCAGGCAATCATGTTCATCACACTTCAGGAATACAAGGACGCACTGCGACCCTCGGCCTTGCTTTGCTCGCCCACGCCGGTTCTGATCGGCACGGCGGTGGCCCTCCGGCAGCTGTTCAGCCAAGGACTTGGGCCGGATGCGCGCTTCTGGCTGATAGCTCTCTTATGCTGTCTGACGGCTGTGTTCATCCACAGCATTTGCAATCTGGCCAATGACTACTTTGACGGCATCAGGGGTACGGACGAGGGCCGGAGCAGCCTTTCGGGCGCCGGTGCTGACGGCTCGGTGCCCGATCTGCCCAGAAGAGGGGTGGCAGGCGGCGTGGAGCCTCGCAAGGTCCTGTTGTCTGCCTATCTCAATATCTTTATGGCCTGCCTGTCCGGCCTGACCCTCTGCTGGGTGACTGGCCACTGGTGGATGATCCTGGTCGGCATTTTCTGTCTGCTGGGAGCCTGGTTCTACACGGGAGGCAAGCACCCTTACGGCTATAGGGCCATGGGCGAGCTGAGCATCATGATCTTCTTTGGCCTGGTGGGCGTGCTGGCCACCCAGTACCTGGAGACTGGCGGCATCGACCGTCACGGGTTCATCGGCGCCCTGGTTGGCGGTCTTGTCTGCATTCCTGTTCTGGAGATCAACAACTATCGAGACATTGATGCGGATCCTCTGGCCGGCAAGTACACGCTGTCTTCGTTCATCGGAGCCAGAGGCACGCTGATTCTGATGGGGTCCTGCTATGCCCTGGCTGTGATCCTGGGCGTGGTTGAGTCATGGTCCCTGTCTGACGGCTCTCTTGCGAACGCCTGGCCCCGCCTGGTCTGTCTGCTGCCTGTCCTGGCTCTGGCCATTGCCACCACAGCGGCCAGCTGTCGGAACCGCTTCAGTAGGGCCTTTGCGCTGTCGGGCTATACCGATCTGCTGACAGGGTTCTGCTGGCTGGGTGTCTGCCTGCTTTAAGTGACCGCTCTACGGGGGGGGGGGCTGTAGATCCGCCAAACAGTCCCTCTTAGGTCTTAGAATTTTCACTATGACCTACAAACTAGTATTGCTCAGGCACGGCCAGAGCGCATGGAATAACACCAATCAGTTCACCGGCTGGGTGGACGTCCCGCTGACCGAGCAGGGCGAGCAGGAGGCCCGCAAAGGCGGCAAGCTGCTCAAGGATAAGGGTGTGCTGCCGGATATCGTCTTCACTTCACTGCTGCGCCGCGCCATCAACACCGCCAACATCGCCTTGGATGAGGCTGACCGCCTTTGGATCCCCGTCAAGCGCGACTGGAGGCTGAACGAGCGTCACTACGGAGCACTGCAGGGCAAGAACAAGACCGAGATCCGCGAGAAGTACGGTGATGAGAAGTTCATGCTTTGGCGTCGTTCCTATGCCACCCCGCCGCCCGAAATCGACCCTGACGACGAATACTCGCAGTCCCATGATCCCCGGTATGCCGGAGCCCCAGTGCCCCGCGCCGAGGCACTGGCCAACGTGGTCAAGCGCGTCACCCCCTACTGGGAGAGCGACATTGTTCCTGAGCTCAAGACCGGCAAGACCGTCCTGATTGCCGCCCACGGCAACTCGCTGAGGGCCATCGTCAAGATGCTCGACAACCTGACTGAGGACGAGATCGCCAAGGTCAACATCCCCACGGCCATCCCCCTGGTCTACGAGTTGGATGAGAACTTCAAGCCCATCAAGCCTCGTGGCGAGTACCTGGATCCGGAGGCAGCCGCTGCTGGTGCTGCTGCTGTGGCAGCCCAAGGCCAAAAGTGAGATCCCTCAGATAGATCTATCCGATGATGTGAATCGGGCTTTGGACGCAGAGTGTCCAAGCTGATTGGGCGGTGTCTTCTCCCTTTGTGGAAGACACCGCCTTTCGTATCTCGTATTCATTCCTGGCCGTTGGAAAAGTAAAAACGGCTCGTCACCTGATTAACTGTTAGGCAACGAGCCGCACAGTTACTGCCTGTTCAGTCCAGATCGAGGTCGAGATCCTTAGGATCCTTAGAAGGGTCGAAGCCCGAAACGATGTAGACCACACGCCGGGCCGCCGAGACGCCGTGGTCTCCCAGACGTTCCATGAACCGTGCCACCAGGACCAGGTCGATCAGCTGCTGCCTGCTCCCCTTCCAGTCGTCTGAGAGGGCATAGCTGAAAGTTTTCTGATGGAGCTTGTCCATCTGGTCATCGCTGACGATGATCTGCTCGGCTATAGTCGTGTCCCTGTCGGAGAGCATGTCAACCAGACGGTCAGCCATGACGTCAAGAAAGTCCTGCATCTGCTTGAACAGGGGAATGACCTCGTCGGGCAGGGTCGGTTCGGGGTAGGAGCGCCTTGCTGTCTCGGCGATGTGCCTGGCCAGGTCTCCCATGCGCTCAAAGGTGGCTGACAGGCTCAGCGTGGAGACCACTACCCGCAGATCAGTGGCCACCGGGCTCTGCTTAGCCAGGAGCCTGATGCATTGGTCGATGATGCTGGCCTGAAGGTTGTCTATATCGGCATCCCCGTCGATGACCTCCTGGGCCGTCTCCACGTCGCACTCCATCAAGGATCGCCCGGCTTTTTTGATGGCATCGCGAACCTTGGCAACCATCCGATCCAGATCGTCGGCCACCAGCCCCAGTTCCTCGTTGAAAATCACGCGCATTGTTCTTCCCTTTCGGCCTCGGTCAACGATATGACTCCAGTCTATGTGACTGGCATGGCAAGAAAAAGCCAGTCCTGAAGAATGTCGGGCCATGGGAGCGGCAATCAATGTCGGATATGCGAGAATAAAGCCGGAACTGCCGATGAGACTTGGTTGATGTTGCAGCGTCCGGGGTCGGCGCCGGACTGGAGGGAAGTCCTTATGAGACGGTTTGTGGACCGCCTGCGCAGCTTTATGGGCAACCGCGGCAAGGATGGTGAACAGGCCGATGACGGGGCATTGGAGGGCTCGACGCAGGCTCTGCTGGCGCTCATTCCTGCCGCCACGGTTGTGGTCGATGGCGATGACGAGGTTGTTCGCTCAAGTCCGGATGCCTACAGGCTGGGAATCGTCAGCAACGACGAGATTGCTGATCCGAAGATCATCGAGGCCATTGCGCAGGTACGCCGATCGGGTGGTCGACGCACCTTCAATCTGACCACGCGAACGCCTACGGAATTCGCTCTGGATGCCGCAGCCGAGAGCCAGGAATCCGATGATTGGGATGTTGACGAGGTTGAGGATCCTGGGGATGCGACCCATGTTCAGGCCCAGGCGGTATCCAGAAGGAACTGGCTCAAGGTCACCCTGGGACGTATCGACAAGTCCCTGGTCGTGGTGCTTATCGATGATGTGAGCGATTCGGTCAGGTTCGTTCGGACCAGGGATGCCTTCATGACCAATGTATCCGAGCAGATGCTCAAGCCGGTTCAGGCCCTTGAGGAGCTTGCGGCGCAACTGAAAACCACCTCGCACTTGGAGGAGGATGACCCGGATCTGCTACGCAGCCACCTGCGCAGCGTCTCCAAGGATGCCTCCTCGGTCCAGCGGTACAGTGCCTATCTGGGGCATGTGCTCAAGGATCTTCTTCTGCTGATCCGGGCTCAGGAGCGGATCAAACCCAGCAGGGAGAACGTGCTTGACGTGGCTGAGCAGATAAGGACAGTGGTGCAGGATGAGCAGGATGGAGCTGATCAGGCCCATGTGACACTACGGTGGCGATGCGACCAACCATTGACGATTCATGGCGACGGGCAGCAGATCAGAGTGGCTTTGGCCAAGCTGGTGGAGAATGCTATATCCTATTCACCTTCGGGCTCGACTGTCTCCTTGGTGGCGCAGGCCTCCAAGGACGGGCACTACGGGATCATCAGGGTGGTCGACCACGGCCAAGGCATATCCAAGGCGGACCAGGGCAGGATTTTCGAACGCTTCTACCGTGCGGACAATCAGAATGAGCAGACTGCAGTGGGCATCGGCCTGGGGCTGGCCATCGTCAAGCATGTGGCCCTGACCCACCATGGGTCGGTAACAGTCTGGAGCGCGCCGGGAGAGGGGAGCACATTTACGCTGATGCTTCCTCTGGCTCAGGGTCCGGTTGCTGGGCCAGACGGCGATAATCCCAGCGATTGAAGTGCTCCCAGATCAACAGCAGGATGCCCACGCCAACCCCGGAAAGGCAGACGATAAGGGGCTTAGTGACCGTCATTCCAGTCAGAGCTAGGATGCCGACTACGGCCAGCGCTAGAATCCAGGCTCCTGTGCCGAACAAGAAGATGCGTCGCAGGTCCACCTGCACGGGCCGCGGCGATGGCCTGCGGGCGTCCGGATCGAAAATGGGAGCCAGCTTCATACCCCCACTGTACCGTTCGCAATGACATGCGGCGACCCCTATCGCCTTGCCCAGGCCTCGGCCCATGTCCTATCATGACGGGGATTGGTGGGTTCGTGTGCACCGGCCCATGGAGGGATTTCCCGTGGAAAGGGGAGTGCGTGTATCCGATCCAAGCTGTGGAGAAGCACTACGCCTGGGGCTCGCATGACCGACTGCAACGCATGTTCCATTTGCATGAGTCAGTCGAAGGCCAGGAGGATACCCTGGCGGAGATGTGGTTCAGCGGGCATACCGAATCCCCCTCGTCCCTGACCCTGCCCGACGGGTCGCTCATGCCGTTGACCGAAGCCATTCGCCGCAATCCCATGGCCATGCTGGGAGAGCGCGACTCTCGCCTCTTCGGTCCTACCCTGCCCTACCTGTTCAAGATCATCTCGGCCCGCATTCCTCTCTCCCTGCAGGTGCATCCCCTGGATTTCGAGGCTCGTGCCGGTTTCAACCGTGAGAATGCCCAGGGGGTGCCTGACGAGGATCCGAGGCGCTCCTTTCACGACAGTCTGGCCAAGAACGAAATGGTGGTAGCCTTGGAGCCTTTCCAGGCCTGTGTAGGCTTCGCAACCATTTCCACTCAGCTGACCCTTTTGCGCGCTGTGGACCACCCTCTGGCCGAGCTGATGACCCAGGCGCTGACCGCCCGTACCTTCCACTTGGGCGTTCCGCCGGCCCGCTTCGCTTCGGCTGATGCCATGATGCCGGTCTCCTCCTTGATCTGGCCGGATTCCCGCCGGCGTATTTTCCGGGCCTTCCACGCCGCCGTGACTGCCCAGCCAGAGGCGGCCCGAGGCATGGAAGAAGCCTTGGAGGCTGCCGCTGGGCGGCTGCGTTCGAAACGAGCGGGAGCCGTACTGAATCATGCCCTGTGCGCCGCCCGGGCTTTCCCGGAGGACCCGGCTGTGCTCTGTCTGCTCATGCTCAACCCTGTGGACCTGGAGGAGGGCGATTCGGTCTATATCCCTGCCGGGACTCCTCACGCATACATCCACGGCACTGCTGCAGAGATCATGACCAACTCCGACAATGTGCTCAGGGCAGGCATGACCCCCAAGCATCGGGACATTCCCAACCTCCTGCATAGCTTGGACTGCCAGCCTTCGGCCCCTATTGACCCATCCAGCTCCATGATCGCCACCCTGATCATGCACAATATGGTGACCTACCGGCCCAAGATCAACGAATACATGCTGGTCTACGGGCATGTGGAGGAGGGCGGAGCCACGTGGCCCTTGCTCAACAGACTCCAGCAGCGTTACGGGGATCTGATAGAGCGCCTAGGGCCTCGTCACCTGATGATTCCGCGCCGCGGGCCGCGCATCATCGTCTGTACTGATGGTCGGATCCGTTGTGCAACCGCTGACCAGTTCTGTGTGCTGGACCAGGGCCGGGCCCTTTTCATTCCCTCCCAGGACGGCCGTGTCGACATCACCATGCCTCAGGATTCCGAGAATGCCGGCGGATCCTTCCTCCTGGCTTCGACCCCGGTTTGATCAGGGTTCGCTCAGGGTGGACCACCCAGGGCTCAAAACGGAGAGACACGCCGTGGCAGGCGGCACGCATGCGGGTTTGCCCATGTCCGCCTTATGTCCGTATAATCCTAGCGTATTCCGTGGTTGTCGAAGATGAGCGACCACCGAAGCCATGCTTGAGTACACCAGTATGGACAATTCAGGTCATTTGGCCTGGGTTCTCGCTTGCGTTATGGTGTTCCCTTGTGATGGTTCGTGATACGGCACGAAAGTCGCGTCGGAACATAAACGGGAGTGATTCTACATGAAGCATGCTGCGCACAGGGCTTCGGCCACGCGGGGCGCAGGTGACGGCAGTTCGCCGACCAGCCGATCGACGGATGCAACCCGGGAGGTCGGCATTCAAGGCGCCGATGATGCCTTGGCGGCCAAACTCAACGAAGTAGCCCCTCGAACCCGACGCTCTATTCGTTTGGCGGCCAAGGCCTCAGCCCGTCGCTCCCATATCATGACTGGTTCGGCCCTGACTGTCCTTGTCGGTGCGGCAGCTTCCTCGATGGCTGTTAACCAGGCTCGGGGCGACTGGTCCCTGCCTATGGCCGGCAGCGTCGCGATCAACCTTGTCACCCCCTCATCCTCCACCGGCTACTCTGGCGCTAGTGGCAGTTCAAGGGTCTCCCGCTCCGACTACCGTCAGCCTTTGCCGACGGCTTCACAGCGCAACGAGGGCAGTTGGGACCTGGGCGGGTCTGAGCTCGATGCCGGGCAGATGTCCAAATCCTCGGCAAACAATCCGGCCGTGGCGGCGCTGATGGATGCCAACCGATCGGTTCTGCCGGCAGGGTTCAATCCCAACCATGCCACGGGAGATGTGGGCAACGCCTATGAATTCAGCCAGTGCACCTGGTGGGCCTATGTCCGTCGTCACCAGCTGGGTCTGCCGGTGGGCTCCCATATGGGCAATGCCAAGGACTGGTCAGGCTCGGCCCGCACTTTAGGCTACTGGGTGGATGACACGCCGCGCAACGTCGGCGACATCGTGGTATTCCAGGCCGGCCAGGAGGGTTCGGATTCCGCTTATGGCCATGTGGCCATTGTGGAGAAGATCAATCCTGATGGCTCCATCGTCACTTCCGAGTGCGGCGCCGTGATGAACGGGAAGACCTATTCCCGCACTCTGACGAATGTGCACGCTCTGCGCTATATCCATTACTGATCCTTGGTTGCGCGGATCGTGTTCCCCAAAGTTAGTTTCTGTTCCCTACACGTGATAGAATTGTGCACGATGAAAAAAACACGCAAGTATGTGAGCATGATGGCAGCGGCCACAATCTGTGGCACGCTTTTCATCGGTATACCCGCCGTGGCCCAGGCCAGTGATGGTAGTGAGGCCGTAGCCACTTCGTCGCGTTCATTCACCCCAGGCAGCAAGGTGCGTGCCGACCTGCTGACCGAATCGACGGCGACCACCGTCGAAAAGGACAGCCGCTGGGGTGGCATCGAGTCATTGAACGTCCCTGCCACCAAGTCCCAGGCCGAGAAGGATGCCGAGGCCAGGGCTCAGCAGGCCCAGGCGGCGGCCAGCCAGCGCCAGGCCGCGCAGGTCAGTCGCTCGGCTGCTCGCAGCGGTGCCGCTGATCGGATCTCTGACGTGCCGGCCACCGGCACGGGTGCAGATGTGGTCAACTACGCCCTTCAGTTCCAAGGGATTCCCTATGTGTACGGGGGAACCGATCCTGCCAGGGGCTTCGATTGCTCGGGATTCACCCAGTATGTGTTCGCCCACTTCGGCATCGGCCTGCCCCGAGTAGCTGCCGATCAGGGTTCCATGGGCGTGCCGGTCACGGATCCGGCTCCAGGCGACCTGATGGTAGCCCCCGATGGCAGCCATGTTGGCATCTATGTCGGCGGCGGACGCATGATCCACGCTCCGGCTCCCGGCCAGAGTGTCAAGGTTCAGGCGGTCTATCAGACTTTCAACTACCGTCGTCTGGTCTGAGGCATAGGTTTTATGCAGCGTTAACGCCCCCTATGGGGGCGTTTTGCATATTCAGAGTCGAGGTTTCTCGCGTGTTGGTTCCGGCAGACTTATTGATCAGACCTGCATGCGATATTCTGACAGAAGGAGCGGTGTCGGTTTGTCACCGCCAAGTATAAAGGAGGTCGTCGGATGAGCAACGACAAGGCTGTTCTGGTAGGCGTCGATGGCTCGGACGCCAGCTACAAGGCGGCGTGGTGGGCCGCCAACTACGCTAAGCATGCAGGGTTGACCCTGCAAATCGTCTGCGCCTATTCCCTTCCCTCGTACGCGGCCGTCTCTTTCGATGCGACGTATACCACCATGGGTGACGACGTGGCCGCTCACAACGACGCCCAGGAGATCCTCTCCAAGGCCAAGGCCATTGCCGATGAGCAAGGCGTCAGTGCGGCCACGCTGATCGTGACGGGGGATCCCTCCTCGGTCTTCGTGGAGCTGAGCCGCAATTACCGGCTGATCGTCATCGGGAACCGGGGCAAGGGCGGCTTGGCCGAGCGACTGCTGGGAACTACCAGCTCCAGCCTGCCCGCTTATGCTTACTGCCCTATCGTGGTTGTTCCCTACACCGACGACGACGGCAAACTGATGCATCTGAGCAACGATATCAAGCGGGTCGCCGTGGGCTCCGACGAATCCAAGTGGGGCCTCAAGGCCCTGCAGATAGCCGCCTCCTTCGCCGACAGCTGGGATGCCGAGCTGGATGTCATGTCTGCAGTGCCCAACATTTCCGGACTGACCGGTACGGGTTCGGCCGAGGAGCGCAGCGTCATGGATTCCTACCTGGATGACCTCAATACCCGAATCGCACCGCTTATGAAGACCTATCCGAATCTGCGCATCAACAAGACGGTGGTGCCGGGGTCGGCTGTGGAAGCGCTGACCCAGGCCAGCAAGACCCATGATGTGGTTGTGGTTGGCTCGCGTGGTCGCGGCGGCTTCACAGGGCTTCTGCTGGGGTCGACCAGCCAGGGGCTCCTGCAGCATGCAGTCAGCCCGGTCTACGTGGTGCCGCGCAAGTACGTGGAGGCCGAGGAGTCCGGGCTCAAGGCCGCAGCAGAGGCGGCTGAAAACACGGATGTGGCTGAGATTACCGGCGTCGAGCGTATCTCCGTGGATTCGGCCAAGCCCGAGCAGCTGGCTGACCTGGAGTCGACCATCGATCCCGAGCACAAGGAGTAAGGGCAATAACAAGAGCGGGGATCCCCGAAGTTCCATGAACTCAGGGGGTCCCCGCTCATCCATGTTGCCGGCTCAGTGGCGAACCTTGACGGAGATCCTGACCGGTGTCTCCCGCTGATAGGTGTGTGCCACGGTGCAGGACTTGGCTATATGGCGGCGGACCCGCTCCTCCAGCTTGTCTGCATCATCCTGGGCCAACCTGGCAGAAGTGGCATCGACGTCCACCTGTTCGTCGAAGCTCAGGTAGGCGTCGTCGTCGGCGTCATAGGTGCCGTCCACCACGATTTTCGCTCCCTTGCCCTTGCCTAGGGCGCTCTCCACGGCGAACTGGCTGGATAGGGCTCCGCAGGCGGCCAGGGCGATCTTCATCAGGTCACCGGGGTTGAACTGGTCCTCGCCCTTGCCGAAAGTGATATGGGCCCCATTGTCGCCATAGGCGTTCCAGGTACCGTCCTTGTCGCGTTCGACCCAAAGTCTCTTGCCCATCTGTTCCTCCTTGTCCGGCACACGCCCGGGTGCGCCATCCGGATCCGACCCTGTGGCCGGACCTGCTCCTCCAATCTAACCCGGACTGTGCAATTCGTCACCGGGGCGCGCTCAGCTGACCGAGGACTTGATAGTATGGCCGCATGGCCTTGACTCCTGAAGAACTGCAACGTATTCGCACACGCATCCCCGAGCGTCCAGACTCGGACATTCCCACCCCCTATGAGGACCTGGTGCGCACCATCCTGCGCGAGGGCACCCTGAAGTCCGACAGGACGGGCACCGGGACCATATCGCTGTTCGGGAAGCAGATGCGCTTCGATCTGTCGCATTCCTTCCCGCTGATTACCACCAAGAAGGTCTACTTCCGGGGCATCGCCTACGAGCTGCTTTGGTTCCTCAAGGGGTCGCAGAATGTGCGTTGGCTGCAGGAAAACCGCGTGCACATCTGGGACGAGTGGGCCGACCCGGAAACCGGGGATCTGGGTCCGGTCTATGGAGTTCAGTGGCGCAGCTGGCCCGCTCCGACCCCCGAGGACCCCGATCGTACCATTGATCAGATCGCCAAGGTGCTGGATCTGATACGCACCCATCCGGACTCCCGTCGAATGATCGTCACTGCTTGGAACCCAGCCCAGGTTGACAGCATGGCCCTGCCGCCCTGCCATGCGCTCTTCCAGTTCTATGTGGCCGACGGCAGGCTGAGCTGCCAGCTCTATCAGCGCTCCTGCGACATGTTCCTGGGGGTGCCTTTCAACATCGCCTCCTACGCCCTGCTGACCCTGATGATGGCCCAGCAGGCAGGTCTTGAGCCTGGGGAGTTCATCTGGACCGGTGGCGACTGCCATATCTACGACAACCACGTGGAGCAGGTTCTGGAGCAGCTGTCGCGCAAGCCCTATCCTTACCCGACCATGCGCATCCGCAAGGCCGACTCCATCTTTTCCTATCAGTACGAAGACTTCGAGGTGGTGGACTATCAATGCCATCCCGCCATCAAGGCTCCAGTGGCGGTCTGATGGTGTGCTGAGCCGAATACGGGCACCGTCGGATCCGCAGATTAGAATGTACTCGTATATCTACTCACTATGAGGAGTGAACGCAACAGATGGAGCATGACAATAGTCGAAGCGGCTATCACGAACCCGAGCCCGGTCAGGCCGGGCTTCTAGGTGATGAGGAATGGCGGCATCAGGAAGAAGAGATAGGTCGCCGCTCATCGGTCAATATGATCTGGGCGCAGGCGCAGGCCACTGACGGTAGGCGCGGCGCCATTGGTTACCACAATGCACTGCCCTGGCATCTGAGCGAGGACATGCGGCACTTCAAGGAGTTGACCGTCTCCCATCCTGTCATCATGGGGAGGCGGACCTGGGTCTCCATAGGGGAGCGGCCCCTGCCCAAGAGGGACAACATCGTTCTGTCCAGTGATCCAGGGTTTCGGGCTCCAGGCGCCACGGTGGTATCTGCAGCTGACGATGCTCTGGAGCTGGCCAGGCAGGAGGCCATTCCCGACGATGGGATGGATCGCAGCGAAATCTGGGTCATCGGCGGCGCAGGGGTCTTCAGCACCTTCTTCCCGCTGGCTGATGCCGCCTACGTGACGGATCTGGATCTGCGGACTCCAGCTGATGTCTTTGTGCCTGATATGGAGGAGCTGGTCAGCAAGCGGTTCTGGCAGGTGCGCGACGAGAGCCAGTGGATGAACCCTGCCAAACCAGACCAGGCGGCTGCCATCCCGCGGTTCCGGTACATCACCTATGGGAAGGTGCGTTGATGGGCCAGGATTCTGAAGGAAAGGCCTCACGGGGTCCCTACAACGTCATGACAGTCTGCACCGGCAACATCTGCCGGTCGCCCATGGCTGAGGTCATTCTGCGCAAGTTCTTCCAAGACCGCGGACTGGATGAGGATCAGGTCAGGGTGGAATCCAGCGGAGTCAGTGACGAGGAGTTCGGCAACCCCATAGATCGACGTGCTCAGAAAGTTCTGCGCGAGCGGGGCTATGAGGTGCCGGCTGACCACTTCGCCCACCGGATCACCCGGGAGGAGGCCGAAGATGCCGACCTGCTGCTGCCCATGACGGCCGACCATATGCGAGCCCTTCTCCGTCTGCTGCCCTCCGGCAAGCGATCCGCTGTTCACCTGTACCGCAGCTTCGACCCGGACCTGCCCAAGCCGGCACCGGGACGGGAGAGCCAAATCGACCTGGTTGACCCTTGGTATGGCGGCCCCCATGAGTTCGAGGTGGCCATCGATCAGATCGAGCACACGGCGCCCTACATCGTCGACTGGGTGGCGCATCAGCTGTCCTGAACTATAGATCAATGGGAATATCAATTAAGCCCCTGGATTCCTCATGAATCTCAGGGGCTTAATGGCTGGTGGCTCCGAGCGGGATCGAACCGTTGACCTAGCGATTTTCAGTCGCTCGCTCTACCAACTGAGCTACAGAGCCATGAACAGTCGAAAAGACCCGGAAAAACCGGGCCAGACCATTCCCAGCGACTCCGGCCGGACTTGAACCGGTGACCTCCGCCGTGACAGGGCGGCGCTCTAACCAACTGAGCTACGGAGCCGAGACTGCTTGAACAGCCAAGAGGAAAGTTTACATGAGCGCCGGAGGAATGCAAGCCCCGGCGCGTCGCTGCCTAGTTCTGCTGCTGCCAGCCATCGGTGTCGATGTGGTGGGCAGGGTTGGCCTGCCAGGCCTTCCAGGCTGATTCGACGATCTCTTCGACCCCGTACTTGGCATGCCAGCCCATCTCGGTGTTGATTCGGGTGGGGTCGCCGATCAGGTGCGGCGGGTCGCCGGCGCGGCGGGGCTTGACGGCCTCGGTGAAGGGCAGACCCGTCACCTTCTTGACTTCGTCCACGATCTGGCGGACGGATGTGCCCTGGCCGGTGCCCACATTGAAGGCATCATAGCGACGCTGGTCGCGATCCAGGTAGTCCAGGGCGGCGATGTGGGCGTCAGCCAGGTCGGAGACGTGGATGTAGTCACGCACGCAGGTGCCGTCGGGGGTCGGGTAGTCGTCCCCGAAGATGGCGGGTGCCTTGCCCTGACGCAGCCTGTCGAAGAGCATGGGGATCAGGTTGAGGACCGCCGGATCCTCCAGGCTGACCGGTCCGCAGCCGGCCACGTTGAAGTAGCGCAGGGCGCAGAAGCGGATGCCGTAAGGCTGCTCGCAGGCCCGCGCCATCCACTCGCCGACCAGCTTGGTCTGGCCATAAGGGTTGATGGGGACCATGGGCTGCACGTCCTCAGGGACCACGTCGACCGGAGGCTCGCCGTATGTTGCGGCCGAGCTGGAGAAGACCAGCTTCTTGGCGTTGGTCTTTGCCATGGCGGACAGGACGTTGATCATGCCGTTCAGGTTCTGCCGGTAGTACCAGATGGGCTTCTCCACCGACTCGCCCACCTGCTTGCGGGCGGCGAAGTGGATGACCGAGTCGACCTTGTTCTTCTCAATGATCTCAGCCAGGCGCTGATCGGCGCCAGGTGCAGCCACGTCGGCGCCATAAAGCCTCGCATTGCCGATCCGGTCGGGCTTTCCGTAGCTGAGGTCATCGACCACGACGACCTCCTTGCCGGCCTCCTGCAGGGCGTGAACCACATGGGCGCCGATGTATCCGCAGCCGCCTGTAACCAAAACTGACATCTGCATGCCTTTCCTATCCAAAACCGAACTCTTGTTCGATTTTGCAATATTTTGTTGTGTTTTGTTCTGAATTGAGTATATCACGGGCACATCTGCCCGCTATGCCCGCTTGTTTGTATTTTCTAGGATATATATGAGCTGTGATGAGTGAAGAAAGACAGAGCAAGGCCCCTAGGCGGTCCATCGTCTCCTATGTGAGGCGCTCCGAGAAGCTCAGTGAACGGCTGGCGAAGGCTTGGACCCGGTATTCCTCCAGATACCTTCTCGATTTGGGCCAGGCTGAGGGTTCGTTGACAGTTGCCGAGGATCTGCGTTGTGATGCAGCAATGGTCAGGTCGGCCTGGGGGCGACAGGCCCCGCTGATCGTCGAGATCGGATCCGGCCAGGGAGAGAATGTAGTGGCCTCGGCCCGGGAACACCCTGATCGGAACTACCTGGCTCTGGAGGTCTATCAGCCGGGGTTGGCCCATACCATGCTGATGGCCGGTAAATCGGACTTGGATAATCTGCGGCTTGCCCAGGTCAACGCCCCGGAACTTCTGGCCCGAATGGATCCTGGACTGATCAAGGAGGTATGGACCTTCTTTCCTGATCCCTGGCCCAAGATGAAGCACCACAAGCGTCGTCTGGTCCAGCCGGCTCTGGCTGATGACTTGGCGGATTGTCTGGAGCCTGGTGGCCTTTGGCGAATTGCAACTGACATCGAGGATTACGCTCTGCATGTGCATAAGGTGATGGATGAGAATCCGAGATTCAGAAACCTGGGCGATCTGCGGGTCAGTCTGCCCACCCAACATGTCGGCAAGGGGACGGCTGATCAGGCCGAATTCCTGCCTCATGCCATGTTCATGGAGTCGGAGCGGTTCGACGGCAGAATCGTGACCAATTTCGAGCGTAAGGGGATTGAGGCCGGCCGGGTCATCCACGACCTGACTTATCAGGTTTCGGCAGACAGACCATAGAGTGCGCATAGATAGGATATGCGTCTGGTTCTTGTAGATGTGAACCTTGTAGATGCGAAGAGTGAGGGAGGCCCCCGGTGGTCAAGAGGATAGTGGCGGGAATGCTGGCCCATGTGGATGCCGGCAAGACCACGCTCTCGGAAGCCATGCTCTACCGGGGCGGGGAAATTCGCCGTCCGGGCAGGGTGGATCATGGCGACGCCTATCTGGACACCAACGATCTGGAGCGTCAACGCGGTATTACCATCTTCTCCAAACCGGCCCGGCTGGCCTATCGTGATGTCGAGCTTACCCTTATCGATACACCCGGCCATGTCGATTTCTCGGCCGAGATGGAGCGGGTCCTGTCAGTCTTGGATTATGCCCTCCTGGTCGTCGATGCAACCGCTGGATTAGAGGGGTATGTCGATACGCTCTGGCGGCTTCTGGCAGGCTACGAGGTGCCCACCTTCATTTTCGTCAACAAGTTGGATGCCCCTGGAGCTGATGCTGTCCGCATTCTTCAAAGCTGCAAGCAGCGCTGGTCTCCGGGCTGCTTCGATCTGAGCCGTGGACTTGAGCATGGCGATATGGAGGATGTGGCCTTGCTCGATGAGGACGTCATGGATGAGTACCTCAAGACCGAGGGCATATCTGATGAGAGCCTGGCACGGCTGGTTGCCGAGCGTCGTCTCTTTCCCTGTTTCCTTGGGTCTGCCCTGCGTCTGGACGGGGTCGACGCCCTCATGGAAGGGCTGGAGCGGTACACCTTTTCGCCTGGGTACGGCAGAGAGTTCGGCGCAAGGGTGTTCAAGGTATCGCATGATGACAAAGGCGCCAGGCTGACCTGGCTCAAGGTGACTGGTGGCGACCTGCCGGTCAAGTCGTCCGTAATTACCGATTTGTGCAATGGATCCGAAGGCCAATCAGGTTCCGGGAAGACAGGATACAGACAGATCAGCGAGACGATTGACCAGCTTCGGCTCTATTCGGGAGCGGCTTATAGGCTGACGGATTGCGCGCAGGCCGGGAGCGTCGTGGCTGCAACCGGGCTTGATCTGACACATCCAGGACAGGGGCTTGGCTGCGAGCGGAAGGATCTGGAGCCTGTGCTGGAGCCGGTGCTGACCTACGCAGTGACGGCTGAGGGGCTGGATCCGCATCAGGTGTTGAAGGCCTTGCGCATCCTTGAGGATGAGGATCCTCTGCTGCATGTGGTCTGGCAGGAGCAGCTTCAAGAGATTCACTTACGACTGATGGGCCAGGTCCAGTTGGAGGTGATCCAGGAGGAGCTGGAGCGGCGGTTCGGCATGCAGGTCTCCTTCAGCCAGGGCGGAATCCTCTATAGGGAGACCATCGCGACCCCCGTTGAAGGGGTTGGACATTTCGAGCCCCTCCGGCATTATGCCGAAGTCCATCTGCTCCTGGAACCTACGGGGCCGGGCAGCGGTCTCAGCTTCGCGTCGACCTGCAGCCTGGACCGCTTGGACGGCAATTGGCAGCGGCTCATCATGACCCATCTGGCCGAGAAGGAGCATCTGGGCGTCCTGACAGGCTCGCCCATCACAGACATGCGCATCACCTTGCTGGACGGCCGCGGGCATATCAAGCACACCGAGGGAGGAGACTTCCGCCAGGCCACCTACCGGGCCGTCCGGCAGGGGCTGATGAAGGCAAGCAGTATTCTGCTGGAGCCCTGGTACCACTTCAGGCTCACCATTCCTCAGGCGAACCTCGGCAGAGCAATGTCGGACATCTACCGGATGAAGGGCAACTTTGCGGAGCCGCAGGCAGACGGGGACACGGTTGAACTGGAAGGGGATGCGCCGGTATCACAGATGCGTGATTATGCCATCGAGGTCAGTACCTACAGTCATGGCCGCGGGCATCTGGTCTGTTTCTTCAGTGGATACCGTCCCTGCCAGGACCAGGATGCTCTTGTGGATTCCATCGGTTATGATCCCGAGTCCGACCTGGAGAACACCCCTGACTCGGTCTTCTGCGCCCACGGAGCGGGATACCCGGTCAAATGGAACAAGGTGGAGGACTTTATGCACCTGCCCGGCGGGCGGTACATCTGAAATGAAGCCTTGAGGATTCGAGCTCGATCGTTCACCGGCATCGAGCGGCATGGGGCAAGGTTCATTCTGGGTTGCCGGCCGCTGTTGGCTGACGATTTACCTAGAATTATGGACATGATTGATCATCTGACGCTGAAGGTTCGGGACATCCAGGCTTCCATCGATTTCTATAGCAAAGCCTTGGCACCATTGGGGTACGTGGCCAAGGCCCACCATGAGCCCACTATTGGGTTAGGCCCAGAGGACGACGGGGCCCACTCGGACTTCTATCTGACACCGAGTGAGGATGGGACTGCTTCGCCGGTGACCCATATAGCTTTCAGGGCTGCCGATGCCGCAACGGTGGATGCCTTTTACAGGGCGGCGCTCGCCGCCGGGGGCCATGACAATGGTGCTCCAGGACTGCGCGATTACCACCCCCATTACTATTCGGCTTTCGTTTTGGACCCGGACGGGAACAATGTCGAAGCAGTGGTGGACTGGTCAGGGGCCCAGGGGTAAGTGCGTCGGTCCACATACGGAATCATGTCGGCATCCGGGCGGTTGGGAAGTCCTAGGATGACCGGTATGACCTATACAGCCGCATTCGACGTGGGGACCACGCAGGTCAAGGCCGTTCTTGTGGATGACCAGGGTTCCGCCAGGATCTGCGCGTCCAGCGGCTTTCTGCCGATTGACACAGGTGATGGGCGTATCGAGCAGAATCCCGAGGATTGGTTGCAGGCCTTCATCGAGGTGTCCCGTGACCTTTTGTCCAAAGCCGGGCGGAGCATCGATCACTTCAAGAGCGACCAGGTCACCGGCATCATCATGAGCGGACAGATGCAGGACCTGATTGCCTTGGATGCACAGGGGCAGCCTGTCGGGCCGGCGATCCTGTACGCGGACGGCAGGGCCGAAGAAGAGTCTGCTGAGCTCACTGAAATCTATGGGGCTGAGTCCTTTCGAACCGTAGTGGGGAACCCGTGCGACGGGTCCCTGCCGGTGACCAAACTCATGTGGATGTCCAGGCATCAGCCCGACCGGTATGCGCAGGTTCGCCATGTGCTCATCGATGCCAAGGATTATCTGATTTGGTGGCTGACCGGTGCCTACTGCGGCGATGTGACAGCCTGCTCGACGGCAGGTGCCATGGATCTTCGCTTGCGGACTTGGAGAAGAGACATTCTGAAGGCAGCAGGCCTGGATGCCGCGATCTTCCCGGAACTCTATTGGCCATGGGAAAGCGTCGGCACCAGCACGCCGGGTGCATCCGCTGCCACGGGGTTTGCTCCGGGAACCACGGTATATGGGGGAATGGGGGATGCTGGCGCGTCTACCTTGGGCGGCGGGGTATTTCATCCCGGTCAATTCAATATCAACCTGGGCACATCCGGATGGATCGCCACAGTGACAGACCGGGCTGTAACTGACCGCCCTGGAATGGTCAACCTGGCCTATCTGGGCACAGACAGCATCATCAACACGGTGCCATTCCTCAATGCCGGCAACGTGCATGCTTGGGCCACCGGAGTCTTCGCGAAGGACAGTCCGACAGAGGGTGATGGCGATCCATATCAGCGCATGGGGCATTTGTTGGAATCCAGCCCGGCAGGAGCACGCGGCGTGATTTGCCTGCCCTATCTGGTGGGGGAGCGCTTCCCTATGATGAACTCCTCGATTCGGGGAGCCTATGTCGGCATTTCTTCCGAGACCGAGGCCTGCGACCTTGCCCGAGCCGCGCTGGAAGGCGTGTCCTATTCGATTCGTCAGGGACTTGACCTGTTGGGCACGCCTATCGAACGCGTCACCCTGATTGGTGGTGGCACCCGCGAACCCCAATGGTGCCAGATGCTGGCGGATATCCTTGACGCGCCCGTTCAGGTGCTTGATGACGCCCATCTCATGCCTGCGGTGGCCCTTGCGCAGCTGGTCTCTGTTGGCAAGCAGACCAGCTCTTCTTCACAGCCTGATTTGCAAGCCTTGGAGGAGTTGGTGGAGGCGAACCTAGTTGGACGGGTCTATTCCCCCAACGACGCAAATCGCCATGTGTACGATGTCGGTTACAACCGGTTCCGGCGTCTATATCCGGCTTTGGATTCTCTCCGGTAAGCGCCCATCGGACGCAGTCGTCCAACGTGGAAGATGAGAACGATTCAAAATAGCGCAACGGTGACAGCAATTTTGACTGCTTTTCGATGTTCGCAGACTGCGCCACGCAAAGCCGTAGAAATTCAAATAAGTGTGTCTTCACCATGCTGGTGGATTCTCGTCGGCGGTGATCTATAAGTGTGTACTGTTGTGTGTACTATTTTGGCTCGAAGTAGCCCGAAACAGCCCAATTCGGGTTTTGCGCTGAATTCTGTTTGTTTTAGATGAATAGCGGAATACCGCCATTTTTCAACCCTTTGCCTTGTACCCCCGGAGAGAGTCGAACTCTCGCTGTCAGATTGAAAGTCTGGTGTCCTAACCGTTAGACGACGGGGGCGAACGTGGCCATGATACCCGTCACCTATGGACCAGGCAAGCCTGGTGTGCCGTCCGCCGGTCAGTGATCCTCCTGGTCCAGTTCCTGGTCGCGGCGATGGAAGAGCTCCATCTGTTCGCGGATCCAGACACGTTCCGCAGGGTTGATATCGGCGGATTCCAGGTACTTCTGGTAGACGGGATAGAAGGCTCGCAGAATGGGGTAGATGGCGTAGAGGGTGTGCTCGGGCTTCTGTTCCCTGGTGTGTTGCGGGTGAGCGTCGAAGGTGTTCTTGAAGCGTTGCATGTAGTGGCGGAAGGATGTGAAGGAAGTGTCCATCCGGCGGGCGCTGATGCCCACGTTCATGTCCTTGCAGTAGACCGTCTTGAACCCCTGATCGATCAGGTGCAGGGAGATATCGACATCCTCGTGCATGATGTCCTCTTTGTCCCTGCAGACGTGGCTGCGTATGGCCCGCCAGGCCGTGGCGCGCAGGGCCATGTTGGAACCGTAGAGCAGGTATTGCCCGTCGTCGGCCCGGTAGATGGCCTTGCGGATGGTGTTGTCGCCCTTGAGCCCGATCCGCTTGCCTGGCATGTCATAGTAGGCCACCGGTCCAGTGGCGCCCATGGCCTTGGGGTCCCGGGTGAAGATGCCGGAGACCACCTCCACCCAATTGGGACGGAGCATGCAGTCGGCGTCAATCCGGCCCAGCACATCGCCGGTTGCCCGGTCAAGTCCGTAGTTGCGGGTGGGGATCAGCCCCTGTTCTCTGTCCTGATGGAGAAGCTTGACATGCTGGTCAGGGTGCTGATCGATGAAGTGCTGGACGATGGAGGCCGTTGCGTCTGTGGAGTGGTTGTCGACTACCAGCACCTCCTTGGGTGCCTGGCTCTGCCTGGTGGCGTTCAGGAGGCAGTCCTCAATGCGTTCTTCCTCATTCCAGGCGGGTATGACTATGGAAACGGTCAACATACCCCTCAGGATACGTGTGCCCGGATACACTGTCGGCTCAACCTGTGCCCTATGGCCCGTCATGTCAGCCATCTTGGGATAATGGAACATATGGCCAACGAGCAAAAGCAGCGCTTCGATTTCGCGACGGTCTTCCCGCCCAAGGGGGATCCGCGCCGACCTCCGGAATGGTTCGGCCGTGCCCTCCTCTATGTAGTGATAGCTGTCTTTCTGGCCTGGTTCGCTTACGCCTCCTGGTGGAAGATCGAATTCCTGGTGCTGGATGTGGTGATCGCCATCTTTGTCTCCCTTGCCATGGAGCCTCTGGTGCTCAGACTGGTCAGGCATGGCTGGCGGCGGGGAGCAGCCTCTGCGGTTACGTTGATAGGTCTGATCATCATTGTGATCGTCCTTATGGGCATGTTCGGCAATTTGCTGGTTCAGCAGGTCATCGGCATGGCCAACGGGGCGCCGGCACTCTATGAGCAGGTGGCGGAATTCATCGCCAGCCGCACACCCTGGCACCTGCCGGCCATGCAGGATCTTGGCGGTGAGATCGTCAAGAACATCCAGACCTCCTGGGTGACGGACTTCGCAGGACAGGCCCTGAACACCACCGTGGGCCTGGCCGGGTCCTTCATTAATATCATGACCGTCCTGCTGGTCATCTACTACATCTCCGCCGCAGGCCCCAAACTGCGCCGCAGCCTCTGCCAGTGGCTGGCCCCCAGGAGCCAGCGCCGTTTCCTTTTTGTCTGGACCATCGCCCAGGACCAGATCTCCAGCTTCCTGTTCAGCAGAACCATTCTGGCGCTCATCTCTGCGGCCTGCATGTCGGTCTTTCTGGTCATTCTGAAGGTGCCTTACTGGCTGCCGCTGGCCCTCTTCTGCGGGCTGGTTTCCCAGTTCGTGCCAACCATCGGCACCTACATAGGCGGAGCTATTCCCGTAGTGGTGGCCTGGGGAAGCCGCGGACTGCTGGTGGCCGTGATCGTGCTGGTCTACATCATCATTTACCAGCAGATCGAAAACATGATCCTGGCCCCCAAGATCTCCCAGCGGACCATGGACCTCAACCCGGCTATCGCCTTCCTCTCCGTACTGGCCCTGGGTGCGGTCTTCGGCGCCCTGGGTGCCTTCCTGGCCCTGCCTCTGGCGGCCAGCTTCCAGGCTATATTCTCGGCTTCGGTCAAGCACTACGAGCTGATCGACTCCCCGCTCATGCAGGATCCCAAGCCGGTCGGCAAGTCCAAGGTGGTCGAGGGTGTCGAGGCCTTCAACGAGCACGTGGTTCAGCCGGTGGCCAGCCATGTGGGCAGCCGGTCGGCCAAGGGGACCAGCGCCAGGGTCCGAGTGGACGATCCGGTCATGACCATTGCCCGCGAGCTCTACCCGACCTCTTCCCCGACGGCCAAGGATCTGGATGAGTCAGCCACGGTTCCCATACCCAAGTCCGCCTCGGCTCCGGTAAGGCACAGGCCGCTCAAAGGCACCGAGACCACCAACGAGGCCTCCGAGGAAGAGGATAACCCTCGCAAGGAGTGGCGCTGATGGCTCTGCTCAAAGTGCTGGACGTTCTGATGATGCTGCTGGGCGGGGTGGGCATCGTCTACCAGGCCATCTGCATCGTCATCTCCTTCGTCTCCAAGCCCACGGTTTTCCCCGAGGCCCCTTTCGACAAGCGGTTCGCCGTCCTTATTTCAGCCCGCAACGAGGAGCAGGTGGTCGGTCATCTGATCAATTCCATCAAGGAACAGACCTATCCATCCTCCATGATCGACATATGGCTGGTGGCCGATAACTGCACTGACGACACCGCCGGACTGGCCAGGTCCCTGGGCTGTCATGTGGTAGAGCGACAGGATCCGAACCAGGTGGGCAAGGGCTACGCTCTGACCTTTCTGCTGGACCAGATACTTGAGCGGGGCCTTGCCTCCCGCTACGATGCCTACTTCGTCTTCGATGCGGACAACCTCCTGGACCGCCATTACATCGAAGAGATGAACAAGGCCTTCCAGTCCGGCTTCCGCATACTGACCAGCTACCGCAACTCGGTCAACTTTTCGGACAACTGGGTCTCCTCCGGCTCAGCCCTATGGTTCATCCGCGAATCCCGGTTCCTCAACACCTCAAGGATGGTCATCGGCTCCAGCTGCCATGTGGGAGGCACCGGGTTCATGTTCTCCAGGGAGGTTATGGAGCGCAACAACGGCTGGAAGTTCCACCTGCTGACCGAGGACCTGGAGTTCACCATGGACTCGGTTCTGCACGGCGAGCGCATCGGTTATTGCGGCACCGCCATCCTCTATGACGAGCAGCCGGTCACCTTCAAGCAGAGCTGGCGGCAGCGGCTGCGCTGGAGCAAGGGCTTCCTTCAGGTCTTCCGCTACTACGGGCCCGCCCTGATCTCCAGAGCCTTCCGTGAACGCGACTTCTCGGCCGTGGACCTGACCATTCTCATCTGCCCGCTGACCGTCCTGGCTCTGGTCCGCTGCTTCTTCGGTCTGCTCTTCCCGGCTCTGGGCTTCGTGACCTGGACCAGCCAGGTGACCGAACTGATCAATGGCATCGCAGCCGGGGTTCTGGGTGTCCTGGCCATGATGGGCCTGGCCGCTTTGACTGTGTTGGCCGAGCGGGACAAGATAGGCGCTTCCAACAAGGAGCTTTTCGCCTACTGCCTGAGCTTCCCCATCTTCATGCTGAGCTACCTGCCCATCTCCTTCCAGGCCATCTTCGCCAATCCGGGATGGAAGCCCATCGAGCACTCCGGGCACTGAGACCGGGCATCCGCCGACATGCGAACTAGATTATGGAGGTGGCCAGGAGCGAGATAATGGTGGGATAGACTTAAGGCCATGTCCGATGAAGCCCGATCAGCCAGCATGACCGCCCACACGGCAGTGGCTCCTCCGCCCGATCCACAGGCAGCGGTCTCTATTCGCGCCCTGGTCAAGTGCTACCAGGGCCGGCCTGCTGTCAATGCCCTCTCTCTGGATATTCCCAGGGGGTCCTTCTATGGGATTGTCGGCCCCAACGGCGCGGGAAAGACCACCACGCTGAACATGGTGACCGGCCTCCTGGCGCCTGACTCCGGAAAGGTCATGATTCTGGGCAGGGACGTATGGTCTGACGTGGATACAGCCAAGCGGATCATAGGCGTCATGCCCCAAGGCGACCAGATCTTCGACAGGCTGACCGGTCTGCAATTGCTGGTCTACTCGGGCATGCTGCGTCGAATGCCGCGCGAGGAGGCGCTGAGCAGGGCCAGGGACCTGCTGGAGGCTTTTGACCTGACCGATGCCGGAGGAAAGCGCGTCTGCGATTATTCATCCGGAATGACCAAGAAGATTTGCCTGGCTACTGCCATGATTCATTCCCCCAGACTCCTTGTACTGGATGAGCCTTTCGAATCGGTCGACCCGGTCTCCAGCGCCAATCTCAAGGACATCCTTGTCGAGTATGTCGATACTGGAGGAACCGTGGTCATTTCCTCGCATGTCATGGCCCTGGTGGAGCGGATGTGCACGCATGTAGCCATCATCAATCATGGTCTGGTTCGGGCTGATGGCACGGTGGCCCAGGTCGCAGCAGGGGAGGATCTGGAGGATCGCTTCCTGGATCTCGTCGGCGGCCGCCATCAGGCCCGCCGGATCGCTTGGCTGAACGGTTCCGGGTCCGAGGAAGACCAGGAGGCGGAATGAGAACGGCAGCCACCATCATCGCCATGCGTTGGTCCATTGCCTGGGGAACGGTCAAGCACTCCTCCTGGCAGATGGTCGGCGCCATCATCAGCCTGCTCATGGCCATTGGCATCTGCCTGGCCTCATGGCAGGCTGCGCTGGCACTGGGGGGATGGCTGCCCAAGGCCGATCCGGGCGACCGCCAGCGTATGGGAACCATCTTGGTCCTGTTCCTGGTCGGGCTGACCCTGGGAGTGATTCTGATCCAACTGACCTTTCTGGGCCAGGGGTCGATACTGGGCCCTTCGCGATTCGTCCTTTACGGGATTCCTGACGGTCAGTTGCAATTGGGGCTCTACCTGGCCGGGCTGACCGGACCTGCGGGATTGACCGGCCTTGTCTGCTTCCTGGCTCTGACGGCCATCTATGCCCGCATGGGTGTCGGAGCTTCGATCATGGCTTTAATCGCAGCCCTGCTGGCTGTCATGGTGATGCTGGCCCTGTCCAGGGCTGTTTTGGATCTGCTCAGTACCATGATGGTTTCTCAGCGCACCCGATCAGGGCTCTATCTGCTGGTCACCGTGGTGATCATGGTTTTGTGCATGCTGCCCTCTTTGCTGAGCAGTGAGATTATGAACGGCATGGCAGTGGACGCCGACTCCATGAAATCCGTGGCCGATTTGCTTGCTTGGACGCCGCTGGGTGCCGCTGTCCGTCTGCCTGAGGATCTTATTTTGGGATCATGGTGGGCTCTGGCCGGACGTCTGTTTATGGAGCTGGCCACACTGGCTCTCTGCTTCATGATCGGCATGGTGTGTCTGCGTCATGACCGTTTGCATACTGGGGCGAGGGCTGAGCGGCCGACAGCTTCCAAGGGACTGGGGATGCTGGGCCGGTCCCGGAACACTGTGGATGCAATGATCGCACGGCTCCTGATCTATCTGCGTCAGGATTCCCGCAAGCTGTCTATCTATCCGCTTTTGCTGGTCCTGATGGTTCTGTACGCAATACTCTTCCGTCAGATGCCCATGCTGATATGGCTGGGACCGGTTTTGGGCGCCCTGATACTGGAGATTCCCGAGGGCAACGCCTTGGCCTACGATGGGCTCGCCCTGCGCATGGAGATAGCTGCGGGAGTGAAGGGTCGTGAGGACCGGCTGTCCCGTGTCCGCAGCCATCTGATCGTGGCTATGCCCTGCATGCTCCTGCTTGGGCTGGTGACTTTGATCCTCTCCGGGGCAATGAAGGGCGGAAGGGACCTGGCCATCTCCTTGGATATGCTTGCTGTGACGGTCGGATTGCTTCTGTCTGGTCTGGGAGTTGCTCAGATTTTCTCGGCCCTGCTGATCTATCCGGTCCCCTCTATGGACCAGCCCTTCACTTCGCCCCAGGGGCGTGCTGTTGCCCAAGGCTTCCTGCCAATGCTGCAGTTGCTGGCTAGCCTGGTGATCATGCTGCCCACTTTATTAGTGGCGCTGCTGTCCATGACCAAAGGCGGGATGCTTCCGCTCTGGCTGCCTATGCCGGTAGCACTGGCCAACGGTTTGATTACCCTCGCCATAGGTGTAGCTTTAGGGTCCCGGATCTTCGATCGTCGACAGTCGGCCATTCTGCTGACTCTGGATCGCTACGCCTCTCTGCAGTCCTGAGGCAGTGACAGGACCAGTACTAGGCTAGTTGGATGATGCCTACCGATCCGAACTCGGTTGGCGAGCACAAGTCCGGGAGTGAGCAATTGGGTGACAGACATCAGCTGCGCATGACACGCCGTCGTCGGATCAAGCGACGCTGGCGGGTGGCCCTGGCCACGCTTGTGGCTGTCATACTGGTTGCCGGCTATGCATGCATGGACCTGGCTGACCTGGTGCCTGGACCGTTGACCTTGGCCAAGACCAGTCATTCTTCGGTCCCCCCTGCGGTCATGATGGGCGTGCCGCCGACCCTTGCCGCCGACAAGCCTGGGTCCGCAGCGGATGCCGGCCAAGTCCAGCAGCTGGTCAACGCTTTCGCCGATACGCCGGGCCTGGGCAATGGCTACTCGTTGGTCGTGCGACAGGCTGACGGACGGGTGTTGGCCCAGAAGAACGCCGACCAGGCGCGCCAACCGGCCTCCACCATGAAGACCTTGACCGCAGCCGCAGCCGCCTCTGTTTTGGACATGTCCTCACAGCTGGATACTGAGGCGGTTCTGGATTCCTCTACCCCCTCGCAGGCAACGCTGACCCTGCGCGGTCACGGCGATATGCTCCTAGGGGTAGGCAAAGACGACCCCCTGCATGTCAATGGCCGGGCCGGACTAGGGACTCTGGCCGAGAAGACGGCTCAGGCTCTGCACCGACAGGGGATCGACCGAGTGGCCCTGGCCTACCAAGACACGCTTTTCGGCGACGATCAGGAGCCGGAGGGAATTGCAGAAAATAATCCTGATGGAATCTACTTCCAGGTGCCGGTCTCCATGGCTGTGGATGAGGCCCGGCAGGGACGGACTGAGCCTGTTGTCTACCCGGATGCAGGGGTCTACTTGCCCAGGGTCGAAAACCCGGCTCAGGCCGCTGCAGTATCCTTCGCCAGCCGCCTGATGGAGTCCGGGATCCAGGTGGACAATGCCCAGGGGCCCGACCGGACCGACCATGCCCAGGGCAGGGTTCTGGCCCGTATCAGCTCGGCGCGGCTCAGCGAGATCATGTCGCTGATGCTGCGCAACTCCGACAACAGCCTGGCCGAGCTTTTCGGCCGTCTGACCGCCTTGGCCCTGAACATGCCCAACAGTCCAGCTGGGGCTGTGAAAGCCGTTGTCAGCACGCTGAACAAGCTGGGCGTGGACACCGCGGGACTCAACATGGCCGACTGCTCGGGGCTTACTCCTGGCTCCGTCCTGCGGGTGGGCACCTTGGCTGACGTCCAGCAACTGGCTCTTGCTGACAAGGGCTTGACCCCCCTGGTCAAGGGCCTGTCTGTAGTGGGCCTGACCGGCACAGCGGCCAGCCGAAAGGTGGATGACCAGGCTGATGGACTGATTCGGGTCAAGACCGGCACTCTGGATCAGGTGACCTCGCTCACGGGCAATGTGATTCGTCGCTCTGGCGGCGTTTTGGTCTTTGCTGTGATCATCAACGATTCCGAGGACGCGGCTGCTGCCCGACAGGCTGTGGACACCTTGGTCGGATCCTTGGATCGGATTTGAGCAGGAAGAAGCCTGGACCATGGTCTATTCAGCGGCAATGAAAAAGGCGGTGGGGCTCCTGCGTTCGACCCTTGACGGGGAGGGCTTGGGCCTGCAGGATCAGCGGTTCGCCCATCACGGGGTGCATCGGCCTGATCCGGATGCCCCATTGATTCTGGTGGCCTGCTCTGGAGGCCGGGATTCCCTGGCTCTGGCCTGTGCGGCCCACCTGGTGGCCGACATGACCGGGCTGCGGTGCGGTGCCCTGCTGATCGATCATGGTCTGATGCCTGATTCGGATCAGGTCGCAGAGCGCGCGGCTGGAACCTGCCGGAAGCTGGGATTGGATCCGGTCCGCGTCACCAGAGTGGATGTACCGGTCACCTCGGCCGGCCCTGAGGCCGATGCACGTGCAGCCCGCTACCAGGCGCTCTCCGAACAGGCCCTCGAGCTGGGGGCCAAGGCCGTCCTTCTGGCGCACACTCGTGACGATCAGGCTGAGACGGTGCTGATCGGACTGATTCGCTCACAGGGGCTGGAGGCCATCACCGGCATGGCTCGGCGTGTGGAGCGTGGGGGAATGCGTTACCTGCGTCCCTTTCTGGACCTGGACCGGAAGGATACCACGGCTATTTGCCGCCAGCAGGGGATCGACTGGTGGGATGACCCTACTAACGGCGATGATCGACCGGCTGATTCCACGCTTCCCGAGACCCTGCCGCTGCGCTCGCGGATCCGCCACGACCTGCTGCCGGCCTTGAATCGCTTCGCTGGGCGGGACATGGCCCGCCGCCTGGCCCTTGGCGCGGATATGGCCCGTCTGGATCAGGATTATTTGGACACCCAGGTGGATGGCTTGTTCCAGCGGCTGGTCTCCCGCCCCGATTCGGACCAGATAGCCAAGGGGGTGCTGGCCTGCTTGGATGCCCACGGATTGGCCGACTGCCATCCGGCTCTGCGCACCCGCTTGCTGGCCCAGGTACTGACCAAACTGGGCATACGGTTCACGGCCGTGCAGGTCCAGGCTCTGGATAATTTGGTCTGCCGGTGGCACGGCCAGCAGGGCCCTCGTTTTCCCAGCTCCCATACAGCAATCCGTAAGGGTCAAGTCATTCTCATATGCAATGATGGAGACCATGCGCATCGCTGATATTCAATCCCATATCGACCATGAACTGGTGTCCAAGGAACGGATAGAAGAGCTGATCAACCGGACGGCCAAGCAGGTCAGCCGGGATTACCGGGGCAAGAACCCGATCATGCTGGCCGTGCTCAAGGGGGCTTTCAACACGCTTGCCGCCCTCTCGCAGGCCGTCACCATTCCGGTTCAGATTGAGTTCATGAGCATCTCCAGCTATCCGGCAGGCAAGACCAGCGTTTCTGAGGGAGACCTGGACATCAGGATGGATTTGGACTGCGATGTGCGCGGTCGGCATATTCTGATCGTTGAGGATATTATCGATTCCGGCTACACCTTGCACTGGTTGGTCGAGCATCTCAAGGAGCGAGGGGCTGCATCGGTGGAGATCTTCACTCTGCTGGACAAGACCTCGCGGCACGAGGTGGAGGTGGATGTCAAATATCCAGGGTTCGCCATACCCGACGAATTCGTTGTGGGCTTTGGGCTGGATTACGACGAGCAGTACCGTAATCTCGACTCGATAGCCGTACTCAGGTCCGAGGAATACATGGACCCGACCCAGAAACAGGATCATCAGGATCAGGGGGAGCAGTCATGAGCTACTCGCAGGGACCGCAGCAGGGTCCGCCCAATGGGGGCAAGGACAACGGAGACAAGGGCAACAACCCCTTCAACTTCAACCTGGGCAACAACGGTTCTGGCCCCAATGGGGGCAACCGCTCATTCTGGCGTTCCCCTTGGCTCTGGGGGATTCTGGCCGTGGTCATCATCCTGGCCATCTTCGGCTTCTTCAGCAGCCAGAACGGCGCTCAGACCATCGATACCCAGGACGGCCTGGAGCTGCTGAACGACCGCAGCAGCATGGTCAAGAAGGCCGAGATCACCGAGAAAATGCAGGTCGTCGAGCTCAAGCTCAATAGTGACTTCGTCAAGGATGTGCCCGGCTTCCGCGGCAACCGCACCTCCAAGAACTTCGGCAAGGACGTGCAGTTCTACTACGTGGAGGCCCAGGGGCAGCAGGTGGTCAAGGCCGTAGAGAAGGCCAAGCCCTCCGAGGGGTACAACTCGGTGGTGCCGCAGACCAGCATGATGAGCTACCTGATCTCCTCCATCCTGCCCATGCTGATCATTTTGGGAGTCTTTTGGTTCCTGCTCTCGCGCATGTCCTCGGCGGCCGGCGGCGGCATGTTCGGCATGGGGGGCAAGAAGAACTCCGCCAAGCTCAGCGACGGGCAGACCCCCAAGACCAAGTTCTCGGACGTGGCCGGCGAGGAGGCCGCAGTCCAGGAGGTGGAGGAGATCAAGGAGTTCCTCAAGGATCCCTCCAAGTACAAGGCCCTGGGCGCTCGCATACCCCGTGGCGTCCTGCTCTATGGCCCCCCTGGAACCGGCAAGACCCTGCTGGCCAGGGCCATCGCCGGCGAGGCCAGCGTGCCCTTCTACTCCATGGCAGGCTCTGACTTCGTCGAGATGTTCGTCGGTCTGGGCGCCTCCCGAGTGCGCGACCTGTTCGATGAGGCCAAGAAGAACGCGCCGGCCATCATCTTCATCGATGAGATCGATGCTGTGGGCGGCAAGCGCGGCTCCGGCATGAGCGGTGGCCATGACGAGCGCGAGCAGACCCTGAACCAGCTGCTGGTCGAGATGGACGGCTTCGACAACGACACCAACCTGATCATCATCGCAGCCACCAACCGCCCGGACATCCTGGACCCGGCCCTGCTCAGGCCCGGCCGGTTCGACCGTCAGGTGGCCGTGGAGGCCCCGGATCTGGAGGGCCGCGAGGCCATCCTCAAGGTCCACGCCAAGGGCAAGCCCTTCGTGCCTGACGTGGATCTGCACACTGTGGCCGTGCGGACGCCTGGCTTCACCGGCGCCGACTTGGCCAACGTGCTCAACGAGGCTGCTCTGCTGACCGCACGTTCCGATGCCCAGCTGATCGACAACCGGGCCATCGACGAGGCCATCGACCGCGTGCTGAGCGGACCTCGGCGGCGGACCAAGGGCATGGCTCTGGCCGAAATGCGCAACACCGCCTACCATGAGGGCGGCCATGCCATGGTTGCTGCGGCCCTGCACCACACCGACCCGGTCACCAAGGTGACCATTCTGCCTCGCGGGCGGGCCCTGGGCTACACCGCGGTCATGCCCACCACGGACCGCTACTCGCAGTCCCGCAACGAGCTACTGGACCAGATGGCCTATGCCATGGGCGGCCGCGTGGCGGAGGAGGTGGTCTTCCATGACCCGACCACTGGCGCCTCCAACGACATCGAGAAGGCCACCAGCATCGCCCGCCAGATGGTCCTGCAGTATGGGTTCTCATCCAAGTTGGGCGCCATCAAGTGGGCTGACGAAAATGACCAGGACGCCGGACTCGATGCCCTGAAGCCCCACAACTACTCAGAGAAAACGGCCGAGGCCATCGATGAGGAGGTCCACAATCTCATCGAGACGGCTCACGAAGAGGCTTGGCGGATCATCACTGAAAACCGTGACGTGCTGGATGAGCTCGTTCGACAGCTCCTGGTCAAAGAGACACTGAACAAGGACGAGCTGGCTGCGGTCTTCGCTGGTCTGCGCAAGGCTCCCGAACGTCAGCTCTGGCTGTCTGCGCCGGATCGGCCGGACTCCGAGCAGCCTCCGGTGGAGATTCCTGAGGAGCTCAGGCGCAGCCTAAACGGACCGTCCGCAGAGGACCAGCACTGAATTCTGAATCGGCTCGGTGCCCTGCATATGGTCCCGGGGCCGGTGCCAGTGAATCTTCCAAGGCGAGGGAGGAGCGTACATCATGGATTCCATCCGTCTGAGTTCCATCAAGGTCGCACCCCTGCATGGCCAGCAGAAGCCTGGGTTCGGCTACCAGGTCGATGCCGTCCTCTACCTGGATTTGAGTGAGGCAGGCAGGCTCAACGACGGCACTCAGACCGTGGACTATGTGCAGATTGTCCGGCGGATCGTCAACCTGGTCCAAAACGAGCCGGCTGATGAGATTCTGGAGTCCCTGACCGCCAAGGTGGCTGATGCCATCCTGCTCTCCCATCAGATCCGCCGCACCCGGGTCACGGTCACCCGTCTGGGTGCTGACCAGGGAACAGGGGTCGGTTTCCAGGTGGGCGTCACCCTGGAGCGTGCGGCCGACGATCAGGTGGAAGGCAACCCGGCCAGCATGGAATCTGGACGAGTCAGGGGCGGCGGGAATGCTGCTCTAGGGCATCCCTCCTTCCTGCTGTCTGGTCAGGCCGATTCTGGCCATGCGGCACAGGCCCGGCTGCGTCACCCCGTAACCTCCTCCACGCAGAACGGCCTGTCCTCAGATTTGGAGAATGACAACGAAGCGTCTAGTCAGCCGACTGTCGAGGGGGCCAAGCCAAAGGGCCTTCTGATGCGTGATGTGATTGCGCTGGAGGGAGCATCGGGAACCGACCGGTTGACCATGCTTCGTGCTCTCGCAGCCTTGGACGGGATCCCCGGCAGCCAGTTGGTCGGCATCTCGCCCCTATATGCCTATCGGGACGACCAGGGTGATCAGCGTCTATCGGCCGTGGTTATTCTGCAGACACCGCTGAATCTGGAGGAACTGCGGTCGGCCCTGGACATGGTGGCCGCCCCTATCAGACAGATGGGCGGATTGGATGCAGACGTGGTCGAGGTGGAGAGCTTGGATGGTTCGGTTCTGTCCTCTCAGGACCGTCCGCCTCTGCTGGCTGCCCATGCTCCATCGCGCATTTTGATTCCCTGGGCTTACTTGGAGCCTGAGCACAGTCTGCCTGGAGCTGACGGATCCTGTCTGGCAAGCCTGGCCAACCGTGCTCCTGACCGGGATCGCATCAGCCTGGTCTCGGAGGACTGGATTCTGGACGGGTTGTCATGAGGGCCCGCCGCACACCGCTCGTGCACTACCTGGTCGCCCTGGTCTTGGGGCTGATGGGAGGCGCCGGCATCTCGGAACTGGGCATGTCCACCAGGACGGACCTCATGGGGGTTCCCTGGCTGGTCAGCGTATTGCTCCTCCTGCTGGGGGCGGCCATCCTGATCATGGCTTTCCAGGTGCATCGCTATGCCAAGGGAGACCGCAAGGAGATGGATTTGCGCTTCGCGGTCAACGTGCTGATCATGAGCAAGGCCTTGGGCGTTGCCTGTGCCGCCCTGTTGGGCTGGTATGGCAGTCAGGCACTGATCAGCATGGGGCATGCAGGCGCGCCCTATTACACACGGGTCATGCAGGAGTGCCTGGTCGCCTCCCTGGTCTGTCTGATCGATGTGGTGGCCGGAGCTGTGGGGGAGTGGCTCTGCCAGTTGCCCCCTGATGACGGGCCTGAGAACCCCGATCGGCGCAAGTCTTCACGAAGACCCATGGCCGATGCGACCGATACCGCTGACAGAGCGAAGATAAAGGCCAATTCAAGTAAAAGGCCGGGCTGAACAGCGTTCGAGGCCGTAGCCTAAGGCATTTCCGAAGATGGCCGACCTGCTACAGACCAGGCTGTTGACTCGTCGCCTTGGAAAAATACGCGATGACCTTGTGGCCGCTCAGTTTTTAGGCACCCTGATCATGGCCTCCTGAACCATGTAGGCTGCCAAATCACCCTGACGGTTGTAAACCTTGGCCATGCACAGGCTGCGGCCGTGGTCGGCCACTGGGGACTCCTGAATAAAGCAGTGCCAGTCGCAAGGATCCAGATCCTGATACCACCACATGGCATGGTCGATGGAGGCGAAGGAGATCCCCGGGGTGGTCATGCTCAGCCCGGCACGGCGCAGGGCGGGCTCCATCATGATCTGATCGCATTCCATGGCCAGCAGGGCCCGGCGCATCAGCGGATTCAGGTCGGCACCTCCCTGGGTGCGGCTCCAAACGGCCTGGCGGCTCCTGCTGTCATCCTCGGAATCCCTTTTGTCTGCCTCATCTGCATCATCCAGCAGGACCGTGCCGCCGACGTGGCGCATGTCGAAGGGGCTCTGATGGGCATAGTAGTCAGCGAAGGGGGACTGGTCGGCATAGGGTTCCATCAGCTCCCGGGAGCCGGGCAGGTCCTCCGGATCGGGCAGCCCCGTCGGCATGGGGTCGGCATAGCGGATGCCCTCCTGGCCGACCTGCTGGTAGGAGAGCAGGGCGTTCAGGATGGTCCGTTCCCCCTGGTGCAGATCAACACGTCTGGAGGAGAAGGAGTGCCCATCTCGAATGGTCTCGACTTCAGCTTGAACGTCCTGATCAAGGAGTCCAGTGCGCAGGTAATAGGCGTGCATCGAGTGGGGCAATCGACCTTCCGGCACGGTCCGCCCGCCGGCCATGATGGCCTGACCCAGCAGCTGGCCCCCGTAAAGGCGGCCTGTGGGGAAGTCCAGCGATTTGCCTAGAAAACGGGAACGGCCATCGGCAGGCTGCTGTTTTTGCAAATTCAACCCGGCGATGGCCTGGGCCAGTGCTTCATCCTCGGTGCTCATGCTTCTCCTGGGCCCTCGATCCCTCGTGATGTGCTTCGTTCAGCGGGTCAGCTTGCGGTGGATGCGGTGGGGCCTGGAGGCCTCCTCGCCCAGACGCTTGACCTTGTTCTCCTGGTAGGCCTGGAAGTTGCCCTCGAACCAGTACCAGGAGGCCGGATTCTCGTCCGTGCCCTCCCAGGCCAGAATATGAGTTGCGATCCGGTCCAGGAACCAGCGGTCGTGGGAGATGACCACAGCGCAGCCGGGGAAGGCCAACAGGGCGTTCTCCAGGCTCTCCAGGGTTTCCACATCCAAGTCGTTGGTCGGCTCGTCCAGCAGGAGGAGGTTGCCGCCCTGCTTGAGGGTGAGTGCCAGGTTCAGTCTGTTGCGCTCGCCACCGGATAGGACGCCGGCCGGCTTCTGCTGATCCGAACCCTTGAAGCCGAATGAGGCCACATAGGCGCGGGTGGGCACCTCGACGCCGCCGACCTCGATGAAGTCCAGCCCGCCGGAGACCACCTCCCAGAGGTTCTTGTTGGGGTCGATGCCCTCGCGGTTCTGATCCACATAGGAGATCTTGACCGTGTCGCCGACCTCCAAGGAGCCCGATGTCAGAGGCTCCAAGCCCACAATGGTCTTGAAGAGCGTCGACTTGCCCACGCCATTGGGCCCGATGACGCCCACAATCCCGTTTCGAGGCAGGGTGAAGCTCAGATCGTCGATCAGGACGCGGTCGCCGAAGACCTTGTGGATGTGCTCGGCCTCCAGCACCTTGGAGCCCAGACGGGGACCTGGCGGAATCTGAATCTCTGAGAAGTCCAGCTTCTTGTTGTTCCGGGCCTCGTTCTCCATCTGCTCATAGCGCTCCAGACGGGCCTTGTTCTTGGCCTGCCGGGCCTTGGGGGAGGAGCGGACCCATTCCAGTTCGTTGTTGAGACGCTTGGCCAGTTTGGCGTCCTTCTGCCCCTGGACCTCCAGACGCTTGGCCTTGGTCTCCAAGTAGGTGGAATAGTTGCCCTGGTAGGGGTAGAGGTGGCCGCGGTCCACCTCGCAGATCCATTCGGCTACGTTGTCCAGGAAGTACCGGTCGTGGGTCACTGCCAGGACAGCGCCCTTATAGGTGTGCAGGTACTGCTCCAGCCAGAGGATGGACTCGGCATCCAAGTGGTTGGTGGGCTCGTCCAGCAGGAGCAGGTCGGGGGCTTCCAGCAGCAGCCGGCATAGAGCCACCCGGCGGCGCTCCCCTCCAGAGATGACCGAGACCGGGGTGTCCGGGTCGGGGCACTGCAGGGCATCCATGGCCTGATCCAGCTGGGAATCCAGATCCCAGCCGTTGGCGGCATCAATTTGCTCCTGGAGCTGGCCCATCTCGGTCATGAGGGCGTCGTAATCGGCATTGGGATCGGCCATCTGCTCGCCGATCTGGTTGAAGCGGTCCACCTTGCTCATGATGTCGCCGAAGGCCATGCGAATGTTCTCGCCAACGGTCTTGTCTTCGTCCAGCGGCGGCTCCTGCTGGAGGATGCCTACCGTGTAGCCGGGGGTGAGCTGAGCCTCGCCGTTGCTGACCGTGTCCAGGCCAGCCATGATCCGCAGCAGGGTGGACTTGCCCATGCCGTTGGGGCCCACCACGCCGATCTTGGCGCCGGGCAGGAAACTCAGGGTCACATCGTCCAGGATGACGCGGTCGCCGAAGGACTTGCGCGCCTTGATCATCTGATAAATGAATTCGGCCAAGAAGCTACCTCACAGAACCATAGAAAAGACAGTGGAAACTGCATTCATGGTAGTGGGAACTTCTGACTTATGCGCCGGGCTGATAAGCAAGGTCAGGCAGGCGGATGGCCGCCTATAAACAAGACCTATGACCAGACCCTGGTTCTGCCGCCGTGGTCGGGGTAGCCTTGAGTCGACGTTCCCGCCCGGCATGCGCAGGTCAAGGAACGCCGGACGGACCTTTGCCGGCTTGGGCGGGTTCCCTCCTATCGCTGTGCGCATGAGGAACGGGCCGTCCGCTCTATGACGGTCGCAAGGGAGTATCAATGACGGAGAAACAGCAGCAGGGTCGGATTTCCGCAGCTCATCGGTTGCGTTGGAGGCCGCTTGACATAGCGGTCGGCGCAGGCCTGGGCGCGGTGTCGGGGTTGATTTACTGGTTGGCCAGCCTGCTTGCCTCGTGGATATTCCCGCTGATGACGGCCCTGCTTCCGGGGATGGCGGCCCTTTTGCATGGGGTCTTCTACTTTCCCTGCACCCTTTCCCTGCTGATACTGCGCAAGCCAGGCGCAGCCGTCTACGTTGGCATCATCAGTGTCCTGGTCGAGATTCTGCCTGGCAACGCCTATAACGTGCCGATGATTTTGGTGGAGGCCATCGTCGAGGCCCTGTGCGCGGAACTGGCCTTCGGAATATTCCGCTACCGTCGTTGGACCCTGGGAACGACCGTTCTGGGGGGTGTCCTGATAGCCTTGGTCTATAACGCTTTTCTCCTGGCCTTCTATTATCAGGGGGTCTCCCTCCTCAGCCCGAGGGGGATCATCGGCACCATCTGCGAGCTGATCAGTGGAGTGGTCCTGGCTGGACTGGTCAGCTGGTTCCTCTTCCGGGCCATCGGCAGCACCGGTGCTCTGGATCGGCTGGCATCCGGGCAGGATGTCAGGCAGGTCTGAATATCGACATCCTTGCCCAACCGACCGTATTGACCATATGTTTATTGACTCAGTGTTTCCCGTGCAGCTGTGACAGCCCATACCGGGCAGGAAGGGCCCTACTATGACCAAACTTCGTTCCTACCTTGCAGCAGCAGTGCTTCCGCTCATCCTGGCAGCGGGCGCCTGCGGCCCCTCCCAGGCCTCCCAAGAAGACAGGATTGACCCTCAGGCCGCCATCAGCGTCAACAATGCCGAACCTACGGCTCCCCTGATTCCCTCCAGCACCAACGACACCGCGGGCTGGAAGGTGGTGACCCAGCTCTTCGACGGGTTGGTCACCTTCGATGCCAAAGGCGGGATGACCCTGGTCGAGGCCAAATCGATTACTCCCAATGAGGATGCAAGCCGGTACACGATTGTCCTCAAACCAGGACTCACCTTCAGCGACGGGGAGCAGATCACAGCCAAGACCTATGCGGATTCCTGGTCCTTCGCGGCGAATGCAGCCAATGGGCAGCTGGGCGCCTCGGCTTTTTCGACCATCGCCGGGTACGAGCAGGTGCAGGATGAGCATGGCGACCCCAAGGCTCCTCTGTCCGGTCTCCGGGTGGTCGACGACCTGACCCTGGAGGTGACCATGGACAAGCCGGATTCCTCCTTCCCCTACAAGGTAGGAGATGTGGCCTTCCTGCCACTGCCGGCAGCCGCCTACAAGGACATCAAGGCCTTCGGCAAGAAACCGATCGGGAACGGGCCCTACCGCTTCAAATCATGGGTGCCTAATCAGGGCATCAAGCTGGAGAAGGATCCCTCATACAAGGGACCGCGCAAGGCTCGGAACGGAAGCCTGGAGTTCAGGGACTACCAGAGCCTCGATGCCGCCTATGCCGATATCCAAGCCGGTCACCTGGATGTGCTCGATACGGTTCCGGTCTCCCGTCTGAAAACCTTTCATACCGATTCGGGCCTGCAGCCCCTGATCAAGCCAGGGCCGGCCTTCCGGTCCCTGACCATCCCGCAAGGCCTGCAGCATTTCCAGGGGCAGGAGGGCGCCCTTCGCCGGGCGGCCCTGTCGTATGCTCTGGATCGCGCGAAAATAGCCGACAAGGTCTTCGCTGGTTCGGTTACGCCGGCCACTGATTTCCTGGCACCCACCATCAAGGGCAATGCCTCCGACATCACTGGCAAAGAGGTGCTGAGCCACGATCCGGACCAGGCCCGTAAACTGTGGAAGCAGGCTGATGCCATATCTCCCTGGGAGGGCACGCTTCGCATTGCGTACAGTGCCGACGGGGCAGACAAGGACTGGGTTGATGCGGTTCTGCATGAGTATGCCCAGGTTCTGGGAATCAAGACGGCACCGAATATCTTCCCGACTGGCAAGGAATTCAATACTGCAGTTCATAACCGTCAGGTCAACAGTATTTTCAATTCGGGCATCACCTCGGACTATCCCCACCCCGAAGGCTACTTGGTTCAGGGATATGCCTCCAGCCAGGCCGATGGCAAGGGTCTGAACAATGGGGACTACAAGAGCGCCGAATACGATGCCATTCTGTCCCGTGCCGCGTCAAAGACCGATCAGGACGAAGCCATGCAGGATTACCGCGAGGCCGAAGCCGTTCTCTTCAAGGATCTTCCGGTGCTGCCGCTCTGGTACAGGAAGGTCTCAGCGGTGGCCGGCAAGCAGGTTCGCCAGGCTCCTTTCGGATACATGGGTCTGCCTGTCTACAACCAGGTCACCAAGTAAGTCCGACAACCCGGATCTGGCTGATGACGAGTCGTTTTGATACCATGACTCTGGCCGGTACGGTCGGCGCGGGGCCTTAGCTCAGTCGGTTAGAGCAAACGACTCATAATCGTTCGGTCCAGGGTTCAAGCCCCTGAGGCCCCACACAGACAATCCCCCCGGAACCTTCTAAAGGTTCCGGGGGGCTTTATTGATGGATCGAATTAAGAGGTTCAGGTTTCTCAGCCCAGCACTGGTTCGCGTCTTCGATGACTGCCAGTGGAATGACTAAGGTTTTGTCCCCCGAACTTTCTTGATAGTCTTAGTAGAAGGACCAGCCCCGGCTAATGTCGGGGCTGTCCTCTCGCCGCCTAGCTCTAGCATCCATGATTCACCGATGCAAATATGTATGGCTTCACATGTAAGCCGGGGGAAAAGAGCTAGGCGCGTTTTTTATGTCGGATCATAGAGCACCCTCGGTGTATATCCACTTCTCGGTGCTCCAAACGTGCTTACGTAGACAGCCATCAGATCTGCGCACGACACAATAATCCGGAAGCGCTTCCGTAGAACCGCTAAGTATGAGAATTTATCAGGGAAAAGAATACGGGACGGGCTCGAGTAGGAGCCGTCGGCTTATGCCGGGAAACTATACGCATGTACATCTCCTCTGGAACTGAAAATAGTTCAGCCCCTGTAGGTTCATCGTGTATACGTCCCCCGTATATCTTGTACTAATCATACACCTTGGAGGGGGTGTGTCAAAGCTGAGCAGGGCGAGCCGGGGTGCTCTGATCTGGGTCCGCAGCCGCATTGCGAATCGTGTGTAAATAGCGGTAGACGCTGGGTGAGGAGATCCCTAGAGCCCGGGCAACCGTGTCCACCGAGCCCTTGACCAGGAAGACCCCTGACCCATCCAGGCGCGTGATCAGCTGCAGTCGCTCCTGCCGGTTCATTCTTGCCGGAGGAATACCAAGCTCTGCGGCGAATTCGGCAATATTATGCGTAACGACTTCGTCTGTGTTGACTGAGAGCACTTCACGGGTCGATTGGCCGGTCCCGGTCTCAGCATCCGATTCTTCTGATGCGGCTCTATCGTCGTTCAGTACCGCAGCAGGATCGGCCAGTCCCAGAGCGTCCAGGTAAGCGCTTGCTCTTCTGAGCTCTTTGCTGGCCTGTCGGAAGGCGGAGCTGTCGAAATTGATGCAGAGAAAGCCGATCACCCGTCCTCTGGAATTCCGCACGAACAGGGTGGACGAGACCACGGGATGCCCCTGGATGGTGTAGCCAGCGTGATGGGTCAAATAGTTGTGCTGGTCGTATTCGTGGTTCCGCCAGATGTGCAGGACCAGGTCGGTGGCGGGACTGCCTATGGTGCGTCCGCTCAAGTTGCCGTTGGCGATGGCAACCACCGAATGCGAGAAATCCCTGACGTTCTGAAGCACAACTTCCGTCTTGGGGCCGAGGATCTTACCCAGGAAGTCCACCAGCGGGACGAAAAGCTGCAGAGAAGATGAAACGGGCTTTGATGCACTCATTTGGTCACCCCATCCACTGACTAAAGCCAGATAGTACCATCGCTGCTCTGGTATTAGACGCAGACACTCGGACGGAGCCCGCGGCTGTAGACTGGCGGAAGGTCGCTGCGAGCACATCTGCACGGGATGAGAGGTTGACTAATGACATACGATTTCACCAGCATCATGGACAGGCACGGCAAGGACGCCATTGCGGTTGACGGCCTGGGTGCCGAGCCTGGATTCGCCCCCGATCCTCCCAAGGAGGGCTTCGATGTCATCCCCATGTGGATTGCCGATATGAACTTCCCTACGGTGCCGACCATACCCGAGGCCATCATCGAGCGTGCCAAGCACCCGGCTTTCGGCTATTTCAATCCCACTGACGAGTACTACGACGCCATCATCAACTGGCAGCGCACCCGCAATGGTGTGGAAGGCCTGACGGCTGAGGACATCGGCTATGAGAACGGGGTCCTGGGCGGGGTTGTCTCGACTTTGACCGCCTTCGCGGCTCCCGGCGATGCGGTTTTGCTCCACAGCCCGACCTACGTCGGCTTCACGTCCTGCATCGAGAACAATGGCTACCACATCGTGCACAGCCCCTTGAAGAAGGACGAGCAGGGCGTCTGGCGCATGGACTTCGAGGACATGGACCGCAAGCTCAAGGAGAACAACATCCATGTGGCGGTCTTCTGCAGCCCGCACAACCCCTGCGGCCGTGTCTGGGAGAAGTGGGAGATCGAGAAGGCCATGGAAGTATATAAGGAGAACGACTGCGTGGTCATCTCCGACGAGATCTGGTCAGACTTGATCCTGTCGGGCCACAGGCATATCCCCACCCAATCGGTCAGCGAGGATGCCCGCAACAGGACGGCTGCCTTCTATGCACCCAGCAAGACCTTCAACCTGGCCGGGCTGGTCGGCTCCTACCACATCATCTACAACAAGTATCTGCGCGACAGGATTGTGGCCAAGGGGTCCAAGGCCCACTACAACGACATGAACGTGCTGTCCATGCATGCCCTGATCGGGGCCTACAAGCCCCAGGGCCAGGAGTGGGTGGATGAACTCCGGCAGGTTTTGACCGGGAATGTGGACTACGCCTACGATTACATCCGGCAGCATTTCGAGGGAGTCGAGCTTTCCAAGCCCCAGGGCACCTACATGCTCTTCCTTGATTGCACACAGTGGTGCAAGGACCATGATCTGGGCCTGGACCAGCTGCTCAAGCGTGCCTGGGATGTGGGTGTGGCCGTCCAGGACGGGCGGCAGTTCAAGGCTCCCTGCGCCATCCGCATGAACCTGGCTCTGCCTTTGAGCCGTGTCCAAGAGGCCATGGACCGTCTGGACAAGTACGTCTTCAACGCCTGAATGATCCCTGAACGATCGTGGACCCTCGCTGTCGGACAGAGCCGATCGGCGAGGGTCCATCATATGCGGGCGAATCCTTGCTAAAGACTCACTGGAACTGCATGCCGCCGTCCACAATCAGGGTCTGGCCGGTGATGTAGTCAGAGTCGTGCCCAGCCAGGAAGGCTACGGCATTGGCCACATCCTCGGGCTCGGAAAGCCGCCCCAGGGCGATGCCGTCCGAGAAGGTGGACATGCCCCACTCGTCATCCTTGCCGGCGTTGGCCCCGACCTGATGTGCGATGTCCATCATCATGGGCGTCTTGACGATGCCGGGGGCGTAGGCGTTGGCGGTGATGCCCTCCTTGGCCAGATCGCGTGCAGCCACCTGGGTCAGGCCGCGGATGGCGAACTTGGTGGAGGAATAGAGCATCAAATTGGGATTGCCCACCACACCTGCCTGGCTGGCGGCGTTGATGATCTTGCCCCCGTGGCCTCGATCACGGAAGGCCTGGACGGCGGCCTGCATGCCCCAGATGGTTCCTGCCACGTTGACGTGGTAGACCTTGTCGAACAGCTCCGGGGTGATGGAATCGATGGGGGTGGTCGGTCCCAAGCCAGCGTTGTTGACGATTACATTGAAGTCGCCCAGTTTGGTGGCCGTCTTCTCTACCGCCGAGCGCACCTGGACACGATCGGTCACGTCCAGGGTGACAGCCATGGCCCGTCCCTCAGATTGATTGATGGAGTCGGCCACTGCCTGGGCCTTGTCGGTGTTCATGTCCGCCACGGCCACGGCGAACCCGTCCTTGGCCAGACGGCGGGCAATGGCCTCGCCGATTCCCTGAGCCGCCCCTGTAACGAACGCCACTTCCTGCTGCATTGCTGCCCTCCTTTGTCGCCTCGCCGGGCCGGTCGGTCCGACTGTTTGATTCTAAAGGGCGAGCGGTCCGCCACACCGGTTGGCTGATTCGGCGTGTGGCGCAAGGGGGTCGTATTCTCCCCGGGTTGCGCTAGACTATTACGCGGTTGCCGGTTCACGTCCGCCACAGGGGCGGTCGACCCGGGGCCCTTGAATCTAGGAGTAACCATGAAGCAGGGAATTCATCCCGATTATCATCCCGTTGAGGTCACGTGCTCGTGCGGCAATACCTTCATCACCCGTTCGACCGCTCCCGGCGATCATATGACGGTTGATGTCTGCTCGCACTGCCACCCCTTCTACACCGGCAAGCAGAAGATTCTGGACACCGGTGGCCGCGTGGCTCGGTTCGAAGCCCGTTACGGCAAAAGGACCAAGTAGCACTTCCAACGCCAGTCCCTTCCGGGTCGCTCTGCTATGCCCGGTGGGGACTGGCGTTTTTTATGACTTGAACCATGCGGATGAGCGGACGGGAAGGGTGTAGATGAGCGAGGAGCAGTTTCCGGCGGCGGTGGCTGCCGTCGAGGAGTACGGTCGCCTGGAAAAGCAGATGAGTCAGCCCGAAACGGCTTCAGATCCGGCGCAGATCCGCAAGTTGGGCCGCAGGCATGCTGAGCTCGCACCCATCGTTGAAGCCTACAAGGCCTATCAAAGCGCCTTGGAAGACAGCCAGGCCGCCGAACAGATGGCACGGGAGGATCCTGACTTCGCGCAAGAGGCCAAGGCCATGGCTGACCGAATACCGGACCTGGAACAGGCCCTGCGCACCGCGCTTATTCCGCGTGATCCCGATGACGGCCGCGATACGATCATGGAGATCAAGGCCGGCAGCGGCGGCGAGGAGGCGGCCCTCTTCGCTGGCGATCTGATGCGCATGTATGTGCGTTATGCCGAAAAACGCGGCTGGACCACCGAGATCATGAGCGAGAACCGTACCCAGCTGGGCGGGGTCAAAGATGCCCAGCTGGCCATTCGCGCTCGCGGCCAGGTGGCTCCGGCCGACGGCGTCTGGGCTTCGCTCAAGTACGAGGGCGGCGTGCATCGGGTCCAGCGCATCCCCGTCACCGAGTCCCAGGGCCGTATTCAGACCTCAGCTGCGGGGGTCATCGTCTTTCCAGAGGCTGACGAGGACGACGACGAGATCGAGATCGACCCCAAGGACCTCAAGGTAGACATCTTCATGAGCTCCGGCCCGGGAGGACAGTCCGTCAACACCACCTACTCTGCTGTGCGGATGACCCACATTCCCACCGGCATCGTGGTCTCCATGCAGGATGAGAAATCCCAGATACAGAATCGCCAGGCCGCCCTGCGGGTGCTCAAGTCCCGTCTGCTGGCCATGAAGCACGAGGAGGAGGCCGCCCAGGCCGCAGACATGCGCCATTCCCAGGTCCGTTCCCTGGATCGGTCCGAGCGTATCAGGACCTACAACTTCCCAGAGAGCCGGATCGTGGATCACCGTACCGGCTACAAGGCCTACAACCTGGAACAGGTGCTGGACGGCGATCTGCAGGCCGTCATCGACTCCGACATTCAAGCTGATGAGGCCCGCAGAATGGCATCGCAGGGGTGAATCAGCAGGAGCGCGGGACCAGTATGGCTGAGCTGGTCGATAGGGGCCATCACCTGCTGGCCCAGGCTGGCCTGCCCACTCCGCTCAATGATGCCAGGTTGCTGCTGGCCGATGCCCTGGGGTGCGATCTGCACCAGCTGGATCAGGCGCTGCTCTTGGATCGGACTGCTGAGGAACTGCTGACGAACGGTGTTGGTCGCAGACAGGCCGATGACTCCCAGTCGGCGGCCCTGGACCGTTATCAGTCCTATCTGCAAAGGCGGGTCGGACGCGAACCCTTGCAGTACATTCTTGGCCACGCCTGCTTTCGTTATTTGGATCTCCGCCTGGGTCCGGGGGTCTTTATCCCCCGTCCTGAGACCGAAACGGTGGTTCAGGCAGGTATCGATGCCTTGACTGGAGTGGATCATCCACTGGCAGTGGATCTGTGTTCCGGCAGTGGAGCCATCGGCCTGTCCTTGGCCACAGAGGTTCCAGGTGCGCGGGTTCGGGCCGTGGAGGTGGACAAGGAGGCATATCGGTGGGGTGCGTTGAATGCCGCCGCTCAGGAGGCTGCCATTCGGGAGGCTGGATCCGACTATCAGCTGCTCTTGGCTGATGCCACGGATTCCGCCGCCCTGTCTGATCTGGATGCCCATGTGGATTTGGTCATCAGCAACCCTCCCTACGTCCCCATGGATGCGATTCCTAGCCAGCCCGAGGTGCGTGACTGGGATCCGGACCTGGCCCTCTATGGCGGTTCACCCGACGGGTGCCTTGTGCCCTGCCGCATTCTGGACAGGGCCATGGTTTTGCTCGCACCCGGCGGTCTGCTGGTCATGGAGCATGACGCCTCCCAGGGGGCGGCCATGGTTGCAGCTGCACAGGAGCGAGGGTACCTGGATGCGCACACACACCGGGATCTGGCTGGCCGCGACCGCTACCTGACAGCCCGACGGCCAGGGTGACGGGACGCAGATCCGCGGTTCTTCAGGTCCTGGCGGGCTGCCGGGGTCCTGGGATAGATTGGTAGCTGGTCACATGAACATGTCGAGCCGAAAGGTCGTGATGCAGGGTATGAGCCGGGTGATGACCTATGACAGTCGGTCGCCGCAGTTACTGGCCCAGGTGGTGGCCGCCGGGGGGCTGGCGGTCATTCCTACCGACACGGTCTATGGCATCGTCTGCGATCCATGCAATGACGCGGCCATCGATAGGCTCTTCCAGGCCAAGCACCGTCCCAGGACCAAGTCCATCCAGGTGCTGTTGGATGGGGTCCAGGCCATGGTCCGGCTGGATCTTAGCCTGCCTGCGCCTCTGGATCGCCTGTCCGATGCCCTGTTGCCGGGCCCCTTTTCGCCTATTGCCCTTGTAGGAAGGTCCTGCCCTCTGCGCACCCCTCGAAGGGAGCCCAAGGGTCCCACCCAGGCCGTCAGGGTGCCTGACTCGTCCATTTGCCGGGCCCTTCTGCAGGTGACCGGCCCCCTGGCTGCTTCCAGCGCCAACCGATCCGGCAATCCCAGCGTGGAGACCGTCCAGCAGGCCGAATCCGAGCTGGGTGACAGCGTCGATCTCTACCTGGACGGGGGGCCGACCCCTGGCTCAGTGGCCAGCACGGTGGTGGAAGCCGACAAGAATGATCCTGACGGAATACACGTGCTGCGGCAGGGCGTCATAGGCGAGACTCGGGTCCGTGCAATACTGTCCGGCCAGACCAGCAGAGGGGAGGGTCAGTGAGGGTATACCTGTTCATTGCTGCCATCGCTGGCGGAGCCACCTGGCTGGTCATGCCCATGGTTCGTCATCTCGCCATCCGGGTTGGTGCCGTAGGTGTGGTCCGCGCTCGGGACGTGCACAAGGTGCCCACCCCCCGTATGGGCGGCTTGGGCATGCTGATAGGCTTTGCCGTGGCCATGTGCTTCGCCTCCCGCATTCCCTTCATCACGGGCCTCTTCCAGTCCGGACATCAGGCCTGGGTCATTCTGGCCGGGGCCGTGGCCATCTGCCTGCTGGGCATAGCCGACGACCTTTGGGACCTGGACTGGATGCTCAAGCTGGCCGGCCAGCTGCTGATTTCGGTCTTCGTCTCCTGGGGTGGCATCCAGATCATCTCCCTGCCTCTGGGATCCCTGGTGGCGGCCTCGCCCAGCCTGTCCATGGCCATCACAGCCTTCCTGATCGTGGCCTCCATCAATGCGGTCAACTTTGTGGACGGCCTGGACGGCCTGGCTGCAGGCATCGTAGCCATCGGGGGCATCGCCTTCGCCATCTACTCCTATATCATCGCCCGCATCTCGCCCGACTATGCCTCCTTGGCGACCCTGATCGACGTGGCCATGGTGGGCATTTGCGTGGGATTCCTCCTGCACAACTGGCATCCGGCCAAGCTCTTCATGGGCGATTCAGGATCCATGCTGCTGGGATACTTGATCACCTGCGCTTCGATTGTGGTGACTGGTCGGCTGGATCCGGCCACCATTCACGCCAGCATCTATCTGCCGGCCTTTATGCCCATTCTTTTGCCCATCCTGGTGCTTTTCCTGCCCGTTCTGGACATGTGCTTGGCCATCGTCCGGCGGCTCAGCCACGGGCAATCACCCATGCACCCCGACCGCATGCACCTGCACCATCGTATGCTGCGCATCGGTCACACGGTTCGGTCCGCGGTCCTGATCCTCTGGGGCTGGGCCGCCCTGATTGCCTTCGGCTCGCTCTTTATTCTTTTCTTCCCACTGAGATATGTCTTGATCGGTCTGGCCCTGGCCGCCATACTGCTGACCTTCGCTACCCTCTACCCCTACTACCGTCGTCGCCTTCCCGAAATCAGGCGTGAGAACGCTCTTCTCGCCGCCCAAGGTTCGCAGCATGCGGCCAGACCGCACAGGCATCGCAAGAGCCGCCACGACAAAGATGAGGACAATTGATTCGCCCAATGAAATAGTGCGGACACGGTGCCGTGAACGGTCAAGAAGCACTTGTAGCATGGTGCTATGGCTATGGAAAACCCACAAAGCGAACCCTCCTCCTACACTCAACTTCCCGACGCCTTCCAGAAAATCGGTCTGGCCTATGACGACGTCCTCCTGCTGCCCAACGAATCCGATGTCATCCCCTCCGAGGTAGACACCACCACCCGGCTGACCCGGAACATCACCATGAAGTCCCCGGTCCTTTCGGCTGCCATGGACACCGTCACGGAGGCCACCATGGCTGTGGCCATGGCCCGCAACGGCGGCATCGGCGTCCTCCACCGCAATCTCAGCATTGAGGATCAGGCCAATCAGGTCGACATCGTCAAGCGGTCCGAGTCCGGCATGATCTCCGACCCCCTGACCGTCACCCCGGATGCCACGCTGACCGACCTGGACAAGCTCTGCTCCACCTACAAGGTCTCCGGTCTGCCCGTGGTGGATCGTCGGCAGCGGCTGGTGGGCATCATCACCAACCGTGACATGCGCTTCGTCAATCCTGCCGACTTCGACAGACTCAAGGTCAGCGACATCATGACCAAGGACCACCTGATCACCGGCCCGTCCAACATCACCAAGGAAGATGCCCATGAGCTGTTGGCCAAATACAAGGTGGAGAAGCTTCCCCTGGTCGATGACGAAGGCAAGCTGACCGGGCTGATCACCGTCAAGGACTTCGTCAAGACCGAGCAGTACCCCGAGGCCACCAAGGATGAGCGCGGACGGCTGCGTGTGGCTGCCGCCGTTGGTTTCTTCGGCGATGCCTGGCAGCGCATCACCGCCCTGGCCGATGCCGGGGTCGACATCCTGGTCGTGGACACCGCCCATGGCCATGCCAAGCTCATGCTGGATATGATTCGCAGGATCAAGGCTGATCACGCCTTCGACCATGTGGATGTGATCGGCGGCAACGTGGCCACCCGCGAGGGTGCCCAGGCGCTGATCGATGCCGGCGTTGACGCGGTCAAGGTCGGCGTGGGCCCCGGCTCCATCTGCACAACCCGCGTGGTTGCCGGTGTGGGCGTGCCACAGCTGACCGCCGTCTACGATGCTGCACTGGCCTGCCGCCCAGCCGGGATCCCGCTGGTCGCCGATGGCGGAATCCATTACTCGGGCGACATCGCCAAGGCCATCGTGGCCGGGGCCGATTCGGTCATGCTGGGCGGTCTGCTGGCAGGCACTGAGGAGGCTCCTGGCGAGAAGGTCCTCCTGCATGGCAAGCAGTACAAGGTCTACCGGGGCATGGGCTCGCTGGGTGCCATGGCTCCGCGCGGCAAGAAGAGCTACTCCAAGGACCGCTACTTCCAGGCCGATGTCACCAGCTCCGACAAGGTGGTGCCCGAGGGTGTCGAGGGCGAGGTGCCCTACCGCGGTCCGCTCAACTATGTGCTCTACGAGCTGGTCGGCGGCCTGCATCAGACCATGTTCTACACCGGTGCCCGAACCATCCCCGAGCTGCAGCGCAAGGGCCGGTTCATTCGGATCACCGATGCCGGTCTGCGTGAATCGCATCCCCATGACATCGTCATGACCAAGGAAGCCCCCAACTACTCAGGCTTCCACAACTGAGCCAAGATAGGCAGGTGATCGGCGCAGGATCTCATCAGGACCTGCGCCGATTGCATATCACAAGTCAGTCATGGTCCGGTCGGCTGTGCTGGCGGACCCCCCGCCGGTCACGTGCTGGCGGTATCTTGTAATGTTCCGTTCAAGACGGCGGAAGAAGCGATCCGGTGCGCGACCCGGATCTGAAAGGCGTACAGATGAGCGATAACAATGATCTGACTTTCTCTGCGGAGGAATCCCGCATGATCTGGATTGACTGCGAGATGACCGGTCTGGATATCTTCCATGACGAGCTGTGCGAGGTCTCCGTGGTGCCTACCGACTTCAACATGAAGGTCCTGGACAAGGGCATCGACCTGGTCATCAAGCCCTCCCAGGCGGCCCTGGACCATATGGGAGACTTCGTCAGGAAGATGCACACCTCCTCCGGCCTGATCGAGGAGATGAAGACCGGCCTGGATCTTGAGGAGGCCCAGCGTCAGGTGATCGAGTACGTCAAGCCCTTCCTGCCCAAGAACGGCAAGGCTCATCTGGCAGGCAACTCCGTGGGCTCCGACAAGAAGTTCCTCGACAGGTACATGCCTGAACTGATGGATCTTCTGCACTACCGGGTCATCGACGTGAGCACCCTCAAGGAGCTGTCCCGCCGCTGGTACCCGGACGTCTACAAGAACAAGCCGGCCAAGCATGGCGGCCACAGGGCCCTGGCCGACATCATCGAGTCCATGGACGAACTGCGCTACTACCGCTCCATGTTCTTCCTTCCGGCTCCCGGACCTGACCAGGCGCAGTCCAAGGCCGGGGCGGAACAGATCGAGCAGACCAGCCTGCTGCGTCATTACGAAGAGTCCGGCAATCCGGTCGAGGACGCCAACAAGCCTGAGAAGACCGACTACTGACAGGCATGGCCATGTACCTCTGACGTGGCACCATGGAGACATGCAGCAATCCGAAGCCTTGACCATATTGAGTGCGGGGGCCAATGCCTTCATCACGGGCGCCCCCGGGTCAGGCAAGACCTTTGTGCTCAACGAGTTCGTCGCCCAGGCCCGTCAGGCCGGGGCGGTGGTGGCGGTGACCGCCTCGACCGGCATCGCCGCCACGCACATCAACGGCCAGACCATCCACTCCTGGAGCGGAGTAGGCATCGCCACCTGCATGACCGAATCGCTCCTGAAACGGATCAAGACCCGCCGTCGCAGACAGATCGAGGGCACCGACATCCTGGTCATCGACGAGGTTTCCATGATGCACGCCTGGCTCTTCGACATGGTGGACCAGGCCTGCCGGGCCGTTCGCCACAGCCCTGAACCCTTCGGAGGGATCCAGGTGGTCCTTTCCGGGGACTTCTTCCAGCTGCCGCCGGTGACGCGATCCAACCGAGCTGCAGGAATACTGCCCAGCCCTGAATTGCAGGCTGCCCGGGAACGCTATGCCCAGGCCGGCAAGGACCCGGATGGGTTCGTCACCGAATCACTGGTCTGGCAGGACCTGGACCCGGTCATCTGTTACCTGACCGAGCAGCACCGCCAGGACGATGGCCAGCTCTTGACCGTCCTGACTGACATCAGAGAGGGTGGCGTCACCCAGGAGGACCATGAGGTCCTGGCCGCCCGTGTCGGCGCAGTGCCCGCCCCCGGCCAGGTGGCGGTTCACCTCTTTCCGGTCAACAAGCAGGCCGACACGCTCAACGACCAGCGCCTGGCCTCCATCGACGAAGAGGCTCACCATTACCAGGCCACATCCCGAGGTGAGGCCAGGCTAGTGGAACGGCTGAAGAAGAACATGCTGGCCCCCGAGGATCTGGCCCTGAAGACCGGAGCCGCGGTCATGGCCTTGCGCAATGACCAGGACCATCAATATGTCAACGGATCCATCGGCACCGTCAGCGGATTCACCAGCTCGGCCAAGGGGGGATGGCCGATCGTCTCCTTCCTGAACGGCAACGTGGTCACCATGAAACCGGCCGCCTGGGAGACCATGGATGGAGACACGGTCTTGGCCTCCGTCAATCAGGTTCCCCTTCGTTGCGCCTGGGGGATCACCATCCACAAGTCCCAGGGGATGACCCTGGATAGGGCAGTCATGGACCTGAGACGGACCTTCGCGCCAGGGATGGGCTACGTGGCCCTCTCGCGTGTGGAAAGTCTGGATGGGCTCTACCTGACGGGCATCAATGAGCATGCCTTCCTGGTCTCTCCCGATGCCGTCGTTCTGGATGCAGGTTTGAGGGCCGAGTCCAAGGCGGCCTGCGCCCGTCTGAAGGATGAAGGTCCCGAGTCCTTCACCAAGCGCGCAGTCGGTCAGGAGCCAGAAGACGAATTCAGCCAGGACCAGCTTTTCTGAAGGGTGGCCCTTATTGGTCTTGGCCTGGTGTGGTTATTAGGGTCGCTAGAGATGCCATGACAGGCGGACCATGTCTCTCAGGGTGATTCCGTTCTCGACAATGGGATGCGCGTAGCGATTGACAAAATAATCCCGTTCAATGCGGTCCATGCGAAACCCGCATGTCTGGTAGAAGCAAAGGGCTCCAAAACTGGTGGATCCGGTCCCGACTTCCAGCCTTCTCAGGCCCAGTCTGACGGTCTCCATCTTGGCTCGGTCTATTAATCGGCTTCCGACTCCCAGTCTGCGTAAAGCGCGGTCCACACTGATGTTGGTAATTTCCAAGGTATCCGTGTTCGGTCTGGCAAGCAGCATGACACCGGCCAGAGTTTGTCCCACTCGGATTTCGTAGGCGCAGGAATGGGCGAAAACGTCATGGATTATCCGTTCTGAGGGATCGGCCTCTAGGAGGAGCGTCATGTGCTCTGCGTCGAGGTTGGTAAAGGTCTGGATGGTCACACCCGGCTCTGATGACATAGGTGCCCGCCTTGTCCTTGTAAATCAGAAAACCTGTTCGATATACAACCACTATATCTTGGCTGTCCCAATGGAGGGACTTAGAGCTGGATAGATGCCCGGTTATGAATTTACCGACTTTCACCTGCATATGCTGTTTGGTTTCGGGCCTGGTTGCGCGAATCGTCATATAGATTCCCCTGCAGCTGCTTGTCCCTTTGCGCGCATATCTTTGGGAGGTATGAGAACCAAAGCCATGCGCATGTCAACCCTCTTTCTGCGAACCCTCAGAGAGGATCCGGCCGACGCCGATGTGGACTCGGCCAAACTCCTGCAGCGGGCCGGCTATGTCCGCAAGGTGGCCCCCGGCATCTTCACCTGGCTGCCGCTGGGTCTGAAAGTCCTTGACAAGGTCCAGGCCGTCGTCCGGGAGGAGATCAACGGCATTGGCGCCCAGGAGGTTCACTTCCCGGCCCTGTTGCCTCGCGAGCCCTACGAGGCCACCCACCGCTGGGAGGAGTACGGGGAGAATCTCTTCCGCCTCCAGGACAGGCATGGCGCCGATTATCTGCTGGCCCCCACCCATGAGGAAATGTTCACCCTTTTGGTCAAGGACATGTACTCCTCATACAAGGACCTGCCCGTGGTTCTCTACCAGATCCAGACCAAGTACCGCGACGAGTTCCGTCCCCGTGCCGGGCTGATCAGGGGTCGCGAGTTCATCATGAAGGACGCTTACTCCTTCACCGTGGACAAGGAGGGGCTGCAGAAGGCCTACCAGGATGAGCGCAGCGCCTACGAGCGAATCTTCAAGCGTCTGGGCGTCAATTACGTGATCGTCCACGCGGTCTCCGGACCCATGGGAGGATCCGAATCGGAGGAATTCCTGGCTCCGCTGCCCATAGGCGAGGACACCTTTGCCCTGGCTCCCTCGGGGAAGGCATGGAACGTGGAGGCGCTGACCACCCCGCGTCCCGATCCCATCGATTACACTGCGACCCCGGCCATGCAGGAGCTGGACACTCCCGACTCGACCACCATCGACACTCTGGTGGAGCGGTTCAACCAGCTGCATCCTCGTGAGGACGGCCGGGACTGGACTGCTGCCGATACTCTGAAGAACCTGGTTGTGGCCGTCAAGCGCCCTGCGGACGATGACCACCCCGAGGGCTGGCGTGAGCTGGTGGCCGTTGGCCTGCCGGGAGACCGTCAGGTGGACATGAAGCGCTTGGAAGCCCAGTTCGCCCCGGCCGAGATCGAGGAGGCCAGCGAGGCTGACCTTGCTGCCCACCCCGAGCTGGTCAAGGGATACATTGGACCCCGTGTTCTGGGCCCTCAGCGTTCGGACACTGAGTCCGCCGCTCATATTCGCTACTTCCTCGACGCCCATGTGGCCCCTGGCTCAGCCTGGGTGACTGGTGCTGATGCCGAAGGCGTGCACCTGGCCAATGCAGTCTATGGGCGTGACTTCCAAGCCGACGGTGTGGTGGAAGCCGCCGAAGTCCGTCACGGGGATATGAGCCCTGACGGATCGGGGCCGCTCAGCTTCGAACGTGGCGTGGAGATTGGCCAGGTCTTCCAGCTTGGGCTGAAATACTCTGACGCATTGGGTTTGAAGGTCCTGGACCATAACGGCAAGGCTGTGCCGGTCTGGATGGGCTGCTACGGCATCGGCATCTCCCGTGTGCTGGCCTGCATCGCCGAGATGCATCACGATGACAAGGGTCTGGCCTGGCCCAAGGCTGTCGCCCCTGCTATGGTCCATGTGGTGGCCACCGGCAAGAAGCAGGAGGCCTTCGATGCCGCCGAGAAACTGGTCGCCGACTTGGAGGACCGTGGCGTTGAAGTCATCTATGACGACCGGCCCAAGGTGTCTCCCGGGGTCAAGTTCAAAGATGCAGAGCTGATCGGGGTGCCCCTGGTCGCCATTGCCGGTCGGGACACCATCGCCAACGGCACCATCGAGATCCGCAACCGCGACGGCTCGGATGTGCAGGCAGTTCCTGCCGATCAGGCCGATCAGGTAATCGTGGATAGGATAGGCGCCCTGCAGTAGGTTATGCCGCACTCATATAGTTGCTTATCGCAACTGATACAGAAGGGTGGGGTCTTGGTCACGTCATGATGTATGCGACCAAGACCCCACCCTTCTGGTTGTATCGGTTTGGGTTCAGGAATCTATCAGGTCAGATGCGCAGCAGAATGGGCAGATGATCCTGGCGCTCGCCGGTGTCCACCGGTTCGCTGGTGCTGACTTGGCCAGCGATCCGGTTGGAGGTCAGCCAGTAGTCGATGCGCCAGCCGGAGTTGTTGATCTTGCTCTTTGGGGCCCGCTGGGCGAACCAAGTGTAGACGCTGCGGTGATCGTCGTAGAAGCCGGCGGCATCGCCATGGATCTTTCGGAAGGTGTCGGTGAAGCCCGCATCCAGCAGAAGGCCGAACTTCTCGCGCTCCTGGTCGGTGAAGCCGGCTGAGTGATGGTTGGAACCGGGGTTGGCGATGTCAATCTCCTCGTGGGCCACGTTGAAGTCGCCACAGGCCAGGACCGGCTTGCGGGCATCCAGCCCCTGCAGGTAGCGGCGGTAGCAATTGTCCCAGACGCCACGTGGTTTGAGCCTGACCAGTCCCGATCCGGAATTGGGGGTGTAGACCGTGGTGACGAAGCAGTCCGGGAACTCCAGAGTGAGCATGCGGCCCTCGTCGTCCATGGTGTCCGGAGCGCCGATGCGGGGGCGGGTTACGGTAGGCTCCGGCAGGCTCTTGCGGTAGAGCATGAGCGTGCCTGCGTAGCCTGTGCGGGCCGGGGGCTCGGAGCGGCGGTCCACCTCCTGGTAATCGGGGAAGTAGCGCATGAGCGCCTTAAGGATGCCTGCGGATTTCTTCTGGTCACCGTTGAGTTTGGTTTCCTGGATGGCTACGACATCAGGGTCCAGATCCCGGATGGTCTCTACCACCTTCAGGGAGAGGGCGCTGCGGCTGCTCTTGCCCAACAGGGCGGCGTTGAGCGAATCGATGTTCCAACTGACCAGCGTGTGAACCATGACTGCGGGTCCTTCCAAACCGTGCCGATGTATCTGCTCTCACAGTTTAGCCCAGGACCGATGCTCAATGGTTCGGGGCGGTGACGGGGGCATTCGGAACCCAGCCATGGGGTGGCTTGTCCACCACGGGAACAAGGCCGAGCCCGTTCGACCACAATGGCCAGCAGGTCGGGTGCGGGGACGCAGGCGGAGGCAGGATGGATTCACCGTTCGACGGAGGGTTCCTGGCTGGGGCCAGTCCCTTCCCCCGCTCCGATTATCCGCGCTCTGGCTAGGGATTCTCCGTCGGATGGCTTCACCGCCGCGCAATTAGTGATAGACCGACAGGTTTACAGCGTCGGATTCATACCATCGACAGAGAGGTTCCGATATGTCCATCAACGAAATAAAAACGACCGTCTTCGGCTTTATGGGGACCCAGCCAGCCCGTCTGGGACAGCCGGGCGCCACACCGGTCTGCTCCTTCAGGCTGGGCTCTACCCCGGCCTATTACGATGCCTCAGCTGGGGTGTGGAAACGAAAATCCACCACCTGGCTGACGGTCAAGGCTTTCAGGACTCTGGCGGTTAATGCCCTGGCCTGTCTGCACAAGGGCGATCCGGTCATCGTATCCGGATCCTTGGTGACGGAGGAATGGACTAGTGAGGGTCAATCGCACAACAGCCTGGTCTTGGTGGCCGATGGCATCGGTCACGACCTGGCCAGGGGACAGGACACCTTCACCAAGATCCAATCAGGTGCTGGGCCCGTTGATGAGGGGGCTGCCGGTCCGGATCCTTGGACCACTCCGCTGACATCATCGCCGCCCGAAACTGCCTCAGCATCATCTGCATCATCTGCAGCCGAGCGGACATCGGTGGAGGCTTCCAATGTCGGATGAGCAAAGGTTGTTTTGGCCGAGCAAGACGAAGGTGGGAGGCCGACTGACTCCCGTCGGCCTCCCACCTTGATCAGCAGGCTGATTGAAACCGTCAAACAGCCAACGATCTCAATCGAGCTGGTTTACCAGATCCTGACCCGTGCGGCGGGTTCCAGCCACATGCCGTCCTCGGCGGTGACCCCGAAGGCCTGATAGAAGCGATCCACATTCCTGACGATGCCGTTGGTGCGGAATTCAGCAGGGGAGTGGGGATCGATCTGCAGATACTGTTCGGCCAACTGATCCCTGTTCTTGGTCCTCCAGATGGAGGCATAAGAGAGGAAGAACCGCTGCAGGCCGGTGTAGCCGTCCATGACCGGAGCCGAGGCCAGCGCCTGGTCCATGGCCGCATCGTCTGTCCCGGCTGTGCCGCCCCGCCGCTTCTGCAAGGAGAGGGCATAGGCCTTGATGGCGATGTTGACGCCTCCCAGGTCTCCGATGTTCTCGCCGATGGTCAGCGACCCATTGACATGAGGTGCCTGCCCGGGCTTGTCGGCGTACTTCTCGGCAAGCTGTTGGGGGACGAACCCGTTGTACTGCTCGATGAGCGCCTTGGTCCGCTGCTCGAAGTTTTCACGGTCCTGCGGGGTCCACCAGTCCTGCAGACGTCCGTCGCCGTCGTACTTGGAGCCCTGGTCGTCGAATCCGTGACCGATCTCGTGGCCGATGACCGACCCGATGCCTCCGTAGTTGACCGCATCATCGGCTTCCGGGTTGAAGAAGGGCGGCTGCAGGATTGCTGCGGGGAAGACGATGACGTTCAGGGTGGGCTCGTAGTAGGCGTTGACCGTCTGAGGATTCATCAGCCACTCTTCCTTGTCCACAGGCTGGCCGGCCTTGCCGAACTGGTAACCGGACTCGTAGAGGTTGGCCCTCCGTACGTTGTCGACCAGGCCCAGCTTTTCGTCCACAGCCAGGGCCGTATAGTCGCGCCAGTGCTCGGTGTAGCCGATCTTGGGCGAGAATTTGTCCAGCTTGGCCAGTGCCTTGACCTTGGTCTGTTCGCCTAGCCAGTCGCTGGAGGTGATGGAGACCCGGTAGGCGTCGATCAGGTCTTTGACCAAGGCTTCCATACGAACCTTGCTGGAAGCAGGGAAGTGCCGGCGCACATATTCTCGTCCGACCTCCTCGCCGCAAATGCCGTTGACCAGGGAGACGGCTCGCTTCCAGCGGTCACGCATCTTGGTCGTGCCTGAAAGGACCTTGCCGTAAAAGTCGAACCTGGCCTGATCGAAGTCGCTGCTGAGCAGACCTGCCCACTCGATCAGAGTGTGTACGCGGGCCCAGAGCTTAAGGTCATCCAGGTCGCTGGTCTTCCATAGCTCGTTCAACCCCTGCAGGAAGGAGGGTTCATGCACGATGGTCCTGGACAGGGCTGCGTTCAGATCGACTGGTTGCAGATTGGCGACCGGGCTGGAGGCATAGGCCCTCTGCCAGGACTCGATCCAAGTGTGCAGATCGAAATCGGCAAGCGTTGACTCCAAGTCTTTTAGGGTGGTGGGATTGTAGGTGCGATCCTCATCTCGTGTGGATACATTGTCCCAGTGGCGTGCCGCTATGCGGGTCTCGATCTCAAGGAAAGACTCCGCCTGCCTGTGGGCTTCCTCCTGGTCGTCGGCGTAGCCGGAGAGCCTGAGCAGTGAGGCGACCATGTCGGTGTAGGCCTGGCGGACTGGAGCGTAGCTCTTCTCCCGGTAGTAGGCCTCGTCGGGGAGCCCAAGCCCGGCCTGCTCCATGTGAGCCACGTTGACGCCAGCGTTGCCCGGATCGCCATAGATGGCGATGCCGAACAGGTCGGGGCCGCCAGTCGGATTGAGCTGGCCGAGCAGGCTGGTCAATGCCTTCTTGTCGGGTGCAGCATCAATGGCCTGCAGGTCGGAGCGGATGGGTTCCATTCCCGCAGCCTCGATGGCATCGGTGTCCAGGAAGCTGCGATAGAGCAGGGCCGACTTGACGGCCGGGGATTCCGGATCCTCAAGGATTTCATGGATCTGTGCTTCGGCATCCTCGGCAAGCTTGTCGAAGGAGCCGAACCGGGAGCGGTCCTCGGGCAGACTGTAGGTGTCGATCCAGGGGCCGTTGACGAAGCGGAAAAGATCGTCCTGAGGGCGAATGACCGAAGAGAAGGAGGCCGGGTCAAGTCCGGAGGAGGTCGTGGATTCTGTAGATTGTGCCATGGTACAAGCCTAGCCATCTTTGGTGACATGCCATGCCCTGTGGCCACCGGAAATCGGCGGATCGACGAATCATCCGCCGAAGGGAAAAGCCACGATTGCCTCTGTTGGTGATTTACACTTGGAAGACGGTAACAGGGCGGCCCATCAGCCGCCCTGAGCGAGCGAAAGAGGACGGTATGACGGATCCCATGCAGGGCGGTCAGCCCAACCAGTACGGCGGTCAGGATTCTGGGCAGAATAGCGGCCAATACCAGAATAATCATGGTCAGTATGGGCAATACCCCGGCTATCAGGGGCGCCCGCCACGCATGGATCCTTTCTCCATGATCGCCGAGGATCTGGGATTCAGAACTTTGCGGGCCATCCGCGTCATCATGGGTGTCATGGGCGTGATTGGAGTCATCCTGGGTCTGGCCTTACTGCTCAGGCCGGACAAGACCCTGATAGCCGTGACTGTGGTGCTGGGCATCTACTTCATCATCTCCGGCGTGGTCCGTCTGGCCACATCCATTGTGTCCAGGGGACTTCCCGGCGGTTGGCGGGTGCTGGGTGTCCTCTTTGGCGCTCTGATCGCCGTCGGCGGCATCGTTATCGTCAGGAACACGGCCCTGTCCGCTTCAGCGCTGACGCTGCTGGTCACCATCATTGTGGGCATCAGCTGGATCATGGAGGGCGTGATGAGCCTGGCCGCCTCCTGGGGGCTCCCGCATTCAGGCTGGGCCATCTTTTCCGGCATCGTCTCCATCATCGCCGGGGTCATCGTCATGATCTACCCGTTGAGCTCCGTCATCTTCCTGGTTATCTTCAGCGGGTGCGCTCTTCTGGTGCTGGGAGTCGTCTCCATTATCAGGGCCTTCACCTTCGGCCGGAACTGAGAGCCGGACTCGTCCGAGTGACCCGATAATACTGAGAGGTAGTACTTGGGCAGGATCCTGAGGGGCGGCACCCGCGGGCACCAATCATGAAAGGACGCAGAGGATGATCGAGCTCAAAACCAAGCAGGAGATCGAACAGATGAAGCCGGCGGGCAGGTTTGTCGGCAGCATCCTCAAGGAGCTCAAGGCCATGAGCAAGCCTGGGGTCAACCTCCTGGAGCTGGACGACTACGTCAAGGACAGGATCAACTCCCGCAAGGGAGCCACTTCCTGTTATGTGGATTATGCGCCTGATTTCGGCACCGGACCCTTCGCCCATTACATCTGCCTATCCGTCAACGATGCCGTCCTGCACGGGGTGCCTTATGACTACAACCTCAAGGACGGCGACCTGCTCTCCCTCGATCTGGCCATCAACGTGGACGGCTGGGTAGGCGACTCGGCCATCAGCTTTGTTGTGGGCGAGCATGCCGATCCGGAGGATCTGCGGCTGATTCGGACCACCGAAGAGGCCCTGAAGGCCGGCATCGCCCAGGCTCAGCCAGGTAACCGCCTAGGCGACATCTCTGCTGCAGTCGGTGAGGTTGCCCATGAAAACGGATACAGCGTCAACCTGGAGTTCGGCGGACACGGGGTAGGGCGGATCATGCATGGTGATCCCCATGTGCCAAACGACGGCACTCCCCATCACGGCTACAAGCTGCGCCCGGGTCTGGTCATCGCCATTGAGCCTTGGTTCCTAGCGACCACCGATCAGATTTACCAGGATCCCAAGGATGGGTGGACCCTGCGTTCTGCAGATGGATCGCGCGGCGCCCACAGCGAGCACACCATCGCCATCACCGAGCAGGGACCTGTCATCCTGACGACCAGGGACTGAGCCAGAAGGCTGTCCGAGGCCGAATCAGCACTATAAGGGATCTAGGAATGTCCACAATGTGGATGCTCTTGGATCCCTTTTTGATGCCGACCCTGTTGGACACCTGCACTTGCTTCATTGGCCTTGTGCCGGCAAGCTGCTGCGGGAGCGAAGACGGCACTGGCTTGGACCTGCGCATCGTTGGTGGAGGCGGCGGATTCCTGCTTGCGGTTACAAGCCGGTAATCGAAGTCGTGATTGTTTCTGTTAGCATGTCGGCAATTCCACGCCGGTACAGGTGCCGGTAGCCTGATCCGGCATGGCCGTCGACTCTCACTGGCACCTCACTGGTTGATTGACAGGAGGTGCGTGGTGTCTACAGCACGGTTGTCCATCGGTTCCGACCAGGTTGATCTGCCATTGGTCCGCGCCACCGAGGGGCCCGACGGCATTCTGGTCTCCTCCCTGCGCAACGATGGCTGGGTCACGCTCGATCCCGGCTTCCAGACCACAGCTCAGTGCGTTTCGGGAATAACCTTCATTGACGGCAAGCGATCCATACTGCGCTATAGGGGCTATGCCATAGAGGACTTGTGCGCGCAGTCCAATTTCCTCGAAGTGGCCTGGCTGCTGTCCCATGGCGAGCTGCCTGATGCCGAGCAGTACCAGCAGTTCCGCAGCCATGTCCTGGGTTACACGGTCGTAGGGGAGGACTTCCGCCATCTGCTCTCATCCTTCCCCCGCCAGGCTCATCCCATGAGTGTGCTGGCCGCGGCGGTCAACGCCCTTGCAGGCTTTCACCCCGACACCTGCAATGTTGATGATCCTGATCAGCTGGAGGAGGCCAGCGCCATCATCATGGCCAAGGTGCGCACCATCGTCTCTCTAATCCACCGTCGTCGCCGCGACCAGCCCCTGCTTTACCCGGACAGGACCTGGGGCTATGTGGAGGACTTCCTGCGGATGAGCTTCGCCATGCCCTACCAGCCTTATCAGGCCGATCCTCTCAAGGTGCAAGCCTTGGACAAGCTCCTGATCATCCATGCCGACCATGAGCAGAACTGCTCCACCTCAGTGGTTAGGATTGCCGGATCGGCCCGGGCCAATCTGTATTCTGCGGTGGCCGCCGGCATCAATACCCTGTCAGGCCCCCTGCACGGCGGAGCCAACGAGGCCGTGCTGCGCCAGCTGAAGAACATACGGGATTCCGGTCTGGGCGTGCGAGGCTATGTGGACCAGGCCAAGAACGAGGGGCGGAAAATCGCGGGTCTAGGCCACCGGGTCTATAAGTCCTATGACCCGCGCGCGGCAATAGCCAAGCAGTGGCTCTACAAGCTCATGGACGAGCCCTACCAGGATAGGAACGCCGAGGACGCAGAGCTCTTCGACGTGGCCCTGGAGCTGGAGGACCTGGCCCTGCATGACGACTACTTCGTCGAGCGGCACCTCTATCCCAACGTGGATTTTTACACCGGGCTCATCTACCGCGCCATCGGCTTCGACCCGGAGATGTTCACCACGCTCTTCGCCTTGGGTCGCATCCCCGGATGGATCGCCCAGTACCGGGAAATGCTGGACGATCCTGACACGAAAATCGGTAGACCCCGGCAGGTCTATACCGGTCAGGGGCCGCGTGACTACCTGCCCATAGAGCAGCGCTGAATCCTATGGCTGCCTGGGTTCAGTTGGCGTGCAGCCGCTCGTTCAGCTCGATCCCCTTCTTGCGGGGCAGGGCTCTGACCTGGCCCGTGCGGGAGTCGCGGATGAAGAGCAGATGATCCCGTCCGCTGAGTTCCGCCCCCTTGACCTCCTGGTCGCCCAGGCCGATCTTGGTGCCAGCGGTGACGTAGAGCCCGGCTTCAACCACGCAGTCGTCGCCCAGGGAGATGCCGATGCCGGCGTTGGCTCCCAGCAAGGAGTGCTGACCGATGGAGACCCGATGGCGGCCTCCGCCGGACAGGGTGCCCATGATGGAGGCTCCGCCGCCGATGTCCGAACCGTCGCCGACCACGACTCCCTGGGAGATCCGTCCTTCGACCATGGAGTGGCCCAGAGTTCCAGCGTTGAAATTGACGAAGCCCTCATGCATGACCGTCGTTCCCGGCGCCAGATGAGCGCCGAGCCGAATCCGGTCGGCGTTGCCGATGCGCACTCCCTCGGGAACCACATAATCCACCATGCGGGGGAATTTGTCCACGCTCAGCACCGTTACTTGTGTCACCGGGATGCCCGGCATGGACCGGCTGGCTGCAGCCATGACCGCTGACCTGCGCAGGGCGAAGTCCTCAACGGCAAAGGGTCCGTAGTTGGTCCAGACCACCGTGTTGAGCTGTTCGAAGATCCCGTCCAGGTTCATGCTGTTGGGAGGAGCCAGCCGCATGCTGAGCAGATGAAGCCGCAGATAGGCATCGGCTGCATTGGCTATCGGGCCATCCAGATCGGCCACAGTGAAGACCGGAACCTTTCGGATGCCGCGGGCGTCCGGCTGGCTGTTGACTTGGTCGCCAAAGCCGTGGTTGGGACGGCTTGCCGGGGTCGGCGGCGTCGAGATCTCGGCCTTGGGGTACCAGACGTCCAGGGTCCGGCCCTGCTCGTCCTGGCTGGCCAGGCCCCAACCCCATGCGGTGCGTGCTGTGCTCATCGTTCCTCCTTCAGGCGGTGCTCTCGTATTGGCATAAGCTGTCTTACAGGATAAACCGGTCGACGCTCAAACAGAGACGGTCCGTCCGACAGTCGGGTCTGGATGGTCGCCAGCCAGGTCCCAGCCGATAGGTAAAATTATCAACTATGAGTGCCTACAGTCATGAGCGTGAGCGCCGGGAACGTCGGCGCCGCAACACAGCCAGGGCGGTCTGCCTGGTCATTGCCGTGGCTTTGCTGGCCAGTCTTGTCATTCCCGCCATCTTCAGCGGCCTTTGACCCGGCCCGTCCGGTCGGCGGGAATCCGGCCGTCACAGGCAGGCAAATGGGAATGAAGACAGAGGCCGACTCGTGCGGAGCCGGTCTGGAAAGCGGTGAGACGGTATGGCAGAGATGGATTTTGCTCAGGCATTGGAACAGGCCAAGGCCAAGTACGAGACGATTTCCAAGGCGCTGGATCCGGAGGGTCTGCGCTCCCGGATTGCTGATCTGGAGCGTCAGGCCAGCGCGCCTGGACTTTGGGACGACCAGGAGAATGCTCAGAAGGTGACCAGCAGGCTCTCTGCTCTGCAATCCCAGCTCAGGCATCTGGAGTCCGCCTCCTCTCGGCTGGACGATGTACAAGCTCTGCAGGAGCTGGGCCAGGAGGAGCACGATCAGGACACATTGGTGGAGGCGCGCAAGGAGATCGACTCTTTGAGGTCCGATCTCGACGATATGGAAATTCAGACCCTGCTGGACGGAGAGTACGATGAGCGCGCCGCTGTGGTCACCATCCGCTCAGGAGCAGGCGGGGTGGATGCGGCCGATTGGGCCCAGATGCTCCTGCGCATGTACATGAGGTGGGCTGAGCGGCACGGCTTCTCCACCAAGGTCATGGACACCTCTTACGCGGAGGAGGCCGGCATCAAGTCGGCCACCTTCCAGGTGGACGCCCCCTATGCATACGGTCGGCTTTCAGTGGAGGGCGGCACCCATCGTCTGGTGCGGATCTCGCCCTTTGACAACCAGGGCCGACGGCAGACCTCTTTCGCCGCCGTCGAGGTCATCCCCCTGGTGGAGCCAACCGACCACATCGACATCCCCGATTCGGATATCCGAGTGGATACCTACTGCTCCTCCGGCCCAGGCGGCCAGGGTGTCAACACGACCTATTCGGCCGTGCGTATTACCCATTTGCCGACCAACATCGTGGTCACCATGCAGGATGAGCGCAGCCAGATTCAGAACCGTGCGGCTGCTATGGCCGTTCTGCAGTCCCGGCTGCTGGTTCTGCGGCACGAAGAGGAGGCCAAGAAGAAGAAGGAGCTAGCCGGCGACATCAAAGCCAGCTGGGGTGATCAGATGCGCTCATACGTCCTGCATCCCTACCAGATGGTCAAGGATCTGCGCACCGGATACGAGACCTCTGATACCCAGGGCGTTTTCGACGGCAACATCGATGCCTTCATAGAGGCCGGCATCCGCTGGCGGCATCAGCAGCGGGTTCAGGCCCGTGAGGAGGAAGCCAGCAAATAAACCTGCGCTCGGCCTCATCCGGGTCGGTGTTTCATGAGTGTGTAGTGTCGGTCTTCTTGATAGCCTCTGTAGGGGAATACCGAGGAACGGAGAGTCAATGGCGTTGATTTCGCTCAAGGACGTGACCAAGATCTACCCCAAGGGGTCCCGTCCCGCCTTGGATGACATCAACCTGGATGTCGATCGTGGGGATTTTGTCTTCCTTGTGGGCGCCAGCGGGTCGGGCAAGACCACCCTGCTTCGTCTGCTTCTGCGCGAGGAGGAGGCCACCGAGGGGGAGATCCGCGTGGCCGGCAACGATCTGCGACGCCTGCGCAACCGTGAGATTCCAGGATATCGGCGCTCCATCGGCTTTGTGTTCCAGGATTACAAGCTGCTCAACAACAAGACTGTATGGCAGAACGTGGCCTTCACGCTGGAAGTCATCGGCGCACGTCGATCCACCATCAAGACTCTGGTTCCTCAGGTGCTCAAGACCGTGGGGCTGACGGGCAAGGAGCAAAACTACCCCCATGAGCTTTCCGGCGGCGAGGCGCAAAGGGTGGCTTTGGCCCGTGCCTACGTCAATAATCCGGAAATCCTGCTGGCTGACGAGCCCACAGGCAATCTAGATCCCACAACCTCCCTGGGCATTATGGAGGTTCTGGATGCCATCAACCGGACCGGCACCACTGTGGTCATGGCCACCCACAACGAGGAGATCGTCAACTCCATGCGCAAGCGGGTGGTGGAGCTGCATACGGGTCGGATCATGCGCGACGAGGCCCACGGCTCCTACGATTCTTCGCGCTTCTTCCCCGATGCCGAGGTTGCGGCGCGCTCCCATCATGCCATCGGGGATCCCGCCGACGGCGATGCCCTGGACCGTGCTCGTGAGGTTGGTGTTGGAGGGCGCCGTCCGGTGCAGGTTGTCGTGCAGGATGGGAATAGCTCGGCTACCGAACCCATCGCGGATGGAACCAAGGGGGCCAAGCAGGTGGTCCAGGCGGCGGCACAGGCCGTCGACCAGGGTCAGTATGGCGATGAGGGAATCGCACGGCTGGCCAAGTCCATGCATTCGGGGAGGACAGGACGTTATGGGCAGGTCTTCACCTCGGTCGAGGACACCCTGACCTGGGGGAAGGGCCTGGGCAGTCTTGAGTCTGCGCAGGAAGATTCCAGTCAGCATGAAGAAGCCTCTGCGAGGCAGCCCGATCGGAAGGCCGATTCCGATTCTGACGAACGATTCCGCAGACCTGCACCGGTGTCTCAGGGCAGCCAGGATCGACCGGGTCAGTCGAGCGAAGGTTCCGGTGACAAAGACCAGCGCAAGGCAGGAACCGATCACGCCGAATCCGGGAATCGTCCCCAAGCAGAACCCGCAGAACCTGCAGCCTCCAGGAAGTCTCGGAAGTCCGCTCGTGGTTCGGAAGCTGCTCCGCGGCCCGAAGATGCGGGCAGTCGAGAGCAGGATAGGAACCCAGGTCGTGACCGCAAGGGTCTAGCGCATGACGATCACAATCATGACCATGGTCAAGGCGGGCCCAAGAAAGATGACAAAGTCAAAAACCGCCAACCGTTGAAGGAATCCTCGGCTGAGGCTGCTGATCGTGAACAACAGTTCAAGAGGCCCAATGTCTCCAGCCCAGCCCAACCGACCGGCGAATCCGGTCAGGCTACGGTCCGAATGAAGCAGGATGGCGCGCAATCCTCAAAAGAATCCTCCGGCAAGAGCAGGACCGGTAAAAAGGACTCGACGAATGAAATAGATCATGATGTTGAGTCTTACGATGCCGAGTCCATGGGGGCCCCGCCGGCCCCGCCTGCTCCCCCTGAAGCCCCCAAGGCGGCCAGGAAGCCCCAGCAAAAGAGCGGCGCACAGGCTCGGGATGAGCATCATGACAAGAAGAAGGCGGCACGATGAGACTGCGGTTCATCCTTTCCAGCACCTGGGACAACCTGCGGCGCAACGGTTCCATGATCCTCTCGGTCATGCTGGTCACGTTCATCTCCTTCCTCTTCATCGGCGCATCGGGACTCATGCAGGCCCAGATCAGCAAGGCCAAGGGGGACTGGTACGACCAAGTAGAGGTGGTGGTCTGGCTATGCCCGGACGGCGCCAGCCAGGCGGCATCCTGCGCGACCGGCAAGGCGCCCACCAACGCCGAGATCGTCAAGCTGGAGAACACCATCAATACCGAGCTGCGCGACTCTGTGGCAAAAATCACCTACCAGAGCAGGGAGGACTTCTTCAAAAACACCTTCCTCAAGCAGTACCCCAACGGCACATACGAGGGAAGGACCATGACCGCAGCGGACATGCAGGCCTCCCTGCGTCTCAAACTCAAGGATCCAACCAAGTACCAGGTGGTCTCCGAGGTGCTGTCCGGACGCGACGGCGTAGAGGAGGTGTCCGACCAGCGTCAGATATTCGACCCTGTCTTCAAGATCCTCAACAGGGCTACGGCAGTCACCCTGGTCCTGGCTGTAGTCATGGTGATCGTAGCCATCCTGCTGACTGGCACCACCATCAGGATGAGCGCAGCCTCGCGTCGCAACGAGACCGAGATCATGAGACTGGTGGGAGCCTCCAACTGGACCATACGACTGCCTTTCATCCTGGAGGGCGTGGTGGCGTCCTTGCTGGGATCTCTTCTGGCTGTCGGCGCTCTGAGCGCCATCGTCAAGCTTTTCATCACGGATTGGCTGGCCCGGACGGTCCAGTGGATGCCCTACGTGGACCAGTCCACGGTCCTGCTCATGGCCCCGGCGCTTATCCTGGGGGCCATGCTTCTGTCCGCATTGGCTTCTTCCATCTCCCTGCGGCGGTATTTGAGGACCTGATCCGCAGCGACGGGCCGATTGTCCTTATGGGCCCGAACTCTGCCATAATGATGACTAGCATGGATAAGTGATAGTGAGGACTTGACCATGAATCGTACGAAGCACTTGGAAGCCATCTGCGGCCTGGTGGGGTCGTTGGCCATGATGCTGGGCGGTGGGATCCTGGGGCTGACAGTGGCCCCTGCACCGGCCCGGGCCGATTGGAGTAGCTATCAGCAGAAGGTGCAGAGCCATGAGGCTCTCAAGAGCAAGCTGGCGGGTGTCAACAGCGAGCTGGCCGACCAGATTCTCAGCCTCAACGATCTGACTGCCAACCAGATCCCGGCGGCCCAGCAGAGCGCTGTCGAAGCTCAGCAGCAGGCCGAGCAGGCCGACAGTCTTGTTCAGGCCACCAACGACAGACTGCAAGCGGCCCGCAAGGATCGTGCCGACCTGGAGGCCAAGATCCGTCAGACCGGCATCGACTATGACGATGCCAAGGCCGGTGTGGCGCAGATGGCGAGAAAGAGCTTCCACGGCTCTGAGGCCTCACAGGTCATGGACGTGGTGACCAAGTCCTCCAGCACCAAGGACTTTGTGGACAAGATGCAGTCCGATGCAGCCGTGACCCGATCCGAGGCCAACACGGCCAATGATGCCGCCAACACCCTCAATTCGTCCATGAATCGCAAGCAGCGCCTCGAGGCCATCGAGGAGCAGATCAGCACCTTGAAGGCCAAGGCCGACCAGCAGCAGGCAGCGGCCCAGCAGGCAGCAGCCGCGGCGCAAGCCAAGCAGGACAGTCTGCAGGCCTTGCGCGACCAGGGAACTGCAGCACGCAAGCAGCTGGAGGGGCAGAAGGCCGCCCTGACCACGCAATCGGCCCGTGAGGCCGCTGATATTGTGGCCACCGAGTCTATGATCGATTCCCTCAACACTGGCAATGCCGGCGGCGGGGCCGATCCTCATGCCGGCGGCGCCCAGCAGATCGGCGGTGGTGGCTCCGCACCATCGCCGGCTCCGCAGCCGGCTCCGCCGAGCAACGGGGGCGGTGGAGGTGCCTCCGGCATGAATTACGGGGTGCCTGGCAGCTGTCCTGAGGGTTCTGGGTTCTGCTACGGCCATCCCACCGGCAACTCGGTGGGCGGCAGCGCTTATCCTGCCCGTCAGTGCACGCTCTGGGCCTACATCCGCCGCTCGCAGCTCTCCCTGCCTGTGGGATCCTATATGGGCAACGGGGCTGAGTGGGCCGGCAAGGCACGTGGCCTTGGCTATTTGGTCAACAACACCCCCCATGTCGGTGCTGCCATGGTCTTCGCCCGCGGCCAGCGAGTTACAAATTGGAACGCTGACTGGACCTATGGCCATGTGGCTGTGGTCGAGCGGGTCAATGCAGATGGATCGGTGCTCATCTCCGAAGGAGGCACCGGCTTCGCCTCCTTCCCGACTTATGAGACGGTCTATGGGGCCGGCAACTACCAATACGTTCATTACTGATGCCGTTGCGGGCCAGGTCCGCCGCTTGGAACGTTACTATCGCTGTCCGGAGTGCCAGGTAGCCTCCTTGGCGCGATCCAGAGGAGGATATTATGGCTAAGGAAACCGGCACAACCATGATCGCCCAGAATCGCAGGGCTCGTCATGACTACCAGATTGAGGATCGGTACGAGGCCGGCATAGCTCTGACCGGGACTGAGGTCAAGTCACTGCGTGAGGGGCGGGCTTCCCTGGCCGAGTCGTTTGTCAGCATCGACCGGAGGCACGAGGTCTGGCTGGAGAACGCCAATATCCCTGAATACCTCAATGGCACCTGGAATAACCATGCCCCCAAGCGCAAGCGCAAGCTGCTTCTGCATGCCAGGCAGATCATTCGCCTGGAGCGGCAGATTCAGGCCAAGGGCTACACCATTGTCCCCCTGAGCCTGTATTTCAAGGATGGCAGAGTCAAGGTGGAGATCGCCGTGGCAAGAGGCAAGCGCGAGTATGACAAGCGTCAGTCCCTGCGGGAGGAGCAGGACCGCCGCGAGGCCCAAAGGGCCATGCGCTACCGGAACCGTCGGGGCTGAGACACCTGCTGATGCACTTTCTGATTCTCGGATAGGCCGGCTGCCTCCTGATATTTCCTTGCACTATGCAGATCGACACGCCCGGAGCTAAGACGATTGGCAGTGTTCTATAAGCTTCTGAAGCTTGAGCTGGAGCCAAAATCTGCCCTGCAGAACAAACTGCAATCGATGATCAACAATCAGCTGGATGCATAAAAATACAAATGTGTGCATAATAGTGCATGTCGATCAAGGGATACGGAGGGTCGCCTCGGGCGGTCCGGAAGAGGAGAAGAGACATGGGCAAGATCAAGGCGGTGCTGGCGGCGGCTCTGAGTGTCACCCTGCTGGCCTCCCTCGGGGCCTGCGGAACCACCGACGAGGCGGACAGCAACAGTGCATCGGGCAAGTCCACAACAAGTTCCCATCCGGCGGCTTTTGACGTCAGTGGCATCAAAAAGGATCCGGACATCGCGGCCAAGGTGCCCGAGTCGGTTTCCAAGGACGGCAAGCTGACTGTGGGCATGGAGACCTCGTATGCTCCGGGTGAATTCATGGATGAGGACGGAAAGACGCCGATCGGCTATGACGTCGACCTGTCCAACGCCATTGCCAAGGTGATGGGGCTCAAGGGGGAGATGGTCAGCGCTTCCTTCGATACCATCATCCCGGCTATCGGCAGCAAGTACGACGCGGGCATCTCCAGCTTCACCATCACCAAGGAGCGGATGCAGTCGGTTGACTTCGTCACCACCTTCAAGGCAGGCACGGCCTTTGCAGTCAAAAAAGGCAACCCCAACAAGATCAATCCTGACGACATCTGCGGCGTCAAGGTCGGTGTGCAGACAGGCACCATCGAAGAGCAGCAGGCGACCGACAAGATTTCGGCCGAGTGCAAGGCCAAGGGCAAGAAGCCGGTGGATGTGCAGTCCTACAAGCAGCAGACCGATGCCGCCACAGCGGTGGTCAACGGAAAGATCGACGTCTTCTACGCCGACTCCCAGGTGACCGGATATGCCATCAAGCAGACCGACGGTCAGCTGGAGAAGCTGGGCAAGGATACCGACATCGTCCTGCAAGGCGCCGCTCTGAAGAAGGGCAGCGGCATGGCTGAGGCCACCCAGGCGGCGCTCCAGAAGCTGATCGACGACGGCACCTATGCCAAGATCCTCAAGAACTGGGGCGTCCAGAGCGGGGCAGTCGAAAAGGCGGAGATCAACCCTGCGGTCTCTGACTGAGACAGGCCTCTAGGCGCGGGCCGGCTCAACAACCGGACTGCGCCTAGCGGTTGGCCCGGCTGGTTAGGCTGGGCCTGAATAAGTTCAGCGGTGCGGAAGGAAGCAGGAGATGCATACCAAGAAGGGGACGGACCAGATTCAGATCCCCGGCAGAATAGAGGCCAGGCCGGTGCGCAAGCCGGGGCCGATCGTGGCCGCCGTCATCGTGGCCGTTTTCGTGGCCATGCTGATCCATGGCATGGTGACCAATCCCAACTTTGATTGGCCCACGGTCTGGAAGTATCTCTTCAACGAGCATGTCCTGGACGGCATCAAGTGGACCCTTCTGCTGACCGTCTACGCCATGGTTCTGGCCACAATCCTGGCCATCATCCTGGCGGTCATGCGCAAGTCGTCCAATCCGGTCCTGCGTTGGGTCAGCTGGTTCTTCATCTGGTTCTTCCGCGGCACTCCTGTATATACCCAGCTGGTCTTCTGGGGCCTGCTCTCCGTGCTGATTCCCAAGCTGGCCATAGGCATCCCCTTCGGGCCGGAGTTCTGGAGCATCGACACCAAGACCGTGCTCAACGCCACCGTGGCGACGGTTCTGGGGCTTGGACTGAACGAGGCTGCCTACCTTTCCGAAATCGTCCGCGCCGGCATCGAGGCTGTGGACCCCGGCCAGGAGGAGGCCGCCAAGGCTCTGGGCATGCCGCCCTCCATGATCATGCGACGGATCGTCCTGCCTCAGGCCATGCGCATCATCGTGCCGCCTACCGGCAATGAAACCATCGGCATGTTGAAGACCACATCCCTGGCCCTTGCCGTGCCCTTCACCCTGGAGCTCCAGTTCGCCACCAACGCCATCGCCAACCGCATCTACAAGACCATCCCGCTGTTGATCGTGGCCTGCATCTGGTACCTGGTCATCACCTCCGTTCTGATGGTCATTCAGGCCCAGCTGGAGAAGCACTACGGCAAGGGCTTCGACTCGCGACCCCTGGCCGGATCAGGGGCCAAGGACGGCAAGGATGGCGAGGACCCGCAGACCCGTCAGGAAACTGACAAGGTCAACAAGGTCATGATGGCCGGGCTGAACGCCTGAGCGCAGGAGGAAAATCATGGACGAGGACAGGCAGACCAGGAAAAATGGGCAAGTCAATAAGAATCCGGCTATCGTCATCAGGAATGTGCACAAGGTATTCGGCGACCAGCATGTACTGCGGGGGATCAACCTGGAAGTCATGCCCGGCACGGTTACGGCCGTCCTGGGGCCTTCCGGCTCAGGCAAGTCAACGCTGCTGCGGCTGATCAACCAGCTGGAGACCCGCACAGCAGGCGAAATCTATGTGGATGGCGAGCTGACGGGATACAGGAAAATCAATACCGGCAAAGGTTCTGTGCTGCAGACCCTGGATGACAAGGCTATTGCCAGGCAGCGATCCAAGATCGGCATGGTCTTCCAGCGTTTCAACCTCTTCCCCCACATGACTGCCTTGGAGAACGTCATGGAAGCGCCGGTCCATGTGGGCCGGGTTCCCAAGGCCGAAGCCCGCCAGGAGGCTCAGGCCCAGCTGGAACGTGTAGGGCTGGAGGACAGGATGGACTATTATCCTGCCCAGCTCTCCGGCGGTCAGCAGCAGCGTGTGGCTATCGCGCGAGCCCTGGCCATGCACCCCGACATCATGCTCTTCGACGAGCCCACCTCAGCCCTGGATCCTGAGCTGGTGGGAGAGGTTTTGGGGGTCATGAGGCAGGTTGCCCAACAGGGCATGACCATGGTGGTGGTCACCCATGAGATGGGCTTCGCCCGCGAGGTGGCCGAGCAGATCGTCTTCATGGATCAGGGAGTCGTGGTGGAGCAGGGAGGCCCTGACATCATCGACCATCCGCACTCCGAGAGGTTCGCTGAATTCTTGCATACCGTACTCTAGGCTCAGCAGGCTCAGGCCCTGTCCAGGTTGTAGAAATTCCGGCAAGAAGCCTTCCGGACAGGCGACGGCGGAACTCCCATGGCTAGACTGGGGTCCATGTGCGGAATCGTCGGTTATGCGGGATCGGTGCGGACGGCCTGCGGCAGGCCCCTGGAGGTCTGCCTCAAGGGTCTGGAACGTTTGGAGTACCGGGGCTATGACTCGGCTGGAGTGGCTCTTGCTGCCCCGGGAATGACGCAGGTGGCCATACGCAAGAAGGCGGGGCGTCTGGGCAATCTGGTTGCTGATCTGAAGACCAAGCCCATGCCCGAAGCCACCGTGGGCATCGGGCACACCCGCTGGGCCACCAATGGCGAACCCACTGATGTCAACGCTCATCCCCACACCAGCCGCGACGGCAAGGTCGCGCTGATCCACAACGGGATCATCGAGAACGCCTCAAGGCTGCGGCTGGACCTGGAGACCGAGGGATACACCTTCGTGTCCTCCACGGACACCGAAGTGGCGGCCAAGCTTCTGGGCAAGATTGCCCAGGAGATCGTCGATGCCACCGGCCAGCCCGACATCTTCGAGGCCATCAGGCGGTTGGCCCGCATGCTCAAGGGAGCTTTCACCATCCTGGCTGTGGACTCACGTCAGCCTGATCTGGTGGTGGGCGTCCGACACGATTCGCCGCTGGTGGTCGGCCTGGGAGACGGGGAGAACTACCTGGGCTCCGATGTGGCGGCCTTCGTAGCCTATACACGCCAGGCCATGGAGCTGGGGCAGGACCAGGCCGTCTGCATCAGCGCGGACCAGGTCAAGGTCACGGACTTCCAAGGGCACCCGGTGGAGCATCCCCGCCGTTATACCGTCGACTGGGATGCCTCAGCCGCCGAAAAGGGCGGATGGGACTCCTTCATGGACAAGGAGATCCACGAGGACCCGGCTGCCGTCTCCAACACCCTGTTGGGCCGATACGACGAGTCGGGCGACCTGGATCTGGACGAGGTCCACATCGATGAGGAGGTCTTCCGCCAGATCGACAAGATCATTGTTGTGGCCTGCGGAACGGCCTCCTACGCAGGGCTGGTGGCCAAGTACGCCATCGAGCACTGGGTCCGCATCCCGGTGGAGGTCGAGCTGGCCCATGAGTTCCGCTACCGTGATCCCATTCTGACCCCGCGCACCCTGGTCGTGGCCATATCCCAGTCAGGAGAGACCATGGATACGCTGATGGCGCTTCGCCACGCACGCGAGCAGGGTTCACGAGTTCTGGCCATCTGCAACACCCAGGGGTCCACCATCCCCAGGGAGTCCGACGCTGTGCTCTACACCCACGCCGGCCCCGAAGTGGCTGTGGCCTCCACCAAGGCCTTCCTGGCCCAGATCGTGGCGGCCTACCTGCTGGGTCTCTACCTGGCCCAGGTCAAGGGCACCATGTATCGAGACGAGATCCACCAGACCATCGACAGCCTCAAGGCCATGCCGGCCAAGATCCAGAAGGTGCTGGACGGACAGGCCGAGGTCATCAGGCAGACGGCTCAGCGCATGTCCAAGGCCCGCTCCTTCCTCTTCCTGGGTCGGCATGTGGGCTATCCGGTGGCCCTGGAGGGGGCGCTCAAGCTCAAGGAGATCGCTTACATCTTCACCGAGGGGTTCGCCGCTGGCGAGCTCAAGCACGGGCCTATCGCCCTGGTGGAGCCGGGAGAGCCTGTGGTGGTCATCGTACCCAGCGCACGGGGCCGCAATGTGCTGCACGACAAGGTCATCTCGGCCATCGAGGAGGTCAAGGCCCGTGGCGCCTTCACCATTGTCGTGGCCGAGGAGGGCGACCCGGACGCCGACCGCTATGCTGACGTGGTCTTTTGGAGGCCGCCCTGCCCAACCCTGCTAAGCCCCCTGGTGGACGTGGTCCCCCTGCAGCTGTTCGCCTTGGACATGGCCCGGCTCAAGGGTCTGGATGTGGACAAGCCCCGCAATCTGGCCAAGTCTGTCACGGTGGAATAGGGTCCCATGGCTGTCGAGTCCGGGCAGCGGGGGCACCGGATGGTCCTGGAGGAGCCGCGGATCCCTTTCGAACCCAGAATCATCTACGAGGACCAGCGCATCATTGTGGTCGATAAGCCCCATTTTCTGGCTACTATGCCTCGAGGGATGTGGTACGCCAGTACTGTGCTGATCCGAATGCGCCGACTCTACGGGGAGCCCGACATCATCCCTGCCCACCGACTGGACAGGGCCACGGCAGGCGTGCTGGTTCTGGTGCGAGATGCGTCTGCCAGGCGGGCCTATCAGATGCTCTTCCAGGAGCATCGCGTGCGCAAGATCTACCAGTGTCTGGCGCCGGTGCGACCCATAGCTCGCTCGCGGACCGGCACCGTGCGACACCTGGATCCGCCCCGGGTCTTCCCGCTAGAGCGCCGCTCCAGGGTGATCAAACGCCGTGGGGTTCTCCAGGCCTGGGAGGAGCGAGGGCCTGTCAATGCGGTTACTCGGGTCGATTTGACGGCGGGCCTGGGATGCCTGGCCACCTACACCCTTTACCCGAAGACCGGCAAGACCCACCAGCTTCGTGTGCACATGAACGCTCTGGGGCTGCCCATAGTGGGTGACGATCTCTACCCCCGAATCCAGTCCCGGGCCTATGACGACTTCTCCAGACCACTGCAATTGGTGGCCCGTCGCTTGGAATTCACGGACCCCTTCACCGGGGTTGATCGAACTTTCACCTCTTCCGTTCCCTTGGAGCCTCAAGGAAAAGCCTGAACAGTCAGACTGGTAAGACATAATGGTCAGGGGATCCCCGAGCCGCGGGACGACGTGGACGCGGCAGGCATCCCCGTCCGAGGTTTGAGACGGACCAGGAGGTTCTACCCATGAGCAAACCGACACGGCGGCCCTATCGATGGCCCAAGCATCTCAAGGGTCAGCAGTCCCTCTGGTACGGCTGCGACTACAACCCCGACCAGTGGCCTGAGGATACATGGGATGAGGATATCAGGCTGATGACCAAGGCAGGGGTCAACGTGGTGGCCTTGGCGGTCTTCTCCTGGTCGCGCATAGAGCCCAGCCAGGGGGTTTTCGATTTCGACTGGTTGGATCGGATCATCGACAAGCTGGGCCGGGCGGGCATCGGGGTGAACCTGGCCTCGGCCACGGCCTCGCCTCCATTGTGGCTAACCCAGGCCCATCCTGAGGTTCTGCTCAGGGACGAGCGTGGCGACACGGTTTGGCCCGGGGCCCGGCAGCACTGGCGGCCCACCTCGCCGGTCTTCCGCTCCTACGCCTTGAAACTCTGCCGGGCCATGGCCGAGCACTACCGGGACAACCCCTATCTGGTGGCCTGGCATGTGGGCAATGAGTATGGCTGTCACAATCGCTTCGACTATTCCGACGATGCCATGCGGGCCTTCCAGCGCTGGTGCCGCCGCCGCTACAAGGACATCGAGGCCGTCAACCGCGCCTGGGGCACGGATTTCTGGTCACAGAGGCTGAGCGACTTCTCGCAGATTCTGCCACCGCGTTTCATCGGCCAAGGGAATTTTCAGAATCCGGGCCGCATGCTGGACTTCGAGCGATTCAGCTCCGATGCCCTCAAGGATTTCTACATGGCCGAGCGGGACACCCTGGCTGAGATCACCCCGGACATCCCCCTGACCACCAACTTCATGGTCAGCGCCGGCGGATTCGCCCTGGACTATGACGACTGGGGCGACCAGGTGGACTTTGTGGCCAACGACCACTATGTGACGCCTGGCAGGGATCATCTGGAAGAGCTGGCCTATTCCTCCAGCCTGGTGGATGCCATCGCCCGCCGGCGTCCCTGGTGGCTTATGGAGCAGTCCACCTCGGCGGTCAACTGGCGGCCGGTCAACCCCCGCAAGGAGCCCGGACAGCTGGAGCGCGACTCCCTGGCTCATCTGGCGCTTGGTGCTGATGCCATCTGCTACTTCCAGTGGAGGCAGTCCCGGGCTGGCGCGGAAAAATTCCACTCGGCCATGTTGCCTCATGCCGGCGAGGACACGGCAGTCTTCCGTGACGTCTGCCAGCTTGGAGGGGACCTGGAGGGACTCTCGCAGGCTGGTTTGGCCGGCAGTACGCTGGCCAAGGCCCCGGTGGCCCTGGTCTTCGACTACGCAAGCCAGTGGGCCAGCTCCCAGGCAGCATCGCCCAGCGACCGGGTCGAGCATGGCCAGGAGCCGCCGGTCTGGTACCGGGCCTTCCTTGACAACGCCATCCGGCCCGATGTCCTGCCGGTCAGGGCCGGATGGGAGGAGTATCCGCTGGTGGTCCTGCCAGCCCTCTACCTGATTGACGCTGACCTCTCCAAGCGGCTGCACAAGTATGTGCATGGTGGAGGGCGGCTGATCGTCACCTGGGGCAGCGGCATCGCCGACGAGCAGGACCGCGTCTGGACCGGTGGGTATCCGGGGCCGCTTCGGGACCTGCTGGGTCTGTCGGTCGAGGAGTTCGCACCCATGGCTCACGGCACACCTGGCCTGCTGGATCACCTGGACCTGACCAACGGGGTCACGGCGCACGACTGGGCCGATGTCATCAGTCACCTGGACAAGGGCACCGAGGTCCTGGCTAACTACCGGGCGGATCCCTGGACAGGGATGGATGGCATGCCGGCCATGACCGTCCATGATTGGGGTCATGGCAAGGCCGCCTACCTGGGTTGCCGTCTGGATGCCCAGGATCTGGCCAAGGTTCTTCCTGCCCTGCTGGAGGCCCTGGATATCGCTGATATGAGGTCAGTCCAGGGCGACCCCGATCTGTTGAGAGTTGAGCGAGTCAGCAAGGATGATCGGACGCGTTTCGTCTTTCTGTTCAACCGGTCCAGGCATCCAGTGCAGGTTCAGCTGGAAGGCCAAGCCCTGGTGGGCTCGCTGGCCGGCATTGACGGGGATGGCAAGCAGGCCAGTCTGCAGGTCAATGGCGCGCTGGTGCAGCGTGTGGTCGGCCATCGGCATTGAGCTGGTGAATCCTGTACATGCCGGCGAAGATCAACTCGGGATCGTAGACCTCGATCAGGTCGGTGTCTTCTGAGAAGGTACGACCCATGCCGCCCGTGGCCACCACGTGGAAGTCCCGGCCTATCTCGCTGCGGTATTGGCGAATGATCCGCTCCAGACCGCCGAGGAAGTTGTAATAGAGCCCGGCCTGCATGGCCGTCCTGGTACCCGTTGCCATGATGGTCTGAGGGCGGGTGATCTCCACCTGGGGGAGCTGGGCGGTCTGACCGGCAAGGGCCTGGGCCCCGGAACGGATGCCTGGCACGATCAGACCGGAGCGGATGGCGCCCCTGTCATCCACATAGTTGAAGGTGGTGGCCGTGCCGAAGTCGATGACCAAGACTGGCCCTCCGTAGCGGTGGAAGGCGCCCACGCAGTCAGCCAGGCAGTCGGCGCCCAGGGAACGCGGATCATCCAGACGGATGTTCATGCCTGTCTTCACGCCGGGGCCCACCACCATGGGGTCGATGGAAAAGAAGCGGATCAGGCAGGACCTGACGGCGTGCATGACCGCGGGAGCCACCGACGAGATGATGGCATCCTGCACATCCGCAGTCTTGTAGCCGGCCAGGGCCATGAGCTGCCCCAGCAGAAGCCCGAACTCATCGGCCGTGTGGTCGATCCTTGTGGTCAGCCTGTAGGAGGCGGCGACCTGGTCGCCCTCCATGAATCCGACCTCGATGTTGGTGTTGCCGATGTCGATGGCCAGCAGCATGTCTCTTCCTCCCCTGCCGTTGTCCGGGCGCGTGGCGCTTTCCGGATCCATCCTAAGCGCATAAGCCTGGGTGATGGCTTCGGGGAGTATGCTGGTGGGCGGTGATCGACCAAAATGGCGGTCAACCACAGCATAAGGATTCGTCAATGAACGCAGATCGACACGGCACGCATGCCCATGGCAGCGTGACCGCAGCAGATACAGAGGCGGCCCAGGAGTCAGGCCCCAGCACTGACCCCGAACTCAACGCCAGGATCAGGCCTATGAGGTCGGGTGGCAACACCCTGCCCTGGAAGCTGCTCAGTCTCCTGCTGGCCCTGGCCTTGGCGCTCTCCCTGTGGACCGGGCATCGTGGGCCTATTGGCCAGGCCGAGGGAGGAACCGTTGCGGACACAGTCACGGTGGGGCTCAAGCTGGCTCCCACCAATCTGGACATCCGCAACCAGTCGGGTACGGCGCTGGATCAGCTTCTGATCGGCAATGTCTATCAGGGCCTGGTGTCGCGGGATTCCCGGAACCAAGTGCGCCCAGGGCTGGCCAGGAGCTGGAATGTCTCCGAGGACGGCCTGGTCTATACCTTCCAGCTGCATGAGGGCATCCGCTTCTCCAACGGTCATGCTCTTCAGGCCCAGGACGTGGTCGACTCCATTCGCGGGCTCATGGCAGGCCACTACCAGGGCAGCGAGATGCTGGAGGGCTTCCAGGGCGTTGAGGCCACAGATCCGCTGACGGTGCGCCTGACGCTGTCCAGACCCTACCAGGACCTGCTCTGGCAGTTGAGCGGCCGGGCTGGCCTGGTCTTTGACCGTCGTGCTCATTACGACATGAAGACCCAGGCCGTGGGATCCGGCCCGTACCTGCTGGAAAGCTTCCGGCCAAACGACTCGGTCACCCTCAAGGCCGATCCGCACTACTGGGGCAGCGACAAGCCTAAGACGCCAACCATCGTCATCCGTTACCTCAACGACGACAACGCTGCCGTCAACGCCCTGCGCAGCGGGGATGTGCAGGTGCTGGCTCCGGTCACCGAGAACCTGGCCAGTCCTTTCCGCAAGAGCCGCGACTTCCAGGTCAAGGCGGGCGACGACACCGACAAGTACGTTCTGGCCATGAACGGCAAGGGTGGCGCCACATCCGACCCGCTGGTGCGGCAGGCCATCCGCCATGCCATCGACCATCGGCAGCTGATCGCCTCCCGGGGCGGATCGGACAGGGCCCTAGGCGGCCCCATACCCTCCCTGGATCCCGGCTATCAGGATCTGACCGGGCTCTACCCCCACGATCCTGGGCAGGCGCGGCGGCTTCTGGCCCAAGCCGGGTACGGTCCCGGTCACCGGCTCAGGCTGCGACTGACCTATGCCAACACCTACGGCAGCGAGTTGGGCGATCAGCTGCGCTCGCAGCTGCGTCAGGTGGGCATCGACCTGGATGTGCGGGTGGTGGAGTTCTCGGTTTGGCTCCAGGACGTCCATGCCAACAAGGACTATGACCTGTCTCTGGTGGATCATGGCGAGAGCCACGACTTCCATCAGTGGGCCAACCCCGGCTACTACTACAACTATGACAATCGTCAGGTCCAGGAGCTCTATAGGCAGGCCATGGCCACGACCTCCGCCGATGACTCCGACAGGCTCCTGGCCCAGGCCGCCCGGATTGTCAGCAACGATGCGGCGGCGGATTGGCTCTTCAACTACCGGGTGACCACGGCCTGGCGGACGGGGTTGGAGGGCTTCCCGGTCGATCTGAACCAGTCCCTCATGCCCTTGTCCGGCGTGACCTACAGGCGGGGATAGCCATGGCCAAATTCCTAGTGCGGCGCCTGGTGCTCTTCATCTTGGCGCTGATGGGCATCTCCCTGCTGATCTTCCTGGCACTGCGCATCCTGGCCGGTGACGTGGCCGCCGTCATGGCCGGGCTGGATGCTCCGCCTGCGCGTGTTGACCGGCTGCGTCGGCAGATGGGCCTGGACCGCTCCTACCCAAGGCAGTATCTGGACTGGATCAGCGGCTTTCTGCAAGGGGACCTGGGCAGGTCCATTCTGACCAACCGTCCCATCGCCTCCCAGGTTGGTGTCCGGGCCCAGATCACCTTCCCGCTGATTCTTCTGGGGCTGGGTGTGGCCCTGCTGCTGGGCATTCCCCTGGGCTGCGCGGCCGCTTTGGCGCGCTCGCCACGGATGCAGTCCTTCAGCCACATGGCCGCCATCGTGGGCGGATCCGTACCCGCCCTCTGGTCAGGACTGCTGCTGATCATGCTCTTCGCCAAGGGCAGCGGCCTGATTGGCCTGCTGCCCTCCCAGGGCTTTCCTGCTCTCGGCTGGGCTCAGCCGGGTCAGGCCTTGGCGGCTTTGATTCTACCTGCTCTGTCCACCGGCATCATCGTGGGTGCCGGCATCATGCGGTACACCCGCTCCTTGTTGGGCGACATGCTCTCTTCGGGGTATGTGGACATGGGCATGGCCTGCGGGATGACCCGGACCCAGGCTGCTCTGCGCATCGGTCTGCGGCTGGCTTCCCCCCAGCTGGTTTCGGTGATCGGGTTGACCATGGCCGAGATGATCACCGGGGTCATGGTCAGCGAGAACCTGTTCGCCCTACCGGGGCTGGGCTCCATGCTGATCACCGATGTGGGCAACCGGGATCTTCCGGCTGTTCAGTCCGAGCTGCTTCTGCTGGCGGCCTTCTTCCTCTTCCTGGGACTGCTGGTGGACGTTATTCATAGGCTGATCGACCCGCGTTTTCGAGGTGCGGCCAGACAGGAGGTGGCTGCCTGATGAGTTGGGGACACGCAGACAGGCCCCATCTGGGATTGAGGGCCATATTCCCAGGCCAACTGGGATTCTTCGGACGGATGCGGGTGGTGTTGTCCAGCATGTGGCGCAAGGCCTCGGGGCGATACTCGATGACTGTTCTGGCCATATGGATCCTGGTCTCCCTGATTTCCAGGTTCTGGACCCCGGTTCCTATTTGGACTACCGACGGGTACCGGATCTGGCAGGCCCCCAGCCGCGACCACCTGCTGGGAACGGATGGCACCGGGGCAGACATTCTCTCCTGGCTCATGGCGGGATCGGCCACCAACCTGGCCATCAGCCTTCTGGCGGTCCTCCTATCAGGCGTACTTGGACTTCTTCTGGTCATGGCCATGGTCTCGCGCCGTTCAGGAGTATCACAGACGGTCGTGGTCCTGGTCGACGCCCTGATTTCCCTGCCCACAGTTCTGCTGGCCCTGATTCTGGCTGTCCCCCTAGGCCCCAGCATCGCCGTGGTCGTCGTGGCCTGCGGGTTCGGCTACGGACTCAACCTGGCCCGGATCGTACGGCCCCAGGCGCTCCTGGCGGCAGAGTCGGACTATGTGCAATCCGCCCGGCACAGCGGGGTCGGATCCTTCAGAATCTTCTTGACTCATTTGGTGCCCAATGTCATTCCCGTCCTGTGCGTGCAGCTTTCCATGTCGGCGGGGACCTCGGTTCTGGCTGAAGCAGGGTTGACCTACCTGGGGGTGGGCGTTCCCTCCGGCCTGCCCTCCTGGGGGCACTCACTGACCACTTCGGTCAAGTTCATCAATGTCTTTCCACTTACTGTGCTCTGGCCTGGCCTGGTGGTCACGATGGTGGTGGTTGCTCTGAACCTATTCGGCGACGCTCTGCGTGATGCCATCGATCCGGTTACCAACCCCAGGCTCAGGGCTGCCGTAGCTGCCGCCGGACGGTTCACTCTTCAATCCGGGCAATCAGATGACGCTGATCATCATGTCGGGGATGCGGTCCATACAGGCGAGGGAGGCCAATCATGTCGCTGAATATTGACGGCCTGAGCCTGTCCATCAATGGCCGCACCATTCTCGACCAGGTGGACCTCAAAGTCGGGGACGGCCAGCGGGTAGGCCTGATCGGCTCCTCAGGCTCCGGAAAGTCGATGATCGCCCGCAGCGTTTTGGGCACCACACCACTGACGGCCTCCCTGTCGGGATCCATTCTGGTGGACGGGCTCCAGATTCTCGGTTCGGACGACCGGTCCCTGGCGGACCTGCGCGGTTCTCGGATGGGCATGATCTTTCAGAATCCTTCCACGGCCCTGAACCCGGTCAAGAAGATCTACAGCCAAGTTGAGCTTCCTCTTCGCCGCCACTATCGTCTGAGCGTCCAGGAACGGCGCAGGCGGGTCATGGAGATATTGGCCCAGGTCGGGTTGGATGCGGATCTGGCTGGATCCTATCCGCATGAGCTATCCGGGGGACAGCAGCAGCGGGCGGCCATAGCCACGGCCCTGGTCACCAAGCCCAGACTGATTCTGGCAGACGAGCCGACCACGGCCCTGGATGCCATAACCCAGCGGCAGATTGTGGACCTGTTGGTCTCCTTGGTCGACCAGAGCGGGGCCTCCCTGCTGTTCATCACCCATGATTTCTCTGTCCTGGCTCGGGTTGCCGATTACTGCTACATCCTCGAAGCAGGGCGAGTGGTGGAAAGCGGGCAGACGCAGAGCATTCTGCGTAGTCCATCCAGTCCGCAGGGCAGGACCCTGGTGCGAGCGGCCAGAGAGTTGACGCTGAGCACAGATGGAGGCAAGCATGAGGACGACTGACGGTGCACATGCCGATCCGATCCTGACCGGGAAAGGCCTGACCAAGGTCTATGCCTCTACCGGCAGCGGCATGGCTCGGAAGGCTGCGGTTGACGGAATTGACATCTCCCTTCTGCCGGGGGAGTGCCTGGCGATCATAGGGGAGTCCGGTTCAGGGAAGACCACGCTTTCCCGTCTGCTCCTAGGTCAGTTGAGGCCTGATGCCGGGCAGGTGACATATCAGGGCAGACCAGTTCTGCATGGTTCCCCGGCCGCCAAGGCGCTTGCCCAAGACTCTGCTCTGGTCTTTCAAAACCCCTTCACCTCCCTCGACCCGCGGTGGACCATCGGCCGGTCAGTCGCCGAACCTCTTCTGGCTGCCAGGCGCAGGGGGAGTGGGCACCTATGGCATCGTCGTCAAGATGGGACAGACCTTGCTGATCGGGTGGCCAAGGTCTTGTCAGAGGTTCAGCTTGACCCAGGCGCGATCATGACGGCTTATCCCTCCGATCTGTCCGGAGGCCAGGCTCAGCGGGCGGCCATAGCCCGGGCCCTTGTTGTCAAGCCTCGGATACTCTTGGCCGATGAGCCCATGAGCGCCATTGACGTTTCAGCACGCGTTGGGATTCTTCATACCCTTCAGTCCATCATGGCCCAGTCCAGAAAGCAGAGCAATCCGTCAAATGGCATGTCCATGATCATCATCTCCCATGATTTGGGCGTGGTTCAGCACATCGCGGACAGGGTCATGGTGCTCAGTCAAGGAAAGGTGGTGGAGGAGGGGCCTGTGAAAGCCATCCTCGATCACCCCAGTCAGTCCTATACCCGTCAGCTACTGGCAGCTGCGACCCTATAGGTACCGGTGCTCATCGGCATTCTGGCCAAGCAAAATTACATGAGTGCATGCCCGTCCTTGACGGAATGAAGGAGGGCAGCGAGAGCATCTGTGCAGAGAAAACGGACGGTTAAAGACTGCACCTGATTTGACGGTTGGTAGAGCAAATCGTAGACTGTTGGTTAGTTACTCAAGTAACTAAGTAATAAACAGTAATGCAGATCCTAATTCGACGCCCCGAATCAAGGCAGACAAGGCGGTCAAACGATGGCGATCGAAATACCGGATGGTCGGCCCGTTTTCGTGAAGGTGGCAGACCGGTTGACCGAAGCCATAGCCGAGGGACTGGTCGCCGATGGTGAAAGGATTCCCAGCACCACGGAAATCTCGACTGCCTACCAGATCAACCCGGCCACAGTCCTCAAGGGAATGAACCTGCTGGTCGACCGGGGCCTTCTGGAGAAACGGCGGGGGCTGGGCATGTTTGTCACTGTCGGTGCGGGCCGGAGCGTTCGAGAGCGTCGCAGGAGGGAACTCCTGAACGGAAGGTTCCAGGATCTGGTCGAAGAAGCCAAGGCTCTGGACGTATCCCGTGAGGACCTGGACGCCATCATAGAAAGGGTCTACCAATGAGTCTGACAGTTTCCAAGGTGGACAAATCGTACGGAAAGCTGAAGGCCTTGGATGAGATCTCACTCTGCTTTGAGCCCGGTAATATATACGGACTCTTCGGGCGGAACGGGGCCGGCAAATCCACCCTGTGCAATCTGATGGCGGGCAGGACACTTCCTGACCAGGGGCTGATCCACCTGGATGGAAGCGATCTGGTCAGCGACTCAAGAATCGTTCGCCGCGTGGCCCTGGTCAACGAAACCTGGCCTTATCCATCCCGACGACACATTAGACAAGCATTCGCCATGGCCGAGGGGTTTTACGGTGGTTTTGACTGGCACTTGGCTGAGCGTATTCTTAAGAGCTTCGCATTGAGGCTGACTGACACTTTTGCTTCCCTCTCCATGGGGCAGCGTCAGGTGGTCAAGGACGTCATCGGACTCTGCCTGCCTGTGGAATACCTCATTCTGGATGAACCGACGACAGGAATGGATGCGGCGGCCAGGGAGAGGATCTACTCCTTCGTTCTGGAAGCCTATCAGCACCGCGGACCGACCATGATCATCGCCACCCATATCATCAACGAGGTCAGCCAGCTCATCTCCCGCGCCACGATCATCGACCAGGGGCGGGTCCTGCGATCTTTCAGCGTGGATGATCTGTCTGCCCTGGGGACCACTGTCACGGGCCGTCCGCCTGACGTGGAGGACTATCTTGCCCAGAGCGACCCGCCGCTGCTGAGCAGGCAGCGTATCGGCGATCTGCTGCGCGTCAGCTTCGAGGGGCCGGTGCCTAACGAGCAGCCCAAGGGGCTTATTGTCGCCCCCATGGATCTGCAGACCTACTTCGTCCAGATAACGGAAGGAGCGGCACAATGAATAACACGCAAGTTGCAGGGGCAGTGCGGACGAAGACCAAGCCGGGGTCAGACAGCCCCGACCTAGGTGCCGGACCTGCTGAAGGCTGGGCTCAAATCAAGTGCTTCCTGTCGCCTGCGGTGCAGACCCGGATGACCCTGCGCGTACAAGCGATGCCAAGGCTGACCGTCTTTGTGATTTGGGCTCTCGTCCTCACTCTGGGAGTTATGGGGTTCATCCCCTTGAGCTCCGGATTCACCGGTCTGTTCACCGAGATGGTGCTCATGGCCACCGCCTTCGTCTGCTCACTGACGACTTTCCGGCCCCTGATCTCCAATGCTGTGACCCGGTCCACAATCGCATGGACCCAGATCATCTCCAATGTGGTCATGGCCCTGGCGACAACCACTTTCATGATCGCGGTCGCGATTATCAGCAGCCTAGGCCAAATCGGATGGATGCCCTTTACGGAAAGCTACCAAAGGTTTCTCGTACAGGGCTGTTCGCCTTGGAAACTGACTCTTGATCCCTGGAGTGTGTCATGCTTTAACCAGTCGTATGCCCAGCAGCCGTCCCGTTGGCTGGCTCTGGCGCTGCATGTCTTTATGGTGCAGGTAGCCTTCGTTCTGCTTGGCCAGGTGCTGGGTGACCTGGCCGCCCGTCTTGATCGAAAAGGCAGATGTCTGCTGCTGATAGGGCTGTTGATCTGTGTTGGTTTCTGGCATTCGATTTCCGGCTGGAATTTCTGGGGGTGGCAGCAAACGGCGGTTCAGATGATCAACCTTATGCGCGGCCATTGGATGTACAAGACCTTAAGCCCCTTCATGAATGTTGATTTATGGGGATACGTCACCGTGTATTTACTCTGGCCCCAAGTGGTCTTCACATTAGTCTTCTCCGCCATATGCATCCTGTTCAGCTACTGGCTCACCAGCCGTCGGCAGCTACCAGCTATCCAGGGGCTCAGCATTCTGGGTTAGTGGCAGGATAGCTAAGAATTCCAGCGACGATTGACCACATGGTCGTTCGCCCACTGCTTGACTCCTGTCGGGGCAATAGACTGGGGAATCATGGTGGACATCCAGGATGCAGGGCAGGCGCTGAAGAGGTATTTCGGATATGAGTCCTTTCGCCCGGGTCAGGAGGATTTGGTCAAGGCTATCCTGAACGGGCAGGACTGCCTGGGCGTTATGCCGACCGGTGCAGGCAAGTCTATTTGCTATCAGATTCCTGCCACTCTTCTGGATGGTCTGACCATCGTCATCTCTCCCTTGGTTTCTCTGATGAAGGACCAGGTGGACGGGTTGGAGGATGCCGGCATACAGGCCTCATTCGTTAATTCCACCCAGGATATGGATGAGCAGTTCCTGGCCCTGGCTCAGGCTGCCCAGGGACGCAGCAAGATCCTCTACGTGGCTCCCGAGCGGCTGGATGCCCCCAGATTCAGGGAATTCGCCCAGCATACAAAAATTTCCCTGCTGGCGGTGGATGAGGCCCACTGTGTATCCCAGTGGGGTCAGGACTTCCGCCCTGCCTACTTGGGCATTGGCGACTTCATCAGATCCCTGCCCGACCGGCCCACGGTGGCAGCCTTCACTGCTACGGCGACCGAGAAGGTTCGGCGTGACATCGTATACATGCTAGGCCTTGACGATCCTTACGTGGCGGTGACGGGTTTCGACAGGCCCAACCTCTTCTTCGACGTGATCAAGCTGGAGAGCAAATACAAGAATCGCTGGGTGGTCCAGTACGCACTGAAGCATGGCGATGATTCTGGCATCGTCTACTGCGCCACCCGCAAGGAGACCGAGGCTCTGGCTGATGACCTGACCAAGGCCGGTGTCAGTGCTGTCAGCTACCACGCTGGCATGGATGCACAGGACAGGGAGCAGGCGCAACGGGACTTCGTCAACGACAAGGTGCAGGTGGTCGTGGCTACCAATGCCTTCGGCATGGGCATCGACAAGTCCAACGTACGTTATGTCATTCATCACAATATGCCTGAGAGCATCGAGGCCTATTACCAGGAGGCCGGCAGAGCGGGACGTGACGGCGAGCCAGCCCGTTGCTCCCTGCTGTGGAACGAGAGCGACATCGTCACCCGCAGGCGCCTCTTGGACATGGACAACGGCAACGACAGGCTGACCGGTGAGCAGACTGAAGCAGTCAGGGCCGAACACCGGCGTCTGCTCAACGTCATGATCGGTTACTGTCGAACCACCGGCTGCCTTCACCAGTACATGCTGCGGTATTTCGGCGAGGAGGTGGACCAGGCGGCCGCAGGTCTTTCGCCTGCCGAGGCCGATAAGGGCAAATCCGTCCCAGTCGGGCATCCTGACACGGGCAGCGGCGGCTGCCAGAACTGTTCCAACTGTCTGAGCACCTTCACGACCATCGACGTCAGCGATGTGGCCCGTGCCATCAGCAGGTGCGTGCATGATGTGAACCAGGGATTCGGATCCGGCAAGATCGCGCAAATTCTCCGAGGTTCGCGCTCGCAGGATCTTCTTCGGCGAGGGTTGGATCGGTGCCCTAGCTATGGCGCTCTGGATCAGGTTCCAGAGGCGCGAATCCGTGACGTGCTCAACCAGATGGCCTCGGACGGGTATCTGTATATCACCGAAGGGCGGTTGCCCATGGTCCATTTCGGGCCCAAGGCCGCGCAGACGGTCAGTCCGGACTTCCATTACGAGATCAAGCGGACGGAACGCCCACGCGCCTCGGGCAAGGTCTACGGCGGCAGGTCTTCTTCGACTGTCGACGATGATGGTCTCGATCAGGCCGCTGCTAGCGATGCCAGCCCAGAGGATGAGGAACTTTTCCAGAAGCTGCGCGACCTGCGGACCAGCATAGCCCGCAAGATCGGCAAGCCTCCCTACATTGTCTTTTCTGACAAGGCACTGCGCGATATGTGCCGTCTTCGTCCGGCTGATGAAGCAACCTTCTTGGCCGTCAATGGTGTGGGGCAGCACAAGCTGGAGCAGTATGGACCCCAGTTCATGGGTGTCATCTCCGAGTTCTCGGCCAGAGGAGGGGTGGATGTGGTCAGGGGCACTGCCGAATCTGATAGGTAGGTCGACCTACCATGAGACATACACGACTTCATCAAGGTTGCCTTTCATACCGGGCGCCCGACAGGAAAGGAAATAACAATGGCTGACAAACCTATTGTAGAGAGCTTCCAGCTGGATCACACCAAGGTCAAGGCGCCCTACGTTCGTCTGATCGACGAGGAGAAGGGGCCCCAAGGAGACATCATCTCCAACTATGATCTCCGTCTGGTTCAGCCCAACCAGAACGCCATTCCAACTGCCGGGCTGCACACCATCGAGCACACCATCGCCGTGCTCCTGCGCGAGCGCATCCCCGGTTACATCGACTGCTCGCCTTTCGGCTGCCGGACGGGCTTCCACCTGCTTGCCTGGGGCCGTCATTCGACCGAGGATGTGGCCAAGGCCCTGAAGGAGTCGCTGGAATTCATCGCCGAAAAGGCCACCTGGGACGACGTGCCCGGCACCGAGATCACTTCATGCGGCAACTATCGCGACCATTCGCTCTTCTCGGCCAAGCAGTGGAGCCGCGACATCGTGGCCGCCGGCATCAGCTCCGATCCTTTTGAGCGCAAGCTGGTCTGATCGCTGACAGGCAAACAACTGGGCCTGAGGAAGGGTATGTTCCTTTCCCCAGGCCCAGTTCGATGCAACAGACGAAAGCTCAACTACGAAGTATGGTTTCGATCTGTTTCATCTGATCGTCATCAATCTGCATGGCTGGTTCGCGGATGCGCGTGCTGATGGGAAGACCCTGCAGTCGCACAGCTCCCTTGATGGCCGACACGAACAAATCCGCAGTGTCGTAAATCGCCATCAGGTGGTTGATGCGTCGGGCCTTGTCTAGTGCAGTCCGGTAATCGCCCTCTTGATAGGCCTGATGCATGGCCACGAAGGTTTCCGGCTCCACGTTGGTCAGACCTGATAAAACACCGTTGCCTCCGCAGATGCGATTGACCATATAGTATTCGTCGAATCCGGAGAAGACCGAGAACTCAGGGCTGACACGTCTGACTGCTGATACGACTCGGCGTGTGTGGCTGATTGTGTCCACGGTGTCTTTGATGCCAACGATGTTTGGACATTCCCGGGCCAGTCTAGCGACCAACTTCGGGGAGCAGTCGTTACCTGTACGAGCAGGGAAGTTGTAGAGGATCACCGGTACAGCCGAGGCCTGGGCGATGCTGGTGAAATATCGGTAAGCGGTTGGTTCCGAAGGACCGAAATAATAGGGGCTGACAGCCACCACGGCATCGGCGCCGATTTCTCCAGCAAACTTGGTCAGATCCATAACCCGGTCCATGTCAGTGTCGCCTACTCCGACGAATACCTTCATGCGCCCTCGTATATGGTCGACGGCGAATTGCAGGGCTGAGCGCTTCTCTTGGAGATCATAGGCATAGAACTCGCCGATGCTTCCGAACAGGAGCACCCCATTAATGCCAGCCTGGATCAGATGGTCCAGATGTCGTCCCCACAGGTCGGTGTCGATGACTCCTTGATCGTCGCTGATGGTAATCGACGGGCAGAATATTCCCTCGAATTTAGCTGATGATGTGCTCATGTTCACCCTTCCACAGTAAGCATATCGGCATGGATCCCATAGGCCCTCATGGCATTGTGCTTGAAGAAGTCCTCATCAGGGCCAAAGGTATCCAGCATCAGTTGCCAGTGTTCCTGGAGTGAGGAGTGCACGGTGACGACCGGCCAGTTGGAGGCATAGAGGATCCTGTCCGGGGGAAATGTGTCCCTGATGAAGGCGACGATGTCGCGATCGACCGGCAAGTCGCCTGATACCTTGATATAACAGTGCGGCAGGGCCGCCATGGCCTCTATGGCCTTTCTGGAGGTCGACGACAAGTCGGGCATATTGCCCAGATGGTCCATGATGACAGTCAGGGAAGGAACCTGAGAGAAAGCCTGAGCCATGTCCGGCAGTTCCGCCCCCCTGTTGCATAGCTCAAAGGGCAGGCCCTTATCAGCCATGGCGCGGAGCCCAGCGATGAAGGAGGGTTCCATGCAACGGCCGCGAGGGGCAGAGTCAGTATGCAGCGGCTCTCTGATGCCCGTAGCGTTGATGGGCACTCTCATATAGGGCCCTACCTGGGCTCGGAGCATTCGGGCAAGGATTTTGGGGTCATTGTTCTCATAGACCAAGCGGTCTTCTAATAGGGGGTCGTCCGAGTCTACTTCCACATAGACTCCGCCCAGAAATTCCGCTCCCAGCTGCTCGTACTCGTTTTCCAGCTCATGAAGGGGAAAGCTCCGGTTCAGTGAGGGCATTCCGTCCAGCCACGGCAGATGCTGCCGTTCGAGATCCCACATATGGAAGTGAGCATCGATGACCTGTAGTTGTCGTGTCATGTCAGGCCCCCTGCTTAAGACCTATGCGGCACCCGCGGAAGGCATACCAGGCGATGTAGAGGAATCCGGGCACGGTCACCAGCATGGCGATTTCGATGCCCATGGCATCCTGGATGGCACCCAGCAGCAGCGGGATCAGGGCCGCTCCGACGATGCTCATGACCAGCGCCGAAGAGCCGGTCTTGGCATCGTTGCCCCTGATGCCCTTGAGCGTCAGCGAGAAGATCGTGGGGTAGCCGATCGATATGAACAGATAAGCGATCAGGAAGCAGATGACCGAGAATCGTCCCAGACCTAGGAATACCAGAACCATCAGCACGGCTGTGATGCACATGTAGACGCCCAGTATCTTGCCGGCATCGAATTTGGTCATTAACGGAGTGGTCAGGAACCGGCCAAGGGTGAACAGCAGCGACAGCAATGCCAACAGTGTGGCAGCCAGACCGGCGGTGATGCCGGCGCCCCAATGTTTGAGAGCATAAGCGGAGAACATGGCCATGCCCGCCACCTGCAAGCCGATAAAGATGAACTCGGCTATCACGCCCAGTACGAAGTAAGGGCGTTTCAGCAGGCTTGAGGTGCCGGAACCGGTGCCAGTTTTCCCTTCCTGCTCGTCATCGCCGGGTGGTGTTGGAAGTTTGAAGACGATGAAGACAGCCAACACCAGCAGCAGGACGATGCCGATGACGATATAGATCATCCTGGTATCAGACAGGAACTTGACCTTGGCTTGCTCAAAGCCTGGCTCTTTTGGGGTCAGGGTTTTGGACAGGACTCTGCCCAAAATCAGAGGCCCCACCACGTTGCCGACGCCGTTGAAGCTCTGTGCCAGATTGAGTCTGAAGGATTCGCCTTTTTCGTCGCCCAGTTTGGTGACATAAGGGTTGCAGTTGGTCTCCAGCGAGGAGGCTCCCAGCGCTACCACGAACATGGCGAACAGAAAGAGTCCGTAGCTGGCCATATTTGTGGCCGGCACCACGATGAATGCTCCGACTGCGAACAGTATCAGTCCGGAGATGACCCCGCCCTTGTAACCGAAGCGCTTGGAGATGATTCCGGCTGGGATGGCCATGACGAAGTAGGCTCCGTAGTAGGCCACCTGCAGCAGTGATGCCTGGGTGCTGTTCAGCTCCATGTAGTTGCTGAACGGACTGTTGAGGGCGTTGACCAGGTTCATGGTCAATCCCCAAATGAAGAAGAGTCCGATGACCAGGGTTATGGCGACAGTGGCCTTGGACCCGCCCTTGTTTCGCGTATTTGTATTTTCCATGTCAGAGCTCAATTCAGTGCCCGGTCCAGGTGGACGTATCCGCCATCAACGAACACCCATTGGCCGGTGGTGTGTGATGCGCGATCAGAGAGCAGGAAGGTGGCGGTGTTCCCGATCTCCTCGGGTGTGGTCATGCGATGCTCCAGAGGAATCTTGTCTGTGATGACCGACAGGCGTGCCTGCTGGGCCTTTTCATCGCCAAAGGTCTTGATCCAGTCGGCATAGAGCGGGGTCCAGCATTCCGAAACCACGATGGCATTCACTCGTACGTCATCATGGACCAAGGCCGCAGCCCATTCCCTGGTCAGGCCCAGAACCCCGCCCTTGGCTGCTGCATAGGCGCTGGTCTTGCCCTGACCGGTCACAGCGGTTTTGGAGGTGATGTTGATGACTGATCCGTGGCTTTCCTTGAGGTAGGCACAAGAGGCGTGCATGAGTTCGTAGTAGTGGGTGAGGTTGCCGTGTACGGAACGCTCGAACTCGCGCCAGTCAGTGGTTTCCAAAGCCTTGTTGTCGTTGACTCCAGCGTTGTTGACTATGCCATCGATATGGCCGAATTCCTTGTGTACCTGCTCCACAATGGGGGCTATGCCGTCGGTGTCATTCAGATCCAAAATGAAGGTCCGGTAGGTATCGGTATAGGCCTCGATGTCTTTGCAGAACTGGTCCCTGGCTGACTCGTCACGGTCTATGACTGCGGTTATGGCACCCTCCTGGGCCAGTTGTAGAGTGATGCCCCTGCCGATGCCCTTGAAGCCGCCGGTGATGATGAATACCTTGTTCTTGAGATGCAGATCCATGAGAACTCCTTTGTCTATATGGATGGATGATTTGTTGGAGGTCCAGTGATTGGACCGGATTTTGATTGAGGTGGGCCGCTCTCACTCCTGGTGCAGGTAGCGCTGTGCGGTTTCCACGGTCATTTCGGCTCCATTGCCAGGAGCGGTCGGTGCCTGATACATGCCTTGGCTGATACGCACGGGGTTCACGAAATATTCGTGCTGGTTGTCTACGTATTCGATCATTCGGCCTTGTGTGGTGCAGGAGACGGCTGCGTAGTCGAACATGGCGAAGTGGCAGACCATCTCGCACAATCCGACCCCGCCGGCGTGGGGGCAGACTATCTTGTGGAACTTGCGAGCCAGCAGGTATTCCAGAACTATCTCCTGGGGGCCTGCCACTCTGGTGGCGTCGATCTGCATGATGCCGAAGGCGTTGGCCTGCAGGAACTGCTTGAACATGATGCGGTTCTGCATCTGTTCGCCGGTTGCCACGGGGATGGGATTGATGGCCCTGGCAATGGTTGCGTGGCCGATGATGTCGTCGGGGCTGGTGGGCTCTTCGACCCATGCCAGGTCGAAGTCATGGAAATGGTTGATCCAATCAATGGCTTGCGGGACATCCCAGACCTGATTAGCGTCGACGGCCAGGCGGACGTCGGGACCGATGGCATCCCTGGCCAGTCCCAGGCGGCGTATGTCATCATCGAGGTTCTGGCCTACCTTGAGCTTGATCTGCTTAAAGCCCTTCTCCTGCGTCTCCCGTTTGGCGATCTCCACCATTTTTTCGTCGCTATAGCCAAGCCAGCCTGGTGCTGTCGAATAACCGGGGTACCCGTGCTGGCGAATGTCCTCGATGCGCTCCTGCTTGCCGGATTGCCCATCCTTGAGGATGTCTATGGCCTCCTCGGGGCGCAGGGCATCGGAGAGGTATCTAAAGTCCAATGTGCTGACAAGATCCTCAGGATCCATTTCAGCCAGCAGCAACCACAAGGGTTTTCTTGCCCTTTTGGCTTTCATGTCCCAAAGAGCACTCAGCAGTGCGCCGATGGCCATGTGCTCGACTCCCTTTTCGGGTCCCAGCCAGCGCAGCTGTGAGTCATGGACCAATAGGTCCCAGGCCAGGCCCATGCTGTCCAGCAGACGTTCAACTTCCAGGCCACGCAGAGTCTCTCCTATGGAATCTATGGCTCTGCAAACAACATCGTTGCCTCGTCCGATGGTGAAGACCAGACCACAACCTTTGATGCCGTCGTCAGCCGAGGTGTGTATTTCCACATAGGCGGCTGAATAGTCGGGGTCCTTGTTCATGGCATCCGACCCTGAGAGGGTCAGAGAAGTGGGAAAACGAAAGTCATACGTTTTCACCGCAGTGATAGTACTCATCGTGGCTCCTTTGCCAATCTTGTGAACGTATACCCTACTATAGGCGTAGAAATAGAAATTTGAAAATCAGAAATGTAAAAATTCTAATTTCGACATGGATGCTTTCGCTGCTTCCTTGGTTACGATTGGTGGGTAATGGAAAGGACGCACATGGCCAGACAGGAACCAGGCAATCCGCGTGTTGGCGCCATAGCCGAGCAGCTCGGCATCTCTGCTTCGACCGTCTCCAAGGTGATCAACGGTCGACCGGGCGTGGCGGCAAAAACCCGTCGAAGGGTCGAAAAAGCTTTAGCAGACGAGGGCTATGCGCATCCGCTTGTCAGCACGAAGATTGCTCAGACTATTGAGCTGGTTGTGGATTATATTGCCAACAATGGCACTATCGAGATGATACGTTATGCCTCAAAGTGGGCTTTGGATGCCGGTCTGGCTCTGACGGTGACACAGACCGATCACCAGCGGCGTGCCGAGGAATGCCTGAGGGGGATCATTGATCGCAACCCGCTGGGGGTGATCACCCAGATGTCCTCCATAGACCAGGAGGGCAAGAATGTGCTCAAGGCAAGGGGCATTCCCCTGGTGGCGGTCGATCCGGTGGACTTGGTAAGCGATGAGGACATGAGCATAACGCTAGACAATTGGACTGGAGGATACCAAGCGGCCAAATGCCTTCTTGACGCCGGGCACCGGTGCATTGGCGTCATCGCTGGACCGGCGAATGTGCAATCCGCGCAAGCCAGACTGGCTGGATACCGAGCAGCATTGGCAGCCATTGGTGCCACCCTGCCGTCAAACATGGTTCAGCAGGGAGATTATTTGCCTGACAGAGGGTACCAAGCCGCCTGTGATCTGCTGGACCGCGATCATCGTCCGAGTGCGATTCTGGCCTGCAACGACTTGACAGCCGTCAATATCTACAGAGCGGCTCGCGAACGTGGGCTGGAGCCCGGGCAGGACCTGTCTGTGGTCGGATTCGACAACGTATATCCATCCTCTTATCTGATGCCCGCCCTTACCACGGTGGACCAGCCATTTGATTTGATGGCCAGGATGGCGGTGGGAATGATCCTCGATGCGCGTCAGGGCAAGGAGTTCCAGCGGCATGTGGTCATGCCAACCCGTCTGGTCAGCCGGCACAGCGTGGTCAACCTGACCCGTGCTCGTCGTTTGCGCTCTGAAGATCGGGTTCAGGAGAGTGCACAATAGCCCAGACTATTCCCCGATTCGCTCAATGCGTACTCACTTTGCGACGGCTTCCTGATGGATACACTCGTACTTCGGCAATCGCGGGGGCGGGTCTCGTCCCTGCCGCACCGGTCGAGAAAGAGGTAGCCACAGTGAGCAGGTACGCGATGGAGACTGCACGTTGGATCCGTCATGCCACCATGGACGACTTTGAGGCGATCATGCCTGTCTACGCCTACGCCAGAAAGCGGATGGCCGAGACTGGCAACCCCCGTCAGTGGGGGGACAAGTACCCCCTGCCCGAACGCATCCGCGAGGACATCGCCGGGGGCCACACCATGCTCTTGGTTGACGATGCGGCTGGCATGGATCAGATTCCTGACGATCCTGCCTACCCTGAACCTGAGTTGGACGAGCACAAGGGCAGCCACGAGCGCATCATCGGCGTTTTCGCCCTCTTCCATGACCCGGAACCTGATTATCGAGTCATCGATGGCAGCTGGCTGGATGACCGCCCTTATACCACTATCCATCGGGTGGCCGCTTCCGGCCTGGGACGTCACGCGGCCGGGGATCTGCTTGACTGGAGCATGCGCCGGTACGAGAACATCCGCGCCGATACGGGACTGAAGAATTATGCCATGCAGCACATCCTGGAGACCCACGGTTTCACCCGATGCGGCAACATCATCATGCCTGAGAACAAGGAGATCGAGAACGTGCGGGTGGCCTACCAGCGGCACGATCGGCCCCTTGACCTGGCTGAGCGCGAAAGGGCCGCCAGGCGCTTGGTTGCCGTCTGAGGGCGGAGGCCGACCGTCGCAGCGCCGTCGCACAATGGAGCCATGACATTGAGCGCAGCACCGGCATGGCGGTTCTCCGGGCCCGAGGGCCAGCGGCATTACAAGCAGGCTCTTCGGGCCTATCCTGGACAGATCATCGTGGACTTGCGGACCCTGAAGGCCAATATGGCCACTCTGGTGAAGCTGGTTCATTCCACAAACCCTGGTGCTGCAGTCATGGGTGTGGTCAAGGCCGATGCCTACGGCCACGGGCTCATCCCCGCCGCCCTAGCGGCACTGGCGGGCGGGGCAACTTGGCTGGGAACGGCCCAGTCCAGCGAGGCCCTGCGTCTGCGTCGTGCAGGCATCGGCCCCGACCGTTGCCGGATTCTGTCCTGGATGTTCAATGGGGGCCGCGCCCCCTTTGATCAGTTGATCCAGGCTGACATCGATCTGGGCATCGGTTCCCTAAAGACCATGGACATGGCAGCCCAGGCGGCAGATCGGGCCGGCAGACCTGCAAGCGTCCATATCAAGGTGGACACCGGCTTTGGACGCAACGGCTTCACCCCTGAAGCCTTCGGGGATGCCCTGCACGAGCTCTCCAGTCTGGCCGCCAAGGGGCTGTTGGAGCCTGTGGGGCTTTTCAGCCATCTGGCAGTGGCCGACATGCCTGGCGTGGACGAGTTTGTGTCGTCCACTGACGAGCAAATCGCCCTCTTCGAAGAGTTCTCTGACAGGATGACGGCCGCTGGCATGAAACCTGAAATCCGGCATCTGGCCAACACTGCCGCCACGCTAACCCGTCCTGGGATACGTTACGATCTGACCCGTCCGGGCATCGGCCTGTACGGATACGAGCCTGATCCCTCCATGGGGGTTTCGGCCGATTACGGTCTGCGTCCGGCCATGACCCTCCAGGCCCAGCTAGGCACTGTCAAGGATATGCCGGCCGGTCATGGCATCTCCTACGGGCGCACTTATTTGACGGAGAAGCCCACCAGCACGGCCATCATGCCCCTGGGCTACGCCGACGGGATCCATCGGTCTGCCTCGGGCTTTGACCGCCAGGGCGCCATGGGCCGGGAGCACCGGGGCGGACCCGTCCGTCTGATGACTCGTCAAGGGCCCAAGTTGGTTCGCGTCGCTGGCAGGGTCTGTATGGACCAGTGCGTGCTTGACCTCAAGGGCATGGCTTCCGATTTGGGAGTGAGCGAGGGCGATACCGTTGTTCTCTTCGGTCCAGGCAGCGGAGAGGATCAGGCCGAGCCAACCGCTGACGACTGGGCCCGGGCCGCCGACACCATCAGCTATGAGATCTTCACCTGCCTGCGCAGCCGGATTCCACGGCTCTACTTGGGCGTGCACGAGGTGATCGACCCTGCCGACCTGCATCTGATGGCCGCTGAATCCATTCTTTGAGACCACTATCACAGGTAGAACCTGGGCTTGGGGCCTTGTCAAGGGGCAATATAAGTGGTGAGATGAGGTTATGACTACATATACAGGAAATGAACCCAGCAATATCTCATACACAGCCGTAGCTGACATCACCGGAGGCCGCGAGGGCCATGCGGATAGCCACGAGCCCGATCTCTCCCTGGACCTGGATACACCCAAGGCCATGGGGGGCAAGGGCCAGGGCACCAACCCCGAGCAGCTCTTCGCCATCGGTTGGGGAGCCTGCTTCCAGGGAGCTATGGGACTGGCCGGCAAGGAGTTGCGTGTGCCAGCCACCAAGTTGGCCCAGAGCAAGGTGCGCACTCATATCTCCCTTGGCGACCAGGGCGAGTCCTTCGGCATCAAGGCTCTAATTGAGGTCTGCCTGCCCGGCGTCGATCGTGATCTGGCCACCCGCCTGGTGGAACGCACCCAGGAGCTCTGCCCCTATTCCAAGGCAACGGCGGGCAATGTGCCCACTGAAGTGGTGGTCGTGGACAATCTGGACTGAACGGAGTGGGCGCGCCTGATGGGCACTGACGAGGAGGGCGGATCCCGCCTGCTGGCCGAGGGCTACTCCGCTCAGGATCAGGAACGGTGGGCGCCAGAGCCTCCAAAGACCAGCAGCAGGACCGCCTTTGAACGTGATAGGGCGCGTCTTGTTCATTCTTCAGCCTTGCGTCGGTTGGGGGCCAAGACGCAGATCCTGGTCGCCGGCACCGACGACTTTGCTCGTACGCGGCTGACTCACACCCTGGAGGTGGCCCAGATTGGACGGCAGATCGGGACCATGCTGGGCTGCGACCCCGACGTGGTGGATTGTGCCTGCTTGGCCCATGACCTGGGCCATCCGCCCTTCGGCCACAACGGCGAACGCGCCCTGTCTTCGCTGGCCTCCGACATAGGGGGATTCGAGGGTAATGCACAGACCCTTCGATTGCTGACCAGGCTGGAGCCCAAGGTCTTCCATCCGGACGGACGCTCGGCAGGGGTCAACCTGACCAGGGCTGCCTTGGATGCTGCGGTCAAATATCCCTGGACCCTGGCCGAGGCCTCGGCTCATCCCAAGGGGGAGAGGACGGCCAAGTTCTGCGTCTACCCTGACGACCAAGAGGTCTTCCATTGGCTTAAGCAAGGGGCGCCGCCGGCCAGCACGCCTATGGAGTGCCAGGTCATGGATCTGGCTGACGACATCGCCTACAGCGTCCATGACGTAGAGGATGCCATCGTGGTCGGCTCCTTCGTGCCTGAGCGGCTGGCTGAGCCCAGGATCATTGATGGTGTGGTCCGGGCCGCCCGATCCTGGTACGGCGACCGATGGGATGCCGACCAGCTGGTCCGAGCCTTGGAGGCCGTCCGCAGCATGCTGCCCACGGGCTTTGACGGTTCACGCCGGGCCCTGGCTACGTTGAAGAACACCACCAGCTATCTGATCGGTCGCTTTGCTGACTCTGTGGAGGCGGCCACGCGAAGCCGCCATGGCCAAGGCCCCTTGACCAGGTACTCGGCGGGGCTGGTCATTCCTCCCCGGACCTCCTATGAGATTGTGGCCTTGAAGGGGATTGCTGTCTACTTCGTCATGGCTCCCCGTGAGAAGGAGCCCTTCCATGCAGAGCAGCTGAAAATCGTGACCGACCTGGTTGAGGTGATGATGGCCGACTCGCCAGCACCTTCGGATGCTCTGGAGGATGTCTTCCTGGAGGATTGGCGCCATGCGGGTTCAGACGGGGAACGCCTGAGGGTGGCCATCGACCAGGTGGCCTCTCTGACCGACGGCTCCGCGCTGGCCCTGCATTCCCTGGTCTGCCCCTAGGCCTGCGGCATTTATGCCGGGCGCAACACATCGGCCTGGCCCGGTAGGCTGGGTGTCATGTCCGGAATGATCAAGAAGGAAGACATCGAGAAGGTCAGAGCCAAGGCCGATCTGTATGAGATCGTTTCTGAAAGCGTGACTCTGAAGCCTTCAGGTTCCGGCACCTACATGGGTCTGTGCCCCTTTCACGATGAGAAGTCCCCGTCCTTTTCGGTGCGTCCCTCCATGGGGGTCTGGCACTGCTTCGGCTGCGGCCTGGGCGGCGATGTCTTCACCTATGTCGAGCAGGAGGAGAACGTCGAGTTCGGTGATGCCGTCGAGATTCTGGCAGACAAGTACCAGATTGAGCTGCATTACGAAAACTCCCGCCAGGACAAGCGCCGGGGGTCCAAACGTTCCCGGTTGCTGGAGGCCAACGAGGAGGCCCAGCGTTTCTTCGTCTCGCAGATCATGAGCAAGGAGGCGCTGGCGGCGCGCAAGCTCTTGGCGGGCAGAACCTTCTCCCAGGCAGACAGCGCGCATTTCGGCTGCGGATATGCTCCACGCGGGTGGGACAATCTGGTTCGTCACCTATCCACCAAGGGTTTCACTCAGCAGGAGATGCTGGATGCCGGGCTTGCCAGGAAGGGGCAGCGGGGGGTCTACGACTACTTCCGGGGCAGGGTCACCTGGCCTATCAGGGATTCCACGGGCCGCACCCTCGGCTTCGGCGCTCGCAAGCTTTACGAGGACGATGGCATCAACGCCAAGTACATCAATACTCCGGACACCCAGCTCTACCGCAAGAACCAGGTGCTCTACGGCATCGATCTGGCCAAAGACGCCATCGTCAAAAAGCGACAGGTGGTCATCGTGGAGGGCTATACCGACGTCATGGCCTGCCACCTTGCCGGTGTCGATACGGCTGTAGCCACCTGCGGCACTGCCTTCGGCGAGGATCATGCCAAGATCGTCCGCCGGCTCATCTCCGACGATGCCCTCGGCGCCATCCAGCTGGTGGGGCCGGTCCAGGGCTCCCGGGTGGTTTTCACCTTCGACGGTGATGCTGCCGGGCAGAAGGCTGCTCTGCATGCCTTCGGCCTTGACGGGAGCTTTCTGACGCAGACCTTCGTGGCAGTGGCTCGGGAGAATCTGGATCCATGTGATCTGCGCATCCGCTATGGCGATGAGGCCGTGCGTTCCCTGGTCGAGCATGCCCGGCCGCTATACGACTTCGTCATCGACACCGCCGTGGCCATGTTCGATACCCAGTACACCACCGGGCAGATGGGGGCGGTCAAGGCCGTAGCACCAATCCTGGCCCAGATCAGAGATCGCTCCCTGGTGGGAGCCTACACTCGCAAGACTGCCAGAAAAATTGGCGTGGAACTGGATCTGCTGCGCCAGGAGGTCAACAGTGCCCGTCGCAAGCTGCATGTGAAGGACCAGGATGCCTATGCGGTCCGCGCTCCTCACCGCGGTGCGGGTGAATCAGAGGGTCGTGCGGGCCAGGGCAGTGACGATGCCATGCGACGCCGCAGAATACAGCGTGAGGATGCCCTTCGACAGGGCTACCACCACATCGATGATGCTGTCTTCATCTGTGAGCAGCAGTTCATGGGTGTGCTCATCCAGATTCCCAGAGCTGTCGGATCGAATGCCTTCGCCCAGCTGAGTCCGGACAGTTTCGAGGTTCCGATTTTCCGCTCCCTCTACCGGGCGGTGCAGGCCGCCGGAGGGCTGCCTGACAGGAAGACGCCCCAGGGGCTGTGGATGCATAATCTGACCAAGGCTGGCGGGCCCATGCTGGAGTCGGCCATCAATGAGCTGGCCGTCATGCCCCTGCCGCTGAATTTGGATAAGCAGGAGGATAAGCAGAGGGGCTCAGGACCCGGCTCCAAGAAAGGCGACAAGGGGGACGATCAGAGCACAGGCTCCGAGGGCGCGGATGTTCAGCTGAAGCAGCCTAGCCCGGAGGAGCGTCAGTATGCCTCAGAGCTGCTGGCAAGGCTGCTGGATGCCACCTACATGCGGCTGATTGCCTCGGTCAAGCACCAGATGAATCAGTTGCCTGACGGCCAGGAGAAGTTCGACCTTCTCGGCCAGCTCACTCAATACGAGACCCAGCGCAACGAATTGCGCAACCAGGTCTTCGGCAACGCCGAGTGAACTGCTGGTTAGATCAGTTGGCCCTCCCTGTTCTTGTTGGCGTTTTGACTGCCGACAAGCCCTGCCGATAGGGTGAATGCATGAACATGGAGCATCTAAAGGAAGCAAGTCCTGCCGAGTCAGCTGACAAAGCCCGGTCTGTTGAGGGCCGTCGACCGCTTGCCGTCTTCTGGGACATGGACGGAACCCTGATCGATTCAGAGCCCTACTGGCATCAGGCTGAGGTAGATCTAGCGCACAAGCATGGAGGAGACTGGAATACTGACATGGGTTGGCAGGTTTCCGGCAGGCCTCTGCCCAAAGTGGCAAGGGTGATGCGCGAGCGGGGTCTTGACCTTCCAGAGGATCAGATTCCGGATCTGCTGATTGACGGGGTGATTGCCATGGAGGAGCGTCACATGCCATGGATTGAAGGAGTCCGTGACGTCTTGGCAGACCTAGTTGAGGCTGGCATCCCCTCCATTCTGGTCACTACTTCGCCACGCCGCATGGCTCAGGCTGTGGTCGCCAAGGCTCCTGACGGGGCTTTTGCCGACTATGTGTGTGGGGATGACGGACTGGCGCAAAAGCCCGACCCCGCTCCTTATCTGCATGCGGCGGGTCTGCTGGGCATCACAAGTCCTGATCAAATGGTCTCTTGCTTGGCTTTCGAAGACACCCTGACTGGCATCACTTCTGCTGTGGCATCGGGAGCCACCACTGTGGCCTATACCGGCACCAACCCGGTCGACACCTCTTCGGGTCCTCAGTTCGCTTCCATGAATAGCTATGCTGGAGTCACCTTGGATGATCTGTCAGCACTGATCGCCAAGCGGCTCGAACGATCGGGGTCACCGGCTGCGCAGACCTGCTGAATCAAGCTGTCTACTGCAGGGGGCGATATTTTCGGCTGGAGCCGCGCGAAGTAGCCACCGGATACCTGTCGGCCGTCCTGTGCAGTTTGTCCATGATGATTCGATCCATGTCCAGATCCAGCCGATCCGCCAGCTGGATGCAATAGGTGAGCACGTCAGCCAGTTCGTCGGCCACATGGCCTTCATCTGCGTCCCTGGGATCATCCCCCCACTGATAGCATTCCAAGAGCTCGGCAGCTTCGATGCAGATTGATTTGGCCAGGTTGGCTGGCGTGTGGAATTGATCCCAGTCGCGCTCGTGTACAAAATTCATTACTGCTCTGTCGGTTTCCTTGCTGATCATGATTTCGAGCCTATCAGTCGGCCCTCCTGCATTCAGATTGGTGTGGGTTCGTGGCATAGTGAAAACCATGGATTCATCTAGCGCGCCGCAGCCTGTGGTGATGACGCTGCCCTATGGCGATTTCAGCGATGAGGATTTTTCCAAGGCTATTGCAGAGTACAAGCAGACGAAAGTTGTTGGCAGTCAGGGCAGTAAGGTGGAGGGGAGGCTGCTTGAGGAGCTGTTCCTACGCTATCCCACCGTGTATATCGTCTCTGCCGACGAAAGGGACAGCAGCAAAAAGCATGGCGGTGAGCCTCCTTATGTGGTTTACGTCGGTGAAACCAACGATATCCGTTCTCGAACCAGGCAGCATATTGAGCTGGACCCACGAACCCGGACGGATTGGGAACGCCTGGTGCGATTCATGCGCAATCATCAGGACAGGGTTTGTCAATACATTATCGGCGATCGCCACTTCAATAAGTCCTTGACCTTGGATATGGAAAATCGGCTGATGGGGTATATGCAGAGCGTTGACGCGGTAAAACTGGTTATGAACCGTAGAACCAACGCTCAGGACATGTACTACACCAGCGATGAATTCGACAGCATCTTTTCCAAGGCTTGGCAGACTCTGCATGAAATGGAGCCCGATCTGTTCCCGGAAGAGAAGGCGATCTTGGACTCTGCCCTGTTCAAGGCCTCGCCCTTCCGCAAACTCACCGACGAACAACGGCGGGCTGAAGAGGCTGTTCTGCATGTGTTGGAGTCAGTGATCATTCAAAACCCCAGCGAGGGTTTCCACTCTATGACAGAATCGATAGGCCCGGTTCAGATCAACAATAAAGCCCATACCCAGGTCATTGTCGTTCAGGGTATGTCAGGCACTGGCAAGACCGTTTTGCTCAGTCATCTCTTCTATCAAATATGTGCTAGATATGGCATCTATGGAAACTTGAACGACAAGGACGATAACCATTCGTCAAAGGCCAGGCAGCGTTCCTACATTATTGTCAACCAGACCGAGCAGGCTAATGTCTACAACCAGATGGCACTGAAGCTGGGATTGCAGAAGAAACGCGGTCAGTGTGTGGTTGGGGCTGTCCAGTTCATCAACCGGTTCAGCAAGCACACCAATCGAAATGGCCGGTCCACAGGCAGGGCAGCTGACCCCATGAATAGCGTCGATGCCAAGGCAGATGTCGTGCTGATTGACGAGGCGCACCTGCTGCTGACGCAAGGGTCGCAGAGCTACTCCGGAAGCAACCAGCTCTACGACATACTACGGCGGGCAAAAGTAGCCATCGTGGTCTTCGATCCCGAACAAGTCTTGCGTGGGTCTCAGTTCGTGGATGCCCAGGAAAGTCGGCTTCTGGGATTGACTGGTTCTGAGCATGATAAGACCTTCTCGCAACCTATGCTCATCCACGAAAAGTCACGGGACGGTCAGGCGCACGAGGATACCTTCCAGGTCAGTCATGTTCGTTTGGATCAACAGATGCGTATTCAGGCTGACCCTGCAACCTGCGCCTGGCTGGATCGGATGACAGCCAAAGATGGTGTCATTGAACCACTGCATCCGGATCCTTGGGAGCATCCTTATGAGATTAAGGTTTTTGATTCGCCCAAGGATTTAAGGGAGTTTATTCGTTATAAAGACAGGGAGCAAAGGGGAGAGGGCTCCTTGGGCCTTTGCCGACTCCTGGCCACCTATGACTGGCCTTACAGCAGCAAGAAACACCCGGATCCACTGGATTCATCCCGTCATTGGCAGGTTGTACTGCGCCAAGGGGATTCAGGCCAGTGGGTGTGGGCCAAACAGGGTCAGGAAGGGGATGGTGAATTCGCCATGCCTTGGAATTACGAGCTATATGAGGCCCAGGGAAACTCTGCTGCAAATCACCGGATTGCCTGGGCCGAGCTGCCCTTCACCATCGATGAGGTGGGCTCCATATTCACCATCCAAGGTTTTGACCTCAACTACGCGGGGGTCATCATTGGACCATCAGTCACTTATAGGAATGGAAAGATCAAATTCGAACCGAAGTTCAGTTGCAACACACTGGCGACTAATCATCGGTCGGAGCCAGAGATGAATCCTGTGGATAACCTTCGTCATGAGTTCAATGTGTTGCTCAAACGAGGGGTGCACGGATTGGGGCTATTCGCAGTCGATCCCGAGCTTCGGAATCGACTGGCCTGGGCAGTGGGTGGGTTCGCTCGCGTCCAGGACTGACCAGCTTAACGCGCCTACAAGGATTGAATGCCAATCAGGGGTATCATGTCCTGGGCCATGATCCATGGCCCAGGACATATTCATGAGAAAGGCGCAGGCGAGTATATGACGACGCGCAAGATCATCCTGGACTGCGATCCAGGTCATGACGATGCGGTGGCTATCCTTCTGGCAGTAGGCGATCCGCGGATCGACCTGATCGGAGTGACTACGGTTGGCGGCAACCAGAGTCTGGACAAGGTTACCTACAACGCGAGGGCTGTGCTGGAAAAGGCTCATGCGCGCCAGGTGCCGGTCCATGCCGGATGTGATAGGCCCTTGGTGCGTCCTCAGGAAGTAGCCGCCTCCATCCATGGCCAGACGGGTCTGGACGGGGTCGAGCTCCCCGAGCCTACCCGGCCCCTGGATCCTGGCCATGCTGTCGATTGGATCATCGAGACCATCATGCGCGAGGAGCCGGGCACGGTGACTCTGGTTCCCACTGGACCCTTGACCAACATCGCTATGGCCGTTCGCAAGGAACCCCGCATTGTCGATCGCGTTCAAGAGGTTGTGCTCATGGGTGGCGGCTACCATGTGGGCAACTGGAGCGCCGTCGCTGAATTCAACATCAAGGTGGATCCCGAGGCCGCACATATCGTCTTCAACGAGCCCTGGCCGGTCACCATGGTGGGGCTGGATCTGACTCATCAGGCCCTGTGCACCCCGGAGGTCCAGCAGCGCATTGAGGGCATCGGCACCGATCTGGCTCATTTCGTCAGCGGGTTGATGGACTTCTTCCGCAAGTCCTACCAGGACAACCAGGACTTCGTGGATCCGCCTGTGCATGATCCCTGCACTGTGGCCTATCTGATCGATCCGTCCATTGTGAGCACCCGTCGTTGCCCGGTTGATGTGGAGCTGCGCGGGGACCTGACCTGCGGGATGACCGTGGCCGATCTGCGTGGCCCTGAGCCCTCTGCTGAGGACTGCCACACCCAAGTGGCTGTCAAGCTGGACTTCCAGGGATTCTGGGACCTGGTGGTCAAGGCCATCGCCACGATTGGATGAAATCAATGAAGACTTCGAACACAGACGCATCAAAGACAGGCAAGCCAGTTACTACGACCGCTGACGGCTCTGGTGCTTCTATCGTTGCCTTGATGACGGCCCTCATGGCTGCTGTCTTCGCCTTCCAGCTTAACGCCTCCATGCTCTCGCCGGCTTTGACGACCATGGGGATCGAGCTCAATACCAGCAGCTCCAGCATCGGCCTGACTCAGACGGTGTTCTTCACATCCTGTGCCGTCTTCTCCCTCTTCCTGCCTCGGCTGGGCGATTTGGCCGGCCGCAAGAAGGTGCTGCTGGGCATGCTGAGCCTGACGGCGCTGGGATGCGTGGTCTCCGCTCTGGCTCCCAATGTGACGATGCTGATGATTGGGCGCGTCATTCAAGGAGTGGCCGGTCCGGTCGTGCCCATGACCCTGATCATGCTGCATGCCGAAGTGACCGATGAGGCCCGCTATGCCAGGCTCATGGCTGTCCTCACGGCAGTCAACGGCGGCATCGGCGGTGTGGATGCCATCCTAGGCGGTTGGTTGGCCGGTACCTTCGGCTTCCGCTCGGTCTTCTGGTTCATGGTGGCCATTGCGGTGATTGCCGTACTCTTGGTGGCCCTTTTCGCTCGTGAGAGCTATGCAGATGATCGCCCCCGTATGGACTGGGCCGGCGTGGTCTTCCTCTGCATAGCCTTCCTGGCGGCCTACCTGGCTATCAATGAGGTCGAGAAGTTGGCTCAGGCGCGCTGGATCCTGGTGGTCGTCGAGATACTGGTAGCTGCGGTTTTCTTCATGATCTTCTGGAAAGTCGAAAGCACTACGTCGGCACCCATGGTCACCACCACTTACCTCAAGCAGCGGCGCACTTGGGGCCTACTGCTGACGACTCTTACCACCATGGTCGGTGTCTTCGCCATTATGAACGGGATCGTTCCGGCCCTGGCTCAGGATGGCGAGGTCGGCATCGGCTTGAAGGCCAGCATCGTCTCCTTCGCGACGCTGACCCCATATGCCCTGGTCGGTCTGGTCTTTGGCCCAGTGGCCGGGATGCTGGCCTCGCGCTTCGGCTATCTCAAGGTTCTGAGAGTCGGTCAGCTTGTCAGCGTTCTGGGACTGGTCTTTGGCATCTACGTCTGCCTTGCTCCCAGCATCTGGAGCCTGGTGGCGCTCTCCCTGATCCTGGGCGTCTCCTATGCGGGGACAGCCAACATTATGCTCAATGGGCTGGGCGTGGTTCTGTCTCCTGCGGACAACACCGGCTATCTGCCGGGACTCAACGCCGGAGCCTTCAACCTGGGCTCAGGCCTGAGCTATGCGGTCCTCTATGCATGCATGAGCGGCTTGGCGGCATCCGGCGGAGCCCGTACTGGATACATTGCGGCTATGATCGGCGGCGGCGTGCTGGTGCTGATCGCCCTGGCTCTGTCCTATCTGATTCCCGATCCGGAACGAATGAATGACAAGTAATATTCCGGTCTGATAGGGGTCCTGCGGATGTACTGATTCGCAGGACCCCTTTCCATGTCTCATAGGCATCCGACTCTATGCGTATCCGACAAGGGTCAAAAGTCGGGACAAGACAGGCCAGCAGCCAGTAGCGCCGAGTGTCCCGACCTTGGGCTTAGTGGCGGAAAATAGCGCCAGGAGAGTTCCTGTAAGCCGTGGGCGGGCGCGTAAACTAAGTGAGGAATTCGTTCGCCGGAGGTGACCATGCAACATCGGGTGATCGGACTGCTGAAGAACGAAACCGTCCTGGTCGTCGCGGCAGTCATCGCTCTCGTATCCTGCATCCTCATTCCTCCCGACCGGCAGTATATTGGCTACATCCACGTCAATACCCTTACCCAGTTGGGATCCCTCATGATGGTGGTCTGCGGATTTCAGCGCATCGGGGTCTTCCATGCCATTGGTGCCGGCCTGCTGAGTCGTGTCCGCTCGATGCGGGGCCTGGCCTTGGTGCTGGTTTCCCTGCCTTTCTTCTCCAGCATGTTCATCACGAACGATGTAGCCCTGGTCACCTTCGTGCCCTTCGCCATTGCTGTTCTCATCATGGCCGGCCTGGAAAACCATGCCCTGCTGATTGTCACTCTGATGACCCTGGGTGCCAATGTGGGCAGCATGCTGACACCCATCGGCAATGCTCACAACTTATACCTCAAGGCCCGATCCGAGATGCCTGCCGGGGAGTTCCTCCTCCTCATGGCACCTTATGCCCTGGCTGCAGCCCTGATGCTCTTCCTGTGCTGCTGGTTCGTCTTCAGGAATCAGCATTTGAATAAGTTCGAGGGCATGGATGCGCAAGAGATCCGCCGCAGCATACTGGCGCCCAGGGAGGAGGGGATACAGCCTCAGGTCAAGGAGATGCAGCAGTCCAGCGGATGGCGCATCGCCATCTATCTCCTGCTCTTTCTTGTCTGCCTGCTGGGTGTAGCCAAGCTGATCCCCCAATGGGCCATGGTCCTGGTGGTGGCGGTGACCTTCCTGATCTGCGACAGACGGGTCTTTCTGCATGTGGATTGGGGACTGCTCCTGACCTTCGTGGCATTCTTCATCTTTATAGGCAATGCCAGGCGGATCCCCCAGTTCTACAATTTGGTCAGCGGACTGGTCAATATCCATCCTTTGATTACCTCGGTCCTGTGCAGCCAGGTCATCAGCAATGTGCCCACAGCCCTGCTGGTCTCAGGTTTTTCGACAGCCTGGCGCCCGATCATTCTGGGTACCAACCTGGGCGGGCTCGGCACCCTGGTTGCTTCGATGGCCTCACTGATTTCCTACAAGGCTGTGGTCAAGCAGTATCCGGGCAAGAAAGGCGGTTACCTGAAAATCTATACCGCTTTTAATCTGCTCTTCCTCGTCGTGTTGGTTGGCATGGCCCTGCTGCTGGAGTAGACTACCCCCATCAACCAGGAATGGTGCCGCTGATATTGAGAGGGAGGCAGCAACGGTGGAACCGGACCCGTGCGCGTCTAAGCCTAAGAACACAGGGATATTGGCCAGACGGAACCTTGGGGTTCTGGTCGGAATCATGTCCTTGGCTATCATGTCGCGGTTTGACTCCATCATCTCTCCTTCCGTTGCAGCCATCCAAGCATCCTTTCCTCATGCTGATCCCTCCACCGTTGAATCGGTGGTCTCTATCGGCTCTTCGGCAGCCATAGTTTCAGCTCTTTTATTTGGTCAACTCTTGACCAGAATGAGTTTCAGAACAGCTGCCTGCATCAGCTGTCTGTGTGTCGCCCTGGGCGGCTTGATGCCCTTGGTTGTGCATGGCAGCGTGAGTCAGCTTCTTCTCTTTGCTTTGGTTGTCGGGTTTGGCGTGGGTATCGCCACTACAGTTCTCCCCAGCCTGTCGGCCAGGTTCTTCCGCGGGAAGCAGTTGGCTGCGCTGATGGGGTTGGTCCTGGCTGTTCAGGATGGCTCTTCCATGCTGGTCCTTGCCCTGGGCGGTGTTTTGGCCAAGGGAGGTTGGCTGCACAACTATTGGCTCTATTTTCTGGCCTTGCCTGCCTTGGTCTTGGTCATCTTCATGGTCCCCGGAGTCGGTGCCGTCGAGGAGGAGTCGGAAAAGGCCCTAAGATCTGAGGCATCGTCTTCTTCTCAAAAAAGCGGACAATGCTGGTGGGCTACCATTTCCTGTATCCTCATCGGGTTCCTGAGCATTTTCCTGGTCGCGGTCCTGTACAACAAGCTCGCGGTCTACATAGCCAAATACGGTTTGGGTGGCACCAGCGCAGCCGGGGTGGCCCTGATGTTCAACACGGGTTCCTCGGTCGTGATCGGGCTTGGCATCAACGGCATCAAGCGGATTTGCCGGCAATGGACCATTCCGGCCGCCTTCCTTCTGATAGCCCTGGGCGCCCTGCTTTTCCTGACCACCCGCTCCTTCCCGCTGGTTTGTTTATCGGCATTTCTGATTGGGTCGGGCAGTGCCATCAATATGGCCACCTGCCCCTTCCTCCTGTCCAACCTGACTCCGCCCAGACGCTATCCGCTGGTCATGGGGGTCTTTTCGGCCACCACCAGCCTCGGTTTTACGGCATCTACCTGGGTCTTCAAGGCTTTCTCAAAAATGTTTGGACTGGATCCGGTAACAGGCAGTTTCATAGGCATGCTGATCATCGCTCTGCTGGCTGCTCTCATGCTTGCGCTTGTTCGTTTCCAGAGCTGTGTCGAATCCCGCTACATTGAGCAATAAGCCACCCTTGAGGCTGTAGAAGTCAGAAGTGAAGGATTCTGCCCTTTCATCGCGACAGGTAGGGGTTGCCGGTGATGACAAACCTTCGTAGGGCCTCTTTGGCGTGGGATATGCCTATTCGAGGTGTTGCCGTGATGGTCTCGTCCTGGGCCAGCCCCGCGGTTGCCAGGCGTATGGGTGGTTTTCTAAGATCGTGGCCATAGTTGTGCTTGTCAATGTCCAATGCCTGGCAGAGCTTGGCGGGACCGTTGGTCAGCTCCCGGTCCGGGTGACGGCCGTGTCTGTGATTGCGCAGAAGGTTCAGACCCTGCACTGGCTGGCAGGCTCGAATCAGCACCCCGGCGCCGAATCCGTCCTCCAGGCAGGAGATGTTCAGGCAGTAGTGCATTCCATAGGTGAAGTAGACGTACATGTGTCCGCTGGGGCCGAAGAGGGCAGCGTTGCGCGCTGACCGCCCGTGATAGGCATGGCTGGCCGGATCATTCTGATCGTAGGCTTCGGTTTCCACGATCCGAACCCTGGCCTGTTCGCCTTCCGGATCGTAGTCCCGAATGATCAGGCAGCCCAGAAGCAGGCGGGCGGCCTGATCCACAGGGCGGTCCAGAAAGTCCGGGAAGACCAGATGATCGTCCTGGCTTGAACCGGCTTTCATTCCGCCTGGTCCTTGCGGACCCAGACCGCGCGCTGGCCGCGTGATTCGGGCTGAACGCAGACGAAGCTATCCTGGTGGGGCAGGGCGGCGACCTGTGGATGGTCGTGATCGTAGGGTCCCTGGGCCTGGGCGCCGCCGGCATCACCGACCTGGGCAAAGAAGTTCTCGGAGGCATCCTTGAACCAGGTCCATTCCTCTGGCAGGTCTTCTTCATAGAAGATCGCCTCCACAGGGCAGACCGGCTCGCAGGCGCCGCAGTCGATGCATTCGTTGGGGTTGATATACAGGTTCCTGGGGCCCTCGTAGATGCAATCCACCGGGCACTCATCTACGCAGGCCTTGTCCTTGACGTCCACGCAAGGTTGGGCAATCACGTAGGTCATTGCTTTGCTCTCCTTTTTGATTGGTTGTCCGCTTTTGCTGCTTTCAGGAAGCATCCCTTTGGCGACGACAGAGGTTCCAGCGATACACGGGCTCTTTTATTCCTGGCCGTTTTGCTGCTGCCTTCCACGATTCCTTGGACCATCCCCAGATGGATCGTGCAGATAATGGGATGGGCGTTGACACTGTCCAAGAAGGGGCATGCGGTCAGAAACAGGCTCGATGAATCCGGTTCTGCCATAACCGGAGCAAAACCCAGGGTGGCCAGAGTGTTCAACAGCGTCTGCAACATGCTCGAGGACACGTCCTTCTCGGCATTCGCCCCGCTTTGTCTGGCCAGGGTACGACCCCAGACCTGACCTGCTTTCAGCGCAGCCCTACCTCTGCTGTCAGCATCGGGACAGGCAGTTTCCAGTGCGGAGCAGAGCGAGGAGATCATATCCTCCCTGGCATGGTTTGTGGATATAGGGGAGTAGATGACAGCCGGTCTGCCTCGCACGGCTGATTGACCGTCGCTGTCTGTTCTCTGACGGACAGCCTCGCCCTGTTCGACCAGGCGTTCAAGATGGAAACGAGCTGTCGTCGGATGGATGCCGAAGGCTGCTCCGATCTGCTGCGCAGTTAGGCCTGCACCGGTCTGTTCGGCTGCCGTATGCAGATGATCCAAAATTGCAGAGCGGATCTCCTCCCCGCTTCTGCGCCCAGAGGGGGCATGGATCCCTTGCTTAGAGGGTTGAATTTTCTGACTCATCAATTAAATTGTATAACTATCCAATCAATTATCAACCCAGGACAAGGCGGACAGACCCATGCAGGATGACCCAAAGATGCGCAAGTCCGGCGGCAGGACGGCCTTGCCCAGGTCCAGGATGGCCCTTCTCATCGGCGCAGGTCTGGCTGCATTGCTTGGCCTTGTTGCGGCGCTGATTCGCGCGGATCTGATTCACCCTTCAGGCAGGGTGCCGCTGGCTGACCTGCACGGCGGGCTCATGGTCTATGGGTTTTTGGGCGCAGCCATTGGCCTGGAGAGGGCAGTGGCCTACCGCAGCGGCGGATCCAGCAAACCCTCCTGGGGATTTTTTGCTCCTGCCTTGGGTTTGCTGGGGTCTCTGCTCTGCCTGCTGTCGTTGATGGTTTCAAGCCGCAGTGCTGTCCCGGCATGGGTCAGGGTGGAGCTTTTCGGCGGCATTCCATGGACTTTGTCCATGTTTGTTCTGACGGCCATGTACTTGGCCATCTGGCGTCGGCAGCCTTCTGCAGAGGTGCTCATACAGGTCCTCGGATCCCTGGTTGGTCTGGTCGGAGCTGCTGCGTGGGTTGCAGGGTTAGACGTCTCGGTTCTGGCCCCAACCTGGCTCTTCTTTCTTATTCTGACCATCGTGGGGGAGCGGGTGGAGCTGGCCAGGGCGGTCTTTTCGGATATTCGTCTTGAATCGGGAATCCTGGGTCTGAGCCTCCTGACAGTCCTGATGCTGCCGATCCAAGCCATGGCGCCTTCGGTCGGCTATCCGCTTCTGGGGCTGTCGCTGGGACTGCTCCTCCTGGTCATGGCCAGTCATGATGTGGCCAAGGGCACCTTCCGTCATGGCGGTCTGCCAGGATTCATGGGCACCTGCATGCTGTCGGCCTACGCCTGGGGACTTCTGGCTGCCCTCATCTGGATGGCGGCGCCCTTGGATTCCAGCACCTACTGGGGGGATATGGCGCTGCATGCCTTGGCTATCGGATTCATCATGACCATGGTCATCGCCCATGTCTGCATGATCGTCCCCTCGGTCATTCGCAGGCCCCTGCCCTTTCACCCGCTCCTCTGGGTTGCCTGGGCGCTTATGCAGGTTGGCTTGCTGATCAGGCTCCTTGGAACCATCAGGCTCTACACGACCTTATGGAAGGCGGGGAATCTGCTGAATGTCCTGGGAATCCTCTCCATGATGCTGACCGTGGTGTACCTGGCCGCTCGAGGCAAGCAGGTCCTGGCATCCAAACGCTACCGTCGTCGCCAGCCTGAGGGTTCGCAAACCGAACAAGTGGGAACCCTGGCCCTAAGAACGGATCTGGTTGCCACTTCCGCTACCGTGCTGCTCCTGGTGGCCGCCGTGGTCTTGATGGCCCTGCGGCCGACGCTGGCTGTCTCGGTCGGGGCGGCACCTAGTGCCGGAGGCGTCCAGGAGGCATCGTCAAAGAGCGTCCAGCCGACGGGTCACACCAGCAGAGCAACGATCAAGGTAAAAGGGATGGCCTTTGTGCCGGATACCGTCACCATCGATGCAGGAGACCGGCTGATTGTAGATTTTAGGAACACCGGAGATCAGCGGCACGACTTGGTTTTCGCCAATGGCAAGAGCACAGGGTCAGTTCCGGTAGGCCAGAGCGTCTCGGTCGACGTGGGGGTCCTAGGCGGGGACACATTGGGATGGTGCTCGCTGGCAGGACACCGCCAAATGGGCATGGAGCTCAAGATCAAAACCAGGGGTGGAATCGTTGCCGGGCAAGGACGGTCCTCAGCTGGCAAGGTGGCCCTAAGCCACGTCCCATCAGCCGCCAAGCTCAAGTCTCAGGCTGAGAAGAGCGAACCTGCCAAGGCCGCTCTTCCATCCTTGGATGGTCAGGGGAGGGCTGGAACCAGAAAATACGCACTGGATATCAAGGAACGCAAGGAAAAGGTGGCTGCGGGGCTTGAGCGCACGGTCTGGAGCTTCGACGACGCGAACGATTCGCGGGATAGTGGATCGCGCCCTTTGGCTCAGGGTCCGGTGTTAAGGGGCCGTGTGGGAGACGCTTTTGAAGTCACCATCAGGAACAAGGGAAGCATGAGCCATTCCATCGACTTTCATGCCGGTCCGGCCGTCCCTCAGACCATGATGCGCAACATTGAGCCGGGCAAGGAGCTCCTGTACACTTTCACCGCTGATCGGGCTGGCATTTGGATGTACCACTGCAGCAGCGACCCCATGTCAAACCACATAGCCAACGGCATGTATGGGGCTGTGGTTGTCGATGACGGCACGCTGCCGCCCGTGGCTGCTGAATATGTTCTGGTCCAGTCCGAAATTTATCTGGGGTCCAATGGAGGGGCTGCCGATGCGGAAAAGGTAGCGGCCATGAACCCGGATATTATGACCTTCAACGGACGGGCCTTTCAATATGACGCTCATCCCCTCAAGCTGGAAAAGGGGCAAAGGGTCCGCATCTGGGTTCTGGACGCCGGACCCAACCAGCCGCTGTCCTTCCACATTGTGGGAACCCAGTTCGATACGGTCTGGACTGAGGGACGCTATCTGATAGGCGGAGGCACAGGAGGGAATTCCGCTGCTGCCTCATCCTCATCAGCGGGAGCCCAGGTCCTGCCCCTGCTGCCGGCCCAAGGCGGGTTTGTGGAGCTCAAGGTCGATCAGCCGGGCGACTATTCCATAGTCAATCACGTCATGAGCCTGGCCGAAAAAGGCGCGCATGGCATCCTTCGGGTGTCGTGACGCGAACAATCAACGTCCTGTATAAGGCAAGCGAACGTGCGTTGTTCGCAACCGGGTTTCCTGCCGGGCTGCGGGACTGGTTCGACCCTCAATTGTGCAAAGGCAAGTCCCTAAGTTCTTGCTTGTGCCCTTTCTTGGCCTGACCGCCCTTCTGTCTTAAGGCGGGTGGGTCGTGCATGAGGTAAGGAATGCTGCAATGGCGAGATGCACAGAACATGAAGCATCCCTGTGCCCGGGCAACAGCAGGGAGTGCTATTGGTGACCCCGGAGAGATTCGAACTCTCGACCTACAGATTAGAAGTCAGTTGCTCTATCCAGCTGAGCTACGGGGCCAAACCCTTTTATTGTACCCGCCTGGGTCCACCGGCGGGTCAGATCCATGAAGCCTGGTCGGCAAGGGCATCCGATATGGCACGGGTCATTGCAGGAACGGTCATGCCATACCTTTCCAGCATGGCGGCCTGGGGAACTCGGTCCTTGAACTCCTTGGCCGCTCCGAAGGCCAGGGTGCGAACCCGACTCGGTCCGTAGTAGGCAGCCACCGCCTGTCCCCAGCCGCCATCCAGCTGACCATCCTCGAGGGTGGCCACCAGGGAGTGGGTGCTGGCCAGGGCATCCAGGGTCTGCTCGTCCAAGCGGTCATAGCGATGCGGATCCACCAGTGTGGGTTTCAGCCCCAGGGACGCCTTCAAGGAATCAGCCAGGTCACGACCCAGGGGCAGGGCATCGCCGAGAGCTAGCAGGGCCACTGTCCTGCCTTGCTGCAGGATACGGTAACGGTCCCATGGCTGGCCTGCGGTTGTGGAATCGGATTTTACCGGCGCTATCGGCTTACCTGCGCGTTCTGTCGCCAGCGTGCGCTCGCCAGGCACCCTGATGACCACCGGCTGCCGGGCCGGGCCAGTGGCCCAGGCCAGCATGTCCAAGAACTCAGCCCCGCTGGTCGGAGCCAGGCAGGTCAGTCCGGGGATGCCTCGCATCATGACCATGTCGGCCGTGCCTGAGTGTGTGGCATCGGTTTTGGCAACGCCGGTGGAAAAGACCAGCAGGGTCACCGCACTGCCGTTCAAGGCCATCTCTTGCTCGATCTGGTCGTAGGCCCTCTGGAAGAAGGTGGCTGAGGTGGCGACTACAGGCGTGCCTCCGGCCTTGGCGATGCCCGCGGCATAGGCTATCGCGTGAGATTCGGCGATACCCACGTCCCGGTAGTGATTTCCGGCCCGCTGACGGAAGTCGGGATCGATGCCGTTGGACAGCGGTGTAGCGGGGGAGATGACCGTCAGACCCGGCTCTTGAGAGAACCTGGCCTCCAGGGCCTGCATGGCCATTCTTCCGTAGGTCTTTCGTGAGTTGGGCAGACGGTTAAGGGAGTCCAAGCCGTCCTGCCAGTGGTTCGCCTCCACCGGACCCTCGGCGGGCAAATCCGGCAGGGAAGTCATATGAGCTGTTTGCCCATCGCTCTGGGCCATCGAAGTCGATCCTATCTGTCCTTGGCTGCCCTGGCCCAGTCCCAGGCCCTTGCGGGTATGGATATGAACCACCACCGGATGATCAGTGTCTTTGACCTGGCGGAAGGCCTTGATCAGATCCTCGATTCGGTTGCCCTCCTCCACGTAGCGGTAGTCCAGCCCAAGGGCGCGGAAGGGATTGTCTGAGCTGCGTCCCCCGCTGGCACGCAGGGCCGCCAGGCTCTTGTATAGCCCCCCGTGGTTCTCGGCGATGGACATTTCGTTGTCATTGACCACAATGATCAGGTTGCCGCCCTGCTCAGCAGCCCAGTCCAGCCCCTCGAAGGCTGGCCCGCTGCTCAGGGAGCCGTCCCCGATCAAGGCGATGATGTTGGCCTTGCCTCCGGTCGCATCCCGCTGGGCAGCCATTCCGCAGGCCAAGCCGATGGAGGTGCCGGTATGCCCCAGCATAAAGTCGTCGTAGGGGCTCTCCTTGGGCGAGGTGAATCCGGAAAGATCCTTCTGAGACTCAGGGTCCGTGTAGAACCGGCGCCGGCCGGTCAGGATCTTGTGTGTGTAGGCCTGATGGGAGACGTCAAAGATCAGATGATCATGAGGCATATCGAAGACGTAGTGCAGGGCGATGATGGGCTCGATGGTGGCCAGGTTGGAACCCAGGTGGCCGCCGTGACGTCGACAGAAGCTGATCAGCAGCTGACGGATCTCGTCGGCCAGTCGATTCAGCTCTTCCAAGGAGAGAACCTTCAGATCCTTTGGGGAGTCGATGCTGTCCAGAAGCTTGCCCATAACCCTCCTGTCTGTTTTCGTAATGCAATCCATTGATTCTAAATCTGAGGCAGTGGTTTGGAGCCGTTGAAGGCCTGATGTTCACCAGGCCCGGCCCTTACATCCATAGGACCGTCACGATTGGCCGGATTCTCCCCGGCCTTGCGTAGTATCGGATGTGCATGAACATTGGAGGGCCGATGGCTGACAATACACATGAAGGGGCACGCGTCGCAGTGATCATGGGATCATCGAGCGACTGGGAGACGATGAAGGAAGCCTGTCGGATGCTGGACCGGTTCGCTATCGTCTACACCAAGGAGGTCATCTCCGCCCATCGCACACCAGGGCGCATGGCGGAGTTCGCGCATCAGGCCCGGAGCCAGGGCATAGGGGTCATCATCGCCGGGGCCGGAGGAGCAGCCCATCTGCCTGGGATGGTGGCGGCCCAGACCACGCTGCCGGTCATCGGAGTGCCAGTGAAGTCCCATGCATTGAGCGGGGTTGATTCACTCCTGTCCATCGTGCAGATGCCTGCCGGCATTCCTGTGGCGACTACGGCTATTGGGGCGTCCGGGGCTACCAACGCCGGCCTGCTGGCGGCTTCGATTCTCTCCATCAATGATCCGAGGCTGGCTCAGGCCCTGGATGACTACCGTGCCGGGCTGGCCCGATCCGTGGAGGCTTCCAATGCCAAGCTTGTCTGAGGAGACCAAGGGAAGAATCGATCACCTGGAGCCGGGATCCGTCATCGGGATCGTGGGCGGCGGCCAGCTGGGACGGATGATGGCTCTGAGTGCCCGTTACCACGGATTCCGCATCGGTGTGCTGGATCCCACGCCCGATGCTCCCGCGGCCCAGGTGGCCGATTTTCAGGAGACGGCCGACTATGGCGACCTCGAGGCCCTCAAGCGGCTTGCCGACCGCAGCGATGTGCTCACCTACGAATTCGAGAACGTGGATGCCGACGCACTGGACCAGGTGAGGGACCGTGTGGCCATCCCCCAGGGGACCGACCTGCTCAGGGTCACCCAGGACCGGGTCCACGAGAAGACCTTTATCAACCGCCATGGCATCGATACCGCCCCTTGGAGGCAGGTTGACAGTCTTGATCAGCTGGACGCGGCCCTGAAAGAGCTGGGCATGCCCGCTGTGCTCAAGACTCGCACTGGTGGGTATGACGGCCATGGCCAAGCGGTCCTGCGCACCAAGGAGGATCTGCAGGCCCTGCAGGCGCGGATGAAGGGCCGTGACTTCCCGCCCTCCGTGCTGGAGGGGTTTGTGGACTTCGCCTTTGAGGCCTCCATTTTGGTCTCAGGCAACGGGAAGGATTACGTGACCTTCCCCATGGTCCGCAACGAGCATCGTCACAACATCCTGCACATGACTCTGGCACCGGCAAAGGTCGATCCCGGGATGGCTGACCGGGCGCGTGACATGGCCCTGACTCTGGCTGACGGCTTCAAGCTGGCCGGGACTTTGGCCCTTGAGCTCTTTGTCATGCCCGACGGCGGTCTGGTGGTCAACGAGTTGGCCCCGCGCCCCCATAACTCTGGTCATTACACCATCGAGGCCTGCTCCATGGACCAGTTCGATGCCCACGTCCGAGGCATCGCCGGTTGGCCACTGCCTAAGCCGCGCCTGCTCAGCCCGGCGGTCATGGTCAACGTTCTGGGACAGCATGTGGCCCCGGTCAGGAGGCTGCTTGATGAGCACCCCGAATGGTTCCTGCATGATTACGGCAAGGCCGAAGTGCGCACCGACCGCAAGATGGGGCATCTGACGGTGCTGACCGATGATCCTGAGCGTACTGCCCGGGATCTGGAGACCACAGGCTGCTGGTCCGACCTGGACTGAACCGAATCCTCACATCTGTCCCGGCAATCCGGATGTAGGCTTGGTGGAGCCCAAGGAGTGTGTCTCATCATGAACGCTGGCTCATCCGTCGGCCGCCGGACGCGGCAGAAGAACGCCATCTGGAAGGTTCTTCAGGCCCAGAATGACTTTGTTTCAGCCAAGGAGCTGCACAGGCTCCTTGGCGATTCGGGCCAGCGAATCGGCCTGGCCACGGTCTATCGGCAGCTGGCTTCCCTGCACATGTCCGGCAGCCTGGACTGCATTGAGCACGGAGGCATCCGCCTCTACCGGGTCTGCTTGGCCCAGCGTAGGCACCACCATCATCTGGTCTGTGAACGCTGCGGCAGGACCGTGGAGATCAGCCCGCCGGACGATGGCTGGCTGAAGGCCGTGGCGTCTGAACATGGCTTTACGGTCTCCTCGCACACCTTGGAGGTCTACGGCCTGTGCAGCAGCTGTCGAGACCGCTCCGGTCAGGCAGACGTCAGTGATCCTCCCGGCCCTTGGGCATGATGGTCTTGATGGCATCCCAGGCCTGAGAAGCCTTGAGATTGGGCAGGTAGGCCTGGACTACAGCCAGTCCGATCTGAGCCAGCTGAGCCGGGTCGGGATAGCAGATATAGACCGGGTGCTCGCTGGGCTGGAACTTCTTCTTAAAGAAGAAGAGCGAGCGGAAGCCATAGGCCGGCTCCATCAGGTCGGCCACCAGGTGAAGAGCATGCTGCAGGAAGGCGGTCCGATCTTCGCCCTGACCATCGTCATCGTCTTCGCTGCTGTCCATGCCGGCCAGGGGAGCGGCCGATAGGCTCATGAATTCCGCCGTCCCCTGGTCGCGCAGCCGTTCGGCCATCCGTGCTATCAGGAACTCCATGATCCCGTTGGGACTGTCGGTCCTGTGCCGCATGAAGTCCAGGGTCCATCCAATTACCTGGCCCTGGCGGTAGGTGGGCATCCAGCTGGTCACGGCCAGCACCTTGCCCTGGTCGTCCACGGCGTAGAGGATGGCCATGCGCGGGTCCCTCAGCTCATCCAGGCCGCCCAGGGTGAACTTCATCTCGGGCAGGGCCTTGAGTTCGGCCCACTGCTCGGAAATATCCACGATCTGCGATTGGACATCCCAGGAGGCATCGTTGAATGTGGTCAGCACGTCCGTGATCTTGTCGCGCTTGGCCTTGTTGATGGCTGTGCGAATGTCCTGCCACTTCTTGCCCTTGGTCTGCCAAAGACTGGGGGTGACCACCATCTCCGAGCCAACTGTCAGGGTGGACCAGCCGCGGGAGGCGAGCAGATCGCGTTGGGGCTTGTGGACGCTGTAGAAGACCGGTGACCAGGAGTGGGCACTGCAGAAGCGTGCGAATCCGTCCAGATCATCCGCATATTCGTCAGGGTCGCCGAATGGTCCAGTGGTGGTCAGGGCTATGCCGTGCAAAAGCCGGTAGGCGATGGCCGAGCGGCCGTTGGGAGAGAACCAGTAGCTGTTGCCCTCCCAGGTGGTCATGAAGGACATGCTCTCGCCCCCATACTCGACCAGACGATCGGCCTCCTGGCGCTCGCTGCCGTTCTGGATGACCGAGCTGCGCATCCAGGAGAGCAGAACCACCAGGACCGCCAGCCAGAAGATCAGCCCCACCCCATGGCTGACGATCATCCCGGTGGGCGTGCGTGGGACCAGGGCTGGGCGGAAGCGCGAGGCCACACCATTGGGCAGGTAGAGTTCGGGCAGCTGGGAGAGGGCCCTGCCGGTGGTGGGCCAGGGGTGGAAGGACCCGGGGCTTGCGGCAGTGAAGGCCAGATAGCCCATGGCTGTGGCCAGGAAGGCCAGGACGATGGCTGCCCAGCCCACCTGCAAGCGCGAGGCCTTGGTCCGTACCAGGAAGATGCGCAGGTTGCGTGCCAGGAACCAGTTGAGAATCAGCGGCGGCAGGGTGATGATCAGCAGGGAGGGCAGGGCGCCGTGGTGGATGACCCGTGGCAGGCCGTCTCCGATGGTCAGGGGGAAGACCAGGAAATAGAGTATGGCCAGGATGATGGTCAGGGTGTTGAGGACCAGACCGGTGACAGCGGCAACCCGGCGGCCATGATAGATGCCCCAGGCCACCACCAGCAGTACCAGGGTGGGCATGATCAGGGACGAGACGCCGGTGGGTGCTCGGCCGGCGACCAGACCGTACTGGGCGTAGCAGCTGGCCTGGTTGTTCTCGGCCAGGCAGCGGGACAGGGCAGCGCTGCCGCCAGGGTCCGAACCCAGGAACATGCCCAACGGGGTGAAGAATCCTGCGCGGATCCTGGAGGAGACGGTGACCAGGGGGCCGAGAGCCAGAACCGTGGAAATGGCCCCCAGCAGGTGGCGGGTCTCATAGGAGCCGCTGTGGCCATGCGGATTGGCGTCCTGGACCGGTCCGTGCCAGAGGTGGCCGGTCAAGTGGCCGATCAGCGCTGCAGCCAGGGCGCAATAGTAGCCGGGGTTGCCGGTATACAGCACCATCAGTATCAAGGCCGTGTAGCCTATTGTGGCGATCCTGCGTCGCCAAAGGAAGTCGCTGAAGGGGATGGAGGCCATCAGGGATCCGACCACCAGGATGATGGGGCTGAGCGTCATGGGCACTCGAATGAACCAGGCCCAGTGATCCTGGAGGGCATTGATCAGTGTGCAGATGATCAGCCCGACAGCCGCGCCGCCTATGGCGCTGATGACCGCCGCAAGGACGGTGCGTCTGCGGCCCAGTCGGGTCTCGGCGATGCACAGCATGACCAGCACCAGGGCCACATCTATGATCAGTTGCAGGGGGCCAGGGGTGATGACCAAGGATACCAGCAGCCGTGCGAACTGGACCAGAAGCGAGGGGCGACCCTGGCCGTGGACCGGATGAGGAACCTGGTGAATGATCAGGTCGGACAGCGGCATGCCCAGCCGTGTCCTGCCGGGGATGCGCAGCAGCCAGATCAGCAGCCAGGTGATCAGGTTGAGCAGGACCAGCGCAAGGCTGAAAGCCAGTGCAAGAGCGTGACGTCTGACCCATCTGGTCAGGTCCCGCAGAAGCACGGTCTTGGCCGAAGGCTCCATCAGCCCGGATCCTTTATTTGTTGTCTCCATGATTGCGGCGGCTCTTTCTGCTTATCGGTTTGGACGCTCTGATCTGTCAGCGGTTCAGCCGAGGTGTGTTTCGATAATGTTCGGGAAATCTTCAACTGGTCGAGACATGGGTCCTAGTCCCATGGATTCGCCCACCCACTCCAGCCCGGGTTTCCAAGCCGTCTTGACTGTATGCCAGTCATGGCCCGATCCCTGGGTGATGACGGCCCGCACCTTCATGCCCGCCTGGTTGGCGGCCTTGGCGATGACCATCATATTGTGCTGGGACTCTTTATCGTTGGATCCGGCTGCGGTGAACAGAAGCTGGCGGGATGGCGCCCGCTCCAGCATGGCCCTGGCAGGAACCTGGGCCAGGAAGCGCTTTCGGTCGCCGCCGAAGTAGTCGCGGATCATCTGTTCCTGCCGACCCTGGGTCGGTTCCAGCTCCCCATCAGCCGGTAGCATGCTTCCATAGACGTCTGGATGCCGTGCCCCAAGCTGGGTGGAGCAGGTCCCGCCCTGGGAGAATCCGCCGATGGCCCATTGCCGGGGCTGGCTGGCGACGGGCAGTTCAGCGCGGATCCAGGCGGGGACGTCACTGCTCAGGTAGGTTTCGGCCTTCCCGTAGACGGGGGAGTCCACGCACAGGCTGTTGTGAGAGGATGCACCGTTCTGGTCGGGGGAGACCACCACTGGTGCCAGGCCGTCGTGCTGGGCGGCGTAGGCATCCATCATGGCCGGAATGGCTCCGGCGGTGAAGAGCCGGTCGGGGCTTCCGGGCTGGCCGGCCAGAAGCACGAACACAGGCAGCGCGGGCGGTTTGTCGCTCAAGGCGGCAGGCGGCAGGTAGATATCAGCTGGCCGTGCTGCGAATCGGGAGCGGCTGTTGGGGATGCGCATGCTGTAGGAGCGGCCGACGCTGGGATGCGAGGGCAGTTCGCCCCGTGAGGCCAAGGATCGCCATTGTGCCACGCTCATGGCCGGTCTGGCTGTCTTATGGTCTTTGTAGTCGGGGTAGAGGGAGACGCTGAACAGGGACCCCAGAGTGGTGAACTCCCCGTAGATGATATCCACTCGAAGCCCGGTGGAAAGCAGGCAGAGCAGGACAGTCAGGGCGGCAAGGACGCGGCGCCAGCCCCGGGCAGTGATCAGGATGCAGACGGCAAACCCCGCTGCCAGGAATCCCAAGGCCACGCTGATGATGACCATCCAGCCCAGGGAGACGCCGAAGAGCATGAAGACGTCGGAGACCAGCCAGGTGGCCAACAGCCCTAGGCCTCCTATGCCTAGGGCAATGGCCGCTTGGCGCAGCAGGGTCCGCCAGCGTCCATGCGTCAGTCCGGTCAGCGCCAGCACGATCAGGGCCAGGGCCGTCAGCGAAAATATTGACGCAGGCAGCCACCCCTGGGTCAGATGGACCTTTGCCAGCCATGCACCCATGCCATTCCTTCCAACCAAAATACATCCGCAGTTCAGTATAGGGAGTGTCCGGTCGCACGGCTGCCATTTGAGCAGTCATTCATTCTCGCCAGGACCGCATCTTCAGATTCCGGTCATGGGTTCGTCTATGGTAGATTTATTGATAATCAATCTCAGTAACGGTCGGCGAGCCTGGCGACAGGTCCGTCCCGTGCCGTCGCCAGGAAGGAACCACCCATTCATGCATGCCAGCAGCCCACGCCTCCGCCGGACCCGTACCTTGGTCGCCGCCCTCCTGGCCGGACTGACCCTGCTGACCTGTCTGACAGGTTGCGGAAAGAGCGAATCATCCTCGTCGCCCACAGGATCCGCCCCTCTGCAGGTGGTGGCCAGCATCAACCAATGGCAGTCCCTGGCCGTGGACCTGGGCGGCGACCAGGCCCGGGTGGACACCATTCTGAGCAACACCTCGACTGATGCCCACGACTATGAGCCGACGACGGCGGACATCGCCCGGATCAGTCGTGCAGATCTGGTCATCGTCAACGGGGCCGGCATCGACGACTGGGCTGCCAAGGCCGCGGAAACCGGGCAGGCCAGGCTGGTGGACGTATCCAAGGCATCAGGGCGCAAGACCGGCGACAACCCCCATCTCTGGTTTTCCTCCCAGGGCAGGAGAGCAGCTGCCAAGGCCGTGCATGAGGCCTACAGGCAGTTGCGTCCAGACCGAGCGGCTGGCTTCGACAAGGCCTACCAGGACTGGCAGGGTCGGCAGGCCCGGCTGGACGATCTTATTGCCGATGCGCGCAAGCACACCCAGGGACGGCACTACGCGGCCACGGAATCGGCTGCCTACTACCTTTGCCATGATCTGGGCATGGAGGATCTGACCCCAGAGGGGTACCTGCGGGCGGCCGCCAACGAGAGCGAGCCCTCGCCTGAGGACCTTGTGGCCTTCCGTCATTTGCTGGCATCCGGACGCTTGGACATGCTGGTCCTCAACACCCAAGAAGTCAATCGAACCTCCAAGGAGCTGGCTGCTGAGGCTCGCAAGGCCCATGTGCCGGTGTTCGAGGTCAGCGAGCAGCGCCCCGATAAGTACCGGAACCTGGAGGATTGGATCAGCGCCTTGGTTCAGCAGGTGCCGGGCGCCAAGGCCTGATGAGTCCATTTGCGCTTGATGTTCGCCAAGGGATGTTTTCGTGGGGCTTGTCGTCCTTGATGGGAACAATGGCACAGGTATCGGTAAAGGCCCAGCGGGCCCAATCGCCAAAGTCAGGAGTATGCGGTGAACGATCGTAAGCATCAGCCCGGCCGGTGGAGATCCTGGATGCAGAACATGACCGGACGTCTTCAGGTACGCGGGTGGGTCTACCTGCTTGCCTTCATCCTGATTGACTTCCTGTCAGTGGGCATCCTGCAGTGGGGGGTCTCCCTGAACAGCTCCCGTGTCGAGCTGTCCAACCCGCTGATCGGATTCTGGGGCTTCATCTCGGCCATGTGGACCCAGCGTCGGTTCGTCCTGGTGCTCAACATGCTGGCTGTGGGCCTGGTCTACCTGGCCCTGACCTACCTGACCAACCGCTTCTGGGCGGCATCAGGGCTGATCCTGGCCATCTGCGCGGTCATAGCGGTTATCGAACGCTTCAAGGTGCGTGCACGGTATGAGGCCGTCCTGCCCTCGGACCTGGATTTCCTCCATGCTGATGCGGCCAACCTGGTCTCCTTCCTGCCGGCCCGGTCCCTGATCATGATCGGGCTAGGCGTCGTGGCCCTGATCGTCCTCGGCGTGCTTTGCTGGGTGGTGACGCGGATGGATGCCCGTCGCGGCCGTCCGGTGGCCACTGGCAACAAGCCTTTGGGTGCGGGACTCCGTACAGCAGGTGTTCTTGTTCCGGTTCTGGTGGTGGCGGTGTTCATGTCTACTGTGGGCACCTACGGCAGTCCCGCCTATCGTTTCTCGCAGTTCATGGGCGACAAACCCTCCATGTGGGACTCGGTCTATGACGCCCAGCGCAACGGGGTCTTCGTGTCATTCTCCCGGCAGCTGCGGCCCAAGGTCATGGACCAGCCCGCAGGATACTGTCGTGCCACCATGCAGTCTCTGGCCCATCGCTACCAGCTTTCGGCGGACCGCATCAACCATGACCGCAAGTCCTATATGAATGAGTCGAGCCTGGTCTATATCCTCTCTGAGTCGTTCTCGGATCCCACACGGGTGCCGGGCGTCGCGCTCAACCAGGATCCCATGCCTCATATCAGATCCATCAAGGGGGGGACCACCAGCGGGCTCATGCTCTCCTCCGGCTATGGCGGGGGAACGGCCAATCTGGAGTTCCAGGCCATGACCGGCCTGTCCATGGCCAACTTCGATCCCTCGCTGACCTCCCCCTATCAGCAGGTCATCCCTCACCTGAACTGGATACTCACGGTCAATCAGGCCTGGGGGACGCCATCCAGGTCCCTGGCCTTCCACCCCTACGAGTCCTCCATGTATTCCAGGGCCGAGAACTACAAGAAGTTCGGCTTCTCGCACTTTTATTCGCTGACTGGTCCTGACCAGATAGCCCACCAGGACCGCATCGACCGCAGCCAGTATGTGGGGGATCGCTCCGCCTACGACTCCGCCTTGGAGCAGATGGGCGACGACAGGGGCAACCAGTTCGTCGAGGTCATCACCATGCAGAATCACATGCCCTACAACGACTGGTATGACAACAACGGCTTCTCGGTCAGTTCATCCGACCCCAACAGACCCCTGGGCGACGATGAGATGCAATCCATACGCACCTACGCCAAGGGGGTCAGCCTGAGCGATCAGGCTACCGCCGATTTCCTGAACAGCCTTGACTCCCAGAGCAAGCCGGTCACCGTGGTCTTCTACGGGGATCACCTGCCTGGCATCTACGGCACGGCAAGCTGGGACGAGCGCAACTCCCTGGCCCTGCATCTGACCGACTACTTCATCTGGTCGAACAAGGCTTCGGATTCTTCTGGAGCACAGGTCAGCAATAGCGCTTATTCCTCGCCTAACTTTTTCCAGGCCCAGGCGGCCGAGCACATGGACGCCAAGGTCTCGCCCTTCACGGCCTTCCTGACCCAGCTCCACGAAAAAATCAGTGCCATTGAGCCTCCGGTGGCCAACCAAATCCAGGACTGGAACAGGATTCCAGCAGGGCAGACCAACTATCTGAATGCCCAGGGTCAGCCCATGGATGCCCGAGATTTCGACAGGGCCACCCGGCAGCTCCTGAATGACTACAAGCTGATCCAGTACGACATCATGGCAGGCAAGCACTACCTGCAGGGGACGGGCTTCACTGCCACGCCCACCCGCCGCTCCGATGCTGCCCGACAGAAGGCTGAAAAGAAGCGCCAGGCCAAAGAGCAGGCCAAGGAGCAAGTCCGCCAGGAAGAGCAGAACCGGGACAAGGACCGGGAGAGCTCGACCAGTTCGGCCAACTAGGCTTCCAGTCCGCGGTGGCCGATGTCGTGTCGATAGAAGAGTCCGGGCATCGACAATCCGTCCAGCCGGTCATAGACTCGCCGGGCGGCCTGGGCCAGGTCGTCGCCTTGGGCCACGACCAGGGCGGTCCTTCCCGAGGAGGACGTCAAGCCAGTGGAAACCGAGCCGGACACTCCGGCGTAGTAGGCTCTGAGGTCCTGCTCCGGGGCGATCAGCGGCACGGGCACCCCGGTCTTGGGATTGCCGGGATAGCCCTGGGCTGCCAGGATGACACCCAGGCGGCTGTGGGATTCGTCCCAGGTGAACTGCGGCTCTCCGCCCTCCATCAGCGTGCGGATGGCCGTGCCCAAGTCGCTGGTCAGCGCAGGCAGCACCACCTCGGTCTCCGGGTCGCCCAGTCGCGCATTGAATTCGATGACTTCAGGACCCTTGTCAGTGACCATGAGCCCTGTGTACAGAACTCCGGTGAAGGGACTGCCTTCTTGCGCCAGGGCACGGACGGCGGGCGCGACGATGGTATTCAAGGCCTTTTGGGTCAGTTCCGGGCCGAACTGCGGCAGAGGGGAGTAGGCCCCCATGCCGCCAGTGTTGGGACCCCGATCCCCGTCATAGGCGGGCTTGTGGTCCTGGGACAGGGGCATGGGCCAGAACTGCTCGCCCCGGACGAAGCACATGAGCGAGCACTCCTGACCCGCCAGCCGATCCTCGATGACCACCCGAGCTCCGGCCTGCCCGAACTTATGATCGATGAAGATGGCATCAAGGGCCTGCATGGCCTGGTCAAGGTCGGCGGCGACCGTCACGCCCTTGCCTGCAGCCAGCCCGTCAGCCTTGATGACTACGGGTGCGCCGTGCGAGCGCACATAGGACTTGGCTGTCTCGAGGTCATGGAAGACCGCATAGTCGGCGGTCGGAATTCCATGCCTGCGCATCAGGTCCTTGGCAAAGCCCTTGGATCCCTCGATGCGGGCCGCAGCCTTGGTAGGACCAAAGGCGGGGATTCCGGCAGCCTGCAGGTCGTCGACCAATCCAGCCGTCAAAGGGGCCTCGGGTCCGACGAAGACCCAGTCGATCCTCAGCTCGCGTATTGCAGCGATCAGCTTTGCAGGTTCCGAGGAATCCAATTGCAGCAGGCTGATGTCGTCAGGCTCCATGCCGGGGTTGCCCGGGGCGCACCAGACATGATCCACTCCTGGCCCAGACAGCAGGGTGGTGGCGATGACGTGCTCCCTGGCTCCCGATCCTATGACCAGTACCTTGTCCGCCATGATGGGCTCCTCTCGCTATTGCTGACGACCGTTTTCATTGAGGATGACCTGCTGGCCGTTTTGAGCACTCGTCACCCGTCCGATCAGGGCGTAGGGCTCCTGCTCCTCATCCAGGACTGCGCGGGCCTGGTCCAGTTGATCAGGGGAAACGACCAGAACCATCCCAATACCCATGTTGAAGATGTTGTACATCTCCAGATGGTCGACCTTGCCCATCTCTTCGATCATGGTGAAGATAGGCGGCACCTTCCAGGCATTCAGGTCGAAGCTGGCGGCCAGTCCCTCGGGAAGAATCCGCGGCACCTTCTCCACGAAGCCGCCGCCGGTGATGTGTGCTGCGCCCCTGAGCAGGCCGGAGGCGAAGAGCGGGCGCAGGGCCTTGACATAGATGCGGGTGGGGGTCAAGAGTTCCTCTCCCAGGGTCCGTCCGCCAAGCTGGTAGGGCCGATCCTCCAGCTTCATGCCCCCCTGGTCCAGCAGGACCTGTCGGATCAGCGAGAAGCCATTGGAATGGACGCCCGAGGAGGGCAGGCCGATCAGCTGGTCGCCTTCTCTGATGGCCGAACCGTCCACCAGGGACTCACGCTCGACCACACCCACGGTGAATCCGGCCAGATCGTACTCGTCGGGCTGGTACATGTCGGGCATCTCAGCGGTCTCGCCGCCTACCAGGGCGGCCCCGGCCTGGACGCAGCCGTCGGCCACGCCCTTGACCACTTGCTCCAGCAGAGCCGGGTCATTGTGTCCGCAGGCGATGTAGTCCAGGAAGATCAGCGGCTCGGCCCCCTGGGCGATGATGTCATTGACGCACATGGCCACGCAGTCCTGGCCGATGGTGTCATGGCGGCCGGCTTCCCGGGCCACCATCAGCTTGGTGCCCACGCCGTCAGTGCCCGAGACCAGGACTGGGTGGCGGTAATTGAGCGCAGACAGATCGAAGTCGCCGCCGAAGCCGCCGATGTCGCCGGCCCCAGGCCTGCGCGTTCTGGCCGTGTGGGAGCGGATCCTGTCGATCAGTTCGTATCCGGCCTCCACCGATACCCCAGCCTGCTCATATGCCTTCGGCATGGATGCCCCTTTCTCTGCCCTGTCTGTTCTGCTCTTCGCTAGTGCTCATTGGTCTGTCTTCTGCCCCGACCCCGCAGGCATGTCAAGCCCGTAGGATCCCTTGGAGGCTTCCAGCCGGGCCCGGTCCTCTGGGGTCAGCGAGGCCAGGAAGCCCTGCTCGTAGTCGTCAAGCCGCGTTGGGTAGTCTCCGTTGAAGTAGGCCACGCAGAGTCCCTGGTAGGGTGCATCACGACCCAGGCCGATGGAATCCACCAGACCGTCAAGACTCAGGTAGGCCAGGGAATCGGCCTCGATGGCTTCTCTGATCTGCTCCACGGACTTCTTGGCGGCAATCAGTTCGGAGGTCCGTTGGATGTCGATGCCGTAGTAGCAGGGGTAGCGCAGGGGAGGGGAGGCGATGCGCATGTGCACCTCGCTGGCCCCAGCCTCCCGGAGCAGGCGGACGATTCTGCGCGAGGTGGTGCCTCTGACGATGGAATCGTCGATGACCACCACTCGTTTGCCGGCTACAACGCCGCGCACAGCGGCCAGTTTCATTCTGACGCCCTGCTCGCGCATGGCCTGGCTGGGCTGGATGAAAGTGCGGGCCACATACTGGTTCTTGATCAGCCCCATCTCGTTGGGCAGCCCGGCCGCCTCGGCATAGCCTGAAGCGGCGGACAGGGAGGAGTTGGGCACCCCGATGACCATGTCGGCGTCCACCGGGGCCTCACGGGCCAGCCTCGCGCCCATTCTCTTGCGGGCCGAATGGACGTTGACCCCATAAATATTGGAGTCGGGCCTGGCGAAGTAGATGAACTCCATGGAGCAGATGGACAGGCAGGTCTGATCGGTATAGCTCTCGATGCTGTAGCCCGAGTCGTCCACCCGGACGATTTCGCCGGGACCGATGTCCCGCACCAGCCTGGCGCCGACCAGGTCCAATGCGCAGGTCTCCGAGGCCAGGACATAGGCCCCTCCTGGCAGCTGGCCCAGGGAAAGGGGACGGAAGCCGTTGGGGTCCATGGCTCCGATCATGGCATCTTCGGTCATGAGCAGGTAGGCGAAGCCGCCATGGACCTGGCGCAAGGCCTGTTTGAGCGCCGCCATGAAGTCCTTTTCAGGGCTGCGCCGAATCAGGTGCATGAGCACCTCGGTGTCGGAGTTGGAGTGGAAGATGGCCCCCTGATCCTCCAGCTGCGCCTTGAGGCTGTTGCAGTTGGTCAGGTTGCCGTTGTGAGCCAGGGCTATGTCCCCGTCATGGAAGCGGAAGACGAAGGGCTGGATGTTCTCGATGGACCCCGAGCCGGTTGTGGCGTAACGAACGTGGCCGATGGCCCGGTCACCGGTCAGCGGTGCCAGGCTGGACTCGTCCGGGAAGACCTGAGTCAGCAGGCCCAGGCCCCGCCGTCCTATCAGGTGCCCTTGGTCGTTGGAAACGATGCCGGCGCCCTCCTGGCCGCGGTGCTGCAGGGCATGCAGGCCGAAGTAGGTCAGCCGGGCAGCGTCGGGGTGCCCCCAGACGCCGAAGATCCCGCACTCCTCGTGGATGCCTTCAAGCTCCAACGACATGGTCTATGTCCTTTCCCCTAGGCGGCAAAGTAGTCCACTCCCGACTGGAAGAGCGGCTGCGTGCGGTTTCCGGGCACGTTGAGATACAGGTCGGGGCCGCTGCGCTCCGTGTGGCCCATCTTGCCCAGCACCCGGCCGTCCGGGCTGGTGATGGCCTCGACGGCCATGTCGGATCCATTGGGGTTGACCAGCGGATCCATGGAGGGACGGCCCTGCTCATCTACATACTGGGCTGCCACCTGTCCTCGGTCGATCAGGGTGCGCAGGAGGCCGGGCTCGGCCACGAACCGTCCTTCCCCGTGGCTGATGGGCATGGTGTGGATGTCGCCCACCCGGCAGGCGCTCAGCCAGGGGGAGCGTGTGGAGCTGATCCGGGTGTGGACCAGACGGCTCTGATGGCGACCGATGGTGTTGACGGCCAGGGTGGGATCCTCGGGCGAGCCGGTGACGATTTTGCCATAGGGAACCAGGCCCAGCTTGATCAGCGCCTGGAAGCCGTTGCAAACGCCCAGAACCAGCCCGTCCCGGTCCTGCAAAAGCTCCTGGAGGGCATCGGCTACCTGGTTGGAACGCAGGAAGGATGCCACCAGTTTGGCCGAACCGTCTGGCTCATCGCCGCCGGAGAAGCCTCCAGGCAGCATCAGTATCTGGCTGCTGCGGATGGCCCGGGCCAGGCGGCTGGAGCTTTCGGTCACGTCCTCGGCATTCAGGTTGCGGATGACCACGGTATCCACCTGGGCTCCAGCGTCCTGGAAGGCCCGTGCAGAGTCGAACTCGCAGTTGGTGCCGGGGAAGACGGGCATGACCACCCTGGGGCGTGCGGTCTTTGCAGTCCCCCTGGTTCTGCGCGCCGCTGGCCTGCCGGGCTCACGGTCGGTGCGGCCGATGGTCGGCACCTGGTCGCCTTGGCCCCGGTACGGGAAGATGCCTTCCAATCCCCTGGCACGGATTTCCTCAAGCTCAGCCAGGTCCAGATCCTCGCCGCCGCAGCGCAGACGATAATCCTCGCGAGTGTGTCCAAGGAGGCGCAAATGCAGGCCGGAATTCTGAATGAACAGGGGCTCCGGACCCGAGGTCTCCAGGATGAAGCTTCCATAGGCGGGGCGGAAGAGCGCAGATATAGCAGTGTCTGATGCCAGATCCAGCCCGATCCTGTTGCCTATGCACATTTCCATCAGGGACTGTGCCATGCATCCGTAGCCCGGAGTGGCTGCAGCATCCACCAGGCCCTGGCTGATCATCGATTCCACCTGGTCCATGACGGTCCGCAGGCTCTCCGGATCGGGCAGCAAACCGTCCTCTTGGTATTCGGGCGCCAAGAGATAGACCTGACGGTCAGCCTCCTTGAATTCGGGGGAGACTGCATCCTTGGCCTGCCCCAGGGCCACAGCAAAGCTGATCAGTGTGGGCGGCACATCCAGGTCCTCGAAGCTGCCGGACATGGAGTCCTTGCCGCCTATGGCCCCCACCGTCAGGTCCAGTTGGGCCTGGAGGGCGCCAAGGACGCCGGCCACTGGCAGGCCCCATCGCCGGGGGTCGCCGCCGGGCTTGGGGTAGTACTCCTGCAGGCTCAGGTGGGCATGGGAACGGCTGAAGCCAGAGGCCACCAGCTTGGCCAGGCTCTCGACCACGGCCAGGTAGGCGCCGGTGTACGGGTCCTGGCTGCTGATCCAGGGGTTGAATCCCCAGGCCATGGCCGAGGCGGTGGCAGTGTGCCCATCCACGGGCAGCTTGGCCACCATGGCTTGGGCCGGTGTCAGTTGTCGGGCTCCGCCGAAGGGCATGAGGACAGTGCCTGCGCCGATGGTAGAGTCGAACTGTTCGGCCAGACCCTGCTGGGAGCAGACGTTGATATCTGTAAGCAGGGCCTTCATGCGCGCGTCCAGGTTGCCTTGGACCTCGAAGGGGGCATGGTAGGGAGCAGGGACCGCCACCTGGGCGTCGGCCTTATGAGGGGCGCCGTTGGAAGCCAGGAAGGATCGGGGGATGTCCACGATGGTCTCTGATCGCCAGGTCATCCGCAGCCGGGGTTCTTCGGTGACCTCGGCGATGACGGTGGCCTCGAGGTCCTCCTGCTGGGCGTACTCGATGAAGGCGGGCGCGTCTTCGGCAGCCAGGGCCACGGCCATGCGCTCCTGGCTCTCGGAAATGGCGATTTCGGTACCGTCCAGCCCCTGGTACTTGAGCGGCACCCGGTCCAGGTCCACGTTCAGCCCGTCCGCCAGTTCGCCCACAGCCACGGCAACGCCGCCGGCTCCGAAGTCATTGCAGCGCTCAATCAGCCTGGCCGCCTCCTGACGGCGGAAGAGGCGCTGGAGCTTGCGCTCCTCAGGGGCATCGCCCTTCTGCACCTCGGCTCCGCAACGTTCCAGACTTTCTTCATTCTGGGACTTGGAAGCTCCGGTGGCGCCGCCGATTCCGTCGCGGCCGGTCCTGCCGCCCACCAGGATGATCAGATCGCCGGGTGCAGGCCGCCGGCGGATCACATGGTCGGCCGGTGTGGCAGCTACCACAGCGCCCACCTCCATCCGCTTGGCCGCATAGCCTGGGTGGTAGATTTCCCGAACCTGCCCGGTGGCCAGCCCGATTTGGTTGCCATAGGAGGAGTAGCCATCGGCTGCCTGACGGACGATCCGGCTCTGGGGCAGCTTGCCGGGCAGGGTCTGATCCAGCGGTTGACGGGGATCTGCTGCCCCGCTGACCCTCATGGCCTGGTAGACGTAGCCCCTTCCGGACAGGGGATCACGGATGGCTCCGCCGATGCAGGTGGCTGCACCACCGAAGGGCTCGATCTCGGTGGGATGGTTATGGGTCTCGTTTTTGAACAGGAAGAGCCAGTCTTGATCCTGGCCGTCCACGTCGACCTTGGTCCGGATAGTGCAGGCGTTGACCTCCTCGGACTGGTCCACGTCGTTCAGGATGCCGCGCTTCTGCAGGTACTTGGCTCCGATGGTGGCCATGTCCATCAGGCATTCAGGTCGGTCCTGACGGCCCAGCTCTCCTCGGATTGCCCGATACTGTTCCAGCGTGGTCCGTACTCGGGGGTTGTCCGCCTCGATCCGTTCCAGCCTGGTGTTGAAGGTGGTGTGCCGGCAGTGGTCCGACCAATAGGTGTCGATCACCTTGAGCTCGGTCAGGGTCGGGTCGCGCCTTTCCTGGCGGTAGTGATCCCGGCAGAAGCGGGCATCCGGCAGATCCATGGCCAGGTCCAGCTTGTCGATCAATGCTTCCAGTCCAGGATCATCCAGATCGCGGAACCCGTCCAATACGGGCACTGGATCCGGATCGTCGTCAGGCATGGCCAGGGTCTTGGGCTGCTCCAGCCCTACCACCCGTGAGTCGACCGGATTGACCAGGTAATTGCGGATGGCCTCTATTTGCTCGGCATCCAGGTCGCCCTGGAGCAGGTAGACGGTGGCTGTGGCCACCAAGGGGCGGGCGCCCTGGCCGATCAGCTGGACACACTGGGCTGCGGAGTCGGCTCGCTGATCGAACTGGCCGGGCAGGGGGGCCACGGCGAAGAGCATGGGGGAGTCCAGCGGCGGCAGGTCCTCGTCGCCCTTCATGCGCAGGGCCTGCTCCAATTGGGTGGCCACCAGGTCGGTCTGGGGCTGGGCGAAGACCGTGGGCAGGCAGCGTTTGAAGAGGTCTTCGTCGATGCCTTCCAGATCGTAGCGGTTGAACATGCGCAGGCCGGTCAGCCCTTGCACGCCCGGCAGGGTGCGCAGCTGTTCGGCAAGCCTGTCGGCGGCCTGGTCGAAGCCCCGCTTTTTCTCGGTATAGACACGGAAGAGCACAATGGATCCTTTCGCGATGGACTGGTTGGGGACCAATGAAAAACCCGGAGGCGATATGCTCGCTTCCGGGTCGACCGATTCAGCTGTTCGATTGGCTTTCGCGCTCCTCCAATTCGGTCAGCCCATCCAGAATGGTTTGATAAGCCGGAATGATGCTGCCCAGGTCCCTGCGGAAGATGTCCTTGTCCAAGTGGGTGACCTGGCCGTCATTATTGTTGCCGATCGCCCAGAGCCGGCAGGTGTCGGGGGTGATCTCGTCGCCGAGAAGGATGATGCCCGATCCGGTCTTGCCCATTTCGATCTTGAAGTCCACCAGCTCCACGTTGATGGCGCGGAAGATGCTGGTCAGGGCCCCGTTGATTTCCCGGGTCTTCGCGGCGATGATGTCCAGATCCTGCTCAGTGGCCAGTCCCAGGGCCAGAATGTCGTCCCGGTTGATAAATGGATCATCCAGGGGATCGGACTTATAGAAGAACTCCAGCACCGGCTGCTTCAAGGCGGTGCCTTCCTCAACCCCGTACCGCTGGGCGAAGGAGCCTGCAGCCCGGTTGCGCATGACGATCTCCAGCGGGAACATGTCCAGCCGGCGGTTGAGTTGTTCGGTATCCGAGATGCTGCGTACGAAGTGGCTGGGGATCCCCCGGCGGGCCAGCAGGGAGAATATCACCGTGGTGATCCTGTTGTTCAGTCTGGCCTTGCCTTCGATATTGGCCTTCTTGGCCCCGTTCCCCGCGGTGGCCTGGTCAGTGTACTCAACCCAGAGTATGTCCGGGTCATCCGTCTCGTACAGTTTCTTGGCCTTGCCTTGATAGCGCATTCCCAACTTTTCCACTGTTCGCCTTCCTCGAGTTTGTTGCGAATTGGAAACTTCTGCACTGCTTGGGACACGACCACCATAGCAAGCCGGGGTTACATCCCCGTGCCCACCCGGGGTTTCAGATCGTGGACCACGGCTTCGGCACGCTTGGTGGCAGTCTGCAGGTCAGGGCCCAGGGCCAGGGCCACGCCCATGCGGCGCAGGCCATGCACTTCCGGCTTGGAGAAGATGCGCAGATCGGTGCCTGGGTGGTCCAGGGCCTGCGGCAAGCCTTGGAAGCTGACCGGCCCCTGGCCCCTGACCAGGATGGGCCGGCTGACCGCGCATGCGCCTTCCGGCAGACTCAGGGCCAGATCCTCCTGGTGGACGGGAATGCCCAGGATGGCTCGGGCGTGAAGGTCGAACTCGCTCAGCCGTTGGGAGATCATGGTCACCATGCCGGTGTCATGGGGGCGCGGCGCCACCTCGTTGAAGAGCAGGGAGCCGTCGCGCAGGACGAAGATCTCCACACCGTAGATCCCCCAACCGGTCTCGCCGCTCTGGCGGGCCAGGGAGGTCATGGCCTCAATCAACCGGGTGGCCATGCTCCGGGCCTGCTGCAGGATGTCAGGATTCAGATCCGCCGGTTGCCAGGAGAGGCGGTAGTCCCCGTCCTCCTGACGCTGGCCGATGGGCGTGCAGGTGGCCACACCGGCGCAGGAGGCCACGGTCAGAACAGTCAGCTCATGGGCCAGGGGGGCCAGGGCTTCTACGATGACCTCGGCCTTGCCCTGGTGCCTGGTGGCTGCCCGGCCTTGGGTCAGTGCCGAATTCCAGGCTTGAGACAAACCCTCCCTGCTTCGCACCAGAGTCTGTCCGTGGCCGGAGGAGCTCATCAGGGGTTTGACCATGCAGGGGTAGCCCACCTGGTCCGCCGCGCTGGCCAGCTCTTCGTAGGAGTCGGCGAATCGGTAGGGGGTAGTGGGCAGGCCTACCTGTTCGTGGGCGAAGACGCGCAGGGCCCTGCGATCCATGCACATGGCCGCCAGGGGGGCGGCAGGCACTACCTGGATGCCCCGGGCCGCGGCACCGACCAGGCGGTCTGTGGCGATGGCCTCCACTTCAGGCACGATCAAATCGGGGTGGACCTTGTCGATCAGGTCCTCCAAAGCCTGGGGATCGCTCATTTTCACTTGGTAGCCCGCATGGGCCACCTGGGTGGCCGGTGCGCCAGGGTAGGAGTCCGCCGCGCCAACCCAGGCACCCAGCCGCATCAGGCTGATGGCTATCTCGCGGCCGAGTTCGCCGGCTCCTAGGAGAAGGACTCGTGTAGGTCTTGGCCCCAGAGGAGAGCCGAACGGCCGCTCCCCGGGATTGATGGTGTTGATAATCCGCTGCTGACCGGATGCGCTCATACCCGTATTCTGCCACCGACCCATCGACCAAGCAGGCGGTTTATCGATACATGCCCATAAGCGACATCTATAGAGGCCTTCTTGTCCACTGGCCGCCGGGACGATTACCATGTCAGGCAGTCGACCAGGGAAGGCGGGAACGTGAGCGAGCGGACACCGGCGGTGCGGATGGAGCACCTGACCAAGACCTATCACAGCGACGACGACGAAGACAAGACGGCACTGGCCGACATTGATCTGACCGTCGAGACCGGGGATATTTTTGGCATCATTGGTCTGAGCGGGGCGGGCAAGTCCACGCTGGTCCGCTGCATCAACGGGCTGGAGGATTACGACTCGGGCAGCGTCAAGGTCCGCGGCCGCGAGGTCAAGGATCTGGCTCCGGCCGAGCTGAGGGACCTGAGGCGTCGCACCGGCATGATCTTCCAGCATTTCAACCTGATGCCCTCCAGAACGGTGGCCGACAATGTGGGCCTGCCTCTGCGGGGGAGCGGCCGCGACCGTGGATCTCGACGGGCCCGGGTGTCCGAGCTTCTGGAACTGGTAGGGCTGACCGAGCTGGCCGACCACTATCCCGCCGAGCTCTCCGGCGGCCAGCAGCAGCGGGTGGCCATCGCCCGAGCCCTGGCCAACGAACCGGATATCCTGCTCAGCGACGAGGCCACCAGCGCACTGGATCCAACCACCACGCGCTCCATTCTTCAGCTGCTCCGCGACCTGCACGACCAGCTGGGCATCACCGTGGTCATGATCACCCATGAGATGTCGGTCATCCGGCAGATCTGCAACCGGGTGGCGGTCATCGACCAGGGCGTCATCGTGGAGCAGGGCAGGGTCTTCGATGTCTTTGCAGACCCCAAGGCCCAGCTGACCAAATCCTTCGTGGCCACCACCTCCAACCTGGACAAGGTCAAGGATCTGATGGCCGCCGATTCGCCCCTGGTGGCCCTGGAGCCCGGGCAGATCCTCATGCGCATGTCCTATGTCTCCAAGGAGGTCTCCGAGGCCCTGGTCTCCACCATCAGCCGTCGCTACAACCTGGACGTCAACATCATCTTCGGCGACATCGATGTGGTGGAGGGTGCGCCCCTGGGCGGTCTGGTGGTCAGAGTGGGCGGCGACGCTGAAAACATCCGCCAGTCCATGGAATACCTGCGCTCGCGCAACATCGGAATCGAGGTTCTCAAGTCATGACGTCCCTGCTTACCGCCTGGTTCCCCAACGTCATGAGCCGGCTGCCGGAGTTTTTCAGCAGCATGGTTCAGACCCTGGTCATGGTCGGCGTCTCCGGGGTGATCTCCTTCCTGCTGGCCCTGGTCATCGGGGTGGGGCTGATCATCAGCCGACGTGACGGCATCCGCCACAACGGCCTGGTCTTCACCGTCCTGGACAAGCTGATCGACCTTTTCCGCTCCATCCCCTTCATCATCCTGGCGGCGGCCCTGGTGCCGGTGACCAGGATGCTCATGGGCACGGCCATCGGGCCCAAGGGGGCGATCTTCCCCCTGGTCGTGGGCATCACGCCTTTCTTCTCCCGACAGATCGAGTCGGCCCTTGCAGGTCTGGATCCCGGGTATGTCGAGGCGGCGGAGTCCATGGGCATGACCACCTGGCAGATCATCTGGCATGTCTACCTGCGTGAGGGCATCCCCTCCATCATCCGGGTGACCACCATCACCATCGTCAGTCTGGTGGGTGAGACCGCCACCGTGGGCATCGTGGGCGGCGGAGGTCTGGGCGACTTCGCCATCCGTCTGGGCTACCAGCGGTCCATGAATGACGTGACCATCGCCACCATCATCGTGCTGGTCATCTTCATCGCCCTGATCGAACTGTTCGGCCGGCTTCTGGCCGAGGTCGTCGAACACTGAGCAACCCGGGAAAGGTCAGATTATCGTGGTCGGTCGTAGTCGCGTCGGCAAAAAGAACAAAGCCAAGATCCAGCTGGCGGCGCTCAGCCTGGTCATCGTCCTCCTGCTGGCGTTGGTGGTCGGTACCGATGTCCGTCTGAACCAGGTGGGTGCCGATGTCAAGGTCGTCAAGGTCGGCGTCATCGGCAGCTCGGACGATCAGATCTGGAAGGCCGTCCAGGCAGAGCTGGATCGGCGTGGCGAACGCATCAGGATCGAGCTCAAGCCCTTCCAGGATGCCATCTACGTCAACCAGGCCACGTCCAACCGCGAGGTGGACTTCAACGCAGCCCAGCACTATGCCTACCTGGAGGACGATGTCAAGACCAACCACTACCAGCTGGCCGTGCTTGGCAATACCTACATCTCGCCCATGAACCTCTACTCGCAGCGCTATGCCAAGCCATCGCAGTTCCAGGACGGCGACCGGGTGGCCATCCCCAACAACGCCACCAACATGGGCCGGGCCTTGAAGGTCCTGGCCGATGCCAAGCTGATCGGGCTGCGCGACCCCAAGGCCACCAACCCGCTGCCTGAGGATGTGGTGGACAATCCCAAGCATCTGAGTATCGAGCAGGTGGATCCGGCCGGCATCCTCAACTTGCTGCCCGACTATGCGGGCGGGGTCACCAATGCCAACTTCGTGGTCGATGCAGGGCGCAGCGTGCATGATGCCATCCACGAGGTTCCTTACGATCTGCAAAACCCGGCCAATAAGCCTTACATCAACATCATCGTCACCACCAAGGATCAGCGGGACAACCCCACCTACGCCGCAGTAGTGCGCGCCTATCATTCCAAGCCTGTGGCCGACACCATCGTCCGTGTCTACAAGGGCGCCTGCCTGCCGGCTTTCAAGGTTTCCTGATGCGATAGGTTCCATCGATGAAGGAGGACGGATATGAGCACCAGAAGAACCAGAGCCAAGCGAGAGCTGGCGGCGGTTTCGGTCGTCATCCTGGTGGTCGCCGTCCTGATGGGCGTGGCCTATGTCAAGATCAACCAGCCCGAGCGTGGCCAGCGGGAGGTCAGCATCGGTCTGGTGGGCGACGCCGATGAGGAGATCTGGAAGGCTGTGCAGCACGAACTGGACCAGCGCCGGGCCGGCATAACAATCAAGCTTCGGTCCTTCCAATATGGGCGTTACGCCAATCAGGCACTGTCCAACGGTGAGATCGACCTGAACGCCTTCCAGCATTATGCCTTTCTGGAGCAGGAGTCCAAGCAGCACGGATACCGGTTCGCCGCCATTGGTGACACCTACATTTCACCGCTCAACCTGTACTCCAAGAAGTACCGGAGCGTCGACCAGATAGGGCGAGGCGAGCGGCTGGCCATTCCCAGTGATCCCATTGACTTGGGCCGGTCCCTGAAGGTGCTTGCCAGTGCCGGGCTGATCGGTCTGCGAGACCCCAAGGCCACCACGCCGGTTCCTGAAGACATCGTCGACAACCCGCGCGGGCTGGTCCTGGACCAGGTCGATCCGCCGGGAATCGTCAAGGTCCTGCCCGACTATGCGGCCGGCATTACCAACACCAATTTCATCCTGGATGCCGGCATGAAGATCCAGGATGCCATTTACCAGGTGCCTGGCGATCTCAAATCGCCAGCCAATCACCCCTATGTCAACATCATCGTGGCCAGGCAGGCCGACAAGAACGACCCTGCCTACAAGGCTCTGGTCTCCGCCTACCACAGTCGGTATGTGGCTGACGCCATCAACCGCTACTACCGTGGGGCAGCCGTCCCGGCCTTCTCCTACTAATAGTGACTGCAATTAGTGGGTGCAATCGGGTCGTCGCCCTGTCTTGGTCCGGCCCAAGGCTGCTACTGATGAACAGCGAAGGGAAGGCTGATGAGGGATCATGATCGCCTGACGCTGGCCCTGGTCCTGGACTCCTTTGGCAACAGGGGCAACGGGACATCCAATTCCGCCATCCAATACGCCCAGGGCCTGGAGGCGCTGGGGCACCGGGTCCACCTGGTGGGGGTGGGCTCGACAGACTATCCGGCGCTGGTGCATCGAATTCCTCTGGTTTCCCGTATGGCGGCCAAGCAGCAGATGAGCTTCGCCCATGCCGATCCGGAACTCTTCCGAAGGGCCTTTGCCGGTGTGGATCTGGTCCATATCTACGAACCATTCGCCTTCGGCCGTGCCGCCCTGGCACAGGCCAGGTCTATGGGCATACCGGTGACTGCTGGGTTTCACATTCAGCCTGAGAACATCACCTATTCCGCAGGCCCATTGCGCTGGCTGCCCGGGGTGGACTCGGTCATCTACCGGCTCTTTCGGTTCTGGCTCTACGATTATGTCGTGCACATCCACGTTCCCACCCAGCTGACGGCCGACCTGCTGCGCTCGCATGGGTACAAGGCCCGCCTGCATGTCATATCCAACGGGTACCAGCCTAGGTTCAACCCTGGTGACCGATATGAGCGGCAGCGATCCGGTCGGTTGATCCAGGTCGTGGCCTCTGGCAGGCTGGCTCAGGAAAAGGATCATCTGACCCTGATCCGTGCCCTGGCCTTGTGCAGGAACAAATACAGGATCCGCTTGACCATAGCAGGTACAGGTCCCATGGAGCGGCGCCTGAGAACGGAAGCCGCCCGGCAGCTGGCCGGCATGCAGGTTTCGGTTGGATTCCATCAGAACTCGACCATGCCCGATCTGCTCAGGCGGGCCGATCTTCTTATCCACCCCTCAATCGCGGATCTGGAATCGGTCAGCGTCCTGGAGGGGATGGCCTGTGGCGCAGTCCCGATCATTGCACGATCCGACCTGAGCGCCGCAGGACACTTCGCCCTGACGCAGCATTCGCTCTTCCCGGTCGGCAAGGCCTGGGCGCTGGCTGAGCAAATCGACTGGTGGATAGACCATCCTGATGCCCTTGCAGTCTGGTCCGGACGCTACGCCGAACATGCCAAGGAACATTATTCCCTGGATGCCTCCGTCAAGGCCTTTGCCCATATGGCCGTGCAGGCCGTCAGCGATGAAGAGCCGGACCAGGTGCAGTTTAATCTGGCTTAGATTTCCTGCTTGGATATGATCAGAGCCGACCCGAAGATAGCCACCAGGACCACGCCCACAGATGCTCCGGCATAGATCCAGGCCTGATTGGCCTTCAGAGTGTTCAGAACGATCTGTTCACCGAACCCGACGAAGTCGAAGTATTTCAGCCACTGCCATTTTGCTGTCAACTCTACGAGGCCAATCAGCACGGGCCATATCACGATCGCCACCGCTGGGGCTACCAGGGATTTGGCAATGATCAAGAGGACAATGCCCAGACTGATGATGACGGAAATGCAGAAGCTCACCAGTAGGGTCATGACGGCCACATCCTTGCCCAAGACGCCCCAGTCGGCCCCCGGCTTCCTTCCTAGAGCCAGACCGGTGATCAGGATGGTGATGAAGTAGCACAGGGTCAGGAGGATGATGTCAATCAGGATGGTCACGTACTTGCCTAGGATGAACTGTATTCGTGAGATGCCTGATGTCAGCGTGTTCTTCAAAGTGTGCTGGCTGTATTCCGAACCAATGACGATAACGAAGACCGCGATGTAAAAGTAGACCAGGGACGAGGCGGAGGCGGCACCTGCTTGCAGGCCTGTTCTGACTGTCCAGCCCTGGCGTTCGATTGCCGACAGTTGATGAGCGTATTCTTCGCCCCCGGTGGTGATTCCTATGGTCGTCTTGCTCCATGTGGTCACTATGCCGAGGGCCACAGTGGCAATCAGCAGAATCAGCATGCCGATGGAGCGTAGCTGCCTATAAAAGTCCGCTCTGATCTGGTTGATCATTGTTGCCTCCTCGGCTCTTGAGGGTCCTTGTTGAGCAGATCCGCGAAATATTCCTCCAGCGATCCCTTCTGCTGGCTGATCTGATTGACCAGGATTCCTTCCTGAACCAGAAGTCTGTTGATGGGGCCTGGCTCCAGATTCCCCTGTCTGATCAGAATCTGATGGTCATCAAGGACTTGGAAGGGGCCGATTCCCTGGCGATCCAGGATCATGGCGGCCTTGGAGCTCTGGTCCACGTCGATCAACAGTCCGTTCTGATTGATCCGATCCAGTTCATCCTTGCCCACCTCCTTGATCAGGCGGCCGTGGCTGATGAACCCGAACCGGGAGGAGACCAGGTACAGTTCGCTCAGAATGTGGCTGGAGATGAGGATGGTCGTCTGGCGCTCCTGGTTGAGCGTGTCCAGAAGTGTTCTGAATTCCATGATTCCTGCCGGGTCCAGGCCGTTGATGGGCTCGTCCAGAATCAGGAAATCGGGTCGGGTGAGGATGGCCATGGCCAGCCCCAGGCGCTGACGCTGGCCCAGAGAGAGGTGACCGGCCCGAGTCTTGGCCTTCTCGCCCAGACCGACGAAGTCGATGGCCTGGACGATGGCCTTGTCGTCGGCCAGCCCGTGCTGGATGGCTGTCAGTTTCATGTTCTGGATGACGGTCAGCTTTTTAAAGGCGGCCGGAGACTCGATGATCGAGCCTATCCTGCTCAGGATGCGGCTATTCTTGCCAATTGTGTGCCCCATCAGCCTTATGCTCCCCCTCTGCATGGGGGACAGTCCGGTGATCAGACGCATCAGGGTGGTTTTGCCAGCGCCGTTCTCGCCGATCAGCCCGTAGATCTCGCCCTTGTTTATGGAAAGGCTGACATCGTCCAGTGCCTGGAAGCGGCCGAACCGTTTGCTGACATGGCTGATATCCAGAATGGTATCGTCCATGGGGTTCCTTCCTCTGTGTCGCTACCTTCAAAATCTAAAAGGCCTTTCTTAAGTGCTTGGCCAAGAAATCATTAAGAATTGCATAAATCCGATTGGGCAAGACCGGCCTCCTTGGGTGGCTTCAGTAACATGAGAGTGACCTGCGAAAGGAAGAAAGCATGCCGACGATTCTGGTTGTGGAGGATCAGGAGGACATCCAGTCCCTGCTCAAGGATGTGCTGGGAGGGACCTACCGGATCATCCAGGCGACGACGGGCGCCCAGGCCTTGTCCTGCTTCCAGCAGGAGGAACCCGACCTGATCCTTCTGGATCTGATGCTCCCTGTAGTTACCGGGGACAGCGTCCTCAAGGCCATTCGGCATATGTCGTCGGTGCCGGTCATCATCCTCACAGCCATTCAGGATAAGACCAGAACCGTCAGCCTCCTGGAGCAGGGCGCCAATGATTATGTGACCAAGCCTTTCGACATTGACGAGCTCCGCGCTCGTGTCCAGGTCCAGCTGCGCCAATCCGGGGCACTGAAAGCCGATGCGGATGCAGAAGGTGAATCCGACTCCAAGATGTGTTTCGAAGGTATCGAGCTGGACCGGATGGAGCACACGGTCAGCGTTGATGGGCACCGGGTCGATCTGGCCCGCAAGGAATTCGCCATCCTTGAGCTCCTGATGGACCATCCGCATCGGGTTTTCGAAAAAGAGGACCTCTATAGGCAGGTTTGGAACCAGCCCTACATCAATGCCGAGAATACTCTCAATGTGCACCTGAGCACCCTGCGGACCAGCCTGAACAGGTGCGCCGGCAGCCAGCGCTACATCGTGTCGGTCTGGGGCATCGGCGTTCGCCTGGTCTGAATCGGGATGGAGGGAAGAACGATGGATAAGGGTCGTCGGAGGTGAATCCGTGAAAGTGGCCGCACTTGTTCTGGGTCTTGTCGCTCTAGCCCTGGCGATTGGTCTGGTACTGTTGATCGTCGATCTCAAACGGATCAGCGACGATCTGGATTTCATCAACCATGCGGACACCAATGCCCTGGTAACCACTGGATCCAATATCGGGCTTATCCGCACCCTGGCGGCCCGGATCAACGCCGTTCTGAACAAGACCAGACGGCTGCAGATCACTCAGGCCGAGCAGAACAAACAGGTCCGGCAGATGCTGACCAATCTGACCCATGACATCAAGACCCCGCTGACCGTGGCCAGAGGATATGCCCAGCTGCTCAAGGAGGGATCGGCTGATCAGGAGCAATTGAGCAAGATTCTCAACAACCTGCAGTCGGTGGATCGCTATTTGCATTACCTGATGGATTTCAATCTGATACAGGAAAAGAGCGTGAATCTGGATCTGGGCAAGGTGAACCTATCGGCACTGGTTCAGCAGGAGCTCTTCAATGCCTTCGATTCCTTGACTGCACGGTCAGTCACGGTGGAGCCCAGGATCCAAGCTGGTGTGGAAATCACGACGGACCAGACCATGGTGAGTCGGGTAATCCAGAACCTGATCGGCAACTGGCTCAAGTATGCGCAGGATTCAGCCTGGGTTGACCTGCACCAGGATGAAGATGGGCGGATTCATCTTGACTTCGGCAACGAAACCAAGGGCGGAGCCGTCGATGTGGACAGGCTCATGGAACGGTTCCAGACCGATGACCAATCACGGACCAAGATCAGAAGCACAGGTCTGGGTCTGAGCATTGTCGACTCCCTGGTGGATTCGCTCGGCGGCTCCATGAGGCTAGAATCCACTAACGGTATTTTCCTCGTCCACTTGCTGCTAAGCGATGCCACGCAAACGAGCGAACTGTAAATAATGCGGGTCTGAGCTGCTTAGTGAGATGACAGTGGCCTGTCATGGCCTTATAGCAAGACCATGACAGGCCATCAGCGCATGTAGGCGGAGAATGGGGTCAGGACATGAATCTGACAGTACCTAAATCTGATCGTGCTTAAACCCGGCCGACAGATGAGTCGCTTCTCCGCCAACAATCAAGGAAAATCAGGCCTTGGTGTGGGGGACTACAACAGCCCTGGCCGAGAGCTTGTTGTCTACCAGCTTGTGATAGGCATCCAGGGCATTGTCCAGCGAGTAGGTTTCAATCTCGGTCTGGATCTGGCCGTGGCGATACATGTTGGCCACATCGTAGAGCTCAGGAATGGAGCCCCAATACACGCCCAGCAGCTCCTGCTCCCAGGGCTTGGAATACCAGTCGTATTCCGCCTTGCCGCCGGCGATGCCGACCACGGTCACCCGGGATCCCGGGCCGCCCGAGGCCTGTGCGGCAGCAATGGTCGGGGCCACACCCACGAAATCGAAGGCAGCATCCACGCCCTCGCCATGGGTGATCTTCCTGATGTTCTCCACCTGGTGCTCGTCGCTCATAACGGGGATGGCACCCTTGGCCTCAGCCTTGGCCAGAGCCTCTGGTTTGGTGTCGGTGGCGATCACGGTAGCGCCGGTCAGCGCGTGCAGAATCTGAATGGCGATCTGGCCCAGCCCGCCCAGGCCAATGACCAGAGCATACTTTCCACCACCGTTCAGGTGGGGCATGGCAGCCCGGATGGCATGGTAGGGAGTCAGAGCCGCATCAGCCAGGGGCGCTGCGCCGATTGGATCCGCATCGCCCAGGGGCACCAGGTTGCGGGCAGGGACAGTCATGTACTCAGCCATGCCGCCATCGCGTCCCAGTCCCAGGGCCAGTGACTTATTGGTCGCGGCGCTGGAGCAGTAGTTCTCCTGGCCGGCCACGCAGTGAGGGCAGTGGCCGCATCCGGTGGGCCCGTAGACGATGTAGGCATCGCCCTTCTTGAAGCCCGTGACATCGGGTCCTACCTCTTCCACCCAGCCGGTGGTCTCGTGCCCCAGAATGAATGGCGGCTTGGTGTGGCTCCCGGTTTCTGGTGTGTAGTCCTGGAAGACGGAGACGTCGGAATGGCAGCAACCTGCTCCGGCCACCTTGAGCAGAACTTCGCCGCTCCCAGGGGTCGGCTCCGGCACTTCTTTGAGGGTGGGGAAGGTATTGAATTGTTCGAAAACAACGGCTTTCATAAGCTTCCTTTCATCGTTGAAACATTTCGACCCCCTACGCTCAGGGCGGGGGTGTGTGCATCAGCATTGTTGCAATAAAAATCTTACTGAACGAGAGCTTTGCACTCACCCGAACGAGTGTGATATGTCCAACAATGTGGGATTGGTCGTGTTTGCAGGGCGGATGAAAAGTTCACGTACACATGCGAATACCCCTCCCTAAGGAAACCAGCAGGGGAGGGGTAGCAGGATGACCGTGGCTTGTCTTGGTTGAGCTCGGAGGGCCTTTACAGCAAATTGATCAGAGCTTGGGTGTCCTCAACAGTCGTCGCCCATGAGGTGGCCAGTCGGATCACGGTGTGGGTGGCATCGCTGCGTTCCCAGAAGTCGAAGGCGACCTGCTTGGATAGCTCTTCCATGCGCTCATTGTCCAAGCGGACGAAGGTCTGATTGGTGGGAGAGTCCATGACAATCTGATACCCCTTCTCATGCAGGGCCTTCTTGATCATCGCTGCTGTCTGGATGGCGTTGCGGCTGATTCGTGAATAGAGGTCATCGGTGAAAAGTGCGTCGAACTGCACACCCAAGAGTCTTCCCTTGGCCAGAAGGGCACCTCTTCTTTTGACCATGGTGCTGAAATGCTCGGGAGCGTTCCCCCTGGGGAAGACCACCGCTTCCCCACAGAGTGCTCCGACCTTGGTCCCGCCGATGTAGAAGACGTCGCAAAGACGGGCTATGTCCGTCAGGTCAACGTCGGTTCCGGGGGCCACCAGTCCGTACCCAAGCCTGGCCCCGTCCAGGTAGAGCGGAATCTTGTGTTCCCGACAGGTCTGCGAAAGGTCTTCCAGCTCCTCGCGGGTATAGAGGGTTCCATACTCAGTGGGATGGGAGATGTAGACCATGCCGGGGAAGACCATCTGCTCATGGTTTTCGTCGGCGTAGAAGCCTTCCAGGAAGGCCTTAAGGTCCTCGGCGCGAATCTTGCCCTGTTCGCCGGGAATGGTCAGAACCTTATGGCCTACGGCTTCGATGGCACCGGCCTCGTGGACGTTGACATGGCCCGTATCTGCAGCGACTACTCCCTGGTAGGATTCCAACAGACAGGAAGCGACGACCTGGTTGGTCTGGGTCCCTCCGGCCATGAAAAAGACCTGGGCCTGGGGGCAGTTACAGGCTTGGGCGATCTTCTGAACGGCGGAGAGGCAGTACCGATCCTTGCCATAGCCGGGAAGGTGCTCCATGTTGGTGTCGATCAGCCGCTGCAGGACTGCGGGGTGAGCGCCCTCGGAATAGTCGTTGACGAATGACAGCATGCGGGTCCTTCCGGTTCGACGATTATTGGCTCCGGACCAGCCAAGCCGATCCGGAGCCACGGTACTCACTACAGCATATGCTCAGGCGATGAGTTCCTTGACGGAGGCAATGATCGCTTGCAGGCTGGCCTTGGCATCATTGAAGAGCATCTGCGTGTTCGGGTTGAAGTAGAGCTCGTTCTCGATGCCGGCGTACCCCTTGCCCCTGCCTCTCTTGAGGACGACAACATGCTGGGCCTTGTCAACATCCAGAATGGGCATGCCGGATACCGCGGTCCCCGGTCGGCGGGCTGCCGGGTTGGTCACGTCATTGGCGCCGACAACCAGGGCGACGTTGGCTGAGGGGAACTGGGGATTGATGTCGTCGAGGTCGATCAATTCCTCATAGGGGACGTTGGCCTCGGCCAAGAGGACGTTCATATGTCCGGGCATGCGGCCGGCCACCGGATGGATGGCATAGGAGACCTCCACGCCGCGGCCCTTCAGCAGTTCGCCCAGGTCGGCCAGTTCGCGCTGGGCCTGGGCCTGTGCCAGACCGAAGCCGGGGACGAAGATGACCTTGTCGGCATAGACCAGCTGGACGGCCACATCGTCGGGTGTAGTCTCTTTCATGGTCCCCTGGGCACTTTGATCCTGGCTGGCGCTGACAGAGGAGCCGCCGAACCCTCCGGCCAACACGCTCAGGAGCGGCCTGTTCATGGCCTGGGCCATCAGGACGGATAGAGTGGCCCCTGCTGCGCCTACCAGAGCGCCTGCCACGATCAGAGCGACGTTGTCGATGGCCAGGCCATTCATGGCCACAGCTGTGCCGGTGCAGGCGTTCAAGACGGAGATGACCACGGGCATGTCGGCGCCCCCGATGGGGATGACGAAGACCAGTCCGTAGCCCAGGGCGAAAATAGCCGTCAGGAGGGCCCATAGGGTCCGATTGCCCGGATTCAGGCAGAGCATGACCAGACTGAGAACCGTCAACAGGGCGAAGAGCACATTCCAGACAGCCTTGGCCGGCAGCTTCAGGTTTTTGATCATGCTGATGCCCTGGAGTTTGCCGGCAGCTATCAGGGAGCCGGTGAAGGTGATGGAACCGATGACCACGCCCAGGCCGGCGGTGATCAGCACCACCAGAGTCGGGGCGCCCTCGGAAGTCAGTATGTCGTTCAGGGCGACCAGGGCTGCAGCGCCGCCGCCGACCGTGTTGAAGACGGAAACCAGCTGAGGCATGTCCGTCATTTTGACCTTCCTGGCCGAGTAGACCCCCGCTGCCGATCCGATCAGGATGCCGAGCACGAGCAGAATGATGGCCAGGGAGGAGTTGAAGCCGGTGGCGAACAGATGGATGAAGGCCATGGCTACGGCGATGACCATGCCCGCTGCAGAGATCCTGTTGCCCGTACGGGCCGTCTTGGGGGAGTTCATGTAGTGCAGGCCCATGACGAACATGACCGAGGAAAGGAGATAGACGAACCAGGTAATGATATCGAGGGTATTCACTTGTCGGCTCCCTGGTCCTTAGCGCTCTCGGTCGTGAGGGACGAAGCCTGTTCGTCCTTTCTGGCCTTATCCTTTCCCTTGTCGGGTTTGGAGGACTTGAACATCTCCAGCATCCTGTCGGTCACCACGTAGCCGCCTACCACATTCATGGCGCCGAGGACGGCAGCCAGGAATATGAGTACATAGGAAAGCGGGGAATGGGCCTCCGCCGCGATGATGACCACTCCGACGATCACAATGCCATGAATGGAGTTGGCGCCTGACATGAGCGGTGTGTGAAGCGTGGCCGGAACCTTGCCGATCACCTCCACGCCGATCAGCAGGGCCAGAATGAAAAGCGTAATTGCTATGACCACAGAATTCATTGCTCTTGACCTTTCTCTTCGGCCTTTTCGTCACCTGGAGCATCCGCGCTTTCGCCTGTGTCGGATTCGGCTGCTCCTGTTGCCACCAGTGCCTGATCAATCTCGTCGTCCGCTTTGATGCTGAGCGCGCCATCACGAAGGAAATGCACCAGCACGTCCGCCACATTTCTGGACAGCAGGTTGGATGCCGTCGTGGGTACGCCGCTGGCCAGATATGGTGCTCCGATCATGATGACCCCCTTGTCGGTGGTCCTGGTTCCCACCTGTGATCCCTCGACGTTGCCGCCCAGGTCACTGGCAGCGCAGTCCACGACCACAGCCCCGGGATGCAGGTTTGCCACACCCTTGGCGCTCAGGAGGCGAGGAGGCTTTCCACCAGGAACCTTGGCCGTGGTGATGACCACATCGAAGCCTGCCGCTTTGGCATCCACCGCAGCCTGCTGCTGGGCCTGTTCCTGGTCGGTCAGCTGCCGTGCATAGCCGCCCTGGCCCTGTCCCTTGGAGAAGTCCAGCCTCAAGTCGAGGAACTTGGCTCCCAAGGATTCCACCTCCTGCCTGGAAGCGGGCCTGACATCATAGGCAGTAACCACGGCTCCCAGACGTTTTGCGGTCCCGATGGCCTGCAGGCCTGCAATCCCCGCGCCCAGGACCAGGACCTTGGCTGGTCGGATGGTCCCCGCCGCAGTGGTCATCATGGGGAAGAAGGATCCATAGGCATCGGCAGCCACCAGAGCCGCCTTGTATCCCATGACCGAGTTCTGCGAGGTCATCTCATCCATGGACTGGGCCGAGCTGAGCTGTCGGGGGAGCCGCTCCATGGCGATTCCCGTAAGCCCGGCCGCTTCCAGGGATTTGATGTAGTCCCTGTCGCTTAAGGACCCCAGCATGCCGATGATCCATGTTCCGGCTGGAATTCTCTTCAGCAAGGAGCTATCCGGTCTGTTGACGAAACCCAGGACTTCTGATTTGGATAGGACTGTATCCCTGTCGGTGACTGTGGCTCCCGTCCGCTGGTAGTCCTCATCCCGGAAGCCGGCTCGAGCCCCGGCCCCGGACTCCAATAGGCAGGTGATGCCTTGCTTGGTCAGCCGGGTCGCGATGTCTGGCGTTAGGGCCACACGAGACTCTTCCTCGTTTGTCTCTTTGAGGACCCCGAAGGTTACGGGAGATTGTTCTGGTCCACTCATGTCTTTCCTTTTTCAAACACAACTGTGTGTGAGCAATTGCACCATTGATTCTAGTTGCTGCACCCTGCTGTTGGGAGGTTAGTGCAGCCTGTATGTGCTTGCGCTTTATAAGTATCAGTCGAGAAGGGACCGAGCTCAAGGTATTTTCCGAATGCGGACGAGAAATAGAAGGAGTATGAAGCTGTGCCTACATAGTTGCACCCGCGCGACCTATGCAATGTCTGTAAAGTTGTAACGTCCGAAAAATGGGCTCACGGTTTTGTCACCGAATTTTTTGGGCGCCGGTCGGCGTAGCACATGGCATCGTAGCCTCTGTCCATCCGACAGTTTCCAGCTATGACCAGCTACGGTATGTGGGTTGATCATGCAAGGGTGCCGCGCATCTTCAAGAATGATACGTGGCACCCTGAGACGCAAAATCTCAGTGAGCACGAGACCTTGGCGAACAGAACAGCTAGGCGAGCTATTTGTTCGTCTGCTGTGGCGGTCTCACATTGACAGTCAGTCTGCCCTTCTGGACTTGTGTGTCGTCTCTGATCTATGTGCGCTGTGGCGCCTTATTCATTTCCCTCGTGCTTGTCGTTTGCCGCGGAATCCTTGGGCTTGGACTGCAGGGGATTGTGATGGTAGATAAGGGCGAAGGCAGCCAGGGTCTCGATCATGCTGGCGATGATCCAGGTGATCACGATGGCGTTCTGGTGTTTGCCGACTGTTCCCATTCGGGTGAAGATGAAGACATCCATGATGAAGGTCTGCAGCACCAGAAGGACCGTCGCCACGACTACCGTCCTGGTATGCCTGTCCGCCTCAGTTCCCTCTCCTTCTGGTTTGCCAGGAGACTTGAAGCTGGCATAGGAGAGGAGCCAGATGCCAATTCCGAAGAGGACGGCGGCAAGAGGCAGTGAGAAGAAGATCGGCATGGTGCTCAGGCTGAGCCCCAAAGCTGCGACCAGGACTGCCGATGCCAGGCCCAGATAGAAGGAATCATGGTTTTTGGCCTTGGGTGGTTTGGCAGGTTGGCTTTCCTTAGTCGGCTGGGATGGTTTCTCGACAGATACAGGCGCATCCTTTGCGGCAGTCTTATTGGGTTGGCTCGGCTTGTCGTCATGAGAGGGACCATCATGCTCTCTGTCTACGTGGCCGGCTTGTTCCTGTTTATTTCGTGCTTCAGGTCTGCCATGATCAGTGTCCTTGCTGGATGAGTCCCTGCCTTCCTTCTCGCCTGTTTGTTCTGGTGCGGGCTTCGGCTTGGATGCATTTGCTGCTTGATTTTCTTTTCTGGCGTTCACAGTCTCCACCGGTTTTGGCATGCGGTTCTTGTCGTTCATGGTTGTTTGTTGGGAACTTTCACGTGTGTTGTCGCTCCGCGAGGAGTTGCCCTCATGCCTGCCTTGGTTCTTATTTGCACGTTCATTTCGATTGTTGCTCATCTGATCCTCCAGGCTTGTACTTCCCGTCACTTGTGGCAGGTCATCTGGCAGCCTGCCTATTTTCAGGAAGCAACCTCCGTTGAGGCCAGTTTATGTGTCATTCTCTCGTGAAAGTGTCATTGACTGGCACTAGGTCGGCATCATTTCGATATTGACCAAGTGCAGGTGAAGCACAGAGAGTTAGACGGGAGGTAGGGCCGGCAAAAGCGCAGGATTCGTTGCACTATATTCAACGAGGGAGGGTGCTGGTTTATGCATGAGCAGCATCGGCGGTCATGATTAATGTTGCTGATCAGTCAGATGATTGTATATCCTGACTTGTCGAGGGCATCCAGGACGGCAGGGAAGTCCTCGGCCTTGGTAAGGACATAGTCCGTGTTGTAGGTCGAGACGGCGAAAATGCCTATGCCCTTGTTTGCCAGAATGGTGGCGATGGGCGCCAGGATGCCGATGAGTGAAAAGTCGAGAATGCCTTGGATGCGGAAGGCCCGCCACCCGTCACTGCGCTCCAGGGTCTGGCTGGGAACCATGTCGGCTGTACAGGCCAATGAAGCCTCTTGGTCGGTTCGTCCTGTAAAAACAAAAGGTGAGTTCAGATCAATCTCTGTATAATCAGCAACTTTGCAGACAGTCAGTTCCGCTTCTATGGGTTGGATGCAGATACCCTGCCCTTGCCTTGTCGCTGAGCTGCAATTCTTGGTCGTGAATGAATCGCTTTTTAAATATGATCTGATGATGGCGTATAGCGCAACTAGGGCCCATACGCATTCAAGGGCAAAAAAGGCCCACCTCTGGTTAGCCAGAGCATCGACGGCCAGCAAACATGCGCCGATAAGGTTCAAAAACAAGATTGACCCGGCTGCCGCTGGGCAGGCCTAGCAGCATCATCGAAGCAAAGGCCATGAGGAGCAGCAGAAATCCAACAAGCTGAGTCATTAGGAACAAACCAACCACATCCTTCCACGAGTGACCTGTTGAGCATCGTCGTCGATCCGGGTACGGCGCGTCTCGTCCGGGGAAGGAATGCTTCCGAAAGATACTGTAGCATTACTGGCAGGGGTCGAAAGTCCGGTGTGCATCCCCATAAGCAGAGGATGAATATATAGCCAAAAGTGGTAGGCAATACTGTCTTCCTATGCTTTGTTAGATTGCAGGAGGGCATCACCAAGGAGACGATAGCGCATGGAAAAACTGCAGCTGAGCAATGGCTTTGAGCTTCCCATATTGGGATTCGGAGTCTACCAGATAGGTGATCTGGATGAATGCAGACGTGGTGTGGCATCGGCCCTCGATTGGGACTACCGCCTTATCGATACAGCTGCCTTCTATGGCAACGAGAGAGCAGTGGGGGATGCGCTGAGGGAATCTGCTATTCCTCGAGAGGAAGTGAGCCTTTCCTCAAAGGTCTGGATTCAGCAAAATGGTTACGAGGGGACGATGCAGTCCTTTGAAAAGACCCTGATCAACCTGCAGACGGACTACCTGGATCTGTACCTTATCCATATGCCTTATGGCGATTATCAGGGGTCGTGGAGAGCTATGGAAGACCTGTATGACCAAGGCCGCGTTCGTGCCATCGGAGTCTGCAATTTCCTGCCTGACCGGCTAATTGATTTGATCCTTTCCAGCAGAATCGCGCCTATGGTCAATCAGATTGAGCTGCATCCCTTCACTCAGCAGATCGCACTTCGAAAGGTCATGGACGAGCAGGGGGTTGCACCCATGGCCTGGGCGCCTCTGGCTAAAGGTCGTCGGGGAATTTTCGACAATCCTGTCCTCATGCGTATCGGCCAGCGCTACGGCAAGACATCGGCCCAGATAGTATTGCGCTGGCTGACCCAGCAGGGGATATGCGCCATCCCGAAATCCGCGCATGAGGAACGGATTCGCGAGAACCACAATATTGCAGATTTCAGTCTTGATGATGACGATATGCATGACATCAGAGCCATGGATACAGGAGGTCGCCTATTTCTTAATGTGGATACGCCTGAGGAGACCACACGTCTGCATGGGTTATCTTATACACAGTGACTGAGGTCCGCTGAGCTGATAAGACGAGGGCGCCCGCACTTTAAGATTCCTGTGTGGATGCCCTCGTCTTGATATTAGGGATTCTTGCTGAGGCTCTTCATGCGCCTGCGCCTATTGTGCCGGCCAGTCGCCTTGCAGACAGCTCGAGTAATCTTTGGCTGCCTTTTCCAGGCTCTGATCGCTCATACCTGAGCTAACGCCGGTCAGAATAAAGGGCTTCCGATAGACGGTTCCAATGAGATTGCTGGTAGCTTTGAACGGAGCCAGGAGCTCGTCCACCGTATAGCCGAATTCGCCCTCATGGTGATAGTTCTCTCCGGCAGAGCCGACCGAGACGGCGAGCATGAGTTCCTTGCCTTTCAGGGCATCGCCGTGGGTACCGTAGGCCCATCCGTAGGTAAGTACCAGGTCTTCCCACTCCTTGAGCAGCGGAGGACAGCTGTACCAATACATGGGAAACTGCCATACCAGACGGTCGCAGCCTTTGACGAATGCTTGCTCACTAGGGATGTCGATCTGATTTGAGCGCAAGGCAGCATATTCGTCCCGGACCAGGATACCCTCATCCTCATGCCCCTTGGCTTCCCGCATCAGGCGGGCGTTGATCCGTGAGGCTTCCATATGGGGATGGAAGACCAGGACTGCCGTCTTGGCGTTTTGCTTCATGCCTTATTCTCCTTCAGTCATCATTTTGCCAGATTTGCTTGGCGCGGTTGAAAGCCGACCAGGCCTTCGGCCAGCCTGCGTAGAAGGCCAGATGGGTAATTTCGGCTGCTATCTCGTCCTTGGTGATGTCGTTCTTTTTCCCGATGTTCAGGTGAGCGTCGAGCTGTTCTGTGCTGCCCATGGCAATCAATGCGGCTATGGTGATCATGCTTCTGTCGTGCGCGGACAGTGCTTGTTCATCAGCCCAGACTTCACCGAATAGAACATCATCATTCAGAGCTGCGAACTGAGGCGCGAATTCGCCCAACTGCTCTCTTCCTGCTGTTTGTTTTGTGGCCATGATGTTCCCTTCCTCGCTGACTGTATGATCTCCCAAGACACAGGTTCGCTGCCGTCTTGGATGCGAACGGCAACAGTTTATGGCCCTCGAAACGGTATGTATAATGCCGTTTGCTTATATGTTGGTATTCGTTTTTTGCATGGGTGCGTTGCCGAGCTTTCATCCGATTGGTTTCTTCTTGACTGTGGCAGGAGTCTTGTCTGTTGTGACTATGGGTCGCCTTCTCTGCTGGCCCCAGTGCCAGTTTTTCGAATGCGCCCGCTTAGGCTGTCTTTTGGGTTACTAGGCGATGGGAGTTGAGCTCATGAGAATTATTGGTTTGGATCATCTGGTCATCACAGTGCGGGATGTCGATGCGATCTGCGCGTTTTACCATGATGTGCTGGGCATGCAGGTACAGACGTTCGGCGATGGGCGTTTGGCGCTGAAATTCGGGCAGCAGAAGATCAACATTCACGAGGCCGGCCACGAGATTGACCCCAAGGCGGACAAGCCTACGCCCGGCTCCGCTGATTTATGTTTGCTCGTGGAGGATTCGCTGGATGATGTGGTTGCCGCGCTTCATGAGCATCGTATCGACTATATGGGTCCGGTCAATCGGACTGGTGCGCAAGGGGCCATCACCTCGGTGTACGTCAGGGATCCCGATAGGAACCTGATCGAGCTTTCCAGATACGACCAGGACTGATATGGAATATGAACCGGATACGTCAGTACATGCACCCTCCCGGCTTAACGCTATGAGCCGGTAGTTCAATCAGTGCAGGCTGGATTTCGTGGTTCTGCTTACATCTCGAGTCGCATCATAGCGTTTTCCTGGCTTCTGTAGATTTGCAGGCGTTTTCTGTTCCAATCTGTCTTCGCAATATTTCCAGATACTGACTCGCCGCTGACGAAAAATGCCTATTGCTCTTCCAAACCAGGTTCACTCTTGTTCTAAGTTCAGGCACCAGAGGTTTGAAGACCAGATTTGAGCCCTCGGTCAGATTGATGATGCGGTCCAGGCAGAGCGCGTAGCCACATCCTTCGCTGACGAATAGTGACGCGTTGAAGAGCAGATTGTAGGTTCCTACAACATGCAGTTCGTGCTCTGAGAAGGAACTCCATCCGCTGAATTCTCTGTCGAACCTGACCTGCCGTGAGAGCAGAAGGGGTATCTGGCCAAGATCTTGCTGGCGTATGCCATCATGGCTGGCCAACGTGGAGTCCTTGCGCATGAGCAACCCCCATCTGTCGGCTGTAGGCAAGCTGATATAGGAGTATTTGGTGTTGTCCGAGGGCTCAAAAAGCAGGCCAAAATCCAGAAGCCCTGATTCCAATTGATCTGTTACGGCCTGACCATTGCCGCTGAAAATGTGGAACTTTACCTGAGGATATTGCTGCAGCATGCACTCTGCGGCCCTTGCCAGGAAGCGCACGGCTTCTGTTTCACCCGCGCCGATATAGACGTTGCCGTTGATTGGCTTGTCCATTCTTGTGAGCTCGGCCTCGGCACGGTCAGCCATGAGCACGATCTCGCGTGCCCGATCACGCAGCAGTTCCCCTGCTGGAGTCAGCGTAATTGTGCGGCTTCCGCGGTCAAAGAGCTTGTGTCCTAGGTGCTCTTCCAGATCTTTTATCTGCCTGGACAGGGATGGCTGGGATATGTTCAGGTACTCGGCTGCTCCAGTGATACTCCCCTCTTCAACGATGGACAGAAAATACCTCAGCACTCGTAAATTCAATCTGAGCCTCCAAGCGTTTCTTTTTTGACGAGATCATGATCAATAGCCTTGATTCTTTGCATGACGATTCCGCCTATGTCAAGCCGGCATCCATGGGCAAATTAAACGGCAGGTCCAATATCTCATCATATCTATTAGGCATGATTATACATTAGATATAGGTATTTGATATGAGTTATCCGATGGTGTTTACTATTTTTAGTTTCGGCACATGGGCGTCCTCGTCCTTGTGAATTTTTGTAATGGCTTGCTGCTTTGGCGAAAGGAACAGTGAATGACTTCCAGCTCATTTCAAATTAATTCAAATAAATCTGAATCTGGAGTTCAAATTGGGGGGAAGTCACCGATCTTAGGGATAAAAAGACCAAATGGCGTGGAAGCAGAGCCAGGCCCGCGTCCTAAAACCGTGCAAAAGCGATTGATAGGTGAACGCGCAGCTTTCTTCTGCAAACATCATGATTTCGACTCGGTCACTTTTGCGGATGGGGAATCCCCGCTCAAGCACGCCAGTGATATACATCTTAGCCAGAGCGGCTTTCAGTGGAAGTATCCGCTATGGTATTGCAAAGATATTTCCTTGAAGGATTGCACACTGTTCACCATGGCAGAGCTGGAATCTGGTATACGCAAAACATAAGCCTTGAGGACACCACTATTCAGGCCCCCAAAACTTTCAGGCGCTCCAGCGGCATAGCAATGAGGAACGTAACGATGCCTAATGCGGATGAGACGCTTTGGAATTGCCGCGACATCGATATGGAGCGCGTCAGCGCACAAGGCGATTATTTTGCCATGAACAGCCATGGTATCAGTGCACGCGATCTCAGTTTGGATGGCAACTATTCCTTTGATGGTGCCAGTGACATAAATATTAACCATGCTCGAATACTGTCCAAGGATGCTTTTTGGAACGCGGAGAATGTAACAGTGCGGAATTCAACCATCTCGGGGGAATACCTGGGTTGGAACTCTACAAACCTGACTTTTGAGAATTGTCAGATTGAAAGTTTGCAGGGCATGTGCTACATAGATAACCTTGTTCTGCGCAACTGCCGTCTGATCAACACAACCCTGGCTTTCGAGTATTCAAGTGTGGATGTGGATGCTAAAGGTTACATCGACAGCATACTCAATCCGCTGTCTGGAACCATTCGGGCGGATGGATTCGGCAAGATTACTTTAGAGCCTGAGCGAGTCGATCCCGAAAAAACCGCCATTGAAGACAATTCTGCTACTTCGCGTACGCGGTAATTGCGTCAGAACCTACTTTCTTATCAGGAGTAATAATGATCAGCTTGCTGACAGGTCTCGCGATTGGACTGGTTTTTGGTGTGCCTGTTGGAGCTGCGGGAATTATGAGCATGCAGAGAACCTTGTCTGCAGGGCCGGTAGCTGGTTTTATCACCGGCATGGGGTCATCCGTGGCAGCGTGCTTGTATAGTGCTCTTGGATTTTTGGGCCCCAGCTTGCTTTCTCAGACTTTCCTCAGTTATCAAAAGCCAATTGTATTTGCGGGAGCCATACTGGCTGCGGCAATCGGGGTCCTCAGACTTTACGACTTCCTTAGGCCGGAAAGGTCTGCTCAACGAGCTGATTGCAGGAAAAGCGATGCTCGCCCTTTAGCGAACGAAATAGCATCTCGTAGTTGTGAACGGCTTGTGTACCCGCAATCGCAGCTGTTCATGACACCTAATATTGATAACCGATATAATCTAACTTCTTTCGCTCTGGGGTTGGCTGTAGGTGTTACCAATCCAGTTTCAATGCTTGGACTGTTGCTCTCTCGCTCTATTCTCAACGCTGACTGGAATCAGAATTTTTCTTCGGGTATATGGATCATAGTTGGCATATTTACAGGGATGATGATTTGGTGGTTCCTCTTAACTGTCATGGTGGAGGTATTGCAAAAGAAGACACAGCCACGTATCGTAATTTGGTTCGATTTGGCTGGCAACTTGCTCCTGATCATATTTGGAATCTCGGTCTTCATCTTTAACTTGTGAACTGTGTTGCTCTTTAGGGGAGAAGGCGTCGCCCGATGTATCAATACCAATGTATCCCTTGTTGTTATCGATGTACTTCATATGAATATCCGCCTCACCCTTGGTCAGGAGAGAGTGAAGTAGGTTGACTAGAGATAGATTTTTATCGTATTTGACCGGTGTTTAGGAGCAACAAAAAAGAGTCCGGTTAATGAATTGCACAAAATAAGTCGTTCTGCATGTTTTTCATAATACCGCTTCAAAGAACTGGAAAGAGGGATTGACTGCCCTTATTTCTGTAGACACGATACCGTGCCTATAGAAATAAGGGCAGGAACTCTGTTTCTACTTCATCGAACCTAACCAACACGTATAAGTCATGGTCGTAAGCTTACAAGGTCCTATTTAATAGCTGTCCTCAGCCTGTAGGGCGAAAGGAGCGATTGCCTTAGTTGTATGTCAGGGACTTCGATTGCAAGCTAGTTCTGGTTTCCAGACGTGACCAGAACCAATCCTTGAGATGGGTTAGCCATATCAGCCGGCGGGGCTTTCTTGACTTACCGATGAACGGATACATGCGAATGATTGCCAAAATTCAACAAATTAAACTGGTGGTCTTGACTATCATTATTTACATTGCTCCGTATATAGACCAAGATATCTTTCTATTTTGAACACTCTGCAATTAAACAAGTTTAAATTTTTTCTTAAACTCTTTCATGAATTGTTGTGTTAAAACTTCGGCATCTTTTTCTGTAATCTGGCGCGATTCACTTGAATTATATTTATTTGCCAATGGATGAACAGGCTGTCCTTCAGCGGTCTCTCCAAGTACAAGAAGTCTATCTTTGCCGATTCTCTCTATGGTATTAATAGATCGATTGATGAAATCCGCAGAATGAGGATGATTCCCCCATGCACAGACTATCTTGTTATATCGGTTGGACTTAATCACTTGATCAAGTATTTCCTCATTCCTTGGGCCGACCATTTCGGCGATATTACGGTCTTCTCTGGTTTTCAGCTTTTTCTCGACGCTTCCTGGTTTGCGGGAACGGAAAGCATAAAGATTATAAAGAGCGATTCCGTGATAGCCCCAGAGCTTGGCTATTGAACTGCATTCGTTCGTTGTTCGATCAATAACGATATTGTCGGTAGTTGATGGATTGAACATAATGAAGCAGAGTAGTTTATCGTCTTGTCCCCAGATTCTTGTGAATTCATACCTGTATTTGTTTTTTGATCTTAAGCATTGTGAGTCATCTTCGATTTTATCATTTAGCTCTTTACTGAATACCACACGATCGGTGGTCGTCAATGCTATGAGATCGGTGGAATCTTTAAAGTCCATGCTCAGATCTTTCAGTTGTGTTGCGGTCTTACATTGTTATGGTTGTATATGTACGCCTGTATAGAGTAGATCTCTATGATTCCCTGTGCCCCCCCCCCCCCCTATTATAGCTAAGCTTGTTGTAGAAGAAAATTGAATGTCTAAAATCGAAGATCACCTAGCGATATCAATAATATATAAATCGGCTTAGCTGAACTCGTTGTTCAGCATGTGCTGTGTGCATGTTTATTATGCGATCGTAGTTAGGAATTCAACTGAAGCGTTGCTATAATAATTCACTCTGTTCTGTGCTGTTTTGTCTTTGCTTAACTGCGTATCTATGCTTCTGAGAGAAGGGATGTCCAAGCAAGATGTGATGGGTTAGGTTAGACCAGATACAACCTCTAACCACAAGAACTTCTATAGAGCTACCGTTTTCCTTAAGTATCAAGGTATCAGCATGTAACTTATTTAAAACATGAAGTTCATTTGCATCAATGACTCTACGTTACTGTGACATTAATCTGTGCCAGGGCAAACAAATCAGGCTCAAAGTCAGCGAAGATTAGGATGGAAAATCAGGCTGCTTAGCTTTAAGTATGCTTAAAAGCTATTATATATTATAGCGATTTGCCGCTTATGCGCCAACGTACTGTACGCGTTTACAGTAATAGATTCGACTTGTTGTGTCGGCTTCAAAATCTTCGCATACGATGAAACCGACATATAATCATGCCGTAGCTGAACTTGGTGGATTTGTCTGAGATGCCTTTAGCACGACAGGCATTCTTTTATATTCTTGTTCGGTTGGCGTATGCTATCCGAGTTCGGACAACAGCGTCGCATCCACAAGCCACCGATGGTCTGCATTGCGTGTGCAAACAACAAAAGGCTTCTTTTCCAGAACGGTTTTCTTTCTTGATCCGTCAGAATATGTGACGATTCTTGTTTTGGTCGGGCAGTTACGATAATGCAGAGATCCGCCACAACGTGGGCACGGTGTAGACTCGATCTTCACCAAGGAGATACGCTTTCCGATACCACTAATACCGAATCCGAACATGACAGGATAGGTTAATTCGCGCTTTGTTATCCTGCGAAGTGCAATAATTCCACTTAATAGAAGCACAACGATAGCTACTATCAAAAAATCGATTATATACCGGTTGTCCATAGTCCTGTCTGCAGGGTTACGCCAGTTTTGAAAGAAGCGATATCCCTTCGCCAGAAGATTACCGAAAGGTAAGAGGCCGATAACTCCCGTGATTGTGCCAATCCAGCCAAGGATTGATTGTGTGATGGGACTACGCCACACGGGAATGGCTTTTACAGTAGGGGCTGCTGCATCTTTTTTTAGATCGTTGATTACAATGGTCCCAGTATTACCTTGGATGAGATGTCCTATGATTCGATTGTCTCCGGATGCATTGATGATGTTCGATCCCGAAGATCCTTTTACAAGGTTTCCGCCGCATTCGGGGCAAAATTTGGAAGTGTCTGATATGTCTTTAAAACAAAACGGACAACGCAACCGTACCTACCTCTTCTCATCCGAGAATGGACTAATGACTTGCATCTTTGCTAACTTTATACTGGAGATCGTGCCACGATAAAGCAATATTGAGCTTAATGCATTTATCTTTATTTTAAGTGGATAGTCCCGGTTGCTTTCTTGAGAACCTTCTTTGTGGTTCATTTCACTTCTGTGTGTTTGAAAATTTTAGTCTTACTTATTGAGTTTGGAAAATCGTCTCACGGGTCGTCTTTGTTATTTAATTGGGTCAAGAAAAGCCAACCTGTTGATTGTGCTTTTTAATGTTTAGGCCAGCCGAATTGAACTCAAGGGCATATTCAGTAATAACAAATTTAGACTGCCGTGGTTTTATGTTCGTGTGCTATTAGGATTACAAGTTTTTCTATATCTTCTCATTAGTAGTTGGCCTGCTTCTGATGAACTTTTTCAGCTTGTCAATAATGGGGCAGAAGTCATCTAGGCCGGTTCTGTCAGGTCAAGTTCAAAGGCATATCGTTAGGCCCATATTTAAGTACTTGCTGACGAAATTGTAATCGTCGCTGAGAAGGTTTGCATCGGTGTTGAGTGGCACGGACATCCAGAATTACTAATATACGTGCGAAGCTACATCAACCATCAACCGCTCTAACTGATTTGACCGGTTAATCCCGCTTGGTTGTCGGCAAGGAACTGCAGAAGTTATCCAACCGTTTAACGCAGTTGCATGATGACAAAGGACGCCACAGAGATAAGTGTTAAAAGCCTGATAAGGTCGTAGAGTGAACGCGCCATACTCTGGAACGACTCACAATCATAAGGTTGCAGATAAGTTCAGCTGTCTTGCTTGTCAGGAAGTCGCTTGCTGTCATCAAAGTTGATACGATTTTTAAGAAACGGACAGCCTTTGAACTGCACAGAAGCAAAACTTGCCATCGGCAGCTCACTTGGGAATTTCGCCAGCCGGTTGGAGTAGATATACGTTGACGAAGTGTATACATCTGCAACATGGTGAGTTATCCAAGAAATGTATGAAATATGTCTGCGAGTGGCTATACCTAATAAGTGTCATCAAATATAGCCTTGGTATCCCGGTCAACGATAAATACCATCTGCAGCAATTGAGAGGGAGCACAGAACCGGGTAAAAGAGGGACAAACGACAGTTTCCACACTAATATCGGTAGTCATAAGACTGCAAGAGCTCGAGCGCTTGGCGGTCGTGTACTAGCAGATCAAAATCGATCTTGTCTTCATCTGATATGGGCCTACAGAGAAGACCATGAGGGAGATTGAGCGCAGGTACAGGGCTGGACGTTAATCTCGTTTTGCCAACTTTAGGTCACGCATGGGTCGCAAATCTTAGTGCCGGAGACCTTTTCTTGGGCATGGTTAAACCCCTGCCTCCTAAGCGGAAGTAGGGGGCTTTTGGATGGGGTGGCTAACGCGGCTCGAACGCGCGACCTCCTGAACCACAATCAGGTGCTCTACCAACTGAGCTATAGCCACCATGGTGAATCGACCCGCAAGGCGGATCAATGCAACAGATGAAACTATACACGATGGCATGACATGGCACGCCGGTGAAGCGTGACCCATATGGCAAAGGTTGTGCTCTGTCTTTGGGCTTTCAGTTCATGACCATCGCTTCTACATAAAACTCTCCAGCATAACCAGGGTCTGGTTATCGACTTGGAGTCCGGATCATTCAGCACTTGTGGCACGCTCTTTGATGACCAGAAGGACTTATGAGCCTCGCGCCAATCCATCCGCCTTTTATAACCTTCCCCTTCATTCAGGGCATGATGCCACGTGACCAAACCTGGCCGGGTTACCTCCACCGGGACATATCTAAGGAGGGCAACTGGCTGGTCATCTGAGTTCGCCAGAACTGTTCGTCGGTCGAAGCAGGGGAGTGGTTCATGATCATGGATGAACTTTGCCGCAGCCAGGTCGTAGCATTTTTTGTCCATCTAGAATTGCGGTTACCAGCTTATCGCGTTCTGTGCTAGGGAAGGCAAATTCTTTCTTGGGAAGGTTCTCAGCATCTTGGGCTTTGACTGCTGGTATTTGTCTATTAGCCACAGTCGAGGTGAGTGTCTTACATATGATGCTCTTCATCGTCGAGTGCTTTTCTTATAGGCTGGTAGGCCTTGATCAGATCGGTCAGACTCATAGCAGCGTTGGCGGGGCTGGTGGATGGCAGATTGATCATCGTTGGTCGATACCCCTTCTCCTGCAGGCTCGGCAGGCAGTACCGACGGTAAAGCTGGCCTGCCTTGCGTCCTGCAGTGAATATGGTGTCGATAGGCGCACGGTCCAGCAAACCGGCGATGTCGGTAGGCACGACATTGGTGATTGAAGCATCGGAGGCACCGTGGATGTCGCATTCTTGGATGACATCCCAGAGTGCTACGCGGTGTTTGAGCGCGAACCGGGCACGGACGGCCGGATCAGGCTCTGGAACACACTGGTCGAAGAGTGCGGCCAGCACGGGCCAGAAGCGGTTGCGCGGAAACATGTAGTAGAAGCCAGCCTCGCGCGAACTCGGGCTGGGTATGGATCCAAGGATCAGTACACGGGACCGTTCATCCCAAACAGGCCCGAACCCATGGGTGACGTGGGTGACATGCGTGGCCGAACCTGCAGTCATGCGCCGAGCAGGCCAGTCAGAGCTGTGGTCATCACGCTGGCTTGGGCGATCACGAGAATGAAGACCAGTAGGCTGGTTGCGCATTCAACCAGGCCCACATACAGAATGGGGATGCGGCGCCGACGGGAGATTGCGGGCAGCAGGGCCGCACGAACCAGCAGAACCAGGGCGGTCAACAGAGGCCACCATCCTGCGTTGCGCACCATGGCGATCCCGATCAGGCAGAGGGCCAGGTTCCAGGCCAGGGAAAGCAGGTAGCACCAGGTCTTGCCACGCTCGCGGATCATGGTCTTGACGAAGATGACCGAACCGAACTGGGTCACAGCGAAGACAGCTGCACTGACCACTCCGATCGATGGCAGGGCGGCGCTAGGGAAAAATCCGCTGGCGAAGCAGTCCACAGCAGGATTCGGTTGGCATCCGAAGTAGCCGGCGTTGGCGCCTTCCAGTCCTGGTCCTGGCTTCTGGAATCGTGACCCTAGGGAGACAGCGATCAGACAGAGCGTGCAGGCCGCGATCACGGCCACGGTGTCGTTCCACCAGGAGCGCTCTGCGCGCATCCAGGCGGCGGCAAAGTTCAGCACGCCCAGCACCAGGTAGAGCGGGGCCCATCGCAGGAGCCCGGGGGTGCTGACCAATAGGATCAGCCCGGTCACGGCCGTGAGCAGAGCGTATCCCAGAGCTGGCGGCGCAAATCTGGCAGCTCGGTGCGATACCATCCACCGTGAGCCGGTGAACTCAAAGCAGTAGCAGAAAGCCCAAGCGACCATGAGCAGCAGGCTCCTCCAGGTCGGGCCTCCGACCAGCAGCCCAGCCAAGCCCGGCATCAAGGCCATGGCCCAGCCGCCTATCTGATCGGGTATCCATAGGCGCCGCCACTGTCGTCCCTTGGATCCTGGTCCGGTCGGTTTTGCCGAATTGCGGGCTTGAGGGCTTGGTCTGCTGCCGTTTGATCCGGCCGCCTTGCCCTTGTCTGCGTCTGTAAGCATACTCATCAGCCTACGCCCCGGTATGGCAGTCGCTGCCTCTTCCGTAATGCCGATTCCGTCAATATCATGGTTCAAGGAGACATGAATCACTCGGGTCCCTGGTTTCAGGAGGCAGATGATGGGTCAGGTGGATATCAAGCGCGTATACGAGCAGGCCGCTGACGAGGACGGGATCCGCGTCCTGGTCGACAGGCTCTGGCCGCGCGGTGTCAGCAAGGAGCGGGCAGCCCTGTCCGGCTGGCTCAAAGACGTCGCTCCCAGTCCGGACCTGCGGCGCTGGTGGCACCATGATCCGGACCGTTTCGAGGATTTCGCCCGCCGCTACCGTACCGAGCTGGATGACAATCCCGCCTTGGGGGATCTGCTGAGCATTGTGCGCGAACACGATCGGACGACACTGGTCTATGCGGCCAAGGATCCGGCCGTCAACCATGCCCTAATTCTGCGCGACTACATTCGCCATGCTCTTGAGAAGGACAACAAGTAGACGGCCGGCCACCCACGAATCCCAGGGCATCCCCGCACGCTGATGCTTACGTGACCGAACGCAGGCATTGATGTTTCTGGCATCTCTATTTGCTGATACAGATATGCTATGTCTTTTCCGACACCTGTATATTAGGAAGCTGTTATAGGCGGGCGCCCGTTCCTTTATTGGAATCTGTGAGCGGTGCATGCAAAAGCCAGCCAAAGGTCTCTTGCAAGGGGCTTCCTATCGACGGTTCCGGCGCGGCATCACAGTGAGCAAAGCTCAGAGCATACTTCCGAGTGCTAGACGTGGCCGTGTCTGCCCCGGTGATATACTTTTCATCGTGTGTGCCGACAGCATGCCTTATGTTACAGGTGAGCTTGTCGGGATATCCCCGAATCCGAAGAATGCAGGCAGCAATGCCCGGCAGGAGGATCAGGGGCCATCGGGCCGGTGGACAGTGGCTGATCTCTCCTCCTGGGAGCGACTGCGGCTGCGGTGCGGCGGTCTCGCAGTGCAAACGAAGACAAGTTCATCGAAGGAATCGGAGAGAGTCAGTTGCCAACAATTGAACAGCTCGTCCGCAAAGGGCGCAAGGCCAAGCCTCGCAAGTCGAAGACTTTGGCACTCAAGGGCAGCCCGCTGCGTCGCGGCGTGTGCACCCGTGTCTACACCACCACCCCCAAGAAGCCGAATTCGGCTCTGCGGAAGGTTGCCCGTGTCCGGCTGAGCTCCGGCATCGAGGTTTCCGCCTACATCCCCGGCGAGGGCCACAACCTGCAGGAGCACTCCATCGTGCTGGTGCGCGGCGGGCGTGTCAAGGATCTGCCCGGCGTGCGCTACCACATCGTGCGCGGTGCGCTGGATACCCAGGGAGTCAAGGATCGCAAGCAGGGCCGTTCCCTGTACGGAGCAAAGAAGGCCAAGTAACACATGTCACGCAAAGGACCAGCTAAAAAGCACCAGCTCCTGCCCGATCCCATCTACGGTTCCACCGTGGTGGCCCAGCTGATCAACAAGATCCTGCTGGACGGCAAGAAGTCCATCGCTGAGAACATCGTCTACACTGCTCTGGAGCAGGTCAAGGAGAAGACCGACCAGGAGCCTGTGGCCGTGCTCAAGCGCGCCCTGGACAACATTCGTCCCAGCCTGGAGGTCCGCAGCCGTCGTGTCGGCGGCGCCACCTACCAGGTCCCCGTCGAGGTCAAGCCGAACCGCGCCAATACGCTCTCGTTGCGGTGGCTGACCGATTACAGCCGCGCCCGTCGTGAGAAGACCATGTCGGAGCGGCTGGCCAACGAGATCCTTGATGCCTCCAACGGCCTGGGTGCCGCGGTCAAGCGCCGTGAGGACACCCACAAGATGGCCGAGGCCAACAAGGCGTTCGCCCACTATCGCTGGTAATCCCAAGAGAGCGAGAACAAGGAATTATGGCACAAGACGTGCTCACGGACCTGACCAAGGTCCGCAACATCGGCATCATGGCCCACATCGATGCCGGCAAGACAACGACGACCGAGCGTATTCTCTACTACACCGGCGTCAACTACAAGATCGGCGAGACCCACGACGGCGCCTCCACCATGGACTGGATGGACCAGGAGAAGGAACGTGGCATCACGATCACCTCCGCCGCCATCACGGCCTTCTGGAACCGCCAGTCCCACGATCCTGAGGACCGCTACCAGATCAACATCATCGACACCCCCGGCCACGTGGACTTCACCGCCGAGGTGGAGCGCTCCCTGCGTGTGCTCGATGGCGCTGTGGCGGTGTTCGACGGCAAGGAGGGCGTGGAGCCCCAGTCCGAGACCGTCTGGCGTCAGGCCGACAAGTATGGCGTGCCCCGCATCTGCTTCATCAACAAGATGGACAAGCTGGGCGCCGACTTCTACTACTCGGTGGACACCATCAAGGACAAGCTGGGCGTCAAGCCGCTTGTCATGCAGCTGCCTATCGGCGCTGAGAGCGACTTCCACGGCGTGGTCGACCTGGTGCGCATGGTGGCCTACTACTGGAAGGACGAGGCCGACCTGGGCGCCAAGTACGAGACCATCGATATTCCCGATGATCTCAAGGACAAGGCCGAGCAGTACCACACCGAGCTGCTCGAGGCCGTGGCCGAGTCGGACGAGGACCTGCTTGAGAAGTACCTGGGCGGCGAGGAGATCTCCCAGCAGGAGATCCGCACCGCTGTGCGCAAGATGACCATCGAGCAGTCGGCCTTCCCGGTCTTCTGCGGATCCGCCTTCAAGGACAAGGGCGTGCAGCCCATGCTGGACGCGGTCGTGGACTACCTGCCCAGCCCCGAGGACGTGCCGGCCATCAAGGGCTACAAGATCGGCGACGAGTCCGTCGAGATCGACCGCAAGCCCACCGTGGACGAGCCCTTCTCGGCTCTGGCCTTCAAGGTGGCCACCCACCCCTTCTACGGCAAGCTGATCTACGTGCGTGTCTACTCCGGCAAGGTGGCCCAGGGCGAAACCGTTCTGGACTCCACCAAGGACAAGAAGGAGCGCGTCGGCAAGCTCTTCCAGATGCACTCCAACAAGGAGAATCCGGTCGACGAGGCCATCGCCGGCAATATCTACGCCTTCGTCGGGCTCAAGAACGTCACCACTGGTGACACCCTGTGCGACGAGAAGGCGCCGCTGGTGCTGGAATCCATGACCTTCCCCGATCCTGTGATCGAGGTGGCCGTGGAGCCCAAGACCAAGGCCGACCAGGAGAAGATGGGCATCGCCCTGCAGAAGCTCTCCGAGGAGGATCCCACCTTCCAGGTCAAGACCGACGAGGAGTCCGGCCAGACCCTGATCTCCGGCATGGGCGAGCTCCAGCTGGACATCCTGGTGGACCGCATGCGCCGCGAGTTCCATGTGGAGTGCAACGTGGGCAAGCCCCAGGTCGCCTACCGTGAGACCATCCGCAAGCCCGTCATGAACCAGGAGTACACCCACAAGAAGCAGACCGGTGGTTCCGGCCAGTTCGCCAAGGTGCTCATGAACTTCGAGCCCCTGGACACTTCCGAGGGCGAGTCCTACATCTTCGAGAACAAGGTCACCGGCGGCCACATCACCAAGGAGTTCATCCCCTCGGTCGATGCTGGCGTGCAGGAGGCCATGGAGTCCGGCGTGCTGGCAGGCTTCCCGGTCGTGGGCGTCAAGGCGACCCTGACCGATGGCCAGATCCACGAGGTCGACTCCTCGGAGATGGCCTTCAAGATCGCCGGCTCCATGTGCTTCAAGGAGGCCGCTCCCAAGGCCAAGCCCGTCATCCTCGAACCCATCATGGCTGTCGAGGTCCGTACTCCCGAGGAGTACATGGGCGACGTCATGGGCGACATCAACTCCCGCCGTGGCTCCATCCAGTCCATGACCGACGCCACCGGCGTCAAGGTCATCGACGCCAAGGTGCCCCTGTCGGAGATGTTCGGCTACATCGGCGACCTCCGGTCCAAGACCCAGGGGCGCGCCATGTTCACCATGCAGATGGACTCCTACGCTGAGGTTCCCAAGGCTGTCAGCGACGAGATCATCAAGGCCCAGCGAGGCGAGTAATGCCGGTCCGGTCCGCCGCCATGGCGGGCCGCCGCCAAAAGGCTCTTCTGTCACAAGTCGGCGTTACACTCTTGTAGCGCTGACTGGGCGGAGGGCAAAAGTGGCAAAGAACCCGATAACCCAGTAATATGTAGCGAGTGCTCTGTGCGTGGTTCGCGCAGGCAACCTACGAGACGTCCAGGAGGACAAAACACAATGGCAAAGGAAAAGTACGAGCGGACCAAGCCGCACGTTAACATTGGCACCATCGGCCACGTCGATCACGGCAAGACCACCCTGACCGCGGCCATCTCCAAGGTGCTGCATGAGGAGTACCCGGACGTCAACCCCGAGTACGATTTCGCCCAGATCGACGCTGCTCCTGAGGAGAAGGAGCGCGGCATCACCATCAACATCGCGCACATCGAGTACCAGACCGCCAAGCGCCATTACGCCCACGTGGACTGCCCCGGGCACGCCGACTTCGTCAAGAACATGATCACCGGCGCTGCTCAGATGGATGGCGCCATCCTGGTGGTCGCCGCCACCGACGGCCCCATGGCCCAGACTCGCGAGCACGTTCTGCTGGCCCGCCAGGTCGGCGTGCCGAAGATCCTGGTCGCCCTGAACAAGTGCGACATGGTCGACGACGAAGAGCTGATCGAGCTGGTCGAGGAGGAAGTCCGCGATCTGCTGGACGAGAACGGTTTCGACCGCGATTGCCCCGTCATCCGCACCTCCGCCTACGGCGCCCTGCATGACGATGCCCCTGACCACGACAAGTGGGTCCAGACCATCAAGGACCTCATGGATGCCGTCGACGACTACATCCCCACCCCGGTCCACGACCTGGACAAGCCCTTCCTGATGCCCATCGAGGATGTCTTCACCATCTCCGGCCGCGGCACCGTGGTGACCGGCCGTGTCGAGCGCGGCAAGCTGCCCGTGAACACCAACGTGGAGATCGTCGGCCTGCGCGACACCCAGTCCACCACCGTCACCTCCATCGAGACCTTCCACAAGCAGATGGACGAGGCCGAGGCTGGCGACAACACCGGTCTGCTGCTGCGCGGCATCGGCCGTGAGGACGTCGAGCGCGGCCAGGTCGTGGCTGCTCCCGGCACCGTGACCCCTCACCACAAGTTCGAGGGCGAGGTCTACGTGCTGACCAAGGACGAGGGCGGACGCCACTCGCCGTTCTTCTCCAACTACCGTCCGCAGTTCTACTTCCGGACCACCGACGTCACCGGCGTCATCACCCTGCCCGAGGGCGTGGAGATGGTTCAGCCCGGCGATCACGCCACCTTCTCCGTCGAGCTGATCCAGCCCGTCGCCATGGAGGAGGGCCTGACCTTCGCTGTTCGTGAAGGCGGCCACACGGTCGGCTCAGGTCGAGTCACCAAGATCATCGAGTAGGATTGCCTGTCGCTTGTCGACGCGATCCAATGACGGGGCCCGGAATCCATCATGCGATTCCGGGCCCTGCCCATATCCGGCCAGATTCGCCACTGGGCCGAGTGCGGTGTTCATGCGCCGTGGCATAATAGGCGAGGATTTATTGCGAGCGGGCCGGATCCTGTGTGGCCCGGTGCTTTCGGCAGATGGCCAGGAGCCCTCCGAAGGAACGTTCATCAGAATGAGGTGGTATCAAGGTGGCACAGACTTCCAACGACATCAAGAACGGATCGGTCATCAACCTGGACGGCAAGCTTTGGACCGTCATCAAGTTCCAGCACGTCAAGCCGGGCAAGGGGCCGGCCTTCGTGCGCACGACCATCAAGGACGTCCTCTCAGGCAAGATCGTGGACCGCACCTTCAACGCCGGCATGAAGATGGACTTCGAGACCGTCGACAACCGGACCATGCAGTACTCCTATCGGGACGGCGACTCCTTTGTCTTCATGGACATGAACACCTACGAACAGGTCAACATTCCCGAGACCCTGGTTGGCGATCAGGAACGCTTCCTGCTTGAGGGCACCGACTGCATCATCAGCTTCCATGATGGCAACCCCCTATCAGTGGAGCTGCCTGCATCAGTTGTGCTGACCGTAACTGCAACCGAACCGGGCGTCCAGGGCAACCGCTCCAACGCCGGCACGAAGCCTGCCACTGTGGAGACCGGGGCGGAGATCCAGGTGCCCCTCTTCGTGGGCGAGGGCGAGAAGGTCAAGGTGGACACCCGCGACGGCTCCTACCTGGGCCGCGAGAACTGAGCAAGGCGGAAACCACACATCCATGGCACGTTCCACAGCCCGCAAGCGGGCCTTGAACACCCTGTATGAGGCCGATGAGAAGAGCCAGGATTTTCTCTCCCTGCTGGAGGAGCGCAAGGCTCGGCCGGGGGCGCAGACACCACTGCCTGCTTATGCGGTGACCATCGTTGAGGGTGTGGCAGAGCACCGTCGAGATATCGATGAGGCTCTGCAGGCCCATTCCACCCGATGGCCGCTGAGCCGCATGCATGCCATTGACCGCAATATTCTGCGTATTGCCGCCTGGGAGATGCTCTACAACTCCGAGGTTCCAGACAAGGTGGCCATTGATGAGGCCCTGTCCCTGGCCAAGACCCTGTCGGATGCTGATGCCCCCGCCTTCATTCACGGCGTTCTGAGTGCTCTGGAGCAGGAGAAGAATGACCATCAAGCTCGTCGTGAGCAAGCCGGTAGGATCGCTGCCCTGGCTGATGCAGAAGCCGATGTGGACGTTTCGGATGATGAATCCGATAAGGCAAAAGCAAGGGTCGCAGCCTCCGAGCATGTCTGCTCTGAAGATGCTCATGCTGACAGCGATTCGGAATCGGCCGCGATTGGACCCGAAGAGGGAGATTCCGATCAGGTCCCTGACCATACGCTCGACCAGTCCGCCCCCAGTCTGGACCAGCTGAAACTGACCTTGCCCGAGGAACTGACCCCCGATGCGGATCGTCCTTCGAGCAACTGAACGATGATCCCAATAAAGGCCGACCGATGCCCGCTAGCTGTTATGGCACCAGGTCGGCCTTTTGCCATATTCAGACTGGTTGACCAGCAGTCCAACCTGCAGGATTTACCCAGCCATCTTTTGAATGCTTCGATCGACATGATCCATAGGAGTCATTAATATGGGTGCGAATATCCGCGGTAATCAAGGGGGTTCGGTGAACCTGAAAGACACCAACATCATCACCTCCGATAGCCGTTTCTCCAATAGGGCCTTGCTCATCCTTGAGGATGGGGAAGTGTATCTGGGGAGAGCCTTCGGAGCGGTGGGCACTACCATAGGTGAAATTGTTTTCTCGACCGGGATGACGGGGTATCAGGAAACCCTGACGGATCCCAGCTATGCTCGGCAGATCGTTGTGCAGACCTTCCCCCACATAGGTAATACCGGTGTCAATGACCAGGACGGGGAGTCGGACAGGATCTGGGTGGCAGGGTATGTAGTCCGGGAACCCAGCCCCGACTTCAGCAACTGGCGGGCCCGAGGCAGTCTCCATGACCAGCTGGTCGATCAGGGCATCGTCGGTATCAGCGACATAGACACTCGCCGGCTCGTGCGACACTTGCGTTCTGCAGGTGTCATGCGGGCCGGTATTTTTTCAGGCCCGGACCCAATGCTCAACGGCGGCGGCAGGCCCAGAACCATGCAGGAACTCCTTGACCAGGTCCGTTCGGCTCCCCAGATGAGTGGATCCCACCTGACCGGCGAGGTCAGCACGGACAGGTCCTATATCGTCGAACCAGCCGGAGACCATGAGGGGAAAGAGCCTGTTTGTACAGTGGCAGCGGTGGATCTGGGGATCAAGTCCATGACCCCTCACAGATTGGCTGAGCGCGGCTGTAGGGTCCACGTACTTCCCGTGGATACCACTATTGAGCAGATACAGGCCCTGGGGCCTGATGGAGTTTTCTTTTCTAACGGTCCAGGCGATCCATCGACCGCAGACGAGGAGGTGTCGCTCCTCAGACAGGTCCTGGATGCCGGACTGCCATTCTTCGGCATTTGCCTGGGCAACCAGCTTCTGGGCCGTGCCTTGGGCTTCGAGACCTATAAGCTAAAATTTGGCCATCGCGGCATCAATCAGCCTGTCAAGGATCTCAGCACCGGCAAGGTTGAGATTACTGCCCATAATCACGGATTCGCAGTCAAGGCGCCCAAGGGAGACCCGGTGCCCTCGCCCTATGGCGAAGGCCGGTATGGTCGTGTCCGGGTCTCTCATGTCGATCTGAACGACGGAGTGGTCGAGGGTCTGGAGTGCCTGGATATTCCAGCATTCTCCGTTCAATATCATCCGGAGGCGGCGGCTGGTCCGCACGATGCTTCCTATCTGTTCGACAGGTTCGTCACGTTGATGCAGGACGCCAAGGGAGGGAAGGCACATGCCTAAGCGGCAGGACATCCATTCGGTCATGGTCATCGGCTCGGGGCCCATCGTCATTGGGCAAGCGGCCGAGTTCGACTATTCAGGGACCCAGGCCTGCCGGGTGCTGCGCGAAGAAGGGATTCGCGTCATCCTGGTCAATTCCAATCCCGCCACCATTATGACGGACCCTGAGATGGCCGATGCTACCTACATTGAGCCTATCGCCCTGCCCTTCCTGGAACGGATCATTGCCAAGGAGCGGCCGGATGCGCTGCTGCCCACCCTGGGCGGCCAGACTGCTCTGAACGCTGCCGTGGAGCTGGGCAAGGCTGGCGTGCTGGAACGCTACGGGGTTGAGCTGATCGGCGCTTCCCTGGAGGCCATCGACAGGGGAGAGGACCGCGAGCTCTTCAAGCAGGTGGTGGACCAGGCCGGTGCCGAGTCGGCCAAGTCCCGCATCGCCCACAGCCTGGATGAGGCCGAAGCAGTAGCCGCCGAACTCGGCTACCCCCTGGTCGTTCGCCCTTCCTTCACCATGGGCGGCCTGGGCTCTGGAATCGCCCATGATCGCGAGGAGCTGAGGCGGATCGCCGGTGCAGGCATCCACTATTCGCCCACTGATGAGATCCTTCTGGAGGAAGGCATTGAGGGGTGGAAGGAATATGAGCTGGAGCTTATGCGCGATCGCCTGGACAATGTGGTCGTGGTCTGCCCCATTGAGAATGTGGATCCGGTAGGCGTGCACACCGGGGACTCCATCACTGTGGCTCCGGTCTTCACTCTGACCGACCGGGAGTATCAGCGGATGCGTGACATCGGCATCGCCATCATTCGCGGCGTGGGGGTGGACACGGGCGGCTGCAATATCCAGTTCGCCGTCAACCCGGAGAACGGCCGGATCATCGTCATCGAAATGAATCCGCGTGTTTCACGCTCCTCGGCTCTGGCTTCCAAAGCCACCGGCTTTCCCATCGCCAAGATCGCAGTCAAGTTGGCCCTGGGATACACCCTGGATGAGATCGAGAACGACATCACCCGCTCAACGCCTGCCTCCTTCGAACCGACCATCGACTATGTGGTCACCAAAATTCCGCGTTTCACCTTCGAGAAATTCCCCGGGGCGGATACGACCCTGACCACCTCGATGAAGTCCGTGGGCGAGGCCATGGCCCTGGCTGGCAATTTCCGCGAGTCCCTGGGCAAGGCCATGCGCTCCATCGACAAGCGGCACATGACCTTCTCCTGGGATGGCCCCCGGCCCGACCAGGCCGAGACCGACCAGCTGCTGGAGGCCATGCACACTCCCACCGAGCACCGCTACCTGCAGATTCAGCGGGCCTTCTGGGGCGGAGCTACCGTGGAGCAGGTTCACCAGGCCACCAGAATCGATCCTTGGTTCCTGGAGCAGATCAGCATGATCAACGAGCTGGCCCTTCAGGTGCGCCAGTCCGAAGTCCTGGATGAGGACCTGCTGCGCCGGGCCAAGCAATCGGGACTGAGCGACCTGCAGATCGCTCACCTGCGCGGTATGGGCGACCAAGGCGAGGCGGTCGTCAGGGAGCTTCGCTGGGCCTTCGGCCTTCATCCTGTCTACAAGACCGTGGACACCTGCGCAGCTGAGTTCGATGCGGTCACGCCCTACTACTACTCCTGCTACGCCGACGAGTCCGAGCTGCGACCCCGTCAGCGCGAAGCGGTCATCATCCTGGGTTCGGGACCCAACCGGATCGGCCAGGGAGTCGAGTTCGACTACACCTGCGTGCACGCCGTCCAGGAGCTGGGCAAGGACTATGACACCATCATGGTCAATTGCAATCCCGAGACGGTCTCAACCGACTATGACATGTCGGACAGGCTCTATTTCGAGCCGCTGACCTTCGAGGATGTTCTGGAGATCTACCGGGCTGAGAAGGCCATGGGACCTGTCAAAGGGGTCATCGTCCAGCTGGGCGGTCAGACGCCCCTGTCCCTGGCGGCAAGGCTCAAGGCAGCCGGGGTGCCCATTCTGGGGACCAGTCCCGAATCCATCGACCTTGCCGAGAACCGTGAGCTCTTCGGTCAGGTGCTCAGCAAGGAACATCTGAACGCTCCCCGTTACGGCACCGCCCTTTCCCTGGATGAGGCCAGAGATGCAGCACATGCCATCGGCTACCCGGTTCTGGTCAGGCCCTCCTACGTGCTGGGCGGGCGAGGCATGGAGATCGTCTATGATGACCAACAGCTGAACACTTACGTGGATCGCGCCCTGGAGGAGGCCAAGGCCGATACGGTGGTCTCCGGCCGTCTGCCCTCGCCCCTGTTGATTGACAAGTTCCTTCAGGACGCCATTGAGATCGATGTGGACGCCCTCTATGACGGGCAGGAGCTCTATATCGGCGGAATCATGGAGCATGTTGAAGAGGCCGGAGTCCACTCCGGCGATGCCGCCTGCACCCTGCCGCCCTCCACGCTTTCCGACGACCAGATCAACCGGTTGCGGCAGGCTACCCTGGCAATAGCCCAAGGTTGTGGGGTCCAGGGGCTAATCAATGTTCAGTATGCCTTCATGGCCAACACTCTCTATGTGATCGAGGCCAATCCCCGCGCATCCCGGACCGTCCCATTTGCCTCCAAAGCAACGGGTGCGGCGCTGGCCAAGGCTGCGGCCCGTATCATGGTGGGGGAGTCCATCGCCCAGCAACGAGTCAACGGGCTGCTCTTGCCTGTCGGCGACGGCGGCATGGTCCGTGTCGGCCAGCCTGTGGCGGTCAAGGAGTCCGTCCTGCCATTCAAGCGCTTCCGAACTCCGGTGGGTCGGACTGTGGATATTTTGCTGGGTCCGGAGATGCGTTCCACTGGAGAGGTCATGGGCTTCGATCGGGACTTTCCCCACGCTTTCGCCAAGAGCCAGCTGGCCGCCTATCAAGGAGGTCTGCCCACCAGCGGGGTCGTCTTCCTATCGGTCAATGACGCAGACAAGCGCCAGCTGCCCATGCTGGCAGCCCGTCTGCTGGAGCAGGGCTTCAGCATCTGCGCCACCCGTGGCACGGCCTCTGTCCTGCGTCGGTACGGTTTTGATGTGGCCGTTGTCGACAAGATCAGCGATGCTGAAGAGCCGGGTCAGGCCTTCACAGATGCCGATGGAGTAAGGCATATGGGCCGAAATCCTGTCCAGTTGATTGAGGATGGGGCCATTGACATGATCCTCAACACGCCTAGCTCAAGAGGTTCGCGCTCCGACGGCTATCTGATCCGAGTTGCCGCCATTGCCGCCGATCTGCCGCAGTTCACTACCATCACCGAATTCTCAGCCGCTCTGATGGCCATTGATGTGGTCAAAAAGGACGACTACGAGGTCATGAGCATACAGGAGCACGCGGCCCGGCTGCTGGAGCTGGAGAAGGCCAGGTAGGTGCTCGCTATATGATTGACCCATGTTCCGGCCCAGCTAGGCCGGAGGGTGACCTTTAAGGAAAGGAAGTGGCCGTGTCAGCGATCAACGGTGCCGACATGTCGAGTCAGGACTCTTCGGGAGCACAGACCGGGGGGCCGGGGGAGACGGGCGGCCGGCTGATCGTGTTGACGGGGCCTACGGCTGTGGGCAAGGGCACTGTGGAGGCAGCTCTGCGTCATGCCCACCCGGAGGTTTGGGTCTCTGTCTCGGCCACCACTCGGGCACCGCGTCCGGGCGAAAAGGACGGCATCACCTACTGGTTCATGGATGAGCAGGAATTCGCCCGCAGGGAGGCTGCCGGAGATTTTCTGGAGACCGCCCTGGTTCATGGCATGTCCCACTATGGCACCCCGTTGCAGCCGGTCCTGGACCATCTGGCAGCAGGGGTGCCCACGATTCTGGAGATCGACCTGCAGGGGGCGCATCGTGTCCGCCAGCGGGCGGGGGAGCTGGGCCTGGAGGTGTTCTACGTCTTCCTGGCGCCGCCGTCATTCCAGGACCTGGTCACCAGGCTGAACATGCGGGGAACCGAGAATGAGGAGCAGCGGTCCCGAAGGCTGGAGACCGCCAAGGTGGAGCTGGCCTCAGAGGATCAGTTCGATCAGGTCATAGTCAATGATAGTGTGGATAAAGCCGCTCAGGCGCTCTGGTCGGTAATCGCCAAGGAATACGGTCTCTGAGCACCTGCCCTTTACTCCAGAAGAGTCAAAAAAATCCCCCAATCGAGTGAAAGCCCGATTGGGGGATTTTGGTCTGTCAGTCCAGCCCCGACAGTCGGTTGATCAGATCAGGGTCGCGGGTGGCGCCCTTGTCTGCTGAGCGGGCGAAGGCGGCGTAGGCCTTCAGTGCCAGGGAGACCTTGCGATCCCTGTGGGCCACATAGCCTTCGCCGGCCTCCAGCTCAGCGCGGCGCTGGGCGAGTTCCTCATCGCTCAGCTCGACGTCTACACGCCGGTTGGGGATGTCGATGCGGATCATGTCGCCGTTGCGGATCAGGGCGATGGGGCCCTTGTTGGCTGCTTCAGGAGCGATATGGCCGATGGCCAGGCCTGATGACCCGCCGGAGTAGCGACCGTCGGTCAGCAGGGCCACGTCCTTGCCGATGCCCTTGCCCTTGACGAATGAGGTGGGGTAGAGCATCTCTTGCATGCCCGGGCCGCCCTTGGGTCCCTCGTAACGGATGACCAGGGCCTGCCCCTTGTGCAGGGTGCCATTGAGTATGACCTCCACAGCCTGCTCCTGCGATTCGACCACCAGGGCCGGTCCACGGAAGTTCCAGATTTCCTTGGGCACGCCGGCGGTCTTGACCACGCAGCCATCGGGGGCCAGATTGCCGCGCAATATGGCCAGACCGCCTTCGGAGACGGCCGGGTGATCCAGGTCGTGAATGGCACCATTGGCGCGGTCGGTGTCCAGATCCTCCCATTCCTTGGACTGGTTGAAGGGCTCGGGGGAGGCGATGTGCCCGGGCGCTGCGTGGTAGAGTTCCTTGGCCTGGTCCAGGCAGGTGGGGCGCATGATGTCCCAGTCGTTGAGCTTGGACTCCAGATCCGGGTAGTCGATGGAATGCGTGTCCTTGTGCAGTACTCCGCCACGGTCCAGCTCGCCCAGGATGCCGCAGATGCCGCCGGCCCGGTGGACGTCGGATATCTCCCAGTCTCCGGAGGGAGAGGCCTTGCAGATGCAGGGGACCGTGTGGGAGATGCGCTCGATGTCGTCCAGGGTGAAGTCCACATCCGCTGACTGTGCGGCAGCCAGGATGTGCAGGACGGTGTTGGTGGATCCGCCCATGGCCACATCCATGGTCATGGCGTTTTCGAAGGCCTTCTTGGTGGCGATGGAACGCGGCAGCACCGAGTCGTCATCATCCTGGTAGTACCGGTTGGCGATCTCCACGACCAGCTTGCCGGCTCGCTCAAAGAGCATCTTCCTCGCTGTGTGCGAGGCCAGGGTGGTGCCGTTGCCGGGCAGGGCCAGACCCATGGCCTCGGTCAGGCAGTTCATGGAGTTGGCGGTGAACATGCCGGCGCAGGATCCACAGGTGGGGCAGACCGTCTTCTCCAGGGCCAGCAGGCCAGCATCGTCGATGCTGTCGTCGGCCGAGGCGTACATGACGTCGATCAGATCCGTGCTCTCCTGGACTGTCCCGTCGGGCATGACAGTCCGTCCGGCCTCCATGGGGCCGCCGGAGACGAAGACTGTGGGAATGTTCAGACGCAGAGCGGCCATGAGCATGCCAGGGGTGATCTTGTCACAGTTGGAAATGCAGATCAGGGCATCGGCGCAGTGGGCGTTGACCGAGTACTCCACAGCGTCCGCAATCAGGTCGCGGCTGGGCAGAGAGTAGAGCATGCCCGTATGGCCCATGGCGATGCCGTCGTCCACGGCGATGGTGTTGAACTCGCGGGGGATGCCGCCCGCTTCCTTGACGGCCTTGGAGACCAAGCGCCCCACCTTGTTCAGGTGGACGTGGCCGGGCACGAACTCGGAGAAGGAGTTGGCGATGGCCACGATGGGCTTGCCGAAGTCCTCACCCTTGACGCCAGCGGCACGATAGAGAGCACGGGCGCCCGCGAACTCTCGTTCCTTCATTAATTTGGCTGATCGCATCTGCATAGTTTTATTCAAGTGATCGCAGGCATCAACGGTTTGAACATGACCACATGTTGGAATTTCCGAGGTTTCCGCCCTGCTTTCCCCGGCAGAGAAGTATCCCAGGCTAAAATCGAGCCCGGGCGGTAAAATCATTCAGATTGAATGAATGGTTCATCCAGTTGAATTGGAGAAACATCTTATGGCATTCGGTACCGAGCCCCATCCGCAGGGATTTGCGAATCCTCCCATCGACGATCTCATGAAGCACGCCGATTCGAAGTATGCGCTCTCTATCTTCGCGGCCAAGCGGGCCCGTCAGATCAATTCCTATTTCACACAGCTCAATGAGGGCCTGCTGCAGAACGTCGGTCCGCTGGTTGAGTACCAGAACCAGGAGAAGCCCCTGTCCATCGCCTTCCGTGAGATCAACGAGGGCCTGCTTGAAGAGACCCTGGGTGAGGATGATCTGAGCGAAGGCAACTGAGTCTTCGACTCTCAGTGCAGGGTCCTCGGACAGTGACGGTTTCTAGACAAAGGTGAATGAAATGACAGAGCGACGGCTGATTTCGGCTGAATCAGTGACCGAGGGCCATCCAGACAAGGTCTGCGACCAGATTTCCGATGCCATTCTGGACGATCTGATCGCCCAGGATCCGCACTCCCATGTGGCTGTGGAGACCTCGGCGGCCACTGGCCTCTTCTTCGTCTTCGGAGAGGTCTCGTCCCAGGGCTACACGGATATTCAGTCCCAGGTCCGGTCGGTGCTGCGCAGGATCGGCTACACCTCATCCGAAATCGGGCTGGACGCGGATTCCTGCGGCGTGACCGTGGCTCTGAGCGAGCAGAGCAAGGAAATCAACCAGGGTGTGGAACGGCTGTCGGCCAGCCAGGAGAGCGCTGCCACCCGTGAGGAGCGTTACCAGTCCCAGGGGGCCGGTGACCAGGGGGTCATGTTCGGGTACGCCTGCGACGAGACCGACACGCTCATGCCCCTGCCCATCTATCTGGCCCATCAGCTGGCCTTCCGGCTGGCACAGGTGCGCAAGGAAGGGATCATCCCCCACCTGCGCCCCGACGGCAAGACCCAGGTCACCATCGAATACGATCAGGATGACCGGCCCCGCCGGGTGGACACGGTTCTCATCTCCACCCAGCATGATCCCGAGGTAGGGCATGACTGGCTGCAGGAGCAATTGATGGAGCACGTCATCACGCCCGTGCTGGATCGCGTCTGCGGCCAGGCCGTCGAGCACCAGGGCTACCGGGTGCTGGTCAATCCTACCGGTTCCTTTATTCTGGGCGGCCCTGCGGCTGACGCAGGACTGACCGGGCGCAAGATCATTGTGGACACCTACGGAGGTGCGGCCCATCATGGAGGCGGCGCCTTTTCCGGCAAGGATCCCAGCAAGGTCGACCGGTCCGCCGCCTACGCCGCGCGTTGGGTAGCCAAGAACATCGTGGCCGCTGGACTGGCGCACAAGGTCGAGGTCCAGGTGGCCTATGCCATTGGCGTGGCCGAACCGGTCAGCGTCAACGTGGAGACCTACGGCACCGAGCAGGGGGTCAGCCGGGAGCAGATCCAGGAGGCTGTGCGCGAGGTCTTCGACCTGCGGCCTGCTGCCATCATCGATGAGCTGGACCTGTTGAGGCCCATTTACGCCAAGACTGCAGCCTATGGGCACTTCGGCCGGGAGGATCCCGACTTCACCTGGGAGCAGGTGGACAAGGTGGGCGAGCTCAAGGCCGCCATCGGCATGACCAGGTAGCAGCTGTTCATCAAGAGCCACGGCGGATTCCCGGGTCATCGACTGGGGAATCCGCCGTGGCTCTCTTCATTGTGAAAGCGAGGGGAGGAGCCATGGATTCGCAGGACGTCAGTCAGCCCGCCCTGGACGGTCTCGCTCCGCGCCGTCGTTCGAGTAGCAGTCGAAAGAAACCTCCGCGCCGACCGGCCGATGAACTCCCTGTGGCACGGGTGGTGCTGGATGTGCAGGCCACTCATCTGGGCGGGACCTTCGATTATCTGGTGGATGCGGACCAGGACGATCATGCACAGCCGGGATGCCTGGTTCGCGTCAGGTTCGGAGCGCGCAGGGTCAACGGCATCATCTGGGAACGTGTGGCAGACAGCCAGGTTCCCCGCGCCTCTCTGCGTTTCCTGGAGCGAGTGGTGCTGGATCGCAGCCTGATCTCACCTTCCCTGCGCGCGGACATCACTGCTATCGCCAAGGCCTACGGGGGAACCGAGGCCAACATTCTGCGGCTGGCTTTGCCCCCTCGTGTGGCCCGCATCGACAAGGAGCAGCAGCTGGTTCCCGGTCAGCCTCGGTTGGCTTCTGACCCCGCCTGGGTGGCCGGGCTGGACCAGCGGCAGCGGGGTCTGAAACAGAGGCTTGATTCAGGCTATCAGGGGCTGGAGAAACTGGATCGGTCACTGGAAGAGGATACGTTCACCGCCTATCTGATCGACATTCTGCCCGGTATGGACCAGGCCGCCCTCCTGGCTGCCAGGGTGCTGATAGGTGCCCTGCTGGCCGGACGGTCGGCAGTTATGGTGCTGCCAGGCACCCGTCAGGTGGCTCATCTGTCCGCAGTCCTTGAGCAGCTGGGGTTGCGCCCCTTTGGCCCACCTGTTGCCGCCGGTCCTGGTCAACAGGAGGCTCACGGCTGGTCTGGTGATTTCGCCATTCTGGACAGCGGCATGGCTCCTGCCGAGCGCTACAGGGCCTACCTTGCGCTGGCCTCCGGCCAAGTCCGCTGCGCTATTGGGCTGCGGGCAGCCATGTACGCCCCGGTGGAGGGTCCCGCCCTCTTCGCTCTGATGGACGATGCCAGCTACCAGTACGCCGATGGGATGATGCCCTACGCCAACGCCCGCGGAGTGCTGAGGTTGCGGGCACGCGCCCACGGCGGCGTCTTCCTGGCCATGGCGCGTGCCAGAAGCGTGCGTTCCCACTGGGAGAGTCAGCCAGAGGCCACCGAAGCGGACTCTGGCGTGACCGGTCCAGGCACTGCTCTGACACTTGATCGGTCTGCAGTGACGACCCTGCTGCCCTGGATCCGTTGGCTGAACCGGGAGGAGCTGAGCCATCTGGCCGACCCGACCATGGGCGCCCGAGTTCCTCATACCGCCGTCGCCGTCATCAACAAAGCCTTGGAGCGTGGTCCGGTTCTGCTGTCCATCCCGCAGGATGGCATCTTCGAAAGCCTGAGCTGCGCTCGCTGCCATCATCAGGCTCGTTGCCCCCGTTGCACCGGACCTTTGCGGGCCAGGCGGCCTGGCGCGCCCCGATGCGCTTGGTGCGGGGCTGCGGCTACGGACTGGTCCTGTCCTGACTGCGGGGGTTCACGGCTTCGGGTGGTCAGGGTAGGCGCCGCTGGGACGGCCCAGGAGCTGCGCATGCTCTTCAGAAATGTGCCCATCGTCATCTCTTCGCCCAGTCAGCCCCGCGGGGTGGTCGAGCGCATACAGGAGCGTCCCAGTCTGGTCATCGCCACACCAGGCGCCGAGCCCAGAGTGGTCGCCTCGAGCATGGATGGCAGCAATAAGGACACTGGCGATTCGGATCTGCCCCGGCTATCGCGAGGATACCGGGCCGTGGCCATTCTGGACGCCTGGACCAGCCTGTATGCCCCTGGCGTCGATGCGCGTATGGATACCCTGGGAGCCTGGATGCGCGTGGCCTCCTTCTGCCGCTCCCGGGCCCAGGGCGGTCAGGTGCTCCTGCTGGGGGAATGCGATCCCCAGCTGGCCCAGGCGCTGATGACCTGGCAGGGGCCGGTACTGGCCGCCGCCGATCTGGGGGACCGTCGGCTCACTGCCATGCCCCCTGCGGTCGGTATGGCTGCAATATGGGGTGAAAGGGAGGCCGTCGTCTCGATGCTGGACGCCGTCGGGATTGCACCGGGTCAGGAGGCAGTAACCGATGCCGGTCCTGAGTCTGTTCCTGCCCTGCTTGGGCCTGTGCCCATCCCCGCGCCCTCCACGCTGAAGGCTGGCTATCTGGAGGGAACCCAGGACAGGGTCCGAGCCCTGGTTCGGGTGTCCACCAGCCGCCGGGATAAGCTGGCTGACGATCTCAAGCAGGCTCAGGCCAAGTATGTGGCCGGTCGCGGGCGAGGAGAGCTGCATTTCCGAATGGATCCCAAGGATCTGACCTGACTGCCGTTCCGGTGGCTATGTACGGGTCTATGCGGCGTGGTTTCATGAGGGGGCGCAGGCAGAGGCGCATATGAACGGATTCAGGAAAGGCGGAGAGTCATGAAAGGATGGCCGGGCGAGATCCGGGTTGAGGCCGATGTGATCCAGGCCGAGCAGGCGGCGGCACAGGCTCAGGGTCAGCCTATAGAGCAGGTCATCTTCGATTTCGGCAACGTCCTGATTCGTTGGCAGCCCGAGATGGCCATGGTGGCCCGCTATGGGCGCAGGAGTATCGAGGCCATGCTGGATGACAGCCGTTCCGGCTTTTACCGGGCCAACAACATGATGGACGGCGGAGCCACCTGCGCCCAGGCCCGTGACTGGGTGGCCGACAACTGCGGGGCTCCTTGGGATGCCATGTTCGCCTACTACTGTGACCACTTCGTCGATTCACTGGCCGGCCCGGTGCCCGGTGCACGCATGTTGGTGGAGGATCTGAAGGCGGCAGGCCTGGGTGTCTGGGGGCTGACCAACTGGGGCGCCGAGCTCTTCCATCACGCCTGGGACGGCGACTCCTTCCTGCATAGGCTGGACGGGGTGGTGGTCTCCGGGCCCATCCACATGCGCAAGCCTGACCCGGCCATCTACCGGTACGCCCTGGATCAGTTCGGAATCCAGGCTGGCAGAACCCTCTTCGTGGATGACAAGGGTATGAATGTGGTCGGCGCCAACAAGGCCGGCATCCGCAGCCTGCGATTCAGCAACCCCTACGGGCTGCGCACCGCCCTGATCGAGGCCGGGGTGAACATTCCTCAGGTCCAGTGAACGTGCAGAGGTCCGAAGCCGTCAGATGAAAAGGAGATTGCCGATATGGTCATGACATTGCTGTTTGCAGGCACACCCCAGGTCGCCTTGCCATCGCTGAGACTGCTGGCGGCCGATCAGCAGCATTTCCGGGTTGCTGCCGTGCTCACCAGACCCGACGCCCCCCAGGGGCGTGGAAGGCATCTGCATCCCAGTCCGGTCAAAGCCGAGGCCCTCAGGCTGGGGATCCCCGTTCTTGAGAACAATCCATCCGATCCGGATTTTCCGGCCCGTCTGCAGGATACAGGCGCCAGCTGTGCGGCCGTTGTGGCCTACGGACGGATCCTGCGTCAGCCGGTCCTGGACGCCTTTGATGGTGGATGGTACAACCTGCACTTTTCCCTGCTGCCGCAGTGGCGGGGGGCAGCTCCGGTCCAACGGGCCATCTGGGCCGGGGATACCATCACTGGCGCCACGGTCTTCAGGCTGACGGCCGGCATGGATGAGGGGCCCGTCCTGGCCCAGTCAACGGTGGAAATCGGGCCGCACGAGACATCGGGCGAGCTGCTGGATCGCCTGGCCGAGGATGGGTCCCACCTGCTGGCTGCCAGCCTGGAGGCCCTTGCGGAAGGTCGGATTCAACCCAAGGCGCAGACGCAGGGCGCCTACCAGGTGGCCGCCAAAATCACCCACCAGGATGCCCACATGCGTTTCGATGTGCCCGTCTTTGCCCTGGATCGGCAGGTTCGGGCCTGCAGCCCGGAACCGGGAGCCTGGTGTCTGTATCGGCAAGGCGATGACCCGCAGGACAGGCAGACAGGGCTGACCGTGCTCAGGGCGGCTCCGGCCCGAGGGGATGAGCCTGGTCTTCCCTCGCATCTGGAGCCGGGTCGGCTGGCAATGGATCGTCGCCACCTCTGGGTGGGCACCAAGACCCTGCCTCTGGAGCTGCAGGTGGTCAAGGCTGCCGGCAAACGCGCCATGCAGGCCATGGACTGGGCACGTGGCGCTCGCTTGGAAGACGGGGCCCGCTGCAGCTGAATTCTTCCACCGGCTGGCTGTCCAGGCCATGCGGGGATTCCAGGGGCGAATGAAGGAGGAAAGCCATGCAGTCTGATGATGCTGACCAGGCCGACAAGGAGCAGGCCGAGGATGCAAATGCCCAGGATCTGGCCGGGGATCGGCGCAACCGTGCCCTGGCTGCGGCGCTGACCAGGGCTGCGAAAGAGCTGTCCAAGGCCAAGAGCCAGCTGGCCCAGTTGGCTCAGCCGCCCCTGACAATCGCCCTGGCCTTGGGGGTGGATTCTGTGGCCTACGACAGCCAGGGGGTGCAACAGGCCCGGCTGCTGATCCTGAACGGCTCGCGTCGGATGGTGGTGCCCCTGGCGCCCAATATCCACGCCGAGCGGATCAGGGCCGGCCAGGAGGTTTTGCTCAACGCCGACATGGTGGTGGTGCGTGTGGGCGATCAGCCGGTGACCGGGCAGGTCCGCACGCTGCGGGAGACCTTGGAATCCGGTGCTCTGCTGGTGGAAGACCCCTCCGGGCAGACCCGCGTCGCTGCGCGTGCGGGCTCTCTGCAGGACCAGCCCATCGAGGCGGGCAGTGCCTTGCTCATGGACGAAAGCTGTTCGATGGCCCTGGCTGTGCTGCCTGAGTCGGACCAGTCCGACATGCTGCTGGAGGAGACTCCTGACGTGGACTTCTCTGATATTGGCGGCCTGGACAGGCAGATCGAGCGCATCCGTGATGCGGTCCAGCTGCCCTTCCAGCATGCCGATCTGATGCGCCGTTATGGGCTTCAGGCCCCCAAGGGTGTCCTGCTTTACGGGCCGCCCGGCAATGGCAAGACCATGATCGCCAAGGCCCTGGCCCGCGCCCTGGCCCAGGAGAGCGACGGTCACGGGGTCTTCCTGTCGGTCAAGGGCCCCGAGGTGCTCAACAAGTTCGTGGGCGAATCGGAACGGCTGATCCGCCGCCTGTTCGCGCGAGCCCGCAGCCTGGCAGGCCAAGGCGGACCCGTGGTGGTCTTCATCGACGAGATGGATGCCCTGCTGCGAACTCGAGGATCGGGCATCTCATCGGATGTGGAGACCACCATCGTCCCCCAGTTCCTGACCGAGCTGGACGGTGTCGAGTCTCTGGACCAGGTCATGGTCATCGGCGCCTCCAACCGCATCGACATGATCGACCCGGCGGTTCTGCGCCCAGGACGGCTGGATGTCAAGATCCGCATCGATCGGCCCGACAGGACCAGGTCGGCCGCTATCTTGGGCAAGTATCTGGGCTCCGACATGCCCATGCAGGATGATGCCGGGCCGGAGGAGCTGATCCAGGTGCTGGTTGACGGACTCTTCGCCCGGGATGATGACCACCTGCTGGGCAAGGTCATGGATGCCACGGGCCGCTGGCAGCCGCTCTACCTGGAGTCTGTGGTCTCCGGCGCCATGCTCCACAACCTGGTTGATCGGGTCAAGACCACGGCGGTCAAGGCCTCCATCGAACAGGGTCGACAGGTGGGTCTCGACCGTGGATTCTGCATGAGGGCGGTCCGTGGGCAGTACGAGGAAACTCTGGAGGAGCTCAGCGGACAGGATCCGGACCGGTGGGCCGATCTGGCAGGACTGCGCCCCGGGCAGGTTCAAGAGGTTCGCCCGGTCGACGGGCCAGGGGAGCGATCATGAATGCCGGGCGGGTTATGGGTACCGAGACGGAGTACGCCATTGCCGACCCCCAGGATCCCGGCGCTGATCCACGTGCTCTGGCCCTGCGTCTGGTAAGGGCTGCCGCCCAGCCGGCCTTGGCGCACATCCGCTGGGACTATGGGGAAGAGGACCCGGTCAATGATGCCAGGGGAGGTCGGCTGCCGCGTTCCGCTGCCGCTCCGAGCATGCTCACTGATGCGCCCGGCGCCCGGCTGATCGATGTGGCAGCTCCCAATGGCGCGCGGATTTACGTGGATCATGCCCACCCAGAGTATGCCTCGGCGGAAACGGTGAATGCCTTCGACGCGCTGGTTCAGGACCGCGCGGGTGACCGAATGATGGCCCAGGCCGCAGAAAGGGCCGGAGGTCTGGCTCTCTACAAGAACAACGTGGACGGCAAGGGCGCCGCCTGGGGATCCCATGAGAACTATCTGATGGACAGGGCGGTGCCCTTCGCCAGGGTGGCGGCCCTGATGACCATTCATTTCGTCACCCGGCAGATCTACACCGGCTCGGGCAGAGTGGGTCTGGGGCCCAGGAGCGAGGAGGTCGGCTTTCAGCTCAGCCAGCGTGCCGACTATCTGACCAGCCGCATTGGGCTGCAGACCACCTTCGGACGACCGATCATCAATACCCGGGACGAGTCACATGCCGGGCCGGGTAGCCGGCGCCTCCACGTGATCGTGGGTGATGCCAACCGGTTGGATGCGCCCCTGGTCCTCAAGCTGGGAACGACCGATCTGCTGCTGGGGCTCTTGGAGTCTGAGGGCGATTCGACCAGCCAGATCGATGAACTGCTGGATCGTTGGACGCTGGATGATCCGGTGTCGGCCTTGCACATGGTTTCTCGTGATGTCACCCTGGCCAAACCCATGGCCCTGGCAAACGGAGGGTTCGTCGATGCGCTGACCATCCAAAGGGCATTGCTGGATGCGGCCCGCCAAGCCAGGCGCGATGCCGACAGGCCAGGCTGTGCCGAGGACCGGGTTCTGAACCTCTGGGACCAGGTGCTCGAAGATCTGGCTGCAGTGCGTTCGGGCGACAACGAGGCCCGTCTGGCTATGCACGACCAGGCAGGCAGATTAGAATGGTTGCTCAAATGGCAGCTCCTGGAGCGTCTGCGTCGCCGCCGGTCCATATCGGACTGGTCGGATCCCCGTCTGGCGGCCCTGGATCTGGCTTGGGCACGGGTGGACCCCGGCCGTGACCTGCCCTGGCGACTCAGAGGATCTGTTCTGCGACTGGTCGATTCCGACCAGATCACCAGGGCCATGGACCAAGGGCCGGAGCAGACCCGGGCCTGGTGCCGTTCCCAGCTGCTTCACCGTTGCCCTGAAGCGATTAGGGCCGTCTCCTGGAGTCGTGTCATTCTTGAGGAGCCGGGGCCGGATAAGGAGTCTAATACTAGGGTTGTGGACCTGTCCGATCCGCTGGGTCACACACGGTCTTCCTGCCGGGATGGCCGCGACATATACTGCTGATAGCGCAGAAAATAGTCCGATATTCGACCTAACGACCATCGATGGGCCACGGTCCTTAATGCCTTGACCGCCCGTTTGAAAGAGAAGAGAAGTATGGAATTGCGCGATTTGGCCATGCAGGCCGCCACTATCGCTGTGGAGGCCGGCCGTCATGCCCTCCAGGACCAGATCAATCCTCACGATCCGCGTTCCACCTCGACCATCGGCCAGGGCACCCAGTTCACGCCGGGCATCGACACACGCCTGATTCGCTACTGCCGGACCAAGATCGCCGCCCTGGACCCTATGGACGGCTTCTGGGAGGAGGAGGCCGGCAACCGCCGTCCAGGCGGCCGCTACTGGTGCCTGGGTCACATTGACGGCCCGGTCAACTATGTGCGCAACATGGCCGAATGGACGCTGACCATCTCCCTCTTTGCCGTGGACGAGAAGGGCCATGCTTCGCCGGTCCTGGGCATCGTGCATGCGCCGGTCCTGGGCCTGACCTATCTGGCCGCCAAGGGGCAGGGCGCCATCAGGATTCGACGGACCATCGTGGGTGACAAGCGTGAGAAGATCATCCCCTCCACTATGACCTCCCTGCATGGATCAGTGGTCAGCTTTGGCATGTCCTACTTCCCCAACGAGTCTGAAAAGGTCCTGCAGATCGTCTCGCGCATGGCTGGCAAGCCTGCAGACATCAAGCGCGTCGGTCCGGTCTCGCTGGACCTGTGCCGGGTGGCGGATGGCAGCTACGACGCCTACTTCGAACCGGCCTTGCACTCCTGGGACATCCCTGCTGTCTCTGCAGCGGCTGTCGTGGTCCGGGAGGCCAAGGGTACCCTCTGGCGCTGGGACGGCGGTCACGTGCGCTGGGAGGGCAGCAACGACGTGGTGGCCACCAATGGCCTCATCGCGGAGGATTTGAACACCTATCTGAGCGGGCGCTGATCCGCGCCGGGAAGGAGAGCGACCATGGCTGAGGCATCCCAGCAGGGACGGCGCATGGCAGCCGGGCAACAGCAGGAGCAGGAAGAGGATCTGCCGCAGACCGGTGCCCAGGAACAGAGCCAGGCAGCTGGGTCCGACCTGGATGCCGTCCTGGATGACATCGAGACCACCCTGGAGACCAACGCCAAGGAGTATGTGCAGGGGTTCGTCCAGAAGGGCGGCCAGTGATTCATGGCGGATGGGCAGGGCACTGACTCGGACTTTCACAGGATATTCGGCATCGAGACCGAGTATGGACTGAGCCTGACCGGCACCAGTGCTCCCTACGCCGCCGGCAGGGTGGCTATGGCCATGTTTCGCCCGCTCATTGAACAGCACGGGTCAACCAACATCTATCTGTCCAACGGCGCCCGACTCTACCTGGACGTGGGCTCGCACCCGGAGTATGCCACTGCGGAGGCCCGCGGTCCGCTGACGGCCCTGACACAGGTGCTGGCTGGGGAGCGGATCATGACCAACCTTGCCGAGGGCGCCCGGAAGCGCCTGGCGGAGGACCTGGGCAGGCCGGTGAAGGTTCATGTCTTTGCCAACAATGTGGATGCCCAGGGCCATGCCTTCGGCTGCCATGAGAACTACCTGCTGGACCGGCGAGTCCCCTTGGACATGATCGGGGCCTGCCTGGTCCCCTTTCTGGTCACCCGACAGCTGATCACCGGGGCGGGTCGCCTGAGTCCCGATGGGTTCCAGCTCAGCCAGCGGGCCGATTTTCTGGACGAAGGGGTCTCCTCGGCCACCACCCGTGCCCGTCCTATGGTCAACACCCGTGACGAGCCTCTGGCTGATCCTGAACGATGGCGGCGTCTGCATGTGATCGTGGGTGATACCAACCGGTCGCCGCTGGCCACCTGGTTCAAGATGGCCAGCACCCACCTGGTCCTGAACTTGATCGAGCAGGCCTGCCGCCAGGGCCGACGGCCAGACCTGGCCGACTGGGCCTTGGCTGATCCCGGTGCAGCGGTCCGAGCCGTCAGCCGGGATCGGACCGGCCGGGTCACCCTGGATCTGCAGGCTTCCACGAAGACGGGCGGCATCAGCGCTCTGGGTCTGCAAGAGGCCTATTGGTCAGCCTGCAAGGCCTTGGTGGACCAGCAGGAAGATATAGGCATCGACCGGTTCCAAGCACTGCGGGCCCTGGAGCTGTGGAGAGCGGCCTTGGATGCGTTGGATGCTGGGCGTTGGCAGGATCTGGCTGACTGGGTGGACTGGGCCGCCAAGCTGCGGTTGCTCCAGGGCCTGAGTCGGCGAGGCGCCGGACGGGATCTGGACGAGGCGCTGGACCTGGACTATCACGATCTGAGCGCGGGAAGGTCCTTCCCTGGCCTGGTCAGGCATGGGCTCATGCGCTCGCCGGTCGACGACTCTGAGATACGTCACGCCATGGATCAACCTCCAGAGGATACCCGGGCCCGTCTGCGTGGCAATTTCGTCCGTGCCGCGGACCGGGGAACACGCACCTGGTCTTGCGACTGGAGCCACCTGGTCCTAGGGGGTTCCCGCCGAGTCGAGGTGGCCCTGCCTGACCCCTTCGACCATCTGGGCCAACCCCGATACCACTCCCTGATGGATTTCCTGAAGAGTGCCGCAGAGCCTGGTGCCTAGAAGCCCGGTTTGCGCTGCGGGACTTCAATGAGGTCTGTTCTAACAAGAAGGGCCCTGGCATCCGTGGATGGATGTCAGGGCCCTTGCAGAAAGGCTGGTTTCACTTCTTGTTGGTGACGGCCTTCTTCAGCAGCGAGCCGGCTGAGATCCGCACGCCATAGCTGGCCGGAATCTTGATGGTCTCACCGGTGCGGGGGTTGCGTCCGGTGCGGGCGGCACGCTTGACGCGCTCGGCCGAGAACAGACCGGTCAGCTTCAGACCCTCACCGGACTTCATGGCCTCGACGAAGACATCCTGGAAGGCGTTGACAGCAGCTTCCGCCTGAGCCTTGGTCAGGTTGGACTTCTGCGCAATCTTCGAAACGAGATCAGACTTGTTGTATGCCATAGAACATCCTTCTTTCGGGGGCCTCCCATTGCTTGATTGGGGAAAGCCCAACGGTCAATGACTGATATTAGCGCAGATTAGGCCTAAACACCGCATTTTCCGGGGGTTTTCGACATTTCACCACGCGATTTTGAGGCCCTTGGGAATGAAAGTGTCCGAGGGGCCCTTTAGATGCGATTATGGTTGCTCAGCCAGCGCATGGCCAAGGCTCCCAAGGGGATGCGCAGCCAATAGGTGGCCACCCGGAAGACCAGAGTGGCCGAGATGGCTACGCCCGAGGGAACGCCTGCCAGGCGGAAGGCGGAGAAGAGCACCGCCTCTATGGCTCCCAGGCCGCCGGGTGTGGGGACAGCCGAACCCAGCGTATTGGCCAGGAGGAAGACGAAGGTGGTCTCGAAAACGTTGGTCCGGCAGCCGAAGGCCATCAGGGCAGCCCAGAAACTCATGCCCAGGGCGGCTGACTGCATCACAGCCCCAAGCACGGCCACCACCAGCTGCCTGGGCTGAGTCAGAATCTCTATAAGGTGGCGGGCGTAAGAGGCCACGATGGGCATCAGGCGTTCCATGACCAGTCGCCGTGTGTAAGGCACGGCCATGATCAGGGCTGCGATGATGGCCACTGTCCCGATGACGATGACCAGGGTGTTGGTGGGGATCATCCCGGATAGGGTGTTGCGCCCGGTGAACAGCCCGATGCCGATCAGCAGACAGAAGGTGGTCGCGAACTGGACGGCCACCACGGCGCTCATGATGGCCGTGGCCATGGTGTTGTCATAACCGTCCCGCCGCAGGAACTGCAGGTTGACGAAGGCCGGACCCACCCCGGCGGGCATGGAGACCGAGGTGAACGAGGAGGCCACCTGGGATAGGAAAATGCCCTTGAAATCGCGCTTGGCCGGGTCGATGAAGACTCCTAGGGTAATGGCGCAGCCCACCCAGGACAGTGATCCCAGCAGGAAGGAGAGGCCAGCCATCCAAGGGTTGGCATTGCGGACGGCGCTGATGACCTGGGGCAGATTGAACTGGGTGACGATGACGGCGACAGCTACTACCAGCAAGGCCAGGGCCACGAAGCTGCGCAGACTGAAACGTGAGAGGGTTACCTGGCCGGTCTCAGCCACCGACTCAGGAGGAGCCAAGGTCTGCAGCTGTTTGCGCAGATCAGTCAGAATCTGTCGATCCCAGCCAGGCAGGGCTTGGGTCTGTGCGGGAATGGCCACCATCTGGCAGAATGGCGACAGTCCCGCCACTGTCTTGACCCCCCAGGAGGCGCGGGCGGCCGTGATGGCTTGGTCCACGCCGATGATCGCGGCGATCAGGGCGAGAAGCTGGACCCGGTCCAGGGCGATGTTGGCCTGGGAGCTGGCGCTGTCGCCGTTCTCCCAGCCGGCGATGACCGCGGAGCCTGACTGGTCCACGGCCAGAGTCTCTGGGCGTATGCGGCGGTGTGTGAAGCCGCGCTCGTTGGCCCGGCGAAGGTAGTCCATCAGCTGCTTGGCCCTGTCGGCGTCCAGGTTCTCGGGTTCCAGGGGTCCAAGATGGACATCATCCTCAAGGACCAGAATTGAGGATTCGGCGCTCTCCGCCAGACCATAGGGGTGCAGGGTGGTCAGTCCCAGGTCCCGCAATTCAGTCAGCATGGCCATATGGTGTTGCATGGAGTTTCTGACCGACCGGTCCCGGCGCATGGAGACTCCGGACAGTTTGATCCACTGCCAGAGCTGCATCAGATAGCCCATGGTGTGCAGCTGGCCGTCCATGACCGAAACCGTGTAGGTGCGGCCATCCCTGTCACGGGCCCTGTAGATGCGGGAGGCCTCGATAAGGTCGTCGTCGAGGGCGGGCAGTGGCTGGCCATCGTTGTCTAGACTGGGATCCTGACGCTCCAGGCTGGCGGCATGGATGCCGATGGAGGCTATGGCCTGCACCACGCCCTGCCCCCAAGCGCCCTTGTTCTGTGTGCCCGCCAGGTATCGGACGACCATGCCCATGATTCGGCCAAGGATCAGCGAGACCAGAACCCCGCTGGCCGAATTGGAGGATATGGCGACCATGATGATGGCCACGACGTATAGAGCGTTCCATCCCCACTTGACCGAGCTGCGTAGTCGACGGGGTCCTGCTGCACTCAGGAAGGCAGCCAGACCGGCATAGAAGTCAGGCAGCAGGACGGGAGACCCTATGGCGTTCTGGGAGCTGAATGAGGCGATTAGGGTCGGGTTGCCCGCCTTCAGGATCAGGTTGGAGGTCAGCATGACCAGCCCGAAGCCCAGGAACATGGCCAAGGGGGCAGTGATGGCCTGGATCCATTCCCTGTTGACCAGCAGATGGACAAGCACGGCCAGGACGACGGTCACGGTCACTGCTTGCTGAAGGAAGGCCGTGGGCACGTCCATGAGCCAGTCCATGGCATTGCCGGCCTGGCGCATGTCCGACTCGACCCCGGCGGCTATGCCCTTCAGATAGACCGCTGCCAGGGTGACTAGGATCCCCAGGATCAGTGCTGCCAGGGCTCTCAGCAGATCCTCGGCATCGTGAACCCGCTGGGGCGGGGTATCTCGGATGACGACCTGGTCTTCCTGCACAGGGTCGGCGGAATCGGTGTCCTCGGGGGTGATGGTCGACTGGGACGGGGTCATGGTCAGTCGCGATCGAAGTCCACCAAGGTTCCGGCTGCACCGGTGTAGGTTGCCGGAGTCAGGGCTTTGAGCCGACTGGCCGTGTCCTGGTCCAGGTCCAAGCCGTCGATGAAGTGCTCGACATCCTCCCGGCCGATCCTCTTGCCCCTCATCAGCTCCTTGACCTGCTCGTAGGGGTGATCCATGCCTGAGCGTCCAGCCAGTCCGGCGGCCCGCATGGCCGTCTGTATGGGCTCGCCCAGGACCTCCCAGTTGCTGTCAAGCTCGTGGGCCATTAGGGCCTTGTCGGGGTGGATGGTCTGCAGGCCGCCGTCCAGGTTGTCCAGAGCCAGCAGGCTGTAGCCCAGGGCCGAACCGATGTTGCGCTGGGTGGTGGAGTCAGTCAGGTCCCGCTGCCAGCGGGTTTCGGTCAGGGTGGTGGCCAGGGTGTCCAGCAGGGCTCCTGAGATCTCCAGATTGGCTTCGGCGTTCTCGAAGCGTATGGGGTTGACCTTGTGGGGCATGGTGCTGGAGCCGGTGGCGCCTTTGACGGGTTCCTGGGCGAAGACGCCGCGGGAGATGTACATCCAGACATCCACGGCCAGGTTGTGCAGGATCCGGCCCAGGTGGGCGATGTTGCCGAAGAGCTCGGCCTGCCAGTCGTGGGACTCGATCTGAGTGGTCAGCGGGTTCCAAACCAGGCCCATCCGTTCTGTGACGAAGGTCCGGGTCAGATCGATCCAATCCACCTGCGGCAGGGCGGCCAGATGGGCGCCAAAGGTTCCAGTGGCGCCATTCATCTTGCCCATGTAGTCCTGATGGCGGATCCGATCCAGCTGCCGGTGCAGCCGGTGGACGTAGACTGCCATCTCCTTGCCCAGGGTGGTGGGTGTGGCCGGCTGGCCGTGGGTCAGGGCGAGCATGGGCAGATCCCGGTATTGCTCCGCCATGGTCGCCAGATGGTGCTCGATTCGGGTGGCCTTGGGGAGCCAGACCTGTTCGACCCCGCCTCGGATGCAGCGGGCATAGGCCAGGTTGTTGATGTCCTCGCTGGTGCAGGCGAAGTGGACCAGGGCAGTCAGCCTCGGAAGTTGAGACTCGGGGCCAAGGGCTGTGGCTGAAGCCTCCAGACGGCGATCGATGTAATATTCCACGGCTTTGACGTCGTGGTGGGTCTGGGCTTCAATGCCTGCCAGTTCGGTGATGCCATCGGCATCGAAATCCTCGGGGATGGCTCGCAGGTAGGCCTGTTCTGTCTCTGTCAGAGGCTCTACGCCCGGCAGGACCGGGTGCTGGCCGTTGCCCTGGTAGCCGTTGGCCAGCATGATCATCCATTCGACCTCGACCCGCATACGCTCGCGGTTCAAGGCGGGTTCGCTCAGATAGTCCACCAGATCGGCGGTCTGCCTGCGGTAACGTCCGTCCAAGGGATTGAGGGGGATGACTGGGGTGATTCGGCTCAGGTTCATGCCTCCAGCCTAGACGACCGGGTCAACCTGCAGGAATCGACATGGGTGCTCTTGGGGGTCCGCGTGTCCCGCTCATCGGCGCAGCCTGCCGCAGTAGTAGTGGGTCTCCTGCAGATCGCCCTCGATGGCATGGGCGAAGTGGTCGTCCTGGCGTCGTACTGCCGGTGAGTTCTGATCTCGGGCATCAGCCCAGGCCGCCCGCTGGTAGGCCATGCCATGGGTGGATTCCTTGCCAGGTCCGGCAGTGGTCACTGTCCGGCCAGTTTGGCTGCCACCTGGAGGGGGAGGTCCGTCTGCCCTTCCCCTGACGGTCAGTTGATTGGGCCGCGAGGGGTTGTCGGCTCCATCAAGACTGGAGACCAGCTCCTCGCGCATTTCCACGCTGGTGACCCAGGTGCTTGACCCTATCTGGCGATGGGCGATGGGCGATCCGACGGTCACGATGTGATCGAAGTGGTAGCGGTTGGAAAGATCCGAGGCCATGGTGGCGGCCACGATGCCGCCTTGGGAATGACCCACCAGGCTGACCGGATCGTCCGGACGCACCCCGGCATTCTGCATGGCCTGGTCCACTAGACGCAGCGAGGCCGCCCTTTCGCGTACTGAAGCCTTGTCGCTCATGAGCTGGATGTTTTGGCACCAGCCGATGGGGGAATCGAGATGGGAGCTGGTGCCGGGTATGTAGACCAGCCAACGGTCCTTGCCGTCCGCCTCCCGATATCGTTGTACAGCGATGGTTGCGTAAGGAATGCCGTCCTGGCAGGATCCCAGGCTCTCCAGATTTCGCAGAGCGGTGGCGATGTTATGAGCCTCGCCCAACCCCTTGCCCTGTGGCTGTATAGGATCCATCGTGAGCTGGTCACCCTGAAGATGAGCGAGGATGAGGGGCACCAGCAGGCCTGGATCGGTGACCAATCTGCCAATAGGATCATGGTGGTCTGAAGTCAGGTCGGACGCGGCGGCGGCCAGCAGAGGCTGATGGATGCCGGCTGTAGTTTCCAGAAATTCCTGGAATTGCGAGGCATCCAGGTTGCCGGTCAGTTGAGCTGCTCCCAAGCTCAGACCGATGGTTCCCAGCATGTACGGGGCGATGGGCTGAAAGAGGGTCACGGCCGTGGATATCAGGGAGTCCATCAGCTTTTCCATGAATGATTCCGCCTGCGAGTACAACCCGTAGGCCTTGGTCAGCCGATCGGCCACAGACTGGAGCTTGGTGCGTAGGTCTTCGCAGGCCTGAGCTTGGTCACTGCAGAAGGTCACCATCAGGTCCAGGGGCAGTCTGGCATGGCCTGGCGGCGGCATGGCAGCCTGGGTGCAGGGCAGGACGGGCAACCCTGGCATGGTTCTGCGGATGGCCTGATTGGTGAGAATCCATTGCGTCTGCAGGGTGGCCAGGGCTCCGCCTGCCTGGTTGAGCCGGTCCGCCATGCCGGTCAGGTGGTCCAATTCTGTGCTGGTGTAACCGTTGGCGTCGGGTGCCGCGGTGACCGTCCGCTTCATGGTCGGCTCTCTTGATCGATCAGGTTCAGGGTGCGTCCTGCCTGGACACGCTGATCCTGGCAGAGGGCATCCATGGCCCGTACCTGGGCCCGGTAGGCCTGAGCGGCCTTTCCCTGCCAGTCGACCCTCAGAGCCTGGTCGGCTAGTTCGCTCAGGTGGACCAGGGTTGTTCGCGACTGCCGAGCCATATCGGCCAGCATGGTCCGGCAACGGGCCACCCGTGCGTGGCAGGGGCAGGCTCCGGCCGCCTCAGGATCGGACAGGTAGGAGGGCTGCTCGAGGAAGGGGCTCAGGGTGGGTAGTGACGATGGTGATGACTTGTCCATGCGTCTACTTCATCACCGCAGTCATGCTTGCATGGCGTCGATTGGGCCATGTGGTCGGATGTTGCCTGATCCGTTTTGATGGGGACAGGTCTTCGAAAAATGATCGAGCAATGCCTGGTGAGGCCGGTCACCAGGGTTTGACGTTCTTTTCCCGATCCTGGTGGCCGCCCGTATTGCCTGTTGGGCTGGGGGATGAGGAGGGATCGCTCTGTTCCTGGTTGCGCTTGAGCAGATCCTCTACCTCAGCTTCCTGCTGCTTGGTCAGCCCGGAGGATGCGCCCTTGCCTGATCCGCTCTTTCCGCCCTGCTCGTTCTTGGTTGTGTCTGCTTGTTGTTTTTTGAGAATCCGTTCCGTACGCTGGGTCAGTGCAGTGCTGGTCGCTTGGTTGGCTTGCGCGGCCTGCCTGGTCTTCGGCAGAAGCAAGGGGCCCGGCCGCTCCACTTGGGCGAAAAGGCGGTCCGCCTGATCTTGCAGCGCCTTGATTGCTGCCGGGTCTGCCTGTGGGTTTCGGGCCTGCCGGATGCTGGTGTTCAGTGTGCGCGTGGCCTCGTTGTACGTGGCGATGGCTCTGACGTTGATCAGGCCCCATGCCCCGGCCAGCGCTGCTATCAGGGCTAAAACGATAAGGACCAGACGCGTTCGAAGGGTGTTCCTGCTCATAGCAATCTCCTCGAAGTACGGACCCATTGCCCTGCCTCAACCAGGATCAGGACCAGTTCCACCAGTGCCAAGGGCCAGACCAGCGGGGTGACATGTCGGCGCACCTGGTCGACCGTGGTCACCCGGTAGCGCTTGGAGACCGAAGCTGTAGCGCCCTCGCGGACAGTGACCCCCTTGGCCAGGGCTTGATAGTGGCCGCTCATCTCGTCGGCCATGGCCTTCAGAGTGTCCGGGTCCATGGCCGAGATGCCCGGCTGGCCGGTCTGCGGATCCTTCACCCAGCCTTCGGCATCGCTGCCGCCCACATCGGAGGTCAACGGCACCGTGCCTCCCTTGGCTGAGCCGGTTCCCAGGACGAAGGCCTCGTCCAGCCCCTCTCTAAGAACGCTGAAGGATCGCCGTTCGTCCCTGCTGGTCTGCTCTCCATCGCTGATCAGATAGAGCAGGATCCGGTCGTTGGGATGTCGGTCCCTGGTCTGCTTCAATGCCAGAGTCAGCCGATCCAGAGGAGCATCCAGACTGGAGCCGGAGGAACGGGAGGTGGGCTCTGTGGCCAGCCCACGGGCCCAGTTGTCCACAGCTCGTACGTCGGGGGTCAGGGGCAGATCAACGCTGGCCGAGGCGCCGAAACTTAGGGCCGAGAAGGATGCATCCGGATAGATGTCGACCAGGTCGCGGACGGCTGCTTTGGCCGCCTCCAACCGGCTCATCCCCTCCTGGGTCCCATATCCGGCATCCTTGACTGCCATGGATCCGGTCACGTCAACCGCAATGAAGACATCAGTGGCGTTGACGGCCTTGTTGGTGGTTTTGCTGACGGTGCTGGGGGTCAGGACCATGAGGGCCAGGATCAGGACCATGGCGGTGCGCCGGGCCAAGGCCCAGCGATCGGCATCCGTATCCCGGCCCTTGCGCAGTCCATGGATGACCAGCGCAATGGCCAGGAGCAGCAGCAGGCCCGACAATAGGCCGCCGGCCACCCAGCCCAGGGCAGGCTCAAAGGTCAGTGACTTGAGTATGTTCATCGCTTCAGCCTCCAGGCCAGGAGCAGATATCCGGACAGCGCCAGGGCCAGGGCCAGGGTCCACCAGCCGGGTGCATCCACCAGGCTGGACTGCTCCTGCTGGCGTGGGTCGGCTCCATGGCGATGTTCGATCCGGCGGACCAGCGCGTTGATGGAGTTCCCGTCCTGCCGTCGCAGGAAGATGCCGCCGCGGGCTTCGATCAGCCGCTGCATCTGCCGGGTGCTCTCCGCCTCGGTGCCTTGGTCCGGTCCCGAATAGAGTCCGTCCACCGCGATTCCTGCGGCCGAGGTCAGCTTGAGCGCCTCCTCCAGGGTGTATGTGGGTTTGCCGGAGACTACGTTATCGGTGGCCAGGACCAGGGAGCTCGAACGTTGGTCGGCCTTTGCCGGTCCGGGTTGGCCCTTGGGAGCGAATTGCGGCAGGAGCGCAGCGCAGCCCACCAGCCCGTCGCCGATCAGTGAGGTGGTGTCCCGGCGGTTCTGCGTGCCCTCCAGCCAGTCGCTGATGTCCTGGTACTGTCGCCCGCTCATGGCATCGATGCGGTCCTGGGACTGCACTCCGTCCAGGATTCGTCGTGCCTTGCTCAATTCGGCGGTGATCATGCCGTAGTCGTCGGTCAGGGGGAAGACGGTGCGCGAGGTGGAGTTGAAGATGCTCAGAGCCATGCGTTCGCCCCGGAAGTTGCGGACCAGATCGAGGTAGGAGGCGATCACCTGCCGGTCGTAGGGCAGGGTGGAGCCGGACACATCCAGACACAGCACGATATCGCGGTTGTGCCCCTGCTCCAGTGTCCGATCGACCCGGGCGGGCCTTGCCGCCAGGCTCAAAACCATCAGCAGGGCCAGAGCGAGCAGGATTGCGGCGCAACGGTTCAATCGTCGCCAGCGCTTCAGCGCCTCATGGCCCTCCTCGGTGTCCAGGTCGCTGTCCAAGGTCCAGATCCGGGCGCCCCGTTCCTGATCCAGCTTGCGACGACGCGCCGCACGGGAGGCCAGCAGGCCGAACGCCAGGGCCAGGAACAGGGCCAGCACCGGCAGCCAGGGCCACCTCCAGGACAGATTGCCTATGCTCATCGCGGCCACCGTTCAATCAACTCCCGTACCCAGTCGGCTGCCTGATCCACCGTGGCGTCGGTTCCTGTGCTGTCCCGGGGAAGGGCAAATTCAGGCGGGTAAAGGGCATCTATGGTCTGCCGAAGCAGGTCCAGACCCTGCCGGGTGCTCGGCGTACGGGGCTGAGCCTGGATTTCGGCCAAAGTCTTGGACTTCATATCACTGTTCCAGGAGCGGGAGGCAAATCCACGAGCGATGGTGGCCAGTGCCGTCATGGCCTGGTCGCGGTTCAGATGGCCCTTGTCGTACTGGGCCACCACCTGATCGATCCTCTGACGCCATGCATTGAGAGAGTCAGGGCTCGCTTGGATCGGATGCTCTTCCTGCTGACGGCGGAACCTAGGCAGGAGAATGGCCGCTCCGGCCAGGGCCAGGGCCAGTATGATGGCGGTCGCCGTCAGAGCCAGCAGCCAGGTGGGCTGGGTCATGGCGGGCATGATCTGGATTTGACCATGACCGGACGCAAGACGAATCAGGACGACAGCACTCATGCCGCCATCACCGTCTGCCGCATGGGAATGCCTGGTCGGCCGGCTGAGAGCAGGTGGATGAACCTGTTGAACATGGCTGTGCTGGAGTCGGCCCTGATCAGCGAGGCTCCGATTCTGGTCAATTCCCGGCTAAAGGCCTCAATCTGATAGCGCCTGTGCAGGTCCACAGCTTGCGTCCCGTTCGCGGTACGCAGGAAGGCCGGGATCTTGCGTCCGCTGGGCGCATCCGTCACCGAGCCCATAGGGGGCTGTTGCCGCAGGGGATTCATGGTCTCCACTCCGATGAAATTCAAGGGGTGGGTGGTTGCCAACTGTCGGATGGTCGGCATCAGGTCAACATGCAAGGCCGACTGGTCGGTGGCAATGACCAGCATGGCCTGCCGGTCCTGGATGCCGGCGGCGTAGCCCAGCAGGGCCTCAAGGTTGCGTGGCTGATCCAGCGGCGACTCCAGAGCCCGGTCCAGGGTCTGTTCGAATCGGGCGAACCCCCCCTGGCATGGTATGCGGCGGATGGCGGATGAATCGACCAGGACCAGGTCCACCTCATCGCTGCGGCGCAGGCAGAGGGAAGCGAACATGCACAGGGCGTTGGCAGCCACCTGGATGGCCTGCTCCCCATCAGGGCATGTTCCGGACATCTCGCGGCCGACATCCAGCAGCAGCCAGACCTTGCTGGTAACCAGGCGCTCGCGCTCAACCACCATGGGTCGACCCATCCGTGCACTGGCGTGCCAGTCGATCATGCGGGTTTCGTCTCCGAACTCATAGGCGCGCAGGTCGGCACGTTCGTCTCCACCGCCGCGTCGGCCAGAGGAGTGCTCGCCCTCCAGCAGTCCAAGGGCCCTGCGCACCGTGGGAAGCCGGAGGCTGGTGTCCAAGGACTCGATCCGTCTGCGGACTGGGTCGCGATTCGAGCGTCGGCGGCTCATGGCACCGGCACCGTGTCGACGATCTGGTCGATGATGTCGTCGCTGCTGATGCCGTCGGCCTGAGCCTCAAAGGTCAGCAGGATCCGGTGGCGGAGTACCGAATGGGCCCAGTCCTTCAGATCCTCGGGAATGACGTAATCCCTGCCAGTCAGCAGGGCCCTGGCCTGGCCAATGCGCACCAGGGCGATGGAGGCACGCGGGCTGGCTCCCAGCCTCACCTGCTCGGCCAGCCCTTGGATGGGCCGCGATCCAGCCCCCCTGCTGGTGGCCGCCAGATCGACCGCATATCGCATGATGGGCTGTGCCACGTGGACCTGCCGGGCCTTTTGCCTCAGGAAGTCCACATCGGCGATGGTCAGTGCGTCCCGATCGTCCTTGCCGGGCATATCGGTGCCTCGGCTGGTCAGCATCTGCAGCATTCGGGTCTCCTGGTCGGCATCAGGATAGGTCATGACGGCCTTGAGCATGAACCGGTCCATCTGGGCCTCGGGCAGGTTGTAGGTGCCCTCCTCCTCGATGGGGTTCTGGGTGGCGATCACCATGAAGGGCCGGGGCAGGGCTATGCGCTCGCCGCCGATGGTGGTGGCATCCTCGGCCATGGCCTCCAGCATGGCTGACTGGGTCTTGGCGTTGGAGCGGTTGATCTCGTCCATGAGGACAAAGTTGGCGTGAATGGGGCCCAGCTGTGTCGAGAAGCGCTGGGTGGAGAAGTCGTAGACCTGGGTGCCTACCAGATCCGAAGGCATCAGGTCGGGCGTGCACTGGATCCGCTTGAAGCTGCCGGAGACCGAGGTGGCCAGAGTCTGGGCGGCGGTGGTCTTGGCCAGGCCGGGCACGGATTCGATCAGGATGTGTCCTGAGGCCACCAGCGTCAGGATCAGGGCCTCGCGCAGGTTCTCCTGGCCTACCAGAGTCCTGGAAAAGCGGGTTCGAATCCGGTCGGCCAACTGACGGCAACGTTGCAGGTCGTCCTGGCTGATTGGCGGAACCTGCCGGTCCTGACCGGGCTGAACAGATGGGGACTGACTGGGTCGAGGTGGGAATAATGCCATAGCAGATATGGTAACGGCATTTCCTGACGACTCAGCCAGCAGGACTCAGGTCAGGGACCAGTCCACCGGTTGGGCGCCCATGGCCTCCAGCGCTTGGTTGGCCTTGGAGAATGGGCGGGAGCCGAAGAAGCCGTACCGGGCCGACATGGGGCTGGGATGCGGGGATTTGATGATGGCCGCATTGGTCAGCAGGGGCTCCAGGCTCTGGGCCTGCCTTCCCCAAAGAATGGCCACCAGGGGCCGGATCCTGCCCTCCTGGTCGCGTCGGTCGTTCAGAGCTCGGATGGCGGCGTCGGTGATCTCCTCCCAACCCTTGTTCCGGTGGCTGGCCGGCTTGCCCACCCGTACCGTCAGGCAGCGGTTGAGCAGCATGACCCCTCGCCTGGTCCAAGGTGTCAGATCGCCGTTGGAGGGCGTGGGCAGGCCCAGGTCGGAGCTGAGCTCGGTGTAAATATTGCGCAGGGAGCCGGGAATGGGGCTGACTGCAGGGTCCACGCAGAAGCTCAGGCCCACCGGATGGCCGGGCGTTGGGTAGGGATCCTGGCCCACGATCAGAACCTTGATGGAGTCAAAGGGGATGGTAAAGGCGCGCAGGATGTTCTTGCTGGCAGGCAGATAGCGGTGGCCCTGAGCCAGCTCGGATCTGAGGAAGTCGCCCATACGGTGAATGTTGGGCTCGACAGGAGCGAGAGCCTTGGCCCAGCCGGGGTCCACCAAGGCGCTCAGAGGTTTGCGATGGGTTCGGCCCTGGCCTCCTGCTATGGTCGGAGGGTTGGTACCGGTTCCGTTCGTCGGCGCGGGGGAGGTTGCGGCAATAGGCTGGCTGCTGTTCATAAGGTCACTATATCGCTTGGTGATATGAGCCGGTCAGGGTTGTCATGGCTCTCTTAGGCTTGCGGGGAACGTCGGATGGTCAGCGGGATGCTGCTCCGGCGTCCCATTACATATAATGGTTCAGGATCCGGTGGAGCGGAGGAGAGTTCATGGCTAGCACGCGCGACAATGGGACGCAGGCGCGCCCCCAGGTTCATGATGCGTTCGACAACCCTCCCAAGGGGCCGGTCGGTGTGCATCGGGGGCCGCGTTCCCTGCCGGTCAGGGCTCTGCCCTATCTGCTGGTGGTGGTCTTGGCCGTGCTGTGCGGACTGGGCTTATGGGCTGCAGTCAGCGGCTCCCTGCCCTGGCAGCAGACCCACACCGATGCCTCCCGGGTCATCAGCAGCCATCTGCCCAAGCGGTCCGCCTCCTCCTCAGACAGCAAGCCCTCTGCTGAAACATCCTCCCAGGAGCAGGCTTCACAGGAGCCCTCGCAGTCGCCTTCGGCGAGCGCATCCAGCAGCAGCCCTGCACCTGTGGTCAACAGGGGCACACAGGTGGCCGTCATCAACGGAACCAGGATCACCGGGCATGCGGGCAGCAAGCGCCAGGTCCTGGTCAACGCCGGTTACACTGCGGTCACGGCAACCAACCCGCAGGGGGCTCTGCCTGGCGTAAGTACGGTCCGTTACCGTGACGAGGCCGACAAGGCTACTGCCCAGGAGGTGGCCAGCCTGTTGGGCATCACCCAGGTGGAGCAGTCCTCCGTGGCCTCCACTCCGGTGGAAGCCATTCTCATGCAATGAGGTTCAGCCAACCGGACGACCAAGGAAATTCGAGGGCAAAAGTTCCCGAATTTCGGCTCGGCGTTTTGCAATTGCCCTATCGATAGGCCTAAACTGACCTTGCCGACCAGGCAGATGCGGTCAGTCTCGTATCTGTTGTGACGCGGCACCTATGTTAAGGAAGTTAGTTATGGCACAAGGCACTGTGAAATTCTTCAGCGCTGGCAAGGGTTACGGATTCATCAATCCCGACGATGGCGGCGAGGACGTGTTCGTGCACTACTCGGCCATTCAGTCCGACGGGTTCAAGACCCTTGATGAGGGAGATAAGGTCGAATATCAGGTGGAAGAGGGCCCCAAGGGTCTGCAGGCAACCAAGGTCACCAAGCTCTGATTGTCGTCTTCTGTATTCGTCATGGTGGATCCCGGTCTTTCCGGGGTCCATTTTTTGTAGCATGTGTTTTGAATTACAGTGCTGAGCCGGGACTGTGCAGGGTGCGGATTGCCTGTGGGCGCGGCCGATGGGTCAGGGGCGATATGGCATACAGCCTGCAGCGTATTTTCCCCTGGGGTTGGCACTCGGCTCCATCGAGTGCTAATCTGCTGAATTAGCACTCGAGGTGCGGGAGTGATAACACGACAGCTGACGGTCGGGTTCCGTTCCACGCCGACGGTGGGTCATGAAACCTCAAGCCATGACGGAGGAAGCAACAATGGCAAAAATCATCGAGTATGACGAGGAAGCTCGTCAGGGCATGCTTGCCGGCCTGGACAAGCTGGCCGACACAGTCAAGGTCACCTTGGGCCCCAAGGGTCGCAATGTGGTGCTGGACAAGTCCTACGGCGCGCCGACCATCACCAACGACGGCGTCTCCATCGCCAAGGAGATCGACCTGGAGGATCCTTACGAGCGCATCGGCGCCGAGCTGGTCAAGGAAGTCGCCAAGAAGACTGACGACGTAGCCGGAGACGGCACCACCACCGCCACCGTACTGGCCCAGTCCCTGGTGCATGAGGGTCTGAAGAACGTGGCTGCAGGGTCCAACCCCATCGCCCTGCGTCGCGGCATTGAGAAGGCCGCCGACGCCATCGTCAAGGAGCTCGTGGCACAGTCCAAGGAAGTCGAGACCAAGGACCAGATCGCTGCCACCGCCACCATTTCTGCAGGCGACCCCGAGATCGGCAATGAGATCGCCGAGGCCCTGGACAAGGTCGGCCAGGACGGCGTGGTCACCGTCGAGGACAACAACCGCTTCGGCCTGGACCTGGAGTTCACCGAGGGCATGCGCTTCGACAAGGGCTACATCGCCCCCTACTTCGTCACCAACAACGACGACCAGACCGCCGTTCTGGATGATCCTTACATTCTGCTGACCTCGGGCAAGGTCTCCAGCCAGCAGGACGTGGTCCACATCGCCGAGCTGGTCATGAAGACCGGCAAGCCGCTGCTGATCGTCGCTGAGGATGTGGATGGCGAGGCGCTGCCCACTCTGATCCTCAACAAGATCCGCGGCACCTTCAACTCCTGCGCCGTCAAGGCTCCTGGCTTTGGCGACCGCCGCAAGGCCATGCTGCAGGATATGGCCATTCTGACCGGCGCACAGGTGGTCTCCGACGAGCTCGGCCTCAAGCTGGACTCCATCGACATGAGCGTGCTGGGCACCGCCAAGAAGGTCATCGTCTCCAAGGACGAGACCACTATCGTCTCCGGCGGCGGCTCCAAGGATGAGGTCTCCGCACGCGTGGGCCAGATCCGCACCGAGATTGAGAACACCGACTCCGACTACGACCGCGAGAAGCTGCAGGAGCGGCTGGCCAAGCTGGCCGGCGGCGTGGCCGTCATCAAGGTCGGCGCAGCCACCGAGGTCGAAGCCAAAGAGCGCAAGCACCGCATCGAGGATGCTGTCCGCAACGCCAAGGCCGCCATTGAAGAGGGTCTGCTGCCCGGAGGCGGCGTGGCTCTGGTTCAGGCCGCTGCCAAGGCCGAGAAGGATGTCAAGCTGGATGGCGACGAGTCCACCGGTGCCTCCATCGTCTTCCGCGCCATTGAGGCCCCCATCAAGCAGATCGCCGAGAACAGCGGCATCTCCGGTGACGTGGTCATCAACAAGGTCCGTTCGCTGCCTGCCGGCCAGGGCTTCAACGCCGCCAACAACGAGTACCAGGACCTGCTGGAGGCCGGTGTGGCCGACCCCGTCAAGGTGACCCGCTCTGCCCTGCAGAACGCAGCCTCCATCGCCGGGCTCTTCCTGACCACCGAGGCCGTCGTGGCCAACAAGCCTGAGCCTCCGGCACCTGCTGCCGCTCAGCCTCAGGGCGACATGGGCTACTGATCCCTCGAGGTTCGGCCGGGCTTTTCGGCTGGACTGATTGATCGCCAAGGACAGGGGCCTGCGCACCGGATAATGGTGCGCAGGCCCCTGTCTCTTTTCTTGCGCTCGTTCACCGTCTGTTCCGTTTTCCGCATATGCTTGCCGGGTCTGGGGCCGATCCGCCATGATCGAATGGCTCCGGGTTGCCTGCATCAACCAGGCGTCAGGCTCCGGCGAAGAGACGGGTGGCCTGGGCCTCGGTGTCCGCATAGAGCGACGATGCCTGTGTCAGAGCTGCCTGAATGCCTTCAAGCGCCTGTTCCATCTGAGCCTGCGAGGCGCGCCACTGCTGGGCCACTGTGGCGAATTGGCTGGCCGCCGAGCCCTGCCAGACGCTTTGCAGATTGTCCAGATTAGTGTACATTCCCGCCACGGCATCTCTGATGGCCCCTATCGAGCCGCTGACCGCGCCGGAGGCCGTCTGTATCTGATCCGAATCAACTTGGTACCGTGTCATGATTGTCCTTTCCGTGAATGGCGGTGATGGTGGGGGAGTCCAATGCCGTCAACCGCTACTGTGGACACTATGACAGTGTTCACGCAGTTGCCCCGTCCGCGGACCCATGTGGTCGAACGAGTCCCCTTCCACAAGACGAATCCGGTCGGCGTTTCACCCATAAAGCGGGTGCTGGCTTTTCTGCTCTTGATGATTTTGGCGGTCGGGGTTATGGGGCCGACCAAGGCTTGTGCCGATGAGTCTCAGGCTGGGGCCGGAACCATGACCGACGCGATCACTGATCCGCAGAATTTGCTGGGTTCGGACGTAGGATCCGTCAAGGATGCTATCCAGGAAACCGCAGAGCAAACAGGAGTATCGGTTCGGCTGCTCTACCTTCCGCATTTCTATCAGGGCGTTAAGCCTGAGACCTGGGCATCCAGGGTGCTCGAATCAATGAAGCCCACCCACGACACGGTTCTACTGGCTGTGGCCTCTCAGGACGGCAAATTGGTCGTGGCGGTCTCCAGCAACTCGCAGGCTTGGCTCAAGGACCAATCCAGCGTAGATCAGCTCTCGCAGGCTGCTTTGGAGCCGGTCACCAAGGGCCGCAATCCCGACTGGGTGGGGTCGGCCAAGGCCATGATGGACCAGGTTGAGACTCTTGACCAAAACCATCGGCATCGCCGGGTGATGATCATTGCCCTTTCGGTGACGGTTGTCGTCCTGGTCATGCTGGGCGTAGCCGTTGCGATTTGGTGGCGTCGCAGTAGCCGAACCGGGGCTCATCATCGCAAGTCCGGTGCTCCGAAGAAGCAATTACGCCCGACAGAGACGGTCAGCGAACTCTCAGATAATACCCAGAAAGACGCGGCAAGCTGAGACCATGAGCAAACCGACGCAAGCACAACTGGTCGTGGTCGACGACGAACCGTCCATCAGGGATCTGCTGGTGGCCTCCCTGCACTTCGCAGGCTTTGCGGTCGAGACCGCGGCGTCCGGCTCCGAGGCCATTCAGGTCATTGAGCGCATCCAGCCCGATCTGATCGTCCTGGATGTCATGCTGCCTGATATCGATGGATTCACGGTCACCTCCCGTATCCGTCAGGAGGGAATCGAGGCGCCGGTGCTCTTCCTGACGGCCAGAGATGATACCCAGGACAAGGTCATGGGGCTGACTGTGGGCGGCGACGACTACGTGACCAAACCCTTCAGCCTGGAGGAGGTTGTGGCCAGGATTAAGGCTATATTGCGCAGGACGCGCGAGCATCAGGAGGACGATCCGATCATCCGCGTAGGGGATCTGGAGATCAACGAGGATTCGCACGACGTCACCAGGGCCGGGCGACCCATCGACCTGAGTCCGACCGAATACAAGCTGCTGCGCTACCTGATGGACAATGAGGGCCGCGTGCTCAGCAAGGCGCAGATTCTGGATCATGTCTGGCAGTACGACTGGGGCGGGGATGCGGCCATTGTGGAGTCCTACATCTCTTACCTGCGCAAGAAGGTGGATGGCATCACCATCAGTGACGGACACGGCGGGGACCGCAAGGTCACCCCGCTGATCGAGACCAAGCGGGGCATCGGCTACATGATTCGGGCACCTAGGCAGAACGCATCGGATGGCGGCGATGGCGACTAGTCCCTTGGGCTCGACTCCCATGGCAGAACCGTCGGCTGACGGGGCCAACTCCGTCATGGGTTCGGATTCCGGCAAGGGAAAGGGCTCCGGCAGACCGAGGGGTCGGTTCATGCACAGGTCGCCGCTGGCTGCCATTCCCTTAAGCACCAAACTTGTGGCCAGCATGCTCATCCTGCTCATCGTGGGTACGGTGGGTGTCTCTGTGGCCATCTGCCAGATGGCCGACGACTATCTGATGAAGCGCACGGACTCCCAGTTGATACGCCAGGCCAACCTGGGCATCCGCAACGCCACCCTTCTGCGCCAGGAGGATCTGAGCAAGAATGGCCTTGGCCCCACTGACTATTTCCTGCAGATCCGCGACGACAAGCTGCACATTATTTCGGACGATCTGAATCCTATGCAGGTCAACGGGGTTATTTCCCGCCCTCGTCTGCCCGCCGACGGCAGCCTGGACTCGATACCCCTGGGCAAGCCGACCACGGTACCGGCCTATGTGCGCGTCTCGCGACAGGCCTCGCCAGACCGGGACACCATGAAGCGAGCCCGGGCCTCGTGGCGGGTGGTGGCCATGCAGTGGAAGCTGCGCAACGAACTGGACGGCTCCGAAATCAGCGGCATCCTCTTCATCGGTCTGTCCATGAGCGACCAGGACGAGGCCGTGCACGATCTGACGGCTTTCTGCATGATCATTTCTGTTGTTGTGGTCCTTCTGGGCGGAGTCATCTCGGTTCTGCTGATCCAGTCCACCCTGGTTCCCCTCAAACGCATCGAGAAGACTGCTGCCAAGATAGCGGCCGGTGACCTATCCCAACGCATTCCCAGCTTCCCGGAGAATACCGAGGTGGGTTCCCTGGCAGCATCTCTGAATGCCATGCTGGCGCGAATCGAGCATTCCTTCGACGAGCAGCGCCAGACCACCGAGAAAATGAAGCAGTTCGTTTCGGATGCCAGCCATGAGCTTCGTACCCCTCTGGCCGCCATCCACGGCTACGCAGAGCTCTACAGGATGCAGCGCGACTATCCCGGGGCTCTGGAGCGGGCCGACAAGTCCATCCAGCACATCGAGGACTCTTCGACCAGGATGACGGTCCTGGTCACGGATCTGCTCTCGCTTGCACGTCTGGATGAGGGCAGGGGGATCGACACGACCCTGCCGGTCGATCTGACTGGACTGGTGCGAGACGGGGTGGACGACCTGCATGCCTTGGATCCGGGCAGAGAAGTGGTTACCGGAAGGGTTTGCCTGCATACCGAAGATCAGCCCGCCCCCCAGGAGATGCCGGTCACGCCCAACAAGGGTCTGCCAGGCCTCAAGGGACGCAACAAGGAAAGGATCACCGTGGGCGGGCACCTGGGCCCAGCCGTCAGTCTGGACATCCAGGAGGGTCCCCTGCCCTCGGTGCCGGTGACTGGAGACCCCAGTCGCCTGCGTCAGGTGATTACCAATATCATAGGCAATATCCACCGCTACACCCCAGCTGATTCGCCGGTCCAGGTGGGAGTGGGCCTGGTCAAGGCGACCATCGCACCGGCGGATCTGACCAGGTTGGAGGCCACTGAGTCTTCGCTGGGACACCTGACCGAGGCGATCCAGGTAGCAGAGAACAGCCATGTAGGCACCGACTATGCCATCATCCGGGTGGTTGACCACGGGCCAGGCGTCCCGGAGGAATCCAGGTCCAGACTCTTCGAGCGCTTCTACACGGCCGACCCGTCCAGGGCTCGGGAGAAGGGCGGCACGGGGCTTGGACTGGCCATTGTCCAGTCCATTGTCAAGGCTCATCAGGGGTTCATCTGCGCCTCGCAGACCCCGGGGGGCGGTTTGACTTTCACCATCGTCATACCTCAGGGCGGCAGCCGGGATCAGGGGCACGCTGAGGACCAGGCCAATTCTGCCGCCAATCGTCCCGTACGCCTTTGACAAGATGGGTCGTCCTGCCCCTTCCGTTCAGGTAGACTGAACTCGGATATATCAGTTCAAGAAGCAACGTAAGGAAGTGGCAGAGCATGCCCAGCGGGAGAGTACGGTGGTACGACGCCAAGCGGGGGTTCGGGTTCATCACGGATGAACAAGGTGAGGATGTCTTCCTGCCCTCATCGGCCCTGCCCGCCGGGGTGTCCACCATACGCAAGGGATCCCGGGTGGAGTTCTCAGTGGCTGAGGGCCGCAAGGGCCCCCAGGCCCTGGATCTGAAGCTGGTGGGGCCGACCCCCTCCATTCTGCGTGCCAAGCGACCTGATCCGGACGACATGGCCGCCATCGTGGAGGACTTGATCAAGCTGCTGGACTCCGCGGGCAATGGCCTGCGTCGACACCACTATCCAGGTCGGGCTGAATCCGCCAAGCTGGCCACCCTCTTGAGGGCCGTGGCCGATGACTTTGACGTGCCGGACTGAGCAGACGGCGAGAACAATCCGACGTGGATCGGTTTGATCCGGTCCCACTGATGATGAAGGTGTGATAGATGGTTCAAGAGGACCTGGATCCTGAGGAACTGGCTAGGCGAGTGGCTCTGAGCGTGGCCGCCGACAGCGATGAGGTCGGTGGGCTGGTCGGCCGCACCCTGATTGGGGACGGAGTCTGGGACTACCGATTCGCCTCGGCCATCAAGGGCTATGAGGGCTGGCAGTGGTCAGTCACCCTCTACCGCGATGAGGATGCCGATACCTGGACTGTGGATGAATCCTCTCTGGTGCCTACAGATGCGGCCCTGCAGCCACCCGCTTGGGTTCCTTGGAAGGATCGCCTGCTGCCCTCGGATCTGAGCGTGACCGATGCCATGGGAACCGAGCCGGACGACCCCAGGCTGACAGCCGGATACAAGCCAGCGCAAGCTAGCCATCAGAATTCTCAAGTACATCTGAACCCCGAAGATGATGAAGAAGGTCAGCAAGAATCGAGTTCCCCTGCTGTTGATGGGGCCGATCAGGAGACTGACGGCGTGGTCTTCCGCCTGGCAGACCGCACAAGTGAAAAAAAAGACGTTCACGAGCAGGAGTCGAATGATCAGATTCCCCTCGGCGCACAGACCTCTTCCGTTGACCTGGATGAGGCCGTCGACCGTTTCGCTCTGACCCGCCGACACGTGATGACGGCCGAGGCCAGGACGGCTACCGCCAAACGTTGGTACGAGGGGCAGCACGGCCCCAAGTCCCTGTCGACCAGGACGGCCAAGGGCAAGGCCTGCGAGACCTGTGGCTTCATGATTCCCCTGGCAGGTGATCTGGGGACCATGTTTGGCGTCTGCGCCAACCGATGGAGCCCGGACGACGGGCGCGTGGTCTCCCTGGATCATGGCTGCGGCGAGCATTCCGAGATCGAGCCCCAGGAGGAGTCCCATCTCTGGGTCCAGTCCCAGCCGGCCTATGACGATCTCCATATCGACGTGGTCAGGCAGAAGCCCCGCGAGGAGCGCCCTGAGGTGGAACTCATGGAGCAGATGCAGTCAGAAGACGGCTCAGAGGACTGATTCCAAGGCCTCGTTGCGTTCAGAGCGCAATCACCGGCGGGCCGAGAATAAACGTCACCGTAAATCTGTAGAGTGAATTACGGATCAAAGGGAAGGACAAGTATGTTCGAACGGTTTACCGACCGTGCGCGGCGGGTGATTGTGCTGGCGCAGGAAGAGGCCCGCACCCTGCAGCACAATTACATCGGCACCGAGCACCTCCTCCTGGGCCTGATCAGGGAAGGTGACGGTGTTGCCGCCAAGGCCCTGGCCTCCAAGGGCGTGGAACTGGATGCCACCCGCAAACAGGTTGAGGAGATGATCGGTAAGGGCAATGCGGTCCCCAATGGGCATATCCCATTCACGCCGCACGCCCGTCAGGTCCTGGAGCTGTCGTTGCGCGAGGCGCTTCAGCTGGGCCACTCTTACATTGGCACTGAGCACATTCTGCTAGGACTCATCCGCGAGGGTGAGGGCGTCGGCACCCAGGTGCTGATCAAGATGGGTGTGGATCTGGGCGATCTGCGGACCGCCACTATTGACATGATTCGCGGCAATCACGAGGGCGGCGATGCCGGCAAGGGGGATCTGGCCAATGCCGGCGGCGTTTCCAACAAGGGCGGACAGACCGGTTCGGCCATCCTGGACCAGTTCGGCAGGAACCTGACTCAGGAGGCCGCTGAAGGCAAGCTGGATCCGGTCATCGGCCGGGCCAATGAGATCGAGCGGGTCATGGTCGTCCTTTCCAGGAGGACCAAGAACAACCCCGTGCTGATCGGAGAGCCCGGTGTAGGCAAGACCGCTGTGGTCGAGGGCCTGGCGCAGAAGATTCATGAGGGCGATGTGCCCGAGACCCTCAAGGGCAAGCAGGTCTACTCGCTGGATCTGGGTTCCATGGTGGCCGGTTCACGCTACCGGGGCGACTTCGAGGAGCGCCTGAAGAAGGTGCTCAAGGAGATCAAGACCCGCGGCGACATCATCCTCTTCATCGATGAGATTCACACCATCGTCGGTGCAGGTTCGGCTGACGGGGCCCTGGGCGCCTCTGACATGCTCAAGCCCCTGCTGGCCCGCGGCGAGCTGCAGACCATCGGAGCGACCACCACCGACGAGTACCGCAAGTACATAGAGAAGGATGCGGCCCTGGAGCGGCGCTTCCAGCCCATTCAGGTCTCCGAGCCCACCATCGCCCAGACCATCGAGATCCTCAAGGGTCTGCGTGGCCGTTATGAGCATCACCACCACGTCACTATCACCGACAAGGCCCTGCAGTCGGCGGCTGAGCTTTCTGCACGCTACATCCAGGACAGGAACCTGCCTGACAAGGCTATCGACCTGATCGATGAGGCCGGCGCACGCCTGCGCATCAAGCGGTTGACCGCCCCGCCGGAGCTCAAGGAGCTGGATGCCAAGGTGGATCGCATCTCGGCCCAGAAGGATCAGGCCATCAAGGACCAGGACTTCGAGAAGGCCGCTCAGCTGCGCGACAGCCAGGAGAAGCTAGAGGCCGAGCGCAAGGAAAAGGAGCAGGCCTGGCACGAGGGTGAGTCCGACGTCAAGATGGTTGTCGACGAGGATGTAATCGCTGAGGTGGTCTCTTCGACCACCGGCATCCCGGTCTTCAAGCTGACTCAGGCCGAGTCCAAGAAGCTCTTGGGCATGGAGAAGGAGCTGCACAAGCGGATCATTGGCCAGGATGAGGCCGTCTCCGCCCTGTCCCGCTCCATCCGCCGTACCCGTGTAGGCCTCAAGGATCCCAAGCGTCCCGCAGGTTCCTTCATCTTCGCCGGCCCCACCGGCGTGGGCAAGACCGAGCTGGCCAAGGCTCTGGCCCAGTTCCTCTTTGATGATGAGGATGCCCTGATCCGGGTGGATATGTCCGAGTTCTCGGAGAAGTACTCCACCTCCCGTCTCTTCGGCGCCCCTCCGGGGTACGTCGGATATGAAGAGGGCGGCGAGCTGACTGAGAAGGTCAGGCGCAAGCCGTTCTCGGTGGTCCTCTTCGACGAGATTGAGAAGGCTCATCCGGACATCTTCAACACCCTTCTGCAGGTGCTGGACGACGGCCACCTGACTGATGGGCAGGGTCGCATGGTGGACTTCAAGAACACCATCATCATCCTGACCACCAACTTGGGAACCCGTGACATCGCCAAGGCGGCCAACACCGGCTTCAACGTGAGCGGCAACACCGAGACCTCCTATCAGAGGATGAAGGACCAGGTGACCAGCGAGCTCAAGCAGCAGTTCAGGCCCGAGTTCCTGAACCGCCTGGATGACATCATTGTCTTCCAGCAGCTGACCGAGCCCCAGGTCCGTCAGATTGTCGATCTGGACATCGCCCAGCTCAACGATCGTCTCTTTGAGCGCCACATGTCCCTGGACCTGACCGACAAGGCCAAGGATCTGCTGGCCGAGAAGGGCTTCGATCCGCTCCTGGGTGCCCGGCCTCTGCGCCGCGTCATCCAGCGGGACATCGAGGATGCCGTCTCCGAGAAGATCCTCATGGGCGACCTTACGGACAATGAGTCCGTCCAGGTCGATGCCGAAGGCGAGGGCATCCTGGGTGAATTCACCTTCACCGGCAAGCCCTTCGAAGGACCCCGTCATGCGGCCAGCTCCGCTGATAAACAGGACCAGAAGTCTGAACTGGTCGGAGCTTCGGTGAGCTCTTCCGACGCTGATGTTCCGCCAGCAGGCGAGGCCGACAGCCAGAGCCAGGATGGTCAAGGTTCTGAGCAGTCCGCTCAGAGTTCGCCTGCCAGTGACTGAGATAAGGGTTGAGGCCCGACGCAGCTGACTGAAGAGGGGTTGGAGCACATTACAGTGCTCCAACCCCTCTTATTCTGTACTGCCGGGGATTTGCGTCGATCTCTGTAATGCAGTTTCTGAAACGTCACTTGGAATCCATGGCTTCTATTGGCAGTGTGAGCTCGGCATTTGCTTTTGCTTACGAGTCCATCGAATGGTTCGATCATTCTCTGATATCAGGCTTAAGGCAGCGATGGAATTGGCAGGTAATTGACATCAGTGTTTGCCAGGTCAGCATTCCATGCATAACGGTTCGTTTACCCCAAACGGCCGGCGACTCAGGCAGTTGCGTGATGAAGAACTCAGGCCAGGCGTGGAAGAAGGCCTTGTTGACCTTGAAGGAACAAGGAACCTAAATGCTTGACGTAGCCGGACCCCTCAGAACAGGGGATGCAGCAGCAGGGCCAGCAGATAGAGAGCCATAAGAGCGATGAACAGGATGTCCATCCTGCCCAGTCGCAGCAGGCGGTAGTGGGTACGCTCTTGACGGCTGCCCTCATAACATCGGGCATCCAAGGCCCGGCTCAGATTGTCAGCGTGGCGCAGGGCTCCGGCGAAGACGGGAACTGTGATAGCTATGGCCGCATGCAGGCGTTGCGAGAGCGAGCCGGACTCGATGGATCCGCCGCGGGCAGCCTGGGCTTCCACGATGGCCTGAACCTCACGTCCTAGGGTAGGGATGAAGCGCAGAGCCAGCGAAAGGACCAGGGCGATTTCATTGGTGTGGATGCCCAGCCTGGACAGTGGGCTCAGCAGGGATTCACAAGCATCGGTCATCTGTGTCGGGGTGGTGGTCTCCACCAGGAGCGCCCCCAGAAAGATGATCAGCATGAAGCGGCAGGCATAGAGTACAGCCACCCAAATGCCGCCCGTAGTCAGCACGAATGGACCCCAGGCAGCCAGTCTGCGGCCGGTCTGAGTGACCAAGAGATTGAACAGGGCCAGCAGAAGCATGAGGGCCAGAAAGCCCTTGACTGATTTCATAATGGAATGCAGTGGTGCCCGGGCGGCGGCAAAGAGGCCTACAGTGACCACCAGCGCCAGAACAAGCTGCGCGGGCGTGGAAATGGCGAAAGCGGTGAACATGGCTAGGAGGAAGGTCACCAGCTTGGCTCGCGGGTCCAGCCTCGCCAGCAAGGATAAGGGTTTCTGGTCGGCTTGGGTGCGATCCGCTTTCCTGCCTGAAGTTTCTTTGCCAGCAGCTTCCTTCTCCGCTGCATCTGTGGCGAGCAGCTGATGGTAGCGCTCCACGGCTTCGGCAGTAGGCCCATAGGCTAACGTTTCTCCATGCTCCAGGAGCAGGGTCTGGTCGGCCAGATCCAGGGCCTCGCGATCGGCGTGGGTGCTCATGACGATGGTGACGCCGCGCTGATGGAGCACTCGAAGCAATGCCATAATTCGTGCGCAGGCCTGGGGGTCGAGACTGGCGGTGACCTCGTCCAAAACCAGCAGTTGCGGGCTGCAGGCTACGACGCCGGCGATGGCCACCAGGCGCCGCTGACCCCCCGAGAGGTCGAAGGGGGAGCGGTCGGCCAGATCACCGATGCCCAGAAGCTTCATGGCATCATCCACCCGCTGCTGCACCTGTTCGGGCCCATAGCCCAGGTTGTGTGGACCATAGGCGATGTCCTGACTCACAGTATCCGCAAAAAGCTGATGTTCGGGGTATTGCATGACATAGCCGACCCTTTGGCGCAGAAGCTTCAGATTCTGGCGTCGCAGATGCTTGGCCTTGGGCCGGCCGGGTCCGGCCAGGGGCAGGCCGGCCACCTGGATGGATCCGCTGTCGGGATCTGCCAGGGCACAGATGAGCCTGGCCAGAGTTGACTTGCCGGATCCGTTGCGCCCGATAATGGCTAGGGTCTGTCCTCCAGCGAGCTCCAGATTCACCTGGCTGAGGGCTTTGCTGCCTGCGTCAGGAAAGCTGTAAGAGACATCCGAGAACTTGACCATGGGGATAGCGTGGTCATCGACTGCGGTCTTTGCGCCCGTATCCGATGCCCTGCTTTGGGTCAGCGAATTCTGGTCAGGTTCGCCAACAAGGGCAGGCAGATCCTGCCTGGTCAGAATCTGATCAGGTCTTCCGGAGGCCACGATGCGCCCATGGTCAAGTACCAGGACCCGATCAGCCTGTCTGGCTTGCTCGAGCAGGTGGGTGATGTGGACGACAGCTGTGCCCTGGGCTGTCAGCCGGCAGAGGATTGATTGAATATCCTGTCGGCCGGCCACATCGAGCATGGCTCCTGGCTCGTCCAGCACCATCATGCCTGGATTCATGGCCAGGCTGCCGGCCAGGGCCAGTCGTTGCTGCTGTCCGCCCGACATGCGGGTGGGATCATCATTCATCCGCGTCTGCAAGTCGACCTGTTCCAGGGCCGCTGGCACGCAGGAGAGCATCTTCTGGCGGGGCAGGCCCAGATTCTCGGGTCCGAAAGCCGCATCGTCCTGGACGACGGTGGTCACGATCTGGTCCTCAGGGTTCTGAAAGACCATACCGATGCTCCGCCGTGCCTGCCGGTAAGCCTCAGCGTCGATCTGGCGGCCCTGATCCTGGGTGTCGGAGCAGACCGCTCGGCCCATAAGCTCGACCTGGCCGTGATCAGGTGCCGTCGCGCCCGAGAGAATGCTTCCCAGCGTGGATTTGCCGGAGCCATTCGCTCCCAGGATGCACAGATGTTCGCCTGCATGCACTTCCATGGACAGGTGGTCTAAGGCCCAGGTCTCGCCTCCGTCATAGGAGAAGGAGACCTGGTCCAGGCGGGCGACCGTTGTCTTCGAATCCGCTGAATCCAAGACGGCGGATTGGGTCATGGATGTGGCCTACTTGTTGATCAGTGTGGAGATGGGCTTGTAGATCAGGAAGGTGACCACGCCGTGGATGGCGAACTTCATCAGGTTGAAGGGCAGGAGGATGGGCACGATCATGGCCACCACCTTGGCCATGGACATGTGCGCGTAGAAGGGGGTGATCACCACGTTGCACAGGATGGCTGCGATCACGCCAAGAATGGCGCCGGAGACGATTCCGATGACCGCTCCCTTACGGCTGTGCATCCTGCGGTAGACCAAGGCTGCCGGCACGCTCAGGGCCAGGGCCACGATCATCGAGATCAGAGCGCCGAAGGGGTTGGTAAACAGGTGCGGGACGAATCCCAGTATGGAGATGATGGCGGCAGCCGCCGGGCCGAAGGCGAAGCCGCATACCAGGACGACGATGCCAGAGGGGTCGTATTTGAGCCAGGGAGCGGCAGGAAAGATCGGGAAGGAGAAGAAGCTCAGAACCATGGCCAGGGCTACGAAGAGCGCGTAAACCGCGATCCGCTTGGTCGACCAGCGTCCTGAACCGCCTGCACCTGTGGAGTGGACATCGTTGAAGCGCGTGTCCTTGTTTGCAGTGGTGTGTGAATGAGAATTGGGCATGCTCATAGAGGGCCTCGTTTCTTCCATCCGGACTGTAACCGTTGGCTTCGGACTTGAACCGATATCCACCGCTTGCGCGGGTCGCGGGCTCCCGGCCTTCAGCCGGATACCGCCAGTAAGGACTTTCACCTTCCCTGAAACTGACGATTTCAATATAGCTGTGGTCCTTGGAATGGTCAATTCTTTCTCACTGCTAGTGCATTTCCAGACACGCCAGGAAGGAAATACAACCGCCTTCCATGCAACTATTGCAGCCTGCACAACGAATATGAGGTTGTCGAAAGTTCACAATGCTGCAAGGAGGCTGGAGCATGGCGAGGATGGGTGACCATCTGCTGCCTGCGGATGAAGCTATACATCCGGCCTTGGTCAGACAAACCAGTGACGGAGACGCTGATGGTGGCCAATCCCAGGCAGAGGACCTGGAATGGATCAGAAACATACTGTCAACTAGATCCTTTCGCGCAGCCGATGACCTAGTTCGCAAGTACTACGACGACATCCTGGCCTACATCCGAGCTCAGGTAGGCGATAAGGAGGAGTCGCTGAACCTTGCCCAGGATGCCTTTGTTGCCATTCTGCGGTCTTTGGGCAGCTACGATTCGCACAAGTCCAGCTTCCGTACCTGGATCCACCGCATCGCAACCTACAAGGTTATTGACTACTGGAGGATCCGCCGGAGGCGGCAGCGGCAGGAGGCGCAAGTATTTGTGGCATCCGGCCACGATCAACATGACGACCCCGCCGACCAGACCTTCAAGGACGACCTAGTTGGTCGGATTGAAGACAAGATCTCACAGGCTCCGGTCCCGGCGCAGGAAGTTTTGCGTCTCCATCTGTATGCCGGCTATGGGTTCGCGCAGATTGCCGAGGCCTGCGGAGAGCCTGAAAACACGGTCAAGGCTCGGTATTACCGACTTTTGGACAATTTGAGGAAGGAGTTTGGTCATGAATCGGTCTGAACCTGATATCCGTCCCATTCTGGCGGCTCTTCAGGGTAGCGACCTTGAGCGCGATGATTTTGCTGAATCACCGATCGGCAGTTCCCGGATGCGCGAGCGATCCATAAAAACAATTGTACGCAAAGGGATGGGAAGACGTCCTGGGCTGATCTGGACCCTTGTAGCCATGGTCCGTTCCCTAGGCCTGAGAAACCTGCTCTTTGGCCTCTGGGACTGCGTCTTTATCGGCCTGATTCTGACGGCGGCGGTTTGGGCGACCGTCTTTGGCTCCTTCATGAAGACTGCTTGGCCCAGCAGAGTCGATAGAACCTTCGGTCTGGTTGTCCCCATATTCGTCTGCTCGCCTGCTCTTTTCCTGGTGGTGCACCTTTTGGTCGTGCTCAAGGAACGGAACCTGAATACCCTGAATCTGATCAGAACTTGCAGGTGGTCATTCCGTCAGATAGCCGCAGTCAGGATGCTTCTGTTCGGCATGGTCAGCATGATGATTTCATCCTTGGCCACGGTCTTGCTGGCGTGGACGACCAATCCGGGGCTGTCCACCATGACCCTTCTGGGGATCAGCTTCTCCTCCCTCTTTCTCTTTTCCCTGGCACAAATCTGGGTGGAGGAGCATATGCATGGAGAACTGTCCATCTATCTGGTTCTCGGACTCTGGATTGTGCTCGGCATGATGCTTTATCTGACTCGATTCGCCACCGCCCCCATCCTTGTCTCCATTCCGCCGGCCTTGAGCCTGGCGACGGGCCTTGTTCTTCTGGCGATCTTCCTGCTTGTTCTGCATGGACGCTGCGTAGGGTCACCTCTGCCAAGGTGGGTATGGCATATGAAAAGACTGGCGACGGCATGAGGGCGGAATCTTACATGTTTAGCGTGAAAGGACGGTGAGTTTCGTGCTGCACTTGGACCATGTGTCAAAGAGCTTCAGGAACAAGCGGGTTATCAACGATCTGAGCCTTTCTATTGGAACCGGTGTCCATGGGCTCCTGGCACCCAACGGAGCAGGCAAGACCACGCTGATCCAAATGATCGCCACCCTGATCCGCCTGGATTCGGGAAACATCACTTGGAACGGGCAGGACATCATGGTTATGGACGAGGACTATCGCGGCCTCTTGGGGTATCTGCCCCAAAAATTCGGCTATTACCCAGACTACAGCGCTGAAGATTTTTTGATGTACATAGCAGCCCTTCAGGGAATCGGCCGGAAACGGGCCAAGCCCCTGGCGAAAGATCTCCTGAAGACCGTGGGGCTTAAAGACCAGGGTAAGCAGAAGATGAAGACGCTCTCTGGGGGCATGATTCAGCGCGTGGGGCTGGCACAGGCCATGATCAACGACCCGGAACTGATGATTTTGGACGAGCCGACCGCTGGTTTGGATCCACGGGAACGTGTCCGCTTCCGCAACCTGGTCCATGCTCTTTCGCGCGACCGGATCGTTATCCTGTCCACTCATATCGTCTCTGACCTGGAGACCATCGCCGACCGGGTCATCATGCTCAAGGATGGGCAGATCTGCTGCAACCAGTCCCCAAGGCAGATAAGCCGCTGGCTGGAAGGCAAAATATTCCTGGTTCCTGCGGATTATCGCTTAGGGCAGGGGCAGCTGCTCCTTGAGGACGAGCTGGATGGGGATGCGACCCGGCTCAGAATTTACTCACCTGAGCCGCCGTCCCAGGGCCAGGCTGTTCCTGCCAACTTGGAGGATGCCTTCCTGGTGATCTACGGGGACGAGGAGTAGCGATGCAGCATACCCCGCCGAATCGGGCTCGCAATCTTATTTTTTGCTAGGGATGTCTTCAATGAGATGGACGGTGGTCAGGAACGAAATGCGGCACCTTCTGGGTACCTCTTTTTGGGTGGTGCTCAGTCTGTCTCTTGGATTCGTTTTCTGTATGAATCTAGCTATGTATGACCAAATTCCCACTGACGAAGCCCATCATGACCTAGCTAGCTACGGACCGTATGTCAGTCAGTCCACCATTGCTGGATTCAAGCGTGAGGCTGACAGACTTGAACCGGTGGTATCCAAAGATCTGATGGCACTTGGTCCTCAGGCTGTTCAACTGGGCGTCAAGAATTATCAGTCGGCCAGGGACCTGGTCGATTCGGTCGAGAGCTCGCGCTGGACAAATCCTTCAGTACTGAATACAGACCGGGGCAAACTGACCGGCCGCATCAATACCTTGCCCAGCTATCGTCGGCTTGCTCATTGCCATGATGTCATGGATGCCTATCGTGGATGCAACCGGGAAGCCCTGATCGCAAGAGCCGAGAAACAGTTGCGTAAGGGCGGTAGTAATGGCATCGAACTGCCCGAATCGGTGACGAAGCGGCTTGACATCTTAAGTGGACAGTGCAGGGCGGGTATGGGCCTGGCCGCTCCTGAATTACTGGACTACACTCAGAGCAACTTCAGACTTTCAGTCTATCTGGTCCCGCTTCTGGCAGCCTTGGTTGTCGTGGCCCCACGCCTTGTTAAAGACCAGGTCCATGGGGTCCGGCAGACGCAGTTGACGACACGGACCGGACGCATCTTGCCTGGGCTGCAGGTGTTCGCCATGGTCTGTGCGGGCCTGCTGATGATGCTCATGGTGGCAGCGGGATCATTCCTGATGTGGGTGCCCAAGATCGCGGGTTTGCAGGATCTTTCGGTTTTTGATGGACATGCATTGCCTTGGTTCACCTGGTCCTTGGGGGAGTATCTGGCTGTGTTCGTATTGCTCTGCCTGGGGTCCGCCTTTCTTGTTTTTCTCTTGGTTCTCTGGATTTCCATGCCCTGCAGGACCTACACACGCTTGGTCTTGCTTGCAGTCCCGGTGGTGTTGCTGGCCGTTCATGTCTTTGTCGCCTGGCTTCTCGTGGATCCATGCTGTATTGGCAGTGTGGTGACTCGGATTGTGCCATTGCCCGGCATTGAGCTCTACCTGATCCTGGGACTGCTGGTTTTGACCCTTTGTCTTTGCTGGTGGTCGGCCAGAAAGCTTTGTTGCCTAGGCGATCTGAATGAAAGGAAGATCAATGAATGAACTGCCACTGAAAATGGAGGGGGTATCCTTCCATTACAAGGCTGGTGAAGCTGGAATAGACCAAGTCGGCCTGGAATGCTCGACAGGATCTTGGACCGCAGTTATGGGTCCTTCCGGAGCGGGGAAAACCACCTTGCTTTATTGCGCCTCAGGGCTCTTGCCAGTACAGCAGGGATCGGTCGAGATAGCCGGCCAGAACATAGCCAGGATGAAGGAGTCCGCCCTAACCAGGATGCGCCGCGACCATATGGGTTTCGTTTTTCAAGATTACAACCTGGTCGAGGCCTTCACCTGCTTGCAGAACGTCATGCTGCCCCAGCTCTTCGGCGGTCCCAAAGTTGGTGTCGCCCAATCGCTGCAGGCCTTAAAGATTTTGGGTCTAGATGGGTATGCGCAGCAATATCCGTCTGACATATCTGGCGGTCAAAGGCAACGCGTGGCCATTGCCAGAGCGCTGGTCGCCCAGCCAGATATGATTTTCGCGGACGAGCCCACCGGGGCACTGGATACGCGCAGCTCGGAAATGGTTCTGGATGCCCTTTCGACCTTGGTGGAGAGCGGACGGACCGTGCTCATGGTGACCCATGACCCCAATGTGGCGGCCTGGGCGCAGCGCACGGTCTTCTTGGTGGACGGCACAGTGCATTCGATATGCCAAGGATATACGGCCGAGCAGCTGTCCACTCACCTGACCAGCATGACTCAGGTCGGCCAGGGGGTAGGACGATGATGCATGCGGGTAAAGGCCAAGCAGGAAGAGGAGAAGTTCCCGGACGGGATTCCCTGCATGCATTCTCCTCGATCAGTCGACCGACCCTGTTCTCCTTGGTCTTGTCCCTGATCAGGAAGCATCGAGCATCGTACGCGGTCATGGGTCTATCCACCTTCCTGGCATCCCTGCTGACCTCTTCGACCATGCAGGTCTACCAAGCGGGAAAGTCCTTTGACAATATCGGCGATCTGAATAGGTTGAACACCTACCAGCGTCTCCAAGCCAAGGTACCTTATTCAAATCTCTCCATGGTCACTATTCCGGCGCTGGCTTGCTGCCTGCTGGTGTCGGTCTTTTTGGTCCTCTCGTCGGTCACTTTTCTGATTCAGGAACGCCGACGCGAGTATGCAATGATGCGGTTGAACGGAGCCTCGCGCAGGAGGATCCTGATCATAGGTATCTTGGAATTCTCGATCCCCCTGGCCCTCTCGAATCTCATTGGCTGCCTGGTCGGATCTCTCCTGACCATACCAGTTGGACGGTTTTACGCGCGCTCTGCCGAGTTCAGCGACAGTGGCATGGTTTTCACACCGCGGATTCGACCTTCCATTGCAGTTGTCACCTTCATCATGATGATGGTCGCCTGCCTGTTGGGAGTATGGATGGCTATGCGCAAGGTGGGCGGGGCAGCTCCGCTCCAGCTCATGACGGACGCCAGTGACAAAACCAAGCGGATCGGATGGATTCGTTCTTCGGCCGCCCTGGTCTTCCTGATCCTGACCTTGGTGGTCGGGTTCGCCCCATTGCCTTTTATGACCCAGGACCTGCGTATTATGCTCGAGGTCATTCTTGTCATCACTACGGTCTACTTGGCGGCTCCGATCCTGGTTGTCCTGACTGTGTCGGTCATTGGTCTGATCCCGGCGAAGGTGGCCGGGGGGCCAGGTCTTCTGGCCCTGCAGCGTGCTCGAAAGGTGAGCGCAGGCTCAACCGCTATAGCCCTCCCCGCCATGATGATCCTGACCATCGTCATTTCCCTTGTGGTAGCCATGCAGGCTGGCTCCATCGGAGGGGCGGTTCTGAGCCTATATCCGCTGAAGGCCGATGTTATGGCTACTTCCCTTGATTCGGATGCCCAAAACCGCAACCCATCCGATCTGATCGGTGGGATGCCTGAGGTTCGAGACTTTGTTACCTACCAGACTCAGCAATGGGCTATGGAAGGATCAGCGGGCCAGACGGCAACGGTGGTATGGGAACCTGCCGAGCAACTGCAGGGTCAGAAAGTTCAGAGTTCGCCGAGCATTCATTTCTCCTTTGTCCAAGGGAATTCGTCTGATCTCGGTTCAGACCGCGTCGCTGTGAATCAGGATTCCTCCTATTCCATAGGCGACACCGTTCGTCTTCTTGATCGCCATGATCAACCGCATGAGGTGCGGGTCGTTGCCCTTGTTCAGTCGCCTGAGGGCATTCCAGAACTATCTGCAGGCAATAACTATCCTCTGCTTCTGACGGCGGAGGGTGACCTGCCTCAATTGGGTGAAGACGCACATACGATCATTCCCATATCGGCTGTCAATCCGACTGATGCGCACGGGATTACCTCCCGTCTGAAGAGTGGCCTCCAGGGCGATTTCGCGGTGCAGACCAGGCAGGAGTATATAGATGACTTCATTCAACGAGGCTTGTCCGGGCAGACGGCCATGACGGTCATGATCGTCGGCGGGACCATTCTTGCCCTAATTTTCATGATGCAGTCCATCGCCATTTCTGCTTGGGAGCGCAAGCGGCAGAACCAGCGGCTCAATCAGATCGGGGTGGCCTGGAGGTCAATAGCCTGGTCGGGAATGATAGAGACACTGACCGATGTGGCGGGCGGTGCAGTGATGGCGCTGCTGGGGATCGCCATTGTCGAGGGCTGTATTGCCTTGAGTTTTGTCCAGGCTGGCATGTCTATGGCTCTGACCCCTGTGCCCGTCGGCCGGTTCCTTCTGGTGACTGTGGTTCTGCTGCTGGTGGCGGTGTTCACATCCTGGGTGTGTAGCCTGCGATCCAGGAAGGTGGAAGAAGGCTGAACCTACTAGGAGGATTTTGCTTCAGTAAGCAAAGTTGCGGGGCGGTGTCACAATGGAGAGCATGGGAAAGACCTTGAATAAGGCGGCTATGGTCGTCGTAACCTATAAGCGTCAGGAATTGCTGACAGGCCTGTTCGACTCCATCCTCCGGCTCACCCAGGCCCCCTGGCGGATCGTGGTGGTGGATAACGAGAATTCGGCAGACACGCGAACCATGGTCGAGCAGTTCTCAGAACGTGTGACAGGACGTTGGGGCAGGACCATCATCGACGGATCCGGCAATCAGGATCGTGTTGTTTATCTGCCACAGGACCACAATGGCGGCGGCGCGGGAGGCTTCTCCGCCGGTGTGCGCAAGGCATACGAGCTTGGTGCCAAATGGTTTTGGGTCATGGATGATGACGTTGCAGTAGAGCCCGAAGGACTTGACCTGCTGGCTAAGTGGAGTGAACGCTATCAGGTGGTGCAGGGTTCCCGGCTGGATTATGATGGCGGCCCCTTCTATTGGCAGTATCATTTTCTTACCGCCTTGGGCATTCCAGACCCGATAGCACCAGGGGAGTTCGGCCCATCGGGCTGTCGTCCCATGAACACCATGTGCTTTGAAGGAGGCTTCTTCTCGCGGCAGATTGTGGATCAAATCGGTCTGCCTGACCCGCGCTTCTTTATCTATTGGGATGACACCATCTATGGGTATTTGGCATCCAAGGTCACACAGCCTGTGGTCGTATCCGATGTAGTCATGCGCCGGACTCGCAACATCGCCAACTGGAACATTGCCGGGGTGCGCCAGCTCAATTCCACCTCGGATATGAATCGCTACCACATCATGCGCAACCGAGGTTTTATGGCCAGGTATTTCATGGTCCATGGGGACTATCGGCCTCTGGCTTTCGCCCTGGGGACCCTGGCAACAGCTCTCAAGGAAATCATCCGCCTTCTGGCTGTTGATCGCAGTCACATCATGACTGGTATCCCTGCCATCCTGAAGGGATGGGTGGATTCGCGCCAGATACTGCACGATCCCGACTGGAGGCCCATGGAGCCCCTCAAGGGCCAACCAGCCAGGGAAATACAGGGCGCCTGAAAGTTTTGCCTGCTACTTTTCCTGACTTCCTGCCTGGAAGTACTCCATGGAACCGATAGGCCCTGCCAGATGGAAACCGCCATCCTGGTAGACGACCTTGGTGACTGCGGTGTTGTCCATATCAGGGATGGGGCAGTGGTCATCGATGGCCACCAGGAACTGTTGCAGGCACATGCCGGAGGAGACCACCAGGACAGGCCCGCCACCTTCTTCGATGGCAGACTGGGCGATGCGCGTCAGCACCGCGATCATTCTGCTGCGGACCTGGGCGGTGGTCTCAGCCCGATCCTGTTCCTCAAGTCCGGCGGAAAGGACGTCCTGGGCATCCAGCTGATGGAAGGTGTCCTGCATATGGACGGAGATGTTCCTGCCGTAGGTTGCCTTGGCCGTAACGAAGTCCTTAAAACCCATGGCGGCGCAGACCTGGTCCAGGGTGGCGCGCTCGTCCCGGCCCTCGAAACTGCCGAAATTGTCCTCGCGCAGGTCAGGGTCCACGCCCACACGCAGATCTCCGTTGCCGGACATATCAAGGGCCAGGCGGGCCGTTTCATACTGGCGGCTCAGATTGCCGCTCCATGCCGCCCGGAAACGAATGGGCCGCAGACCCCGGCCGAACTGGCGCACGTCCTCGCGGCCTTGCTTGGTCAGGGGGAAATCGGACCAGCCCTGCATCAGATGCATGACATTTGCCGTCGTTCTTCCGTGACGGGTCAGGTAAAGGGTTGTCGAACCTGCTTCGGTGCTCGGTTCAGCGGCGGATTGTGATGATGATGCTCCATTGTTCATAGTTCATCACCCTACACGGCCCCCTTGCCGAGGCACTAGGGCACATCCTTGGTCAGGACCTGATGAAACGGCCCCCGTCGCCCCAGGTCCAAGTGCCGCCGCCGGCGCCAATCTGGAAGTTCATTTTGCCTATGCCCAGATCGACCGCGGATCCGTAGGCGACCGAGGGGTCCAGAGTGGCGATCGCATCGCCTGAGTCCTTGTCCCAGGCGAAAACCACGGGCTGTCCGTTCATGGCCGAAGGTGCCTTGGCGGCGGCTGCAACGCCGGCCTTGAACCATTCCGGCGCATCCTGGCGGTCCTGCACGCTCATGGCTGAGGTCAATTCCTCATAGCTCTTGGATGTTCGATGTTCGGCTTGACGTTGGCAAAGCATGGCAAAGTCCTGGTTGCCGTAGCCGACCTGATCGGCTGGATAGCCGATGGTGACCACCAGATAGAGCGACTGACTGGGGGTGATCCGGCAGTGGCGCTCGGCTGCCTGACGGTCCCAGCTGCCCGACACCCATCCTGTCCCCAGTCCGTACAGGGTGGCGGCAAGGACCATGCGCTCGCCATAGAAGCCGGCTTTCTCCAGGCTCTCCTGATCATCCTTGGGTCCGACCAGGGCCAGGTAGTTGGCCGCATTGGTCAGGTGGCCGGAAGCGTTGTCGGCCGCAAAGGCGTCAGGTTTGCCCAGGACCAGCTGCATGTCCAGACCGCTCAACGTGTTCAGAGCGTTCAGGGTGCTACCCAGCTGCCTGGCCAGGTCGGGATCGATGGGCTTGGGGTCATATTCTCTAGTGGTGATGCGCACGTTGACTGCGTCGATGAGCTGTGTATGTTCGGTCATAACTTCAATTATCCCACCCAATCCTTCTTCCCGCAGTCTGCAGCACAAGGCCAGCGAGACTGCCCTTGGGTTGGCTATGCCGCTCCCAGGGCTTGCAGAGGCATGCCTTGGGGTACAATCGCTACCGTGCCGGTTCGGACCCTCATCTTTGATCAGCTAAGGAGCAGCAATGATTGAAACAGCGCAGGCTTTCGGAGTGGATATAGGTGGATCCGGCATCAAGGCTGCCCCTGTTGACCTGACGATCGGAGATTTTGCCGAGCCTCGCAAGAAGATTCTCACTCCCGAGCACTCCACGCCGGAGGCTGTGGGTGCTGTCGTCAAGGAGCTCTTGGACCGCTTCGAGGTTTCCTCCGATGTGCCTGTGGGCATCGCCTTTCCAGCCCCTGTCAAGCCTGACAAACCGCTGGATTTCATGGCCAACCTGGACCAGGCCTGGGTGGGCACCAATGTTCAGGAGGTTCTTTCCAAGGCTTGCGGCAGGCCCGTCTCCGTGGTCAACGACGCGGATGCGGCTGGCCTTGCCGAGGTGCAGTACGGGGCGGCCAAGGGTCAGAAGGGTCTGGTCATCGCCACCACACTGGGCACCGGCATCGGCACGGCTCTGATTTATAACGGCGTGCTGATCCCCAACAGCGAGCTGGGCCACCTGACGCTGGATGGCAAGGACGCAGAGAAGTACGCAGCCTCTTCGGTGCGTGACCGCAAGAAGCTGAGCTACAAGAAGTGGGCCAACCGTCTGACCAAGTACTATCGACTGCTCGAGCACTACTTCAATCCCGATTTCTTCGTCGTTGGCGGCGGCGTCAGTCGGATGAGCGAGAAGTTCCTGCCTCATATCGACATCAAGACCCCCATCGTAGCTGCCAAGCTACGCAATCAGGCTGGCATTGTGGGTGCCGCCTATCTGGCTGATCTTCGGCAGAAGCACCTGGGGTGAAGCGGGGCTTTTCCTGCGACCAACCTGTTTGGGGCGTTCTGGCCATCGCTGGATCGGATGAGGAGCTGAGAAATCGTGCATTTTTCTCACCGTACAGGGTCTGACCGCCCCAATCGCATTGCTCTGGCCGAGTCAGTAGACCGAGCTCATGGCCTCAAGCTGGGCAGGCTGAACGACTCCAATCCCACCCGCTTCGGGCTGGCCCCGGCATTCATGCCACAAATCTATGAGGCGGAACCGAGGGGGCCTCGTAAGGCCCGTCAGGCCCTGGCTGAGTTTCTGACCAGACGCCAGGGATTGAGCCAGAACGAGGAAGGTGCAGCGGTCAATCCTGACGACCTCTACCTGCTCTCCTCCACATCCCAAGCATATTCCTGGCTGATGAAGCTCCTTTGCGACCCAGGTGACGCCATTCTGGAGCCCAGACCCGGATATCCCCTGATTGAATCCATCGCCGGTCTGGAATGCGTCCGAACTATCCCCTACCGTCTGTCCTACGACGGATCCTGGGTTCTTGACTTGGCTACAGTCAGGCAGGCCTTGGAAGGACCTGAGGGCGACCGTATCCGTGCTCTGGTCCTTATCAACCCCAACAACCCCACCGGTTCCTACATTCATCCTGAAGAACGCCAGTCACTGCTGGAACTCTGTCAGCGGCATGGGGTGGCCATCATTGCGGACGAGGTCTTCTTCGACTACCCTTTGGACCCTCTGCCGGGCTGTGCCCGTCTGGCCGGTGAGGAGCAGGTGCTGACCTTTGCCTTGGATGGGTTTTCGAAGAGCCTGGCAGCTCCCCACGCCAAGGTGGGCTGGATCCAGGTTTCCGGACCAGTTGACCAGGTTGCCCAGGCCAAGCGCCATCTTGACCTGATAGCCGACGATTACCTGCCCATGAGTCTTCTGATCACCAGGGACATGGAATCCATGCTGGCAAGTATTCCCAGTCAGACCAGCCGAGTGGGGGAGCGTGTCAGGGGCAATCTTGAAAGCCTTAGACGGATATTGGGCCAAAAACAGTCCAGCGTCTCCCTGCTCAAGCCTGAGGGAGGCTGGAACGTTCTGCTGCGCTTTCCCCAGGTCATCGACGAGGAGGAACTGATTCTCCGCCTGATTGGGTCCTACGGGTTGACTGGCCAGCCCGGATACTTTTTCGACATGCCAGGCAACGGATACCTGGCCCTGTCACTCTTACCGGAAACCTTGGAATTCCGCCGAAATGTAGATTCAGTCGTCTCAGCTATCGAAAAAATGCTGTGATGAAAACCCTCCTCTTGCCTGGTTTGCTCCGATAATGAATTCGGAATGATCACCCGTCATGGAAGGGGGAGATTGGTGGGGCTCAATGATGAGCCACTGATTGCAAGGTTGCACACAAAGGAGCAGTAACGATGGGGAACGGAAATAAGGATCGAAGGGGAGACTCGGCCGATGGGGTTGGCCCTCGAATCGGGGAGGACATCAAAGCCATGGCCTCTGCAGATGAGACCGGAGGTGCCGTCGCAGGCCAAGGCATGGATGCGAGCCTGGCTCCGGATACTGGCAGAAGGCTCAACAGCATGGAGAAGGTTCGTTTCGCCATCGGGTTCGCCCTGGTATCCCTGCTCTGGGCCGCGCCCTTTTCCATGGGTTCGGGGGTTCTTCTGCCTCAGATCTTCAATACCCTGCACGGGGTCAGCGCCGAAGCGGCCCTAGGGACGATGAATTCGATTGGCTGCGTATTCGCCTTGGTAGCCAACGTTGTTTTCGGCGCTCTCTCGGATATGTCCAGGTTCCGCGTCGGCAAGCGCACCCCCTGGATCGTGCTGGGCGGTATCATAGGTGCCCTCGGTTTTCTGATGATCATCCAGTCGCATACCCTTTTCATGATCATCTTTGGCTGGTGCATCGTCCAGGTAGGCATCAACTGCCTGATAGCCCCGGCTGTGGCGGTCCTCTCAGACAGGATTCCCGAATCGACTAGGGGAACCTATTCGGCACTGTATGGGGCCAGCCAGGTGGTCGGCCAGCAACTGGGAAATATCATCGGCAGCTCGTTTCTGACCAACATTCGCACCGGCCTGGTAGTCGGCATGATCATCTTCCTCTTTTCGGGCATCCTCACCGTGCTGATCTGGCCCCGGGAGAAGTCGGCAGCCAACACAGTCGTGGAGCGCACCTGGGCTGATGTCGGCCGGTCCTTTATACCGCCCACCAAGAACAGCCGGGACTTCTACATGGCGCTTCTGGGCAGGTTCACTTTCATCGTCGGCTGTTACATGATCCAGGGCTACCAGCTCTACATTCTGCAGAAGTACTGCCATTTGAGCAATGACCAGGCTGCATCCACACTCAAGGTCATGGCGCTGCTCTCGGTAATCACCACCATCCTGGCCGCTGTGGTCTCAGGCCCTCTCTCGGACTTCCTGCAGAAGCGGAAAGTGATTGTGGCCATCAGCTGTCTGATCATTGCTCTCGGGATGGTTTTCCCCTTCCTGATGCCGACCGCAACGGGCATGTACATTTATGCCGCCCTGGCTGGAATCGGCAATGGCTGCTACATGTCAGTGGATCAGGCGTTGAATGTCGATGTGCTGCCGAATGCCAAGGAGGCCGGCAAGGACCTGGGCATCCTCAACCTGGCCAATACAATAGGCCAGGTGATCGCCCCCGGGTGCACCACTCTGGTTATCGGCATCTTTGGCGGCTATAGGATGATCTTCCCCGTCGCCATCGTCTGCCTGCTGGCGGGGACTTTCTTTATCATGATGATCCGTAAGGTCAAGTGAGTCTGAAAACCTGTAATCCGGACCTGTGATGAGCAGCGGCCCGGGCAATCGAATCCGAAAGGACACAGACATGACGGAAAAATCGCATACCAAAGCCGAGGATCTGGATCTGCAAGAGGAGGCCTCGCTGACCTCGGGATCCGACTCCTGGCACCTGCAGGGACTTCCCGACAAGGGCTATGAAGGCTATATGATCACCGACGGCCCTTATGGCCTGCGCAAGGCCACAGGCTCCGACGTCTACGGCTCGGTCCCGGCCACCTGCTTCCCTCCGACCGCCGGACTGGCCTCCTCCTGGGATCCTGATCTGACCTACCAGGTGGGCCAGGCCATGGGCGAAGAGTGCATCCAGGAGAAGGTGGCCGTGATTCTGGGCCCCGGCATCAACATCAAGCGCAGCCCGCTGGGCGGCCGCAACTTCGAGTTTTACTCGGAGGACCCGGTCCTGGCAGGCCACCAGGCCACAGGCATGGTCGAAGGGGTCCAGTCCAAGGGAGTCGGAACCTCCCTGAAGCATTTTGCAGCCAACAACCAGGAGACCGACCGGCTCAGGGTCAGCTCTGACGTGGACGCGCGCACCCTGCGCGAGATCTACCTGCCGGCCTTCGAATACGTGGTCAGGAAGGCCAAGCCCTGGACCATCATGTGCGCCTACAACAAGATCAACGGGGTCTTCAGCTCGGAGAACCGTTGGCTGCTGACGGACGTGCTGCGCGGCGAGTGGGGCTACCAGGGCATGGTCATGTCGGACTGGGGCGCTGTCCACAACAGGGTCAATGCCCTGCAGGCCGGGCTCAACCTGGAGATGCCGCCCTCCCGCACCGACGACCAGGTGGTCCAGGCCGTGCAGGCTGGCAATTTGGACAAGGAACAGCTGGACCGGATGGCCCAGGGGATCCTTGACCTGATCGACAAGGCCCGTCCGGCCATGTCCCAGCAGGGGTATCGCTACGACGTCCAGGAGCACAACAACGTGGCCCGTCGCGCGGCCCAGGAATCCATCGTGCTGCTGCGCAACGAGGATCGGATCCTGCCGCTTGATCCGAAGAAGAAGGTCGCTGTCATCGGCGAATTCGCCCGGACTCCGCGCTACCAGGGCGGTGGTTCCTCGCACATCACACCCACCGAGGTCTCTTCGGCGCTGGATGGCTTCAAAGAGGCAGGCATGAATGTGGACTTTGCTCCCGGGTTCACGCTGGATGAGAAGGAGCAGGATCCCGCCCTGACCCAGCAGGCGCTTGAGGTTGCGCGCGGAGCCGATGCCGTGGTGCTCTTCCTGGGATTGCCTGAATACGCTGAGTCCGAGGGCTTCGACCGCACCAGCATGGATCTTCCTGACAAGCAGGTGGCTCTGCTCAAGGCTGTCTCCGAGGTCAACGACCGGGTGGTCGCCGTCCTCTCTAATGGAGCCGTGGTGACAGTTGCCGACTGGATGGACAAGACCAAGGGTCTGCTGGAGACCTGGCTGCTGGGCCAGGAGGGAGGACGCGCCGTGGTGGATGTGCTGACCGGCGCCGCCAATCCCTCGGGACATCTGCCTGAAACCATTCCGGTCCGGCTGGAGGACAACCCCACCATCACCTCCTTCCCCGGCGAGGAGGGTCACTCCCGCTATGGCGAGGGCGTCTACGTGGGCTACCGCTACTACGACACCTTCCAGTGTCCGGTGGCCTTCCCCTTCGGGTTCGGGCTGTCCTATGCCGACTTTGACCTGGATCAGGTTGCGGTGACCAAGACCGGAGCCAACTCGGCTCGGGTGGAGGTGACGGTGACCAACACCTCGCAGGTGGACGGCGCTCAGACCGTGCAGGTCTATGTTGCCCCCTGCGCCAGCCGGGTGAACCGGCCCAGCCATGAGCTCAAGGCCTTCGCCAAGGTCTTCCTGAAGGCCGGGCAGTCCCGCCGAGTGAGCATGGACCTGACTGAACGCGACTTCGCCTACTGGTCCACAGCCATGGATGCCTGGCATGTGGAGGCGGGCACCTACCGTATCCAGGTGGGTACCTCCAGCCGCGATCTGGTTGCGGAGCAGGACCTGCAGGTGGACGGCGACGGCAGGTTCATTCCGTTGAATGCCGAATCGACCATGGCCGAGTGGCGTGAGAATTCGATCGGCGGGCCCATCCTGCGTGACCGTGTCGAGCAGGATGGCATACCGCTGCCCGACGATCCCAATACGGCCCAGCTTTTCGACACCATGCCTCTGGCCTCGGTCATCACCCTGTCGGGCGGCGATGGCAATGGCATCGTGGCTGACATGGTCGACCGGTATAACCAGGCCCTCAAGCAACAGGGTCTGGACTCCTGACACCGAGATCGGCTGGGCTCAGGGTCCTAGGAACCAGACGGCCACGTTCATGGCCTGGCTGGAGTCGAAGTGCTCCAGCAGGACCATGGCGTTGACAAATGTCAGGATCAGACCAGCCAGGCAGGCCAGTGTCAGCAGGCTCATGACGGCCGCTCCCGCAGTGGAGCGGCCGTCTTCGTATATTGAGGATGCAGCGGCCATGACCACCACGGCGGCCAGGCAGATCAGCCAAGCGAAATCGATGGTATAGCGCACTGAGAATCCGCCAATGTAGGAGTCCGCGGCCATGACCAGGACCGCCAGAGCCAGGGCCAGGATCAAGGCGGGCATCCAGCCCCGGCGGTGCAGATAGTTTCGCACTCGGGGCAGGGCGACAAGGGCCATGGCCAGCAATAGTACCGGGGAGGTGACCAGGAGCCCGCCCAGGCCAGGTTCGGTGAAGTGCCAGATCCGCATGGGAGCCGGGGAGAATTGCAGGTAGGGGAAGACGGGCAGACTGGTCAACGGCTGCAACAGGTAGTAGCCAAAGATCTGAAGCAGGCCCTGGGTGCCGGGATGATAGTTGGTCAGATCCAGGACGGTCATTTGATACCGGTTGCCGAAGTCCAGCAGGGATCCGAAGCGCCAGCGGTTGTACCAGAGCAGGGGGGCGGCCACCAGGAGGACCGGCAAGAGGCCGCAGGTCAGCAGGGACAGCGCCCGCCCCCGGGACAGGCCGTCAGGATGGCTGCCACGCGTGAACAGGGTAGTGAATACTGCCTGTATCTCCCGGGCAAACAGGGGTAGCGCCAACAGACCGGCGGCCAGGAAGGTGGGTCGGCAACCCAGGGTGGCAGCCACTGACAGCGATCCCAAAAAAAGCCGGGTTGGGGATAGATGCCAGGGGTGATCCCCGTCTTCTATGGTCCACATACGTGTTGACCGATGATACGGATGTTCACCAGCGTCCGCAGTCTGTTGCCTGACCCGTCTGGCCCCCATCCAGAGCCAAAGTCCGGTCATGACCGCCAGCAGGGAGGCATCGAAGGGAATCGTGTAGAAGTTTCGACGGCACCAGAGGTAGACCATGCCGGATCCTCCCAGCATGGTTGTAAGGGCCATGCCGACCACGGCCAAGTTGACCCGGGGGAACCAGCGGGCCAGCAGGCGGATGGTGGCCAGAGCCGTCATGATGGTGGCCGCCGCAACCAGCAGGGCTGCAGCCGAACTGGTGGGCAGGGCATAGCCGCCTGGATGCACCAGGCCGGTTATCGCTCGGTAGGGCAGGAAGAGCAGCAGCACCGGCAGGACACCGAAGTAGGAGTACCAGTGGCCGCCCCGGTAGACGTAGTCCCAATATATGGGTTGCTGGTCCTGGGCCAGCAGTGCGTTGCGGGTGGCTATGTCAAAGGGGTTGGCTGCCTTGGCCAGACCTGGCGCCTGGCCCAGATCCAGCCAGGGGCGTCCATGAAGAAGGGCCTGGGCTACGTGATCGTACTGGTTGAAGTCGTAGACGTAGGCATGTGGTTGGTGGTAGGCCATGGGGGTGAAGGTGGACAGATCATGCTGGATGTTCCAGCAGGACCAGGCTGCCAGCGGGGCCAGGATTAGGGCCAGGACCAGGCGCTGGCTCGCTGAGCCCGTATCCAGCCGGGTCCGCCAGAGGATCGAGCCGGGAAGGTAGCCCAGGATCAGCGCCGCCAGACAGGCCAGCATCAGTATCCGCGCCAAGCTGAGGTCCAGGGGGACCACCTTGGCCGGGGTCATCCCGGTCAGTGCCAGCCGGGATCCGGTGGGTTCCTGTATCCACAGGCGCATGGACTGGATCCGGGCGCCGCTGGGATTTCCGCGGATGCGCAGGTAGTGGCTGCGGGCCTGACCGGGGCAGACCAGTCCTCGGGTGCCCTGGGTCCATCCCCCATCGCCGGCCAGGCGCAGGTCCAGACGTACATGGATCTGCGACAGGAATGAACCCTCGACATCCTCTGCAAAGTGAGCCTGGGCGAAGGATGCCTGTCCATCGGCGACAGGGACATCCACCCAGGCGCCAGCCGGATCGGCAATTTTCAGTCCCCCGCCCGGCAGAGGGGACAGCCCTGGTCCCAGCCGGCCTGGTGGGGAGTGGGCATCGCCCGTAGTCTGTGCCGGAGAGTTTGACCTGGAGCCTATCAGGGACTGCCAATGGGCCAGATTGAACACTCCCAGTTCGAGGATGAGCACAACAACAAGCGCTGCCAGCAGCCGAATGGTCGTACCCCTGGCCGGGGTGGGTCGTCGCAGGGCTGGCAGAGTCATCACGGTTTTATTCTAACGGCGACATGTCGCGCTGGATTGGGACAATCGAAGGTATGTCCAAGAACGCGAAGAAGTCCCGGGGGTTCGGGGATCTGTCCGGCCTGGGCCGCTCCATTCTTTCCGCACTGGAGGGATTGGCGGGCTCCTCTCGGCCGACCACGGGGGGTCGTGGGGATCGTCCCCTGGATTCTTCGGTGGCCGACATGGTCGATCTGATCAACCGGACGGGAGGCCATCCGGATTATCGGCAGATGCGCGAATTCCTGGCCTCTCACAGCCGTATTTTAGGCATTGCTGTCAAGCGCCGGCTTTTTCCCCGCCTGCAGGGCGTGCCCGGAGGGCTGACGCTGGGCTGGGTCCAGTGGCCCGATGCCCCAGGCCGGGGCTTCGCATTGGGAATCTTCACCGATCGCCGTCACTTTGCCCAGATCGCTCTGGCTGACGACCATGGCCGGGTTTTCATTGGCGAGCAGAGCCGGATGGACCTGCAGAACATGGAGCCTGCCTTCCTGCTGGGCCGGGAGGAGGAGGTGACCTTGGCCGACGGTCGTCGGCTGGGTCTTGATCCAGAACAGGGTTCGGGGCCGGTCCGCGCCCTGCAAGGTGCTGTAGTAGGTCGTGACGATGCCGGCCACCTGCGCTGGTTGGCCTCCTGGCTGCGGTCCAATGGCCGCTATTGCCTGGAGCAGCTGCGCCCCCTGCTGCCTCCGGAGATGCGTCTGGACCTGGAGTATCGGGATGCTGTGGCCATCGCCTTCTTCGCCGCCTACCTGCTGCCGCGCATCCAGGGGACTTTCACCGGGTTCGGCTCGGGCAACATCTTCTACCGGCTCAACCGGGAGGCACCGATGGGAGCCATCCGACGCAGCGTGGGCGACATGATCCAGGCACGCTCCCATGGGCAGCGGGTCTCCGGGCTGGAGGATCTGTTCGCCGACCTGATGCGTGAGGCCGGGGCCCTGTCGCCCGTCTCGGGTTTGGAGGCCGTTCACGGGGCGGAGCCCCTGCATCTGTATGCTTCCTCCTACTCCGGCGCCTACTTCCTGAGCTGGGATAACGGACTGGAGTTCACTGCCGCCTTGGCGGCCCTGCGCATCGAAGGCAATCTGAACAGGTTTGCCGCTGTCAGCGCCTGGCTGGAGCGCAATGCTCGCCTGGGGACGCTGCCCACCGAGGACTCGATCAACCGCGTCCAGGCTACCCGGCTGGATCAGGCCCTCTTGGACGATCCTGCCATTGTCGCCCTGCTGCGCCCGGGTGACTATCCGATTCGCTTCGACCCGCTGGAGGACGACGGGCGGACCGCCATCAACGCCATGGTCGACAAGGCCGCAGCCACCGCTGTCATGGTGCGTCAACAGGCTCCCCAGGCGCTGCCGGTGCGGGCGGACGGCCAGGGTCAGGAGCCCGTGCAATCCGAGTGGGTCTACCGGCAGACGCTGGCCATGCTCATGCGATCCCTGCGGCTGCCCTTCCGTTTTGATGTGGAGTTCAGGTCCAATCTGGCCCAGGGGCAGGTGGCTCTGGCCTTCACTGCGGCAGGACGCACCATGATGCCCTCCAGCCGCTACGAGGACAAGTCACGGGCCTGGCGGGACCTGGACGAGGGCGAACGTTCCGCCATGAGCGCTGACTACAATTTGCGCGTCGGGCTGATGATGGCCGCCCTGGCCTTCGGAGCGGATCCAGCTGTGCGCGAGGTCAGCCTGCAGATCGACTCCATCGGTCTGGAAGAGGCTGTCGACCAGCAGAACTCGGCCATCAGGACCATGATGGGACAGGCTTTGGAGGCCTTTGAACGCATGCGTTCGGGTGAGGTGGCCCCCACTGGGTCCAAGGCTGATCCCAAGGATGGCGACGTACACGGCGATCCCACCAAGCCCATCGCCTCCCGGATGGCTCCTGAGCAACAACAGGACGAAGAGGAAGACAAGGCTGAGGATCAGGGGGAAAAGGAATCCGTAGATCGTGAGTTCAAGGATCTCATGCAGGGCGTGGACCTTGACTCTGCAGCCTTTGCAGCGCCGTCGTCAGCCAATGGGTCCGACAAGGACGAGTCTGCCACGGATGGAGCCTCGGACGAGGATGTCTCCAATGATGATGCCTCCGCAGATCAGAGCGACGACGACGCATCGCAGAACCCGCTCAGCGCTCTGCAGAGCAATCCGACCATACGCACCTTGGTTTCGGTGGTCTTCAGCAGGGAACTCTTCCTCTCCCGCATCCGTTCACAGGGTCTGAAGGATCCACGTGCCGTCTACCGCTTCTTCGACGCGGCCATGCAGCTGGATTCCCAGGGCGGGCTCAAGCCCACTGAGGCTGTCTTCGACATGCGCGATGATCGCTTCAGCCCCCATGGCAGCCAGGAGGAGCCCGAGTTCTCCGAGGTGGCCTTTGCCGACAAGTCTGCCAAGGCACTGGGCGCACATAAGGCCGTCGATCTGTCCATCCAGCGGGCCGACCTGCTGCAGAGGGCTGTAGGCGGTTTCCACCAGCTGGCTTCTGACCGGGCCATGACTTCGGCAGCCAAGGCCCAGGCGGCCACGGGCATCATCGAAAGCATTGGCGACCCGGAGCTGGAACAGCTGGCCCCTCAGGTTGCCAGCGCCATGATCGACGGCACCCCTGTTCCCGATTTCGACTTCTCACTGTCCTCACAGCTGGACAAGGAGCGCGTCAAAGCCCGCGATCTGCTCTTCTCCGGCGGCGCAGCCCAGGGCATACAGGTTGAGCAGGATGCCATCGCCCATATGGATGCCGTCTTTGCGGCCGAGGGCCAGGTGCCCCGCTACTTCAACTCCTACGCCGAGCGGGTGGTCTATAACCGCCTCTTCGCCACACCGGGGGAGCGGACCCTGCTCATTCCTGACAACCTCTTCTATGCCCACCTGGAGATAGCCGATCTGCTGGCCCAGCTCAAGGAGGACCAAGCGGCCCTCAAACACCTGAACGCCATGGTGGCCTATGCGCCCGCCTACCCGCTCTCCCATCTGAAGCTGGCAGTCATGCTGGCCAACCGGGAGGACTGGGATTCGGCCCGGGCTGCCACACTCAATGCTCTGAGGGTGGCTCTGGACCGGGACGATGCCTCCTTCGCCTACTACCGTCTGGCCTATGCCTCATGGATGCGCGACGAGTTCGACGTGGCTGCAGCGGCCTATCTGATGAGCGAGCATATCAGTCCTGACCGGATACCAGCCCTCAAGAGCGAGCTGGCCGAGCTGCAGGCCAGGGCCCGCTCCCAGTGCGTGGTCCTGCCCGAAAACCACAGACAGGCCCGCCAGGTGCTGGCTGAACACGGCCTGCCGGTCTGGCCTCACACCGAGGTGGCTTCGATAGTGCGCCAGGCCGCGCGCATCTGTGTGGACGGCGGGCTCTTCGTCCCGGCCCGAACCCTGTCAATGGCGGCCGCCAGGATGAACGACGACGATAATGAAGGTGTTGATGTGGTACAGGCACAGTTCATGAGGTCGCTCAATGCATGACAAAACAGCTCAGGAAGATATTCAGCAAACCAGTGATCAGGATGGCAATGCCCAGTCCAGGCCCAGGCCGGGCACTGACCGATGGATAGCATCCCTGCAGCCCGACGATGCCGATGCCATGCGGCTGGGGGAGCTGGATCTTGACTCCCTGGGAGCCCAACAGGCCCAGCGTCTCTGGTCCAGGCTGGCCGCCTGGGTGGAGTCCGACCAGGTCGCCTACTACATAGACGATGCGCCGGTCTCCTCCGACGCGGCCTACGATGCCCGGATGCGCTGCCTGCAGGAGCTGGAGTCCCGCTTCCCCAGCCTGGACACCCCCCAATCGCCGACGCACCGGGTCGGAGGGACCTTCTCCAACGACTTCGCCTCGGTCCGCCACCCCTCCCAGATGCTCAGCCTGGATGACGTCTTCAGCGTCGCCGAGCTGCGCCAGTGGTATGAGGGGCTTCGCAGCGAGCTTGACTGGCCAGAGGACAAGGCCCTGCCCATGACCAGCGAGGTCAAGATCGACGGCCTGGCCCTCAACCTTCTCTACCGCAACGGGGTGCTGGAGCAGGGGCTGACCAGGGGGGACGGGGTGACCGGAGAGGATATCACCCTGAACGTCCGGACCATCCCAAGCATTCCGCAGAACCTGTCCGGCCCGGCCCGCGACATCCCTGAGTTCGTGGAGGTCCGCGGCGAGGTCTTCATGCGGTTCGACGACTTCAAGGCTCTCAATGAGCAGCAGGAGAAGGAGGGCAAGGCGCCCTTTGCCAACCCTCGCAACGCCGCCGCCGGGTCTCTTCGGCAGAAGGACCCGCGCATTACAGCCAGCCGTCGTCTGAGCTTCTACGCCCATGGCCTGGGCTCCCTGAGGTGGGGCCCGGCCCATCCCAAGGGGACCCATGACGAAGTCATCGACCAGTCCCAGGCCTACGACCTCTACAAGCAGTGGGGGATTCCGGTCTCTCCCCACAACCGGGTCGTCACCTCCTTCGACCAGATCCTGGACATGATCGACTATTATGGCCAGCACCGCAACGACATCGAGCACGCCCTGGACGGCATCGTCGTCAAGCTTCAGGACCGGGATCTCCAGCGCAGGCTGGGCGCCACCTCCCGTGCCCCCCGCTGGGCCGTGGCCTACAAGTACCCGCCGGAGGAGGTCAATACCCGGCTTCTGGACATCACCGTCCAGGTGGGCAGGACCGGGCGAATCACCCCGGTGGCTGTGCTCACCCCGGTCACCGTGGCCGGGTCCACGGTCTCCAGGACCACCCTCCACAATGCCTCTGAGGTCAAGCGCAAGGGCATTCTGATCGGGGACACGGTCGTGGTCCGCAAGGCGGGCGATGTGATCCCCGAGCTGGTCGGACCGGTCGTCGAGGCCAGGAAGGGGCGCGAGAAGGAGCTGAGACCCTTCGTCATGCCCGAGACCTGCCCCAGCTGTGGCGCCCGTCTGGCTCCGGCCAAGGAGGGCGATGTGGACATCCGCTGCCCCAACGTGGAGTCCTGCCCGGCCCAGCTGACCGAGCGGATCATCCACATGGCCTCGCGGAAGGCCCTGGACATCGAGCATCTGGGGGAGCAGAGCGCCATAGCCCTGACCAACCCCGACGAGAACCGGCCCGATTCCGTGGAGGTCTACGCCCCCGGCCTGCGTGAGGTCCTGGTCGACCAGGGCGGCCAGGCAGCCCCCTACCAGCCGGACCCGGACTTGAAGCTTCCGCCACGTCAGGATCCGGTCCTGACCAGCGAGGCAGGCCTCTTCGAGCTGAAGGTGGAGGATCTGGGTCAGGTCTATGTCTGGCGTGAGGTTCCTCTGATGGAGCAGGTGGAGGTCGAAGGCCGGCAGGGGCGCGCCGCAACCAAGCGCAGGACTGGCGGCAGCGGCCTCTGGTACCGGGTGCCGGCCTTCTATAATCTGCCCAAGGGCGCCCAGGCTGGACAAGGCGAGCGGGCCATGAACAGTCATGAAACCCAGGTCCAGGAGGCCGCACTGGACAGTGCCGACGCCCAACCCTCCAGGAACACCCTGCAGATGCTTGAAGAGATCGACAAGGCCAAGCATGCCGACCTGTGGAGGGTCCTGGTGGCCCTGTCCATCCGGCACCTGGGACCGACCTCGGCCCGGGCCATCGCCACCCGATTCCCCTCGCTCAAGGCCGTGGAGGAGGCCAGCGTGGAGGACTTGTCCGAGCTGGACGGGGTGGGCCCCGAGATTGCGCACTCCATCCACGACTGGTTCCAGGGCGCCCGACAGCCCGGCGACTGGCGCGGTCGCATCCTGGATGCCTGGCAGGCCGCAGGGGTGGGCGCTCACGTCGAACGCAGCACCAAGCCGCAGACCCTGAAAGGCATGACCGTGGTGGTCACCGGCAGTCTGGAGGACTTCTCCAGGGACTCTGCCAAGGAGGCCATCGTGGAGCGCGGCGGCAAGGCTTCTGGGTCCGTCAGCAAGAAGACCACCTATGTGGTGGTCGGTGCCAACCCGGGCTCCAAGGCCGACAAGGCCGAGAGTCTGGGCCTGCCCATCCTGGACGAGGCGGCTTTCCACCGTCTGCTTGACACCGGCGACCCAAGCCCGGCCCAAGGCTGATTGTGACATTCGCAATATCCGACCAGCCGCGCCCTAGCAGCCGATGGCTGGGCGCGATATGGTGACGGCATGGAACAAGTAGAGCATCGCAAGGAAGGGACCCGGAATCTGGAGGAGCTGCCTCGAAGAATCAAGGGGGAGGTCTATGAGCGGCTCAGCCGGGTCATCGATCCAGAACTGGGTCGATCCATCACCGATCTGGGCATGATCACTGACATCATTGTCGAGCCGGCCAGGGATGCCCAGGCCGACTATGAGGTGACCGTGCGGGTGGAGCTGACCATCAAGGGATGCCCGCTGTCGACCACCATCACCAACCAGATCAACGGGACCGTGACCTCCTACCCGCGAGCCCGGCTGCGTCCGCATATCGATGTCTCCTCCATGAGCCGGGAGAAGCTGGACAACCTGGTGGCCGACCTCAAGGCCGCCCGGCGCAGCAACCCTTTCTCCAAGCCTGGCGTAGGCACCCGCATCTTCGCCATCGCCTCGGGCAAGGGGGGCGTGGGCAAATCCTCGGTGACCGTCAACCTGGCGGCCACGCTGGCTGCCCTGGGCTATGACACGGCCGCCATTGACGCGGACATCTACGGATTCTCCCTGCCTGGGCTCTTCGGCGTGCACAGCCGGCCCACCAACTTGCACGGCATGCTGATGCCGGTGACCGCCTGGGGGGTCAAGCTGATCTCCATCGGCATGTTCGCCGGGTCGGACCGGGCCATCCTCTGGAGGGGTCCTCGCCTGCAGCGCTCGCTGGAGCAGTTCCTCTCTGATGTCTGGTGGGGCGATCCCGATGTGCTGCTGCTGGATCTGGCTCCTGGCACCGGGGATATGGCCCTGTCAGTGGCCCAGGCCCTGCCCAACAGCCGGCTGATTGTGGTCACCACCCCCCAGCCCTCGGCCTCGCAGGTGGCCGTGCGTTCAGGGCTGGTGGCCCTCCAACTGCCTACCAAGGTCCAGGGTGTGATCGAAAACATGTCCTGGTACGAGCACAATGGCGAGCGGCTGCGCATCTTCGGTCAGGGCGGCGGCCAGCGGGTGGCCGACCAGCTGACCCGTGACCTGGGGTATCAGGTGCCCCTGCTGGAGCAGCTGCCCCTGCAGACCGACCTGCGCGAGTCGGGGGAGTCCGGTCGTCCGGCAGTGCTCAGGCCTGATGGCTCCCTGGATGATTCGCCGTTGACCAAACGGTTTGTGGACCTGGCCAAGACCCTGATGGCGGGTTCGGAGCCTGGCGATGCCCATCGGGCAGCCGACGAAGGCTGACTCTAAGACAAAGTTGTCAGTCAGGCGCCATGCCTTGTCCGGGATTAGACGGCGGCCGGGCTCTTCCGGCTGGTGATCTGCCGCGAGGGGATGGCCAGGAACCAGGGGACAGCCAGCACCACCAGGCCGATGGCGCACATGGCCAGGAAGGGAATGACCTCATGTCCGGCCAGGATGTAGGAGGCGAACATGGGTCCCACGATGTAGCCCAGGGAGGCGGCCGTATTGAGCAGGCCGAACATGCGTCCGCTGAAGGATGGCCCGGCCAGTTCGGCGGCCACAACCGGCTGGGAGATGCCCATCATGACCTCGCCCAGCCCGAAGATGGTGATGCCCAGGGAGGCCACGCTCAGGGCGCCGGGGGTGGAATCCAGGCGCAGGCCCAGGACGATGATCACCCAGGCCGCAGCCCAGAAGACCGGCACGGTGCGCAGCAGGCGCACATGGTTGGCGTCCTTGAGCCGGGGCAGCAGCACGATGTTCATGATCACCACCGAGAAGGTGTTGACCACGTCCACCACTGACAGGGACCAGCGGGGAATGTGCGGATCGGAGATCAGTGTGGTGACCAGGCCGGCGTCGAACTGGGAGTAGCCGAACAGGTCCATGAAGAAGGTTCCCATGGTCAGCAGGGCCATTGAGGCCAGCACCCTGGTCAGCGAGCTGGTGCGTCCGCCGAAGGTGCCGTTGACGGTCATGGTTTCTGCGCCCTCTGTTTGGCTGTCCTGCAGGGCATGGGTTGCCCCTGCGGATTCATGGACGACCTCTCGCTCTGCCTGGGCCTTGAGCTCAGCCGTCAGCCGGCGCAGCTGCCAGTGTCGTTCGATGACCAGCAAGGACAGGCTGAGCAGGGCGAATCCCAGGGCCCTGCCGCCAAAACCAATGCGGTAGAGGAAGTCCTGACCACCTGCGGCCAGTAGTCCGCCCACGGCAGCTCCTAGGCCGATACCCAGGTTGAGTTCGGCCTGGTTGATGCCGTAGACGATCCGGTGCTGCTCCCTGGTGGAGATCTGCGTCAGAATGCTGGCCCAGGAGGTCTGCATGCCCATCCCCAGGCCCGAGACGAAGGCTCCCGCCACTGCTGCCCGGTAGTCGTGGGCCATGGTGAAAATCAGGGGGCCGATGACCGAGAAGATCATGGCCGTGTGCATGGCCAGCCAGGAGGAGCGACGATCCGAGACCCAGCCGATGATGGGGTTGGAGATCAGCGACCCTACCGAGCTGATGGTCACCAGGAGGGCGGCCTCGCTCATGGTGGCGCCCAGGGAATGGGTGGCGAAGAGCAGCTCGATGGGCATGACCAGGCCGATGCCGAAGTTGCACATGAGGTCCACGATGAGCATGGCTCGCAGATATACGGGCAACTCCATGAACTCACGCAGCCAGCGCATCGGTTTCCACCTCCATCGGATCCGTTTTCATGCCTCTACTCATTCTGGCCTGACCGCATGCCGGGATGCCGGGGCTGGCGTGTTGCCGTCTATAGGCGGGATACAAAAAGGCCCGACCCTTCAGCAGGAAGGATCGGGCCACATGTGACCTGGCCGGTCAGCCAGCGTCAGCCGTCAGGTGAACTCAGATGTGGAAGTAGAGCTCGTACTCCAGGGGGGTGGGGGCCAGACGGGTCTGGTCCAGCTCGCCGCGCTTCAAATCCAGCCAGGTCTGGATCAGGTCATCGGTGAAGACGTCGCCCTCGCTCAGGAAGTCGTGATCCTCTTCCAAGGCGTTCAAAGCCTCCTCCAGGGAGCCGGGCACCTGCTTGATCTGGGCGTGCTCCTCCGGGGGCAGCTCATAGAGGTCCTTGTCGATGGGGGCCGGAGGCTCGGTGTGGTTGAGGATGCCGTCCAGTCCTGCCATCAGCTGGGCCGAGAAGGCCAGGAAGGGGTTGCAGGAGGGGTCGGGGGCGCGGAACTCGATCCGCTTGGCGGCAGGCGAGGTGCCGGCCAGGGGGATGCGGATGGCCGCCGAACGGTTCCTGGCCGAGTAGACCAGGTTGACCGGGGCCTCGTAGCCGGGCACCAGCCGCTTGTAGGAGTTGGTGGAGGGGTTGGTGAAGGCCAGGACGGACGAGGCATGCTCGATCAGGCCGCCCACATACCAGCGGGCGATGTCGGAGAGTCCGCCGTAGCCGTTCTCGTCGTAGAAGAGGGGCTTGCCATCCTTCCAGAGGGACTGATGGCAGTGCATGCCGGTCCCGTTGTCCCCGGCGATGGGCTTGGGCATGAAGGTGGCAGCCTTGCCGGCCAGGGCGGCGGTCTCGTGGACCACGTACTTGTACTTCATCAGGTCGTCGCCTGCGTGCAGCAGGGTGTTGAAGCGATAGTTGATCTCCTGCTGGCCGGCGCCGCCCACCTCGTGATGGGAGCGCTCCAGAATCAGGCCCACCTTCTGCAGGTTGGCCACCATGTCGTCGCGCAGATCCTGGTAGTGGTCGATGGGGGGCACAGGGAAGTAGCCCTTCTTGACCCGGTTCTTGAAGCCGATGTTGTCGGAGCCGTCCTCCTCGACGTCGACGCCCGAGTTCCAAGGAGCCTCGATGGAGTCGACCTCGTAGAAGGAGCGCTGCATGCTGTTCTCGAAGCGGACCTTGTCGAAGATGAAGAACTCGGCCTCGGGGGCGAAGGAGGCCGTGTCGGCGATGCCGGTGGAGCGCAGGTAGGCCTCCGCCTTGGCGGCGATCTGCCGGGGGTCGCGCGAGTAGGGCTCGTCGGTCACCGGGTCGACAATGGAGAAGGCCACATTCAGCGTGCGATGACGGCGGAAGGGATCCAGGTAGGCAGTCTCTGGATCGGGAATCAGCTTCATATCCGATTCGTTGATGGCTTGGAAGCCTTGGACGGAGGAGCCGTCGAAGGCCATGCCGTCTGTGAAGGCGTCCTTGAGGAATTCGCTGGCGGGCACGGTGAAGTGCTGCTGGACCCCGATCAGGTCCGTGAACCTGACTGAGACATATTCCACGCCCTCCTGATTGATCAGAGCTTCGCAATCGGCCTTTGACTTCAGTTCTCTCACTGAACTGCTCCTTTCGTGGAAACCGTAACGGTCACCCAGTCTAGGGGACCGGTTTTTTCAGCAATGCGCCGCTGAGGTTACGGGGGTGTTTCATGCGAAGGTCCCGGCGCCTCCCTGAGGGAGATGCCGGGACCTTGAAAACATCAGCGCCCGCGCATGGCCTTGCGGCTGACATGTATCTTGGTCGGATCGATGCCCTTGGGCATTCCCAGGGCGCTCTGCCGTTTTTGCAGGGTGACCAGCCGGTCGTTCAGGGTCTCCAGCTCGGTGGCGGTCAGCTTGACCTTCTTCTTGATCACGGTGCGCTGGAGCTTGTTGAGCGGAACCTGGTCGGGTCCGTGGCCCACGCTGATCCGGTAGATGGGGATGGCCGACCCACGGGTGATGCGGCGGATCTTCTCCTCTTCGCGGTTCATGGCCTTGTTGACGCGGTTGTAGTCGCCCTCGGCTATCAGGTAGACCCCGGTGCGGCCGGTGCCCCTCCAGACGGCGTCCTTGGTTTTGGCATCGATCCAGACGGGTTCCTGGGGGAAGGAGAAGCCCGCCTTGGAGATGCTGCTCAGCACGGCGGCGGCAGCGCCTGGACGACCCTCCATCTTGGCGTAGCCGACCTTGTCGGAGCGCCTGGTCAGGGTCATGGTGGCCAGAAGCAGGCCGACCATGATGCCCAGAAGCACGGTCAGGATCCAGGACAGCCAGCCAAAGTGAGCCAGCAGGCAGATCACCACGGCTATCAGTGTGGGCACCAGAATGGCCGCGGCCAGCAGCCAGGGAAGAGCCTTGTCCTCTGCGTAAGTGAATTGGTAGATCTTGACGATCTGGCTGATCGTGCTGTTCTTCTTTTTTGTTTTTTTGCCCTTGGTGTCCTCTGTAGCCATGCCATCCTCACTCGGAAACGTTCACTGGTTGACCAGTCTACCGCATGCCTAACGCATGTTCAGGGGTCTGCCGTCAGCCTTGAGCAGGGCCTCTCCAATGGCTTCCGAGAAGGTGGGATGGGGATGGATGAGCCCGGCCGCCCGGTGCAGGGGGATCTGGTTGCCCACCAGCTGCTGGGCCTCGGCGATATTCTCGGAGGCCTGGGGGGAGACCATCTCCAGACCGACGACTATCTGCTTCTCCAGATCGGTGGCTTGGCAGGCGGTGATCAGGCTGAGGGTGCCCTGCAGGCCGCTCATGCGCATGCGCGAGTTGGCCATCATGGGGTAGATGGTCTCCTTGACCTGGTTCAGCGATGGATCGTCCTCGGCCTCCTGCCGGCTGAATCCCACAGCTGCGGCCTGTGGGGAGGAGAAGACCACGCGGGGGATGGTGGCCTCATTGACAGGTTCAGGATCCAGACCAGAGGCGGCATCGGCCAGGGTGATGCCCTGCTGGAAGGCCCTGTGAGCCAGATGGTGACCCGGGGTGATGTCGCCCAGGGCCCAAACTCGGTCGCGGCTGGTGCGCCCTTGGGAGTCGGTCAGGACCTGGCCATGTTCATCCATGTCGATGCCCAGCTCCTTCATATGCTGGGGGTTGGTATTGGGATCCCTGCCGATGGCCACCAGGACCAGATCGGTCTCGATCGCTCCCGCCTGGCCCTTGTCGTCGGCCGGCTGGTAGTCGATCTGAATGCCTTCATCTGCGGACAGACGGTGCCCGCCCGAGCAGCGGGCATGGGTGATGATCTGAATTCCCTGACGCTCCAGCTCCCGGGTCATGATCTGGCCGGTCCGCCGACCCCAGTGGGAGAGCACCCGGTCATGTCTGACCAGCAGGGTCACCTGGCAGCCGGCTTGGTTCCAAATGGTGGCGAATTCCAGGGCCACCGCACCTGAGCCGATAATCAGCGCCCGGCGGGGAAAGGGCTTGAGGGTCAGCGCCCGGTCGGTGTCGATGACCAGATCATCGAAGGGGAGCTCCTCCAAGGGCCTGGCGTGTGACCCGGTGGCCAGGATGGTGTCACAGGTGGTCAGCCGGGTTCGATTGCCGTCATCGTCGGTCACCTCCACCAGGCCGTCGCCGACGATGGTGCCGTGGCCGTGCACCACGGTGATGCCACGCTGCTTCAGCAGGCTGGACAGGCCGCCGGTCATGGCGTCCACCATCCGGTCCTGATAATCCTGGAGCTTCTGGTAGTCGATGCTGGCCGACCCGATATTGATGCCCATGGCGGCCCCGAGATCAGCCTGTTCGAGAACCTGGGTGGCTGTCAGCAGGGCCTTGGTGGGGATGCATCCGCGGTTCAGGCAAACGCCGCCGACCACAGTGTCCTGCTCGACCAGGGCCACCCGTCCGCCCAGCTCTGCCGTGCGCAGGGCTGTGGCATACCCGCCTGGGCCTGATCCGATAATGATGGTGTCGTACTGGCGGCTGTCGGCGTCCCATGGGTCAAGAGACTCTGTGCCGGGTTGGTTGATCGATTGCTGCATAACAATCCATGCTAGCCGTACCGGCTGGGAGAATGAAGAGCATTCGCACAATGCGGAGTGAGTGCAAAGACCGCCCGGAACCCAAGGGCACCGGGCGGCATGACTACTTCACCGTTTGGTATGTCAGGATAATCGGCTGTCAGTCGGGCCAGTGCCCGCGCTTGCTCTGATTGGGCTTGGGAACCCGCCACCGCCGGACCATCATGGCCCGTTGCCAGGCGTAGGAGGCCGAACGCGAACCTTTGGCCACCGAGCGCTCGCCGAACTTGTCGATCAGCAGGCGCTTGAGCTTGCGCCACATCAGCCAGGTATCGATCAGGGCAATGATCAGGTAGCCATAGAGCAGGACGGTCACCGCCATGGTGAAGGTTGCATAGTGCTGAGGGCCCACGAACATGCCCATCAGGGTGGCGACGAACATAAGGATGATGGCCGGGAATATCCATTCCAGCAGATTGAAGCGGGCATCCACATAGTCGCGGATGTAGATCCGCCAGGGCAGGCGCTCCGACTTGGGCATGTGGTCGAGGTCGCCGGTTCTCATGGCCTCGTACTGGGCATCCTCACGGGCTCGGATCCGGGCCTTGGCGGCCTTGCGAGAGGCCTTGCGGTCCTTGGGGACCAGCGGGCGCAGGTTCCGGGCCTCGGCCTGCTTGCGCTTGGGTGTGGGGCGTCCCTTGCCTCGTGCTTCTTCAGTGGAGGCCGTCTGGTCCGCCTCCGCCTCTTTGTCCCGTCGATCCTTGCGTGAGAAGGGGTTCCATGTCATGCGAACAGGTTACGGTGACGCCTAGACTCGCAAGCATTGATTCGCAAGCAATCACAGGAGGTAACGATGGCGGAGCTGGGCCTGGAGACGATCCGCACACGTGTGCAGGACGATAGGAGCCGGATCGTCGATCTGCTCAAGGACAAGATCGCCCTGGCTTCGGTTTCGGCCAAGGGGATCACCGGGGATCACATGCGACGGTCGGCCGACTATGTGGCCGGGCAACTGCGGCAGGTGGGTGTAGATGCCCGGGTGGTCCAGGCGACCAATCCTGACGGGACCCCGGGCGCCTTCGAGGTGATCGGATCCCGGCAGGTGGATGACAAGGCCCCGACCGTCCTGCTCTACGCTCATCACGATGTGCAGCCGGTGCCCGATCCCTCACAGTGGTCCACTGACCCCTTTACCGGCGTGGAAAAGGAGGGACGGCTCTATGGACGCGGATCGGCCGACGACGGCGGCGGCATCGCCATCCACTCGGGTGCCCTGCACGCCCTGGGCAAGGACCTGCGCGTCAACGTCAAGGTCTTCATCGAGGGTGAGGAGGAGATGGGCTCGCGCAGCTTCATCCCCTTCCTCCAGGCTCATCGGGACGATTTCGCCTCGGATCTGATCATCGTGGCCGACTCGGGCAACTGGTCGGCGGACACCCCCAGCCTGACCACCTCCCTAAGAGGGAATGCAGACCTGGATGTCACGGTCACAGTCCTTGAGCATCCGGTTCACTCCGGGCAGTTCGGCGGGCCCATCCTGGATGCCAACACCCTGGCCGCCATGCTGATCGCCTCCATGTATGACGACCAGGGTCAGCTGGCGGTGCCCGGCCTGGAGGGCGGACAGCCCATAGGCGGCCTGCAGCGTGACCTGGACCAGGCCCAGCTGCGTGCGGATGCCGGCGTGGTGGACTCCTACCGGCTGGCCGGAACCGACTCCCTGGCCTCCCGGCTCTGGACCAAGCCTGCAGCGGCGGTGATCGGCTTCGATGCCCACCCGGTGGAGGGCTCCTTCAACGTGCTGGCTGATACGACCCGCTTCCGCATTTCCCTGCGCACTGCGCCCACCCAGCGCCCTGAGCAGGCCGCGCAGGCCTTGGCTGATTTTTTGATCGCCCATGCTCCTCAGGGGGCCAGGGTGGAGGTCACGCCCGGCGACATGGGCATGGGATGGGCCATGGATGCCGGCAGCCCGGTGGTCCGGCAGGCCGAGGAGGCCATGCGGCAGGCCTTCGGACGGGATCCGGTCAACAAGGGCGAGGGCGGATCCATCCCCTTCATCCCCGAACTCAAGCGGCTCTTCCCTGAGGCCCAGGTCCTGGTGACCGGCCCGGAGGATCCCCAGTCCAACGCCCACAGCCCGAACGAGTCCATCTCCCTGCAGGGGCTGGTCGACAACATCATCACCGAGGCCCTGCTGCTGGATTCCCTTGACCACCGTATGTTCTAAGATGGCAAGTGACACGGGGGCCGTATGCCTATGGGCGTGCGGCTGAGAGGAGGCTCAGCCTCAACCGGACGAACGTTTACCGGGTAATGCCGGCGCACGGATGTCACTGGACCCGTGCCTGAACGGGATGGCGCTCATAGGGAGCGCCCCGAGGAAAGGCACAAGATCATGACCGATGGTCATTTCATCAACAACACTGCTTCCGGATCGGAGCCGGAGTCCGAGCGGACTCCCTCCCAGGTCAGGACCCCCTCCCGACGGTGGAGGGTGGTGGATATCGCCGTAGCCTCGGTCATCGGGGTGGCCTCCGCAGTCATCTACTGGGTGGTCGCCATGGTGACCACCATTCCCTGGTCATTCCTGGACGGGGTCGTGCCCGGTCTGGGGGGCATTCTCAACGGTCTTTACCTGTTTGCCGGGCCTCTGGCGTCGGTCATCGTGCGCAAGCCGGGGGCGGCCGTCTATGCCGAGCTTGTCGCAGCCATCCTGGAGTCGCTGCTGGGCAGCCAATGGGTGCCTGTGGAGACCATACTGATTGGCCTGCTTCAGGGCTTCATGGCCGAACTGGTCTTCATGCTGCTGCGTTACCGGCGTTGGAACATGTCCACGGTGGCACTGTCAGGCGCTGCCGCTGGTTTCGGCTGCTGGCTGTACTCCTTCTGCACGCACCTGCAGGCCATCAACCTGACCGGCCCCTATGGGGTGATCTATCTGATAGCGACCCTGATCTCGGGCGCTCTGATCGCTGGAGTGCTGGTCTGGTACCTCTATAAGGCCATTGCCGCCACCGGGGCTCTGGACCGCTTCGCCTCCGGCCGCGATATTCATACGGCCGGGAAGTAGAGGTCTGGGCGTGGACCGGAGCATCCAGGACAACCCCTACCGACCCGCAGCCTTGGAGCTGCGCGGTTGGGGTTATCGGCATGCCTATCGGAACCACTTCGCCGTCAAGGACCTCTCCCTGAGCATTCCTGCAGGTCAGCGGGTGCTGCTGCTGGGAGCCTCCGGCATTGGCAAATCGACCATCCTCGAGGGTGTGGCCGGGCTTCTGGGCGATCATGCCCCGCAGAGCGGTCAGGATCAGGTCGAGGATGACGAAGGCGGGGTGACCCAGGGCCAGGTCCTGATTGACGGCAATCCCGCCGTCTCCAGCCGGGGGCGTGTGGGGCTGGTCCTGCAGGATCCGGATGCCCAGGCCATCTTTCAGCGGCTTGGTGACAATGTGGCCTTCGGGCCCGAGAACATGGGGCTGCCCCGAGAGGAAATCTGGCCACGGGTGCAGAGGGCCATGGCCGAGGTGGGTTTGGCTGACCTGCAGCTGACCCGGTCCACCATGCATCTGAGCGGAGGGCAGATGCAGCGTCTGGCCCTGGCCGGCGCCCTGGCCATGCAGCCTGGGCTGCTCCTGCTGGATGAGCCCACGGCTAATCTGGATCCGGTCGGCGTCGACCAGATTGTCGGCGCCGTCAGGAAGGTCCTGGACCGGCAAGGCTCGACCATGATTCTGGTCGAGCACCGGGCAGGTCCATGGATGGATATGATCGACCGGGTCATCGTGCTTGGGCTGGGCGAGGTTGAAGACAGCACCGGCGGATCGGGCGCTGCGACCTATCGCAAGACGGTGATCATGGCCGACGGCAGCCCCCAGGAGGTATTCACTGATCCGGGATTGGACCTGGCCTCACTGGGCATCTGGGTTCCCGAAGCTTATAGGAGCGCCAGGGATTCGCTCCCTGAGCTTGGAGGGTCCAGGGTCAGGTCCGGGCAATCCGATCCCGGCCGGGATGATCATCCCGTCCTGCTGGCCGCTCAGGATCTGGCGGTGGGCCGTCAGGGCAAGGCAGTGGCCGAGCATATCGATTTGGAATTCAGGGCCGGTCAGATCACCGCCTTGGTCGGAGCCAACGGAGCCGGCAAGTCCACGCTGGCCATGACCCTGGCCGGTCTGCTGGAGCCAGTGGCCGGTTCGGTCCTTGCCCAGGACCGCCTGCTCCGGGGACTCCAGGGGCAGATGCCTGCCGAGCCCGAGCCCATCCGATGGACCTCATCCCAGCTGGCGGCGCGCATCGCCTATGTCTTTCAGAATCCCGAGCATCAGTTCGCCCGGGGCACGGTCTTGGATGAGGTCAAGTTGGCTCCAATCCGCACTGGTATGAGCGAGGACCGGGCCCAGGCTCGCGCCCTGGAGCTGCTGGACCGTTTCAGGCTGAGGCAGTACGCGCATGCCAACCCTTACACGCTCTCGGGCGGTGAGAAGCGGCGGCTCACCGTGGCCTCGGCCCTGGCCGCCGCACCTCAGATGCTGATTCTTGACGAGCCTACCTTCGGTCAGGACAGGAACACCTGGGTCAGCATGGCCCAGCTGATTGCAGACCTGCGCGACCAGGGAGCCTGCATCATCCTGGTCACCCACGACCGGGAGCTGGTCCAGGCCCTGGATGCCCGTCTGGTGGAGATGACGCCTCCGGGAGCCCAAAAGGCCGTCTGGCCTGTATCAGAGTCAGATTTGCAGGCCCGTCAGAAGACTGTTGCGGCCAGACTGACCGTCACGCCCATGGATCAGCGGGACGAGCCGGTCAAGCCGGCCAGCCGGTCGCAATACATAGCCTCCATCAATCCGGCCTTCCGTCTGATCGGGGCTTTCCTGGCAGCTCTGCCCCTGCTGATCAGCCTGGACCCGGTCTCGGCCACGACGGCACTGATCCTGGAGTTCCTGATGCTGGGCGCGGCAGGCTTCACACCCCTGCGGGTGGTCAGATCCACCTGGCCCATCTTCCTGGGGGCGCCCGGCTCGGCCCTGGCGATCATCCTCTATGGCAAGAGCGGCGGCGCCACCTTCTGGCAGTGGGGCATGATCCACATCACTCAGCGGTCGTTGGATCTGGCCCTGGCCACCGCGCTGCGAATCCTGGCCATCGGGATTCCCGCCATCATCACCGTGCTGGGAATAGATGCCACCGATCTGGCCGATGCCTTCAGCCAGGTGCTCCACCTGCCTGATCGCTTCGTCTACGGCGGGCTGGCCGGCATGCGGCTCTTCACCGTTCTCAAGGATGACTGGTCGGCCCTGACCGCCTCGCGCCGCAGTCGCGGGCTGGGCGATGAGAACCGTTTCAAGGCCTTTATGCCCCAGGCCTTCGCCCTGCTGGTCCTGTCCATCAGGCGTTCGACGACCTTGGCTACGGCCATGGAGGCCAGGGGTTTCGGCGGCAGCACACCGCGCACCCATGCCAGGGTTTCCCAGATCAGACCACGTGACGCCGGTTTCCTGCTCATATGCCTGGCTGTGCCTGCAATCTCCCTGACCCTGGCTGCCCTGACCGGCTCCATCGCCTTCTTCGGCAACTGATCGCCCGGGTTTTCCGCAGGCTCCGGATATAGAGGAACCCCGGTCCTTTCCGCCTCCCGCAGAGAGGGGAAAGGACCGGGGTCCGCCTGTGGTTGGAAGCGCTGGTGTTTTACCTGGCCAGAGTGGTGTTGATGTTGCGCACCTCGTCGAAGCGCTTGGAGGCATCCTCCCAGTTGACGATGTGCCACCAGGCCTTGACATAGCTGGCCCGGTCGTTCAGGTACTCCAGGTAGTAGGCGTGCTCCCAGAGGTCCAGCAGGACCAGCGGGAAGATGGTGACGGGCAGGTTGCCCTGGTGGTCGTACATCTGCAGGGTGACCAGGCGCTCGCCCAGGGTATCCCAGGCAAGGACGGCCCAGCCGGAGCCCTGGATGCCTGCGCACATGGACTCGAAGTAGGTCTGGAAGCCCTGGAAGGACCCGAACTGGTCCTCGATGGCGGCCTTGAGCTCGCCAGTGGGCTCCTGGCCGATGGCCGGGGCCATGTTCTTCCAGAAGATGGAATGGTTCTTGTGCCCGGCCAGGTTGAAGGCCAGGTTCTTCTCCAGCAGGTTGGACTGAGCCACGTTGCCGGACTCGGCCGCGTCGTGGATCTGCTCCAGGGCCTTGTTGGCACCGTTCACATAAGCCTGATGGTGCTTGTCATGGTGCAGCTCCATGATCTTGCCGGACACGTACGGCTCCAGCGCCGAGTAGTCGTAGGGCAGATCGGGAAGTGTGTATACGGGCATATCGTCTCCTCACAATGATTCTGGCCAAGCCAGACGAGTGATGGTCGGTCTGCGCCAGACCAACAACGGACGTGGTCGACCCGACCGGTTCTTTAACCCTAGCCCCTTGTCCGAGGAGCACAAGGGGCGCAGGCCTTTCTTTCAGTGAACTTTCCCACAGATGCGGGCTCATCAAGGTCCGTCAGCCGTGCTTTCGACTGCCGGGGCTAGAGTTGTGCCCATGCCCTTTGATGACTCCCTTCTTGACAACCCGCATGCCCAACGAATTCGTCGCCTGGCTGAACTGCAGGATCGGCGGGCCCGGCAGCGTCATAGCCGCTTCCTGATAGAGGGTCCGCAGAGCGTGCGCGAGGCGGTCCGCTGGCGTCCCGACCTGCTGACTGACCTCTATGTTCAGGCGGATGAGTCCTCTTCTGTAGATAAGGGCGGTCATCCGCGGCCGCTCAACGAGACCGTAGGCGCCATCATGGAGCAGGCCCGGGAGCTGCCTGACTGCTATGGGCACTTCGTCTCCGCCAGGGTCATGCATGCCATCAGCGGCAATGCGCAGGGGATCCTGGCCCAGGCGCGGACTGATGGATTTTTGGCCCAAGCGGCGGACTTTGACGATCCCCGGAGCCTGACGGGGGAGGGGCCCGACCTGGTGGCAGCCTTCTGGCAGATCCGTGATCCAGGCAATGCCGGAACCGTCATTCGCACGGCCGATGCCGCCGGTTGCCGGGCGGTCATCCTGGTGGATCAGTGCGTGGAATTGACCAATCCCAAGGTCATTCGCTCTACGGCTGGCTCGGCCTTTCACATACCCCTGGCGACCATGGGCACTGAGGACTTCCTGGCCCTGTGCAGACGGCAGGGCCGGGCCCTGGTGGCTGCGGATGTCTATGGCACGCCGGACAAACCCGTCCGCTCCCTGACTGATTTGATGGCGAGCGGTGCCTTGTCCAAGACAGACTCGTCGGGTCAACCCAAGGCCCTGCTCTTCGGCAATGAGGCACGTGGGCTGCCCAATGAGCTGCTGGAGTCCATGGATCAGATCGTTCGCATACCCATATACGGGCGGGCTGAATCGCTCAATCTGGCTACCTCGGCGGCGGTGCTGCTTTACGCCATGGCCATGTCGAGTCGTATTGAAAGAATGTGAAGGCGTCAACGACCGGGATTTCCGCTGATTTGCGGCCCGGACATGGCATTGGCAACAGTGGAAAGGTCCATGGTGGCACAGGAAGAATTCGACCCCGCGGCGATGACTGACGAGGTCAACGAGGGCATCGGCAGGATTCGCGAAGCCTCCGATCTGGAAGAGCTCAAGGCGATCAAGGCCAAGTATGCGGGGACAGGTTCAGCCCTGGCCGGATCAGGGCGGGTCATCGGAAAGCTGCCAGCGGATCAGAAGAAGACCGCCGGGCGTCTGGCAGGCAAGCTCAAGGCTGACTTTGGCCGTGCCTACGGGCTCAAGGAGCGGCAGCTGCGCCAGGAGGAGGAGTCCCGCCGCCTGGCCGCCGAGCAGGTGGATATGACCCTGCCGGTCAACCGCCGTCCCCAGGGCGCCCGCCACCCGCTGTCCAAACTCATGGAGGACGTGGAGGACTTCTTCGTCTCCATGGGTTGGAGCATCGCCCAGGGTCCCGAGCTGGAAGCCGAGTGGTACAACTTCGATGCGCTCAACTTCGGCCCTGACCATCCTGCCCGCCAGATGCAGGACACCTTCTACGTCAAGGGCAGCCAGGCCAGGGATGCCGCCGGTTTCGTCGGCTCCAACATGGTCATGCGCACCCATACCTCGCCCGACCAGGCCCGTTCCCTGATAACCCGTGGCGTACCGCTCTACGTGGCCTGCACGGGCAGGGTCTTCCGCACCGACGAACTGGATGCCACCCACACCCCGGTCTTTCACCAGTGCGAGGCCATCGCCGTCGATGAGCACCTGACCATGGCCGACCTCAAAGGCACCCTGGACAAGCTCGCCGTGGCCATGTTCGGCCCCGAGGCCCGGACCAGACTGAGGCCCTCATACTTCCCCTTCACCGAGCCCAGCGCCGAGATGGACCTCTGGTTCCCCGACAAGAAGGGCGGCCCCGGATGGATCGAATGGGGAGGCTGCGGCATGGTCAACCCCAATGTTCTGAGGTCGGCCGGCGTGGACCCACAGCGCTACTCAGGCTTCGCCTTCGGTGTGGGCATGGAGCGCACCCTGCTCCTGCGACACGACATCAACGACATGCACGACCTGGTCGAAGGCGACGTGCGGTTCAGCCAGCAGTTCGAGATGGGGGAGTGACTGTCAGATGCCAATGGTAGATATCGACTGGCTCAAGGAGCATGTGCAGGTCCCCGAGGATCTGACCTATGAACAGCTGGCCAAGGACCTGGTCCGGGTCGGTCTGGAGGAAGAGGACATCCACCAGTCCACAGTGACCGGCCCCATCGTGGTCGGCTATGTGGTGGATGCCGAGCCCGAGCCCCAGAAGAACGGCAAAACCATCAACTGGTGCCATGTGGATGTGGGCGAGCAGTACAACGCTGTGGACGACCAGGGCCGCAAGGTGCCCCGGGGCATCGTCTGCGGGGCCCCCAACATGGCTGCGGGCGAGAAAGTGGTGGTGACCCTGCCGGGGGCCGTCCTGCCTGGGGACTTCCGCATCGAGCCGCGCAAGACCTATGGTCACATCTCGGACGGCATGTGCGCCTCCGAGCGTGAGCTGGGACTGGGCTCGGACCATCAGGGCATCATCCTGCTGCGCAACTACGGGTTCACCCCCGAGCAGTACGAACAGCTCAAGCCCGGTGACGATGCCATGAGCCTCCTGCATATGAATAGGCCCGTGCTTGAAATCAACATCACCCCCGACCGTGGCTACGCCTTCTCCTACAGGGGGGTTGCCCGCGAATATCACCACTCCACGGGCGCTGAGTACACGGATCCGGTGATTGAGCTGAACAAGACCGTGCCAGCCTCCGCAACGCAGGAGGATCAGGCTCCGCTGGCCGTGCATGTTGAGGACGACAATCCCATTCATGGTCAGCCCGGATGCGACCGCTACTACCTGCGGGCCCTGACCGGGTGCGACCCCAAAGCCGCCACTCCCAGCTGGATGCGTCGTCGGCTGGTTCGGGCCGGCATGCGCTCCATCAGCCTGCCGGTGGACATCACCAACTACGTCATGCTGGACCTGGGCCAGCCCCTGCACGCCTACGACCTGGACAAGCTCAGCGGCCCCATCGTCGTCCGCAGGGCCAGGCAGGGCGAGCACCTGACCACCCTTGATGGCAAAGATCGCGAGCTCAGCACCGAAGATCTGCTCATCACCGACTCGCCCGAGGGGCATGAGGGTTCCCGCATCCTGGGTCTGGCCGGGGTTATGGGCGGCCTGTATGGAGAGGTGACCGATCAGACGAAGAACATCCTGATCGAGTCCGCCCATTTCGACCAGGTGACCATCGCACGGACCGCCCGTCGCCACAAGCTGCCCTCGGAGGCCTCCAAGCGCTTTGAGCGTGGGGTGGATCCGCAGATGCAACCGGCCGCCGCAGCCATGGCCGCCGATCTGTTGCATCGCCTTGCCGGTGGCCAGGACCTGGATGCTCCGTTGGATTTGAACCAGACCAAGCCCATGCCGGTCATCGACTTTGCCGTCAGCGAGGTGGCACGTCTGACCGGACTGGAGGTGGAGCCCCAGCGCATCGTGGCCATTCTGCGAGACATCGGCTGCACGGTCCAAGGTGATCCTCAGGACCGGCTGTCGGTGACCCCGCCGACCTGGAGGCCCGACCTGGGCGAGGGCTGTGATCTTGTCGAGGAGGTGGCCCGCCTGGTGGGCTATGACCGCATCCCCGTCACCGTGCCATCACCCAAGGTGTCAGGAGCGGTTGGTCTGACCGATCGCCAGCAGCGCCGCCGTTGGGTGGCTGACACCCTGGCCGAGTATGGGCTGACCGAGGTTCTGGACTACCCGTTCGTCGGTGACAATGATTTCAAGGCCTTCGGCATGGATCCTGATGAGGTTCATGTCAACAGCGTGGAACTGGCCAACCCCATGGCCGCTGACAGGCCCTACCTGCGCCAGAGCCTGCTGCTGCCGCTGGCCAACACCGTGGAGCGCAACCTTCGCCGTGGCAACACGGATGTGCGTCTCTTCGAGATCGGCTATGTCTTCCGTCGTGATCCCATGGCTCCTGCGGTGCCCACCCTTCCGGGCGGCGTGCGGCCCAGCGACGAGGATCTGGCCCGCCTGGACCAGGGTCTGCCGGAGCAACGGCTGCATGTGGCGGCCCTGCTGACCGGCCGTGCCCAGGAGGATGGCTGGCTCAAGGACAGCAGGGATGTGGACTGGACCGATGCAGTCGAATCGGCTCGTCGTGTCCTGGATAGGCTGGGAGCACATTATCGGCTGGAGCAGCCCTCGGCTGAGCAGGTGCCCGACCAGTGGCATCCGGGCCGTACCGCCAGGCTGGTCCTGGATGACGGCACGCTTGTCGGCATGGTGGGCGAGCTGCATCCTCGGGTTGATCAAGCTCTGGGCTTCCCCGCCCACTCGGCTGCCTTCGAGCTGAGTCTGGACATGCTGCTGGACCACCTGGACTACACGCCCCTGCAGGCTAAGCCGGTCTCGACCTTCCCGCCGGTCCGTCAGGATCTGGCCTTCACCGTGCCGGAAACGGTTTCGGCCGCCGACCTGACTTCCGCCATCAGAGAAGCGGCTGGGTCTAGTCTTGAATCCATCGAGCTGTTCGACGTTTTCACTGGCGATCAGATCGGTGAGCATGCAAAATCGCTGGCCTTCGCAGTCACCTTCCGCGCCCCGGACCGTACCTTGACGTCCGAGGACAGCGAATCCCTGCGCCAGGCCATCGTTGACAAGACTGCAGGTCTGGGCGCCGTGCTGCGTGCCTGACCGGGCATCGAGGGGACCGAGGGACATGACGGATTCTCAAGAACAGGGCACAGCCGGTGGACCTGACCGCCAGGATCATGATGGGGGCGACCAGCCCTTGTACGGCGCACGCGCCGATCGTTATCCAGGATGGAATCCGTACATATACGGTCGCCCAGATCCTGAATCCAAGACCAAGGAATCGGATTCGTCCCAAGGCAACCCCGCCAACCGGCCCATGCCCATGGCGGGGCAGCCGAGTCCCGGTCGCGGCGGAAATCCTGGGAATCCTGGGAATCCTCAGGCCCGTCCCGGCGCTCCGGTCTGGCCTCCCCAGGGCATGCCCGATCTGAACGACCCCTCCCAAAATCCGGTCTACGGCCACTGGGATCCCTGCGCCATCATCGCCTTCCTCATGGCTCTCTTTTTGCCCATGCCTGTGATTCCCGCCTTGCTGGGTGGCGTTTCCATGTACCGGACCCGCCGACTGCATATGAAGGGCTACGGGTTGGCCATGGCTGCCCTGATCATCAACCTCCTCTTTACCTTGGCTTGGATCTGGCTTCTGGTCAACGGTGTCTCCCTGAACGACTTCTACCAGCAGATGATGCCGTCGCCCTCGACGGGTGGCGGCGGCTCAGGCGGGGATGGTGTCAGCGCCTGACATTTAAGCAGGCGGTCATTCAGATGGGCTTGGATATCAATATTGTCGTATTCGACGGGTTTGAACCCTTGGATGTCTTTGGCCCCTTTGAGGTTTTCGTCAACACTGATGACGCCCGGGTGCGGCTTTTCTCCTTGGACGGTCCTGGAGTGAAAGTCGGGGAAGGCGGCGTCCGGGTCGAAGCTGTAGGACCCGAAGAGATTGATCCCAAGGGAGTTTTGTTGATACCCGGCGGTTCTGGCACGCGAACTCTGATTGGAAACGACCGATGGATTAGGCAGTTGGCAAGCCTGGCCGCCCAGTCGCCGCAGGTAATGACGGTCTGCACAGGCTCGGCTCTCTTAGCTGCCGCCGGTGTGCTCGACGGTCGGCGTGCGACTTCCAATGACTTGGCCTTTGACTGGGTCGTCGGCACGGGGAAGCGCGTGGATTGGATCAAGGATGCCCGCTGGGTGGTCGATGGAAAGTTTCGCACCTCTTCGGGTATCTCGGCCGGCATCGATATGGCCCTGGCCTTTGTGGAGGACACATGCGGGCCCGATGCTGCGGACAAGGCCAGTACGCAGATGGAATACATCCGCAACCGAGATTACGGTTATGACCCCTTCGCGTAGATGAAAGTGATGCGCAGCTAGAGAATATACATAGCGACACGCCGAATTGCATAAATATGCGTTTTACTGCATGAGTATGTATTATGGTGCCCGATGAAGGGAGCACTCATGCGGCAATACACGGTGGCTGTGGCGGGAGCTTCGGGGTATGCCGGCTCGGAAATGATCCGTCTATTGGCAGCGCATCCAGCCTTTCAGGTATGCACGGTCACCGGTCACGGCTCCGCTGGCCGGTTGCTGGGGGAGTTCTCGCCCAACCTTCCGGAGTCGCTGGCCTCGTTGCAGATTCAGGATACGAAGCCGGATATCTTGGCCGGCCATGATCTGGTGGTTCTGGCCCTGCCTCACGGGGCTTCTGGCCCCCTGGCCGAACAGCTGGATCCGCAATCGCTGATGGTCGACTTGGGGGCTGATCACCGGCTGGAGGATCAGGGCGATTGGCAAGACTACTACGGCGGACCTTTCTCAAGCCCGTGGACCTACGGGATGCCTGAGCTGCTCAACCCGGGTGGCGGCCGCCAGCGTCAGCTGCTTGGACAGACCCGGCGGATCGCTGGTCCTGGGTGCAATGTCACAGCAGTCACTCTGGCCTTCCAGCCTGCCCTGTCCGCCGGACTGGTCCAGACTGATGATCTGGTGGCCGACCTTGCTGTCGGCTACTCGGGCGCTGGGCGCTCGGGCGGCAGAATGGATCTGCTGGCAGCCCAGGCCATCAATTCGGCCCATCCCTACTCGGTCGGAGGCACCCATCGGCATATCCCTGAGATTGTGCAGAACCTGCGCAAGGCCGCAGCTGCGGACCCCAACCTCGGGGGTCTTGGGAAACAATCCATCCGCTTGGGGCTGACCCCCATACTGGTCCCCATGTCAAGGGGGATTCTGGCTGTGGTCTCAGCCAAGCTGAGCGCGCGTGGACAGAGCATGGAGATGGCTGATATTCGTGCCGTCTGGGAAGGGATCTATGCCCAGGAGCAGTTTGTCGATCTGCTCCCCGAGGGCAGGCTTCCCTCCACGGCCGATGTGTATGGCTCCAACCGGGCCCAGGTCCAGGTAGCTGTGGACCAGCGCGCCGACCGCCTCTATGCTTTCGCCGCCATCGACAACCTGACCCGGGGCACCGCAGGCCAGGCCCTCCAGGCCGTGAATCTGGCTCTGGGCCTGCCCGAGGAGACCGGATTGACAACCATAGGAGTGGCACCATGAGCATCACCTACCCTGCAGGCTTCCGGACCGGCACGGCCATCGCCCATCGTCCGGGAGGTTCGCAGCGCCGAAATCTGGCCTTGGTCGTCAACAGCGGACCCATGGACACGGCTGTGGGGGTCTTCACACCCAATCGTTTCCGGGCCGCTCCGGTCGTCTGGACCAGCAGGATCCTTGAAGATGGCCGTGCTGGAGCCGTGGTCATCAACTCCGGCAATGCCAACGCCTGCACGGGCCCCGAGGGCCTGGACCAGGCCAGGGCCATGGCCGAGCGGACAGGCGAGAAACTGGGCCTGCCCACCGAGCGGGTTGCCGTCTGCTCCACAGGGATCATCGGCCATCTGCTGCACTTGGACTCCATCTTGACCGGTATCGATCAGGCTGCCCAGGGGTTGTCGGCCAGTCAGGAGGCCGGCGAAGAGGCCGCCAAGGCCATATTGACCACCGACACCTGCACCAAGACCGTGGCTGTGGACGGTTCCGGCTGGCGGCTGGGCGGCATGGTCAAGGGTTCCGGGATGATCGCCCCGCAGTTGGCCACCATGATCTGCGTAATCACCACCGATGCCATTCTGGAGCCGGAACAGGCTCGCCAGGCCCTGTCCGAGGCTTGCCGGCTCAGCTTCAACCGGATCGATGTGGACGGGTGCATGTCCACCAACGACACCGTCCTGCTGATGGCCTCCGGGGCCTCAGGAGTACGGCCTGACCCCGATCAGTTCCAGGAGAAGCTCGGTCAGGCCTGCGCGGATCTGGCCCATCGGATTGTGGCCGACGGCGAGGGCAGCAGGCATCGGATCCGTATTCGGGTGGACGGTGCCGAGAGTGAGGATGCAGCCCTTGCCTGTGCCCGGGCGGTCTCCGGCTCCACGCTGCTCAAGTGCGCGGTGGCCGGCGAGGACCCCAACTGGGGCCGGGTGGTGTCCTCCCTGGGCACCGTGCCGGTTTCGAAGGCGGCCTATGATCCGGCCCAAGTGGATGTCAGCTTCAACGGCATCAAGGTCTGCCAAGGAGGCCGTCCCGGCCAGGATCCGGAGCTGGTCGACCTGCACGTTCCCGAGGTCCATATCGACATCGACCTTGGTCATGGCGACAGCCAGGCCACGGTATGGACGGATGATCTGACCCACGAATACGTGACCATCAATGCCGACTACCACACCTGACAGGAAACCTGATCGGGCGCGCTGCCAAGAGCTGCAGCAATCGGAAGATGGTCATAAGGAAGGGGAAGAGGATGGCGGATGACGAGCAGGAAGCCGAAGCTGAAAAAGCCTTGGATGACGCCCGCAAGGCCCAGGTGCTCATCGAGGCCCTGCCCTGGCTGGAGGAGTTCGCCGGTCAGAGGATCGTAGTCAAATACGGCGGCCATGCCATGGTGGATGACCATCTGCGGCAGTGCTTCGCTCAGGACATGGTCTTCCTGAGGCAGGTGGGCATGCATCCGGTGGTGGTGCACGGGGGCGGCCCGCAGATCTCCCGCATGCTCCAGGCCCTGGGCATCCCCTCGGTCTTCCGCGGCGGTCTGCGGGTGACCACCCCCGAAACCATGAAGGTGGTTCGCATGGTGCTGACCGGACAGGTAGGCAGGGATCTGGTCGGTGCCATCAATGCTCACGGTCCCATGGCGGTCGGCCTGTCAGGGGAGGATGCCGGCCTGTTCAGTGCGGCCCGCCGCACCGGCATGGCGGATGGCCGACCAGTCGACCTGGGCCTGGTGGGCGAGGTCGTGGGCGTGGATGCCTCGGCCGTCGAGGATCTGATCGACGCCGGTCGGATTCCCGTCGTCTCCTCTGTGGCTCCTGACGAGCAGGATCCCACCCAGGTGCTCAATGTGAATGCCGACGCGGCCGCATCCGCCCTGGCAGTAGCTCTGGGGGCCCGGAAGCTGGTCATTCTCACCGACGTGGAGGGACTGTATGCCAACTGGCCCCAGGCCGACTCCCTGGTCTCCAGCATCGGCGTGGACCGGCTTGAGGACATGTTGGAGGACATGCATGAGGGGATGCGCCCCAAGATGGAGGCCTGCCTGCAGGCCGTGCGATCCGGAGTGGGCGAGGCCCACGTCATCGACGGGCGGCGGCCGCATTCCATGCTCAACGAGATATTCACCCGCAACGGCATCGGCACAGTGGTCGTGCCGGGCCGGGACATGATCATGAGGAGGAGCCATGACGAAGGCTGATGCGTTTCCTGCGGAAGCTTCGGAGCCCATGAGGACTCCTCAGGGGCCGCAGAGCAGTCAATGGGCAGACCGCTATGACCGCGTCCACATGCGGGTCTTCGGACGGCCGGGCAGGGTCATGGACCATGGCCGAGGCGCCTGGATCTGGGACCTGGACGGCAACCGCTATCTGGACATGATGGCCGGAATCGCGGTCAATGCCCTGGGCTATGCCCATCCGGCCTGGAACAAGGCCCTGGCTGAGCAGGCCGGGAAGATGGCCCACATCAGCAACTTCTTCGCCTCCCAGCCTCAGATCGAGCTGGCCGAACGACTGCTGGACCTGGCTCAGGCCCCGGAGGGATCCCGTGTCTTCTTCGCCAACTCGGGAACCGAGGCCAATGAGGCGGCCATCAAGCTTGCCCGGCTGCATGGCGCGCGCATGGGCGGTCACCCTGGCCGGATCCTGGCTCTGACCCATAGTTTCCACGGCCGCAGCATGGGCTCCTTGAGCCTGACATGGAAACCTGCCATTCGTGAGCCCTTCCAGCCCCTGGTCCCGGGCATGGGCTTTCTGCCGGCAGAAGATGGCGAGGCTATGGAGGAGGCCTTCGCACAGGGGGAGACCTCAGGAGAGCCGGTGGCCGCCGTCATTCTGGAGCTCATCCAGGGGGAGGCCGGGGTGCTGCCGCTGGATCCTGACTACGTTCGGCAGGTGCGTGAGCTTTGCAGCCGGCACGGAGCCCTGATGATTTTGGACGAGGTGCAGACCGGCATGGGCAGGACCGGCCACTGGTTCGCCTTCCAGGACCGGAGCCTGTCCGGAGGAGCCTGCCCTGACGTGCTCACCTTCGCCAAGGGGGTGGCAGGCGGCTTCCCCATGGGCGGGATGATCACCTTCGGCTCTGGGCCATCAGGTCTGCTGACCCCTGGCATGCACGGGTCCACCTTCGGCGGCAATCCCCTGGGATCGGCCCTGGCACTGACCACCTTGGAGACCATCCAACGGGAGGGCCTGCTGGAACGGGCGCGGCAGATGGGCGAGAGGCTGCGCGCTGGCCTTACCGACTGCGGCAATCCCCTCTATAACCAGGTCAGAGGCAGAGGGCTGCTGGATGCGGTCCAGCTGGGCGCCCCCTGTGCCGGGGATCTGGCCTCCTGGGCCCTGGATCACGGGCTGATCGTCAACGCTGTGGCCCCTGATGCCCTGCGTCTGGCCCCGCCCCTGATCATCCAGGCCGACCAGATCGACCTGGCCGTGGATATCCTGTCCAAGGCTCCGGTCAGTCTCGGGGAAGGGCTTGCAACAGGATGATCAGTGAGATCAGCCATCAATGACGTACATGATCATAGCGATAGGGAGGCAGAGATGAACAGCGGTTTGCGGCACATGCTGCGTGACGATGACCTCAACCATGAGGAGCAGTTGGAGGTTCTTCGACTAGGCATGGCCTTCAGGGCAAATCCCTATGTATCTCAGCCCTATCAGGGCCCCCAGGCCGTGGCCATCATCTTCGACAAGCCCAGCACGCGCACCAGGACAAGCTTCTGCGTGGGTGTGGCCCAGCTGGGCGGCTATCCCATGGTCATCGACAGCTCTGGCTCGCAGCTGGGCCGTGGCGAGCCCGTGGCGGACACCGCCAAGGTGCTGACGCGGATGACGTCCACCATAGTCTGGCGCACCTTTGGCCAGGATCGGGTGGAGACCATGGCTGCCAATGCCACCGTGCCTGTCATCAACGCGCTGACCGACTCCTTCCACCCCTGCCAGGTTCTGGCCGACTTCCTGACCCTGGCCCAGCACCGGGGCGGGGTCGATGCCCTGGCTGGCATGACCATCGCCTACCTGGGCGACGCAGCCAACAACATGGCCAACTCCTACCTGCTGGGCGGAGCAGTGGCCGGCATGAACGTGCGGATTGCCGGCCCCCACGGCTTCCTGCCCGATCCAAGCCTGGTGGATCAGGCGCGGACCCTGGCTGCTGAAAACGGCGGATCCATTCTGGTCACCACGGATCCGGTCCAGGCTGTGGAGGACGCCGACTGCGTCTTCACCGACACCTGGGTCTCCATGGGCGAGGAGGACCAGTACGCCATTCGCTCCCATCCCTTCCAGCCCTATCAGGTCAACGCCGCACTTATGGCCCATGCCCGCCCGGATGCCCTCTTCCAGCATTGCCTGCCCGCCTACAGGGGCCGGGAGGTGACGGCCGAGGTCATTGACGGCCCGCAGTCCGTGGTCTGGGACGAGGCGGAAAACCGATTGCACGCCCAGAAGGCCCTGATGACCTGGCTGGTGGCCCGCTCCCGGGGCGACGAATCCCTCCTGCAGGGGGTGTGCTGATGCGCCCGACGACCAAGGTGGCCCGGCTGGATGCCATCCGCCAGGCCCTGAGCCGACATCGGGTCAACTCCCAGCAGCAGCTGTCGGCCCTGCTGGCTGAGCAGGGCATCGAGGTGACCCAGGCCACCCTGAGCCGTGACCTGGACGACCTGCATGCCACCAAGCTGCGGTATGCAGACGGGAGCATGGCCTACTGGATTCCCGCCACCACCGACCAGCAGGCCATGGAGGCCGCTGCCGCCGAGGGGCCTGAGGTCGAGGGAGAGAACAAGACCGATGCCTATCTGGCCAAGATTCTGACCGGGCTGATCACCTCGGTGGCCAGGGCCCGCAACCTGCTCGTGGTCAGAACCCCTGCCGGCGCCGCCCAGTATGCGGCCTCCGCCTTGGACCGCCAGCCCATCAAGGGGATTCTGGGCACCATAGCCGGGGACGACACGATTTTGATCATCGCTGCCGACGATGAGGCGGCATCATCCCGGGCCGACTGGCTCATGACCATCGTCTCCGGCCAGGAGGATGCCAGGGCCTGATGAACGCAGAAGACAGCAATTCAGCATCTGCAAGTGTGAAATCACAAGGAAAGAGGATCGCCATGACCGAAAACAATCGCATCGTGCTGGCCTACTCGGGCGGCTTGGACACCTCGGTGTCCATTCCCTACCTCAAGGAGCGCACCGGCAAGGATGTGGTGGCCGTCTCCCTGGATGTGGGCCAGGGCGGGGAGCGTCTGCAGACCATCCGCCAGCGGGCCCTGGACTGTGGGGCCGTCGAGTCAGTCGTGGTGGATGCCCGGGACGAGTTCGCCAGGGATTACTGCATGCTGGCGCTCAAGGCCAATGCCATGTACGAGGGCGTCTACCCGCTGGTCTCGGCCATCTCCAGGCCGCTGATCACCAAGCATCTGGTCCAGGCGGCCCACCAGTACGGTGCCGACACCATAGCCCACGGCTGCACCGGCAAGGGCAATGATCAGGTTCGTTTCGAGGTCTCCATCATGTCCATCGACCCCTCGCTGAAGGCCATCAGCCCCATTCGCGACCTGGGATTGATGAGGGATGTGGAGATCGCCTACGCCAAGGAGCACCACCTGCCCATCGAGCAGACCGAGGAGAGCCCTTATTCCATCGATCAGAACGTCTGGGGGCGGGCCATCGAGACCGGCTACCTGGAGGATCCCTGGAACGGGCCCACCAAGGACGTCTATTCCTACACCGACGACCCGGCTTTCCCGCCGGTCGAGGATGAGGTGACCATCGACTTCGAGCAGGGCATTCCCGTGCGCATCGACGGCAGGGCCGTCACCCCCCTGGAGGCCATCGAGGAGATGAACCGCCGGGCCGGAGCCCAGGGGATCGGACGTGTGGATCTGATCGAGGACAGGCTGGTGGGCATCAAGTCGCGCGAGCTCTACGAGGCTCCGGGGGCCGTGGCCCTGATCACCGCCCACCAGGAGCTGGAGAACTGCTGCCTGGAGCGCGAACAGCACCGGATCAAGCGCGACATCGACAAGCGCTGGGGCGAGCTGGTCTACGACGCCCAGTGGTACTCGCCGGCCGTCCGCTCTCTGAACGCCTTCATCGAGGAAACCCAGCGCTATGTCTCCGGCCGCATCCGCATGGTCATGCATGGGGGACGGGCCGTGGTCACCGGTCGGCACTCCGACAGCTCCCTCTACGACTACAGCCTGGCCACCTACGAGTCCGGCGACAGCTTCGACCAGAACGCCTCCAACGGGTTCATCGCCATTTACGGCTTGGCCGACAAGGTGGCCGCCGCCCGCGACATGCGCTTCGGCAACGGCATCGCACAGGACGGACAAGAGCAGTGAGCAGCGGCGACAAGCCCATGGCCCTCTGGGGCGGGCGCTTCAGCGGTGGTCCCTCGCCGGCGTTGGTTGAGCTCAGCCGGTCCACCCAGTTCGACTGGCGACTGGCCGATGACGACCTGGCCGGTTCCCGGGCACACGCTCGGGCCCTCAACCGTGCTGGGTTGCTGGATGATGGCGAGCTGGCACGTATGGAACAGGCCTTGGATGAGCTTCAGGACCAGGTGGATTCCGGCGCCTTCGCCCCTGAGCCTGGCGATGAGGACGAGGCCACGGCCCTGGAGCGTGGTCTGATCGACATTGCGGGGGACCAGCTGGGCGGCAAGCTGCGGGCCGGGCGCTCGCGCAACGATCAGATCGCCACCCTGATTCGGATCTGGCTGCGCCGCCACGCCCGGGTGCTTGCCAAGGATCTGCTGCGCACGGCCCAGGCTCTGATGGATCAGGCCCGGGCGGCGGGGACCACGGTCATGCCGGGCCGCACCCACATGCAGCACGCCCAGCCCGTCCTGCTGGCCCACCAGCTCATGGCCCATGTCTGGCCCCTGATCCGTGACCTGGAACGCCTGAGGGACTGGGACCAGCGCGCCGATGCCAGCCCATATGGATCTGGCGCGCTCGCCGGCACCACCCTGGGTCTGGATCCCCTGCCAGTGGCCCAGGATCTGGGCTTTAGCCGGGTCTGTGCCAACTCCATCGACGGGACCGCAGCCAGGGATGTGGTGGCCGAGTTCGCCTTTGTCGCCGCCATGATCGGCGTGGATCTGTCCAGGCTGGCCGAGGAGATCATTATCTGGAACACCCAGGAGTTTGCCTTCGTCCGCTTGGACGATGGCTATTCGACCGGGTCCTCCATCATGCCTCAGAAGAAGAATCCGGACGTGGCTGAGCTGGCTCGCGGCAAGGCCGGTCGGCTGGTCGGGGACCTGGCTGGTCTGCTGACCACCCTCAAGGGGCTTCCGACAGCCTATGCACGTGACCTGCAGGAGGACAAGGAAGCGGTCTTCGACCAGGTGGATACCCTGGAGGTCCTGCTGCCCGCCTTTGCCGGCATGGTCGCCACCTTGACCTTCAACAAGGACCGCCTGGAGGAGCAGGCCCCCACAGGATTCGCCCTGGCCACCGACCTGGCCGAGTGGCTGGTCAGGCAAGGGGTACCCTTCCGGCATGCCCACGAACTCTCCGGGGCCTGTGTCAAGCTGGCCGAGGGTCGTGGCTGCGAGCTGGCCGGCCTGGATGATGACGACTTCGCCAGGGTCTTCGCTGACTGGGTGCCCGCCGATCGGGCTCCTCAGGTCCGCTCGGTCCTGACCGCCGGGGGAGCCGTGCGCGCTCGCCGGGGCCAGGGGGGCACCGCACCGGAGAGGGTCAAGGAGCAGATGGACCAGGCTGCACACGCGCTGGAGGAGCTGAAGGCCTTCGCCGACTCACAGTCTGACGGGCCTGCCTACCGTCCTCCCAGGTGAAGTTTCTGGTCTCCGCCGGACCGGTGGCCGCGTTAGAATGCCCAACGGCAATTCTTCAAGAGGAAGAGTAAACGGCGAAAGGCGGCGGCGATCATGAATCCGGTGGCACTGGTCCAGGCTTGGTGGGCCAAGCAGCACATCACTCTGGCCAAGGAGCCGCCCGGTTCCCGCCAGGGGTTGTGCTCGCCTCCGGACCAAGGCCGCGACCTGGAGCCATTGACCATGCTGGTGGTGGGCGACTCCATGGCAGTCGGCTGCGGGGTGAAGGACCAGAGCCAGGGCTTCGTCCCCGATATAGCCGCCTGCCTGGCCGCCCGGCTGGGGCGCCCGGTATCCTGGTCGACCCAGGGGCGGCTGGGGGCCACCATCCGCAGGGTGCGCTACCGGTTCCTGCCCGCCCTGCAGGACCATCCTGATCTGCTGGTTCTGTGTGCAGGATCCAACGACATCATGGCCAACCGCACCGATGAGCAGTGGCGGGATGACTTGGCGGCGAGCATTGAGCTGGCCAAAAACAAGGGCCGCCAGGTGCTGGTCCTCAGCTCCGGTCAGCTCTATCGGGATCCTGCCCTGGGCCGGGCACTCAGGGCCGAGGTGGAGCGTCGGATAGCCCGCCAGACTCAGACCAGTCGTCAGGTCTGTCAAGATGCCTCGGTGCCCTTCGTGGATGCCACCCGCGACGACGTTGGCACCGATCGACCCGACTTCTGGGGCATTGACCACTTCCATCCCGGAGTCGAGGGTTACCGACGCATGGCCGCCTGCGTGGTCGACCACATCCCTCAAGACCTGATCAATCAGTTGTCTGTGTCTGCGCGTTCCTGACTTAGACGCGGTGGTTTTGCTGAGAGGATTCAGCCGGCCGCCCCGTCTTGGCAAAAGCAGCCAGCGGTTAATCGCCAATACGCAGTGGTCGATTCACAGTGATTATCTGGTTTCGCCCCCTGGGGATTCCTGCTTGGTGAGGCCTTGTCTGCGGCGGTCCGGGGCTCTGCCGTGTCGGTATCTGTTGCAAGAATAGTAGGGTTTAGCATACATTCATCAAATATTCGATAGGGAGTAGCCTCTCATGTCGCAGGTCACCGATTTCAGGCAGGCGGGTTTCGACTCGCTTTTCGACGAACTCAAGTGGCGCGGTCTCATTGCCCAGTGCACGGACGAGTCCGAGCTCAGGAAGGTGCTGGCCGACCCCTCGGTGACCTATTATTGCGGATTCGACCCCACAGCTCCCTCGCTGCACGTGGGCAATCTGGTCCAGCTGCTCAACATGCGCCATCTGCAGGCGGCCGGTCTGCATCCCATCGCCGTTGTGGGCGGGGCCACCGGGCTGATCGGCGACCCTCGGCAGTCGGGGGAGCGCACCCTGAATCCCAAGCAGACCGTGGCCGAGTGGACCGAGCGCCTGCGTGGCCAGATCGGGCGCTTCCTGGATACCGAGGGGGACAACCCCGTCCGGTTCGTCAATAATTATGAGTGGACCGGCTCTATGAGCACCATCGACTTCCTGCGCGATGTGGGCAAGAACTTCCGCATGGGCACCATGCTGGCCAAGGACACGGTGGCCCGCCGTCTGGACTCCGACGAGGGCATCTCCTTTACCGAGTTCAGCTACCAGGTGCTCCAGGGCAACGACTTTCTGGAGCTCTTCGACCGCTACGGATGCAGTCTGCAGCTGGGCGGCAGCGACCAGTGGGGGAACCTGACCAGCGGGCTGGACCTGATCCGCAAGGTGCGCAATGCCTCCGTCAACGTCATGACCAGCCCGTTGATCACCGACTCCCAGGGCAAGAAGTTCGGCAAGTCCGAGGGCAACGCGGTCTGGCTGGATCCCACCATGTTCAGCCCCTACCGCTTCTACCAGTTCTGGTTCAACCAGCCCGACGACCAGGTGGTCAAGCTGCTGAAGACCTTCACCTTCCTGCCCAAGGCCGAGATCGAGCGTCTGGAGGAGAGGACCGCCCAGGATCCGGGCGCTCGCGAAGCCCAGAAGGTTCTGGCCTGGCAGGTGACCTCCTATGTGCACGGCGAGCATGCCGCCCAAGGGGCCATCGATGCCTCGGGCGCCCTCTTCGGCCGCGGCAAGACCCTGGAGGAGCTGGACGAGGATGTGCTGGATTCCGCACTGGACGGCCTCAAGGTCGATGATGGCCAAGGCGGGCGAGCTCTGCCCGCAGCCAGCGAGGGCCAGCGTCTGGTAGAAGCCGGTGTTGCGGCCGGGCTCTTCCGTTCGGTCTCCGAGGCGCGCAAGACTGTGGCCTCGGGCGGTTTCTACCTGAATAACCAGCGGGTCGAGGATCCGGATCAGGTTTTGGATAACAAGGACTTTCTGCATGGGCGCTTCGCCCTGGTTCGCAGAGGAAAGAAGGCCCTGGGCGCGCTTGAGCGTCGGGCCGGCAAGTAGGAACGCAGGAATTAAGGACACTGATGGCAGAAGAACACAATCATTCCCGGGGCGATCGCGGACGGGGCCGGGGCGGTTCGCGCCCAGGCGGCTTCCGGTCGGGCGGCCATCGCTCTTCGGGCTTCCACAAGGGTGGTTCGCGCTCGGGCGGATACCGCTCCGGAGGCTATCGTTCGGGAGGTCACCGCTCCGGCAACTTCCACAACCATGACGGCGAGGGCGGCGAAGAGCGTCGTTCCGAGGGCAGGAATGGACAGCGGCCCTTCCGCGGGCGCGGGCACGACCGGTTCGACCGCGACCATCGCGGATACAGGCATGACCGTCAGGATGGCCACGGCGGCTTCCGCAGGGATTCCGACCAAGATCGCCACGGCCATCGACAGGATGGTGACCGTCCTCGTCGCGACTTCCACGCCAACGGTCATGGCGGATATGGGCATCATGATCGTGACAAAGACCGCGGTCGGTCGGGATATGGCTACCAGCGGCATGACCGTGATCGTGGCCAGAGCTTCCACGGGAACCGTCGTCGGGATGACGACCGGAGGTTTGATCGTCGGAAGGATGAGCGGTCCGGTGGGGATCGCCCATGGAACAACCACTCCCGTGGTGACCGTCCACGCCAGGAGCGTTCACATGGAGACCGTCGCTATGGCAACCGTTCCTATGGTGATCGCTCCCGTGATGACCATCGTCAAGGCGGCTATCGGGGCGACCGTTCCCATGGCGACAGGTACCAGGGCCAGCATGGTCGTGATGACCGTCGCCGTGAAGATTATCGCCATGACGACCGACGCGGGACCTATCAGCGTGACCGCCAGAATGGCTATGACCGCGGTCGTCGCAACTCTGACGGAACCATCTCCTATCCCTCGCAGAACCCCTATACGGATCGTCGGCCTGGCGAGCCCAAGATGCCCAAGGGCCTGGAATGGTCCATGCTCTCCAAGGATGACCGTCTGCGCCTGCGCGGGCTGAGCAAGGAGCATGCCGAGAACATCGGTTTGCACATCCTGGCCGCCTACGCGCTGGAGGAGACCGATCCCCAGGGAGCTCTGGCTCATGCCAAGTGGGCTGCCCGGCAGGCCTCGCGGATCGATCTTGCCCGTGAAACCCTGGCCTTGGTTGCTTATCGTCAGGGCGACTACAAGCTGGCCTTGAAGGAGTTCCGCACCGCACACCGCATGAACGGCTATTCTGATTACCTGCCCTTCATCGCCGACTGCGAGCGTGGTCTGGGCAATCCCCGCAAGGCCATTGAGGAGGCCACTTCCCAAGAGGGCAGCCAGTTGCAGGGCGAGTCCAAGGCGGAGATGTTCCTGGTCTATGCCGGAGCTTTAGGCGATCTGGGCCTCTGGGACAAGGCCATCGAGACCGTTCAGGCCCTGGTCAAAGCCCGGGGGCTCAGCGGCGACTATCGGATGCGTGCCGTGCAGGCCGAGCAGAACTTCCTTGAACAGGCTGGTCGCAGCCAGGAGGCCCTGGAGTTGGAACCCCTGCTGGATCGGTTGGAAGCGGAGTTTGCCGACGAAGATGAGGACGAGGATGGCCAGAAGGACGGACAGTCCGAGGAGATCCTGATCGACTACGACCTGGAGCACCTGGATTCGGCCATGATGGAGGATCTCTCCATCGACCCGGATGGCGGCGAGGATGATTCGGATGAGGCTGAAGCTGAGACTGAGGCCGCCGAGTCTGATGTCACCGATGCATCCGATCAGGGTGCCGATGACAGCAAAGTTGAGGAATCTCCTGAATCAGCAGCTTCGAACGATTCAGCGGACTCAACTGACACAAGTGGCTCATCTAAGTCGACTGACCCATCTGATTCGGCTGATGCATCCGACGCAGTTGATTCAACTGGTTCGTCCGACTCAGCGGGTTCATCCGAAATGCCGGAATCCGGAATGCTGGAATCCGGAATGCAGAAATCGTCAGACGCTGTGGAGCAACACGGGGAGGAGCTCTCTCGCCTTGATGGGCAAACTTCGGACGATGGCTCTCAAAGCGACCAGAGCAGTGACGAAACCGACACGGCTGTCGCCGATAAATCCGCTGCTGACAACGGCGACACGGCTGTCCTGAATGCAGGATCCGAGGCAAACGCTTTCGATCATGAAAACGAACAGACCAATGATGAGCAGGTCAAGGAGTCCGATACGTCTGATGAAGACAGGGCTGAATCGTGACCGTCTTCCTCAAAGGAACTGATGACGCTCCGGCAAAGACCTACCGTCTGGCCCTGCTGGACCTGGACGGGGTGGTCTACCGGGGCGCTGACCCTGTCGAGCATGCAGCCGAGGGCATCGACCGCGCTCAGACGCTCGGCATGCGCATGGCCTACACCACTAACAATGCATCTCGGTTTCCCCATGTAGTGGCCGATCAGCTGCGCGGGTTCGGTCTGACCCTGGATGATGGCCAGGTCATCACCTCCGCCGTTGTCGCCGCACGAATGCTGCGCCGACACCTGCAGGAGGGCGCTAGGGTGCTGGTCATCGGATCCGATCATCTACGTGATCAGATCCGCCTCAACAAAATGGTGCCGGTAGGCAAGGCTGCAGATAAGCCAGAGGCCGTCATTCAGGCCTGGTATCCCGAGCTGAGCTGGCAGGACCTGGCCCAGGCCTCCTTTGCCATCGAAGGCGGTGCACGCTACTTCACTACCAACAAGGATCAGACCCTGCCCCGCGAAGGTGGCATGGCGCCCGGAAATGGGGCCATGCTCCAAGCGGTGATTCTGGCTACTGGCAAGCAACCGGAGGACTCAGCCGGGAAGCCGGAATCGGCCATGTACGATGAGGCTCGGCAGCTCTTGGCCGGCGACCAGAAGATCTTGGACATTGACCGATGCCTGCCCGTGGGCGATCGTCTGGACACCGACATCGAGGCAGCCAACCGGGGCGGGTACGACTCCATGCTCGTCCTGACGGGTGTGGCCCGAACACCCGCCATTCTGACTGCGCCGGCCAAATGGCGGCCAACCTATCTGGCTGAAGACCTGCGTGGCCTCACTGCGCCGCAACCCCAGCCCAGTAAGGAGGCCGACCAGACCTGGCACTGCGGAGGCCAAACCGCAAAGGTGGATGACGACGGACATGTCATTTTGCGTGCTCTTGAGGGTGGCGGCGATCCCCTGTCCGATCTGGATGCTGTGCGAGCCTGCGCCTGTGCGCTCTGGGAGTACCAGGATCGTGGTGGAGACATGGACGCGCTGAATCTGCCCGCCTTCGTCGTAGGGGCATAGCGGCCATGTCGGAAGAGGTCGACTCCGGACAGCCGGGAGCGAGTGGACCATCCCAGGAGTCCAATCACTACGGGCCACCTGAGCAGTCCGGCCAGACCGGGCAGCCTGTAGAGTCTGAGCCTTCTGGACGATCCTCACAGGCAGATGATGAGGATACGACTGCGTCAGCTCCTGAGGAGCCCATGGACAAGCAAGCCATGGCCCCTCTTTTGGCGCGTTTCCCTGAATTAGCGGAATTGGATGATCTGGATGATGCCCAACAGGTTGAGCTGCTCGGCAAGGTGCTGACCGGGCTCCAGCAGGACCTGAACCGGGAGGGCAAGTGAACGATGAGGACACAGTCGTCAGCGCTGGGGACGGTCGTCGAAGGACTGTGGCCCACACCCGCGGCCGGCTTGACCGTATCCTGCCTGCACAGGGGCTGACGGATTCGCGTGCCAGAGCCCAGGCGCTGATTCGTCAGGGCCGGGTTACGGTCAACGATCATCTGGCATCAAAGCCTGCTCAGAGCGTCCAGCCAGGCGATGTGATTCTTCTGGATCCGGGCGATGACTATGCTTCCCGGGGAGCGCTGAAGCTGGAGGGTGCTCTGACGACTTTCGCGGCGCAGGGGATGCCCGATCCGCATGACAAGCTCTGTCTCGATATCGGGGCGTCTACGGGTGGTTTCACTGACGTTCTGCTCAGACATGGTGCAAGGCGGGTTATCGCCCTTGATGTGGGCCACGGTCAGTTGGTGGAACGGATTGCCGTTGATCCTAGGGTGATTGACATGAGTGGTGTCAACATACGCAAAGTTCAGCCGGGTGACCTGCCGTATCGCCCGGAATACGTGGTCTCTGATGTGTCCTTCATCTCGCTGACCTATGTCATTCCTGTCCTCCCCGCCTTGCTGGTGCCTGATGCCAACTGTCTGCTGCTGGTCAAGCCCCAATTTGAGGTCGGACGCAGCCTGCTGGGCCATCATGGCATTGTGACGGACGAGGACCGCAGGCAAGAGGCTCTGGAACGTGTCTTAGCCTGTGCTAGAGAGCATGGATTTGCTGTCCGTGCTACCATGCCATCGCCCATAACCGGAGCCCATGGCAACGTAGAATATCTGCTTTGGCTGTCTTGGTCACAGTCAGCCTGAAGCCTGTGGTTTCCCGCTTCCTTCGCGACACACCAGGCTGGACAGAATCCACAATTGCGGTAATATAAATGAGTTGTCAAAAACGAGTTCCTCGTCAAGATGACATGCGCCAGTAGCCCAACGGATTAGAGCAGCTGACTACGGATCAGCAGGTTGCAGGTTCGAATCCTGTCTGGCGCACGAGCTAGTGATGGTTCTAAGGCTGATGGCCTTGGAGCCTTTTTGCTTTTAAAGACAGGCACATCGTATATGCAATGTCCGAGTTATACGCCATAAGATCTGTCTGAGAGTGTTTGTTAGGTATCAGGAAAGTAGGGCTTTAGTCGTTAGTAAGTGCCTGCTTTGCCCGAGAATCAAGAAGACGTCGATATGCCCTGTTTGAAGGCAGTCGTGAAGAAGAACAGTACTGTCAGCGCAGGTCGTATCCACTGGCTGCGCACGTAGTGCGGAGCCTAGAAAAGCCTCGGCTAAAATTGGTGGGCTGCCAATTTGAGAAGTGACTTGGACTGGTTATTCTCTAAGCAGGAGCCTGAGGACGGCCCGAGCGGGGACAAGCCCATCTTGTGACCTGCTCATGGACCGTATCGCCGCCCCCAAGGTTCCAGTGTGTAACGGCGTCGTCAGGGTATCGCTAAGGTTATGTATGCGCCAGGCGCGGCCAGGTACGCTCATACGCTGCTGCCTGCCCCATATCAGCATGAACCTCATCGCCTTGACCGGTAAGCGACTACGGATGAAGGTCGGCAGGCAGCTGTGGCGCATCGTTGTCACCCTGAACCGGGTGAAGACTGATCAGGACTTGAGGTAATAATTGGTCGCTTACAACGACTAGGAATGCAAAGGCACGAATGGCTTGAGAGGCAAAGCACATTTAAGGACGAGATTGAGGCTGATATGCCCATCAACGATTCGTAAAAGCCAGAAAACTGTTGAATAAGAGCATCATGGAAGGCGCCATGGACACCTTTTTCTCCATGGTTGACCAGTGCGAGGACCTGATACTTACGATCAACAAACTACTTGAAGCTTGAAATAAACAACTACACCATGCCCCTCAATCACAACGGCTTAAGACTGGAACGGACGATATGGCCGATCTGCTGGTGTGCCATCAGCAGACCTAAGACCCCCGAGAATCTTCCACTCATCCATTTTCACAATCAGACAGGTTTTGCAACAATCTTTAGAAACCACCCACCATGCCAAAATGTACGGGTGATCGGGATCATCAGTGACGGTGCAATGTACTTCTCGCAAACATTTGCTACTGATCTTCTCTCACAGCCATAAGTCATATACCGCTATCAAATCTTATGGGGTATGGAAGTATCGTAGGTGTAGTCGTTTCATAAGGTCAGGAAGGAAATTATGGGGAGACTGCCGTATTTAGCTCAGCTCAAAGATGTTTATTCATTTGGAAGAACAACTACAGCTCGTTCGACATTGCCTATCCTGATAAGAAGAATTATCTTGCAGTCGAATCAAACAATCACTTTTATTAAAATGCCCGGAGAGGAAGATACGGACCTAGGTGGATACGATGGTCAAGTGCGTGCTGGGCAAGGAAACGCATTTGTTCCATCGGGGTACAGTGTATGGGAATTTGGCACATCTCGTGGTATCAAAGCTAAAGCCAATTCTGACTATAACAAGCGTACAAAAAACCCATTAGGCATAAACCAATCCGAAACCACCTTCGTCTTTGTTACCTTGGGGAGATGGGCGGGTGGACAGGCTTGGGCTCGCGAGAAAAACAAAGAGGGAAAATGGAAAGAAGTCCGTGTATATACCGCCGATGACATATTAACAGCGCTTGAGGAAACTCCAGCGGTATATTTGTGGTTTTCAGAAATGTGCGGGAAATCGGTTCATGGATTATCCAGTCTGGAAACTTGGTGGAATGACTACCGAAAACCGTGTGATAATCTACTTACTTCTGAGCTTGTCTTGTGTAATCGATCTAATGAAAGAAGTCTTCTTAAGAAGAAACTAAATGACAGCAAGCCGAATCAAATAATAATACGGTCTGTGACGATTGAAGATTGTCTTGCATTCGTGGCGGCGACTTTGCTTTCTGAGAAGCAAGGAATGCTGTCTAAAGCGGTGGTCGTTAGTGAGGCAAGCGCACTAGAGTATTTAAGACAAGTGTCAGAACGTCTAATTGTGCTTTTGTCAGATGCTGCTCTAGTAAGAGAAGCTCAACTACTTACCGGACACCATATAGTTATTGGTATAAATAAAGTGCAGCAAGTCGCACCAACAATCAATTTGCCTGACATCTCGTATGAAAAAGCCGTTAACTATTTCAAAACAAAAAGTATACCGGATGAAAAACAAGCGGAGTATGCGCGTGCGGCACATAAAAGCATACCATTGCTGCGTAATAAAATTGCTTTAACACCTCTTCCAGATGAGCTCTTACCGAATTCAAATTCTCCTCATGTAAATCAACTAGTTAGAAGAGCATGGATGCTTGGGCGGTGGGATGGTGCAATAAAAGGGGACGCAGACGTTGTTGCCCGTTTTGTGATAGACCCCAGCGATGAAGAGTTAACTGCTGCGCTACTTAAAGACGCTAATAGTGCTAATCCCGTTTTTTCAATGTTTGGAAGTGTGCGTGCAGTTATTTCCCCCGTTGAGAGTGCTGAACGCTTTTTGCAAGCGATAACAAGATCCGATTTGGATGCCTTTCGAGAGGTGGTTTGTTCTGTACTGGAAGAAGCAAATCCCGCCCTTGTTCTTCCAGAAGATCAGCGATGGGGGGCGAAAATTTATGGAAAGGGGAGGAAAGAATCTGACGATCTTAGAAAGGGGATTAGTACTACACTTGCCTTGCTAGGTTCCTCGAGTGCGACTGTAAGCGATTTCCCTTCCCTGTCTTTTTCGGATTGGGCGGCCAATGTTGTTTCAGATATTCTGCGTTTCGCAAATGATGATTGCACCGGGGACATATGGATTTCAATAAATGATGTTTTGTCGGAAATTGCTGAGGCAGCACCCGAAGAGTTTCTGGATGAATTGCAAAGAGCAATAAGTCCAAGCGGTGTATTCATGGATAAATTATTCCACGAATCATCTAATTGGTTGGCACCTACCAGCCCGCATGTACAAGTGCTTTGGGCTTTGGAACGTCTGGCAATGATTCCCGATTATTTTGGGAGAGCTATGTGGTTACTTGCATCACTTGCTGATCGCGATCCAGGCGGGAAACTCGCTAATCGGCCGTTAAACTCTCTCGCTACTATTCTGCGTGTATGGTATCCTCAAACAGCTGCATTATCAGATGAAAGGCATTCGTTCGTTCAAAAAGTCTGCAGAAAACTACCTGAGGTTGGTAAATCACTAGTTATTGCTCTCATTCCTAGGGCAGGAGAAAGCACTTCAACAATTACGCCGTTTGAATTTAGACAATCTGCTTCACCAAGTAAGCCGACCGATAATCAAATCGTTGATGATATTAACGTATATCTTGACTGTGCTATTGACCTTGCTGAAAGTGATCCAGCAATCTGGATCAAGATTATCTCTAAGTTGCCTTATTTGTCTCAAAAGAGCAGAAATACTGTTTTGAATAAGCTTAGTCTAGCTAAGTTGAAACCAACCGATACACGTGATGCGATATGGTTGGAGTTTTATAAACTTATCGGGAAATATCAGTCTTCAGCAAATGTGTCATCGTCTTTATCTCTCGAAGATATCAAATATTTCAAATCGGTCATGAAAGAGCTAGAACCAGTCGATCCTGTTGTTCAAGTAGCCCCGCTATTTACTTACGACTGGTTGGTTTACGTCTTGGACAATAATAATCAGTCGATTGATAGAAAGCAGCTTCTAGCAAAAGCCAGAAGTGATGCAATTAGTAAGGTCTTTGAGGAAGGCGGATTGGAGAGCGTATTGCGACTTGCCAAAAGAGTTGAATGCCCTTGGATCGTTGGAGACGCGTTTGCTTGCCTCGGCCTACAGATACAAGACCACGCGCTTGCAAGACTATTAGGAAGCGAGTTTTCCAAAGTATGTTCTTTTGCGAGTTCAGCTTTGTATAGGCTAACTAATGGTAAATTAAGCAATCTACTGGAGATAATGCATAGTGATAGTTTGTCCAACACGGTGAAAGCTCGCTTGCTCTTGCTCTCTAATGAATTCGATGAAGTATGGACATCTCTTGATAGTTATGATAAAGAAGTGGAGATGATATATTGGCTAGAGTTTCCAATTAATCACTTAGGAATCGATTCCATGTTAGCCAATGAAGCAGCAAAACAGCTTGCAAGTCATGGACGAATCGTGGACGCTCTCAAATTGCTTGCGTTATATTGTGATGCTAGTTCTGTTGAAGTTGATTCGGGTTTAGCGGCTGATCTTATGGAAAAGTTGCTGATATGCCATGATCGTGAAAGTGAGACATTATCTAGTTATGAAATAGAAGTGCTGATAAAACTCCTCCAAGATAGTGAGAGTGTAGAACGTACTCGTCTTGAGAAACTTGAATGGGCCTATTTGCGAGCAATTAATGATGGACGTGTGTGCTTATTTTTACACAGAAAACTCGCTGATAACCCGCGCTATTTTGCTGACATAATCTCTCTCGTCTACCTAGAAACTGCTAATGTTGGAAAACAGCCGAATGTTCCGAAAGAACAGTCGGAAAATGCTTTGCTTCTGCTAAATACTTGGAGAACGATTCCAGGAGCGGTCAATGAGTCAAATGAAATCGTCGAAGAACAACTCAGAGCCTGGATTCAAGAAGCGCAAAAGATATTGGGCTCGCGTAACCTAATTAAACAAGGAAACTACTATATCGGGAAAGTACTGGCTTATGCTCCAGCCGATAGTAACGGCACATGGCCATGTAAATCGGTATGTAATGTGATAGAAGACTCTCAGTCCACGTCTTTAGAGGAAGGTTTCAGCACTGAACTGTTCAACAAAAGAGGGGTGGTTGGTCGTAGTCTTGAAGAAGGCGGGAAACAAGAGTATGAGCTTGAAAATGAACTCCAAAAATGTGCTGACAGAATTAACGTTCAATGGCCGAAGGTGGCTGCGCTGCTAACAAAACAAGCAAGAGAATATCACTCAATGGGATTAAATGAAGATGAGCAAGCTAGAAGGTATAAAGAGGGAATAGATTATTGAGTCTGGTGCTCTGGTCTACGGATAATGTGGTTTTGCCTTTGGTAGTTAAGCAGTAAAACTGGTAATAGTCCTACTCCTCGGCATTTTGAGTGGTACATATACGGCCTGAAGGCTTTTATTTTGTTCTTGTTCGGTGTATTCCATACAAGTAATGTGCCTGTGCTGTGCCTTTTGCCATTCAAAAGAGTAAAGAATAAATTAACTAGTGTGTAGAAGCGTATCAAGCAGCTGCCATACAGCCGTTTCTTCACTATGCCAGGCTTGCATGCGGCATGTAGTAAACGTTTAGGTGATTGAGGTGAGTGAAGGAGAGGTTGGGATCATTGCGGGAGACCAACAGGATCCAGAAATATTTGATACCAACCCTAGGTATGGGCTAGAAAAGCTGTGATCTGATCTCACCAACTTTACTGGTCGGAGACCTTTTCTATCGCGTATTCCACATCTTTAGATGACTTAGAGTTGCGGAATAAGACAGTATGCAAACAAGGTGGGCAAAGACCAAATGAACAGCATTTGAAGTAATCACCAAGACATGCGGCAACGGCATGAGCCTGATTAATGACTCTAAACAAGTCGCCTTTACGATGCAGGGAGGGAAAGTTATTTGATATTTCGGATGCGCGGGCCGATCCATTGAAGACGAATCTTGTTCCACAGTGGTTTTCATGTGGTTTGTCGTCATTGTTTAACCGGTTTTATGCCCTAGTCGAGTTGGGGCGTGCTGATTACCGTGATGAGAATCTTGAGGCAAATTTGTGAGTTTTACAGTATTAGATGACGTATTTCAGAAAAATACATCTATTCCGACTGCTTAGAAGAATGTAAGAGAAAACGACAGACAGTTAAAATCACTGTAAAAGATAAATCGAACCATCCCCGTCCATTTCAAAAAGATTCTAAAATAATGTGCATAAGGTAATTGCTGTTTTTGACTAATTGAACATCATGTCGCTTTATCTGAAACCTGCTGTTTGACTGCGAACGCATTCTTGGGTAGATTTTTGATGGTGAAGGAACAAGTACTGGCTTTTCCTATTTATCTTCAATGAAGAATATGTCCCATCGCTGCCTAGCGTCCATGTACCGGCAAGTACTATCTTGCTATCTTGATTGTGAAAAATCGTGTCTTTAAATTGGCTATAGATTCTGTAGTCAGGTACTCTAATATTCAACTTATATGGATGTGTTGTTGCAGTTTTCAAGAATATCTTGTGCCCTTCATTCTCAAAAAACCATGGTTTTTTGACAGCTTCCACAAGCATCTGTCCGCTTGGGCCATTTGAATGCATGTCTTCGCTGCGCTCGTCAAATAGTATTTCACCAAACTTGGAATTGTTGAATTCCTCATTAGGAAGGTGTTGCTTGCAAAGTGTATAAAGCTCTCGCACAGTTGTTGGCTGTCTGCACGATATGTTGCTGGTTGCTTGTATACCAATGCGTCTATCTTCCGTTTGCCTTGATGGACGATAAGGAACTCTTGTTTCTATTTTTAATATAGCTTTTTTATAGTCGAACTCAGGTTCAACATACAGGTCAGCAATCGTAGCATCGCCTGAACTGTAAGGGCAGTATTCAATATGCCGGTGCAGTTTTCGATTTGCTGCAAAGTATCCATTTCTATTGCCATCTGTTTGGCATATGTAGAGATAGGCATCACAGCGCGGATTTGGGCAAAAGTATCGTATATTGTGATCCTCAACCAAGGCTTGCAGAACACTTATATACTGAGTCCTGTCTGAATCCAGATAGGCATGATCAACCATTTGATCTCCTTTAGCTGGTTGTAGCACTCTCTACACTGACGGCGTGTGGGGTCACTTCTAGCCAAACTTGCTCTTACAATTTTATCACCGTGCTGTCTACTGGTACTTGTGTTTAAAATGCAAGACGGTAATCAATGAAGAGCAACTGCGAATCTGTATATGCGTGGGATAGGTCCGAGCTGAGCTGGGTTTATATTTGAACTGTTATATGGTATTTGCTGTCAAAGCCGATTGAGTAGCGACCCGTCTGTTTAGACCTTGGAAAAGTGGTAGATTCGGATTCCATTGTCGAGGACGTCAACAGAAGCGATTGCGATCCACAACCTTTGTTTTTTGCACCAGTTTCTAACCCTAGAGTAGAAGATATTTTGAGTTAGGCTACAGCTAAATTCGGTTTCTGCTACTCGTGAGTTTAAGTGCGGTAACTTATAGGGTCTTAACTTGTGTATATGGAACAGACGGCTGCGACGTGGTGAGATTCGTGCCGTTGGGTTCTTTCCTTCTTGTGAGGAAAGAACCCAACCTACATACATATCAAGAATGTCAAAGGTTAGTCTGTTTGAAGATCTCTCAACAGCGAATCGGTGTCGGTGATGGTGATGAGCGGTCTGAACAGGGCCAGCGTATCGATTGCCAGCTTGTGGTTTTCCGGCGTGGATCCGGCGCAGGCATCTGCTGCCAATCAAACGGCGATACCTTGGTCTGCAGCAGCCAAGGCGGTCTGCAACACACAGGCATCGGTGGCGACACCGCACAGGGCTATCTTCTGGGATCCCTTTATTGCCGCCTGCAACTCCGGCCCCCACTTGTCGAAAGTGCTGAGCGAGGCAATTGGATGCCCCTTGGCGAACTCGGCGGTCTCTGGTGTGAGGTCATACATGGGATCGTCGGAGGGGACTTGGAATTCCGGCCATTCGTTCATGTACTCCACCCATGCACCCTTTGGCGGCTGCGGCGCAATGTATCTAGTTAAGCAACGCGGTCGCCGTATGCCTTGGCGAGACGGGTGTAGTTCTTGTCTGTCTGATAGTAGGCCCCGTCGGAGCAGGCCCAACGGGACCACTCATTGTGGGCGAATGCCTCCTGGCGGTCAATCACCACCAGCCATTCATCATCGTTGATCATGATAATTTCCTTTCCTGTTGTGGAGTATGGAGCGCATCCTTCTGCGCCCCTTACGGTTTCAGTCGATGCTCTCCTGACGACGGATATCGCCCTTCTGAAAGAGCAGCGTTCCGAGAAATCCGACAGCCTGGGCTGTGATGACTCCCATGTTGGCTGCTGCCCAGGTTGGAAACAGGTAGATGATCCCCGTTCGTGTGATGAGTACATGGGTGGCAGAAGCAGGGAACATGACCTGCGATTCTGTATTTTGTAAGTGCTGTATTTATCCTCGTGCAAGTGATGGCTATCTGGAACCGTGGGTGGTAGGTACGCCCACCGTCCAAAGTGTGCTTTGGATGCATTATAACGGCGAAGTCTGTTTCTGTGTGCTTCCCACATGCTTACGTCATAAGTCGTGCCTCCATGGCGCTTGTGCTTTGAAGAGAAGCAATAGGCAATCCTCTAAATTAGAAGCTTCAGGTCTTCATGTTTTACGGATTTGCCGGGAGGGGGGGGGTGATGGTGTTCGGGGAAATCCGCCAACGGCATCTATTTCTTTTCTGAAAGGTCTAACCAAAGAACCAGATTCCGGCCACTCATCTGAGGTCTTGTCTGTTGTGGACTCGAGGTGTTGGCAGGTAACCTCTTCCGTTTTTGTAAAGGACACTGAGCGGGGCATGGTCTTGGTTATAGCAAAGAAGACAGATGGATACCGGTGATTACTGCTGTAGAGAATGTGTCGCGGAAAGGAACCATGAGCATGCTCATGAGCAGTCGTATGTTGGCCCAGGCCAGCAGTGCCTAGCGCCACTAGCTGGTCTTCCGTCGGCGTTGTCTCTCGGCATATGCTCCTTTTTTCATTGCAGTTCCTTCGTTCTTGTCTTGGCTTTGGTGTGGATAGTTCGAGCGGTGATGGACATGTTTCGGCGTCCGAGTCAGGCCCTTTATACCTGACGCTGTTCCCAGACCGGCCTGCTGGGCCCTGTCTAACGATGAGGTCGCCTGCAACGGCCACTGCCGTAAGCAGCAAAGCCGTGGTCCAATAGTCCACGCGCTTGATGTTCTGCATGAACGCGCATGGAGCTAGGAAGGAGAAAGACACGGTGAACATGATCGGGAATGAGACTGCTCTCCCGAGCATGCTAAGGATCGACTTCTTGTTTGCGGAGGTTCGTGAATCGCCGCGATTTCCGGTATCGTTCTGGTTTATCATTGCTTCCGTCTGACTGTCGGATCGTTGCACATCCACATCATGCGTGGCGCTGCAGCATGCTGTCGGCCCCTTCGGAATGTGTTTCAACATACCATGGAACATCAACGGTGAAAAGGGTTTGGCTTTGTAGTACTTGCGAATGGCTGATAGGGGAGTGAGACAGTAGTTCTGATGCATGTGCTTCCTAGCTTCTCGTATCTTCTTTGGCGGTGTTGCTTGGATACAGGACGGTTGGTTCGGAGCATGTCAAGTATCAGCCGATTTGCTGATACTGGTTGATGGTGACAGTGTGTGTCTTTTATATCCTCTGTCCTGCCGCTACACGCAGCATGGGTCAGCCGGGGCCGCTGTTCCAGCTGCCTGGCCTTCGCGATTACGGAAGTATCGATTGATGCGAGCCTAATCAACGCGGTTGCACTGCACGCGCCAAGCGATCGGTGTAACCCCGGTTTCTCTGGTGAAAGCCGCGCTAAATGAACTGGGGCGCATATATCCGACCTGCTTGCCGATCCAGGCAATGTCCTCCCCAGTGGACGAGAGAAGGTGGCGGGCCCGGTCCATTCTTTGCTCTCTGATGTACCTGGCCAGACTTGTGCCGGTCTCACGCTTGAATGCCAGGCATAGACGTGTGCGTCCCACATACAGGCATTGGGTTATCCGATCAATGGAGAGGTCGCCGCCCAAGTGGGATCGGATGTGAGCTTTGACTTGCTGGACCAGGTCGCGGTCATGTGACGGTTCGTGGCTCTGTACAAGGGCGGAGAAAGCCTGGGCCAGCATGGCCATGAGGAGGTCGATGTGTGCTTTTATGAGGAACTCCGTCTGGCCCGGCCTTCCGGGGGCAAACGTTGACAGGGCGGTTGAAGCGGCCAGTGCAATATCGGATGGCCAGGGTTGGCAGAAGGCGTCAAAGAGTCCCCCGACCTGGCTAGGCCATTGGTTTTCCAGCTCCATGAAATAGTCGGGCAGGATACAGATGCTTCGGGTTCGCGAGCGGGAGCCTGCCGGCATACGGTTGGTGACTGATCCTGCCCGCTGTACCAAGGAGACCATATTGCCCTCCTGCTTCGTACATGGCTGCAACCCGTAAGGAGCGGGGTTGGATGCCGGGCTTTCATCCAGGGTCAGGCAGAAGTAGTCGGTCATGGCGTACTCGCTGAAATCCATCTCGCGCAGGAAGGTGATGTCGTGCCATATGACCAGGCAATAAGGGCCCGCTGGATTGGCTTGGAATCTTCCTTGGCAGATGTCGCCATCGACCTGCCCTTCCAATCCTCCCGACCGGTGATGGAGTTCCATACCGAGTTGCTCTACCTGGGGGCGATACAGGGTCTGTATCTCGCGGGATTCGAAGCGTATCGCATGGTCTGTCATGGCTCACCTGCTTTCATCCTGCCGGCTTTGTGGCGATCTCGGTAGACTTTCGTTTTCGTTCGCACCTTTTATGGATTCATCCGTCGTTCTGTGACGGTCTTCCAGCCGTTGGCTTCTCAGATTACGTTCGATGGCAACGAAGGACAAGAGTTTTGGATGAACCTGGAGGAAAGAGATGACCACAGATCAGGCGGATTCGAGAAGCAAACCGGATCCTGCAGAAGGTAAAGCACAGGGCGGGGGAGGTGCGCCTAATCGTGAGAGGTCGCATGGGCGTAGTTCCCTAATGCAGCTGCTTGATTTCGCCGGCCCTCGTAAGGTGTTCTCCTATCTCGGCTGTGGTCTGTCCGCCCTCTCCACGATTGCTGGCCTTGGACCCTACATCTGCATATGGCTGGCGGTAAAAGACCTCCTCGCCGTTGCTCCGGGGTGGTCTCAGGCTACGGAAATCGCCATTTATGGATGGCTGGGATTCGGGTTTGCGGCGGCTTCCGTCGTTCTGTACTGTGCAGGGCTGCTGATGACGCATCTGGCGGCTTTCCGGAGCGCATCCAACATGCGCAAAGCGGCCATAGGCCACCTGCTGAGCCTTCCCTTGGGGTATTTCGACCTCCATGCCTCCGGCGAGCTGCGTCGCACCATTGATGGCTCGGCGGGCGATACCGAGAATCTGCTCGCCCATATCCTCCCCGACGCGGCTGGATCCTTCGCCATGATTCTAGGCATGCCGATACTGATGCTGGTCTTCGACTGGCGTATGGGCCTGGCCTGCCTTTTTCCCATTCTGATAGCCCTGGTCTGCATCCGTGCCATGATGAACGATCAGGGACAGTCCTTTATGACGGAATACCAGGATGCGCTGGTGCGGATGTCGAAGACCGGGACAGAATATGTCCGTGGTATTCCGGTCGTCAAGGTCTTCCAACAGACGGTGTACTCCTTCAAGGCGTTCCATGAGGCCATCGAGCATTACAGCCGAATAGCCAGGAACTATGCTATGCAAATCTGCCACCTCCCCCAGACCATTCAGATGACGGCCCTGAACGGGACCGTGATCTTCCTGATTCCTGTGGCCATCCTGCTGGCTTCGGGGCAGAGTGACTTCACTTCTTTTGTGGCCGATTTCGCCTTCTACGCCGTCTTCTCGGGCATGGTCCCCACGGCCATGACCCGTCTGCAGTTCTCCAGTGAGTCCTTCAGCAAGGCCGACGATGCCTTGGACAGGATTGCCGGCGTGCTCAGCAGTGATCCTCTGACGGTAGCTGCCGAACCGGAACGCCCGAAGTCAGCAGATGCTTCCCTGGAACAGGCGTCATATACCTATCCAGGTGCTGATCTCCCGGCACTGGATCGGATTGACTTCAAGGTGCCGGAGGGTGGAATGGTCGCTCTGGTCGGTCCCTCGGGAGGCGGCAAATCGACCTGTGCCAGTCTGTTGCCACGTTTTTGGGATGTGGATTCGGGCAGGGTCGCTGTGGGTGGCATTGATGTCAGATCCATCGATCCACATGATCTGATGGGGCAGGTCGCCTTTGTCTTCCAGACCAGCAGGCTCTTTTCGACCACCCTCCTGGAGAACGTTCGCGCAGCCAGACCGGACGCCGCTCCTGAGCAGGTTATGGAGGCATTGAGAGCGGCCCAATGCATGGACATCGTTGACAAGCTTCCCGAGGGGCTGGATACTATGCTCGGCTCAGGTGGAACCTACCTTTCCGGGGGAGAGGTCCAGCGTGTGGCCCTGGCCAGGGCAATCCTCAAGGAGTCTCCCATTGTGGTCCTGGATGAGGCGACTGCTTTTGCCGATCCCGAGAATGAATTCTTGATACAGAAGGCGCTGACCAAATTGACACGCGGCGGAGGGGGCCGACGGCGAACCGTTCTCATGATCGCCCACCGTTTATCGACTGTGGCTCATGTCGATCGAATCCTGGTATTGGATGGGGGCCACCTGGTAGAGCAGGGCACTCATCGCCAGCTTCTTGATGCGCAGGGTACCTATGCCCGTATCTGGTCTGATTATGAACGGGCGGTCTCCTGGAAGGTCGACAACTCTCCGAAGGCTGCCGCCGGAACGGGTCAAAATCCCGCAGGCCCCATTGCGGGTGAGAAGCACGTCGTTCCCGGTGTCGGGCCATTCGCTACGGACTCGTCTACCGGTGATTCCGACATCCAGAGGAAAGGAGGTGAGGCATAAGTGTTCGCCTCATTCAAGAAGAAGTACGCCCTGTCCGACCGAGGCATGAAGATCGTGGTTTTGGGAACGCTGTGGACCACACTGACCAATCTGATTATCATGGCGGGAACGGCCTCCCTTCTGCTGGTCATGAACGCTTTTGTTGAGCACCTGACGGCAGGGGCGCCTCTGCCGAAAGTCCTGCCCTATCTGGCCGGTCTCCTGGTCTTTGCGCTTATTCTCTTCGGCACCTCCTGGTTCCAGTACAGTTATTCCTACGGTGCGGTCTTCAGCCAGACCGGAACCCAGCGGATCGACCTGGCCGAGAGACTGCGCAAACTGCCTCTCTCATTTTTCGGGCGGCGTGACCTGGCTGATCTGACCGATACCATTCTGGGTGACGTGGCCATCATGGAACATGCCTACGCCCATGCGCTGAGCCAGCTCTATGGCGCAGTCGTTTCATCCGTCCTGATATTCCTGTCGCTTCTGCCCATCAATTGGGCACTTGATTTGGCTGCATTCTGGAGCGTGCCGGTGGCCTTCGCCATCATCTTTGCCACTCGACGATTCGTTGAAGCTTCGTCACGGCGTACGAGGCAGGCCCAGATTCGGGTCAGTGATGGCATTCAGGAGGCGCTTGACTGCGTTCGGGAGATTCACGCCACCAACCAGGAAGAGAGGTATCTGGAGAGGCTCTCCTCGACCATCGATGACACCGAAGCCACTACGGTCCGAACCGAGATGACCAATGGCCTTATATTGAACTCCGCCATGGTGGTTTTGAGGTTGGGTGTGGCAACGACCTTCCTGGTGGCTGCCGGATTGATCATCCAGGGCAGGATCGACTTCATGGTCATGTTCCTATTCCTCCTGATGGTCTCACGGATTTACTCGCCCTTTGATCAGGCGCTGATGCTGGTTTCGGAACTCTTCCAATCCCAGGGCTCGGCCCGGCGGATTCGCTCCATCAACGAGGAACCTGTAGCCGAGGGGAGTACGGAATTTCATCCCGATGGGCACGATATCGTCTTCGACCACGTTGCCTTCTCCTATCCCGGCCTTGCTGGTAAGGCGGCAGGTGAGCCGGTTCTTGAAGATGTCGGTTTCACTGCCAAAGAGGGGGAGATGACGGCCCTGGTTGGCCCCTCGGGATCGGGGAAATCGACCTGCGCTCGATTGGCGGCTCGCTTCTGGGATGCCGCTTCAGGTTCCATCACCGTGGGAGGGGTGGATGTGAGCCAAGTGGATCCGGAGGTTCTCCTGCGGGACTATGCCGTTGTTTTCCAGGACGTGATGCTCTTTGACGACACGGTCATGGGCAATATTCGGATGGGGCGGTGCGGTGCCAGTGACGAGGAGGTGTTGGCTGCGGCCAGGGCCGCCAACTGTGACCAGTTTGTATCGCGCCTGCCACAGGGGTACCAGACGATGATTGGTGAAAACGGTTCCAGGCTTTCCGGAGGTGAGCGGCAACGAATCTCCATTGCCAGAGCCATTCTCAAGGACGCCCCGATTGTCCTGCTTGACGAGGCCACTGCCTCCCTGGATGTGGAGAACGAGACGCAGGTGCAGGAAGCCCTGTCGCAATTACTGGTGGGGAAGACCGTCATGGTCATTGCCCACCGGATGCGCACTGTTGAGCAGGCCGACAAGATTGTCGTTCTTGACCATGGGCGTGTGGTCGAGCAGGGTTCTCCGCAGGAGCTTATGGCCGCAGATGGTGAGTTCGCGCGGATGGTTCGCTTGCAGGGCGAGAGTGCAGAGTGGTCCTTGTAGAAAGAGCCTGGATCGGCTGCATGGAGGAGCCAGGAAATCAGGTTCGTTCTGCAGGAATCAAGGCTCATCAGTTCCTTGAGCATCGTGGGCAACATCAAGCTGCCCCTGCTCTATGCAGGGGCACTAGGCAAGGAGCATTCCGAAAGATTCGGCCAGGTGGCGGACTCTCTGGGCATTGGGTCTATATTTGGCAAAAACCGCTTGAATATTCCGGTGGGGAAAAGCAAGAGAAGTCTTCGCATGGGTCGCCATTCGGAATTTCAGGCTGCTCTTGCTGATGAGCCTGCTGCCGCTCTCGATTCAGCGAACAGGTCGAGGATCATCGCTCTGCTCTTTGCCCTGAACCACGATTCAGGATCCACAATCGTCACCGTTGCGCATGACGCCTCATTGGCTGACCAGCATGATCGAATCATCAAACTTCAACGAAAGGTCTAGAACATGGGTTTCTGGATTATGGTATTCGCGGCTTTGCTCGGCTTGGTACTGATGGTTCGGGGATTCATATTGGGCAAAAAGGACAAGCGCTGGTTTGCGCTGTGTGTATTGGGCGCAACAAGCCTGACATTCGCCGTTTGGCTTGCTATATGAGCACCCGGTGAAATAATGTCGGCCGCCAGCATCAGGTGAGTATGAGTACAGATCGCTGTCGGGTGGGATTGAGTGTGCCCAGTATGTGGCTGGACATACTGCGCATGGGGGAAACCTGATAGGTTCAAGCAAAACTCTGATAAAGGGAAGGGGCGATAATGGGAACAAAAGAGGATATTATTCCAGGAAAGCATGATATGGCTTCATTTCCTACGAGAGGTAGCCTTCTCATGCTGAATATGCCGTATCAGGGTCATATCAATCCGACCTTGGGAACCGTGCGTGCTTTGGTGAAGGCCGGTTATTCGGTCACCTATGTCTGCGATCCACGATGGCGAGATCAGTTTAGAAGATTCAGGTGCCTTGTTTGTTCCATATGATGATTATCCTGAGCAGCCGAACAAGGTGCAGAGTCTTCGTGGCGGGGTTTACGCGATAGAGACGGCCCGGCGTTTGGCAGCAGAGAAGCAGTACGATGCTCTCATGTATGAAGGCCTGCTGCTGTCGGGTAAGTGCCTTGCTGATCAGATCGGCGTGCCCTCTATCCGCTTGTCATCCATATTTACTTACAATCGATCGATTCTTGCCAAGCTGTCTGATACGGGCGGGCTGCACGTGACCAGTCTGCTGAAGTTTCCCGCCGTTGTGAAACTGATGTCACTTTCGATGCGGCGGCATGGGCGTATCGAATCCGACGATTTCATCACGGAGATGGTCGACAACAATCCAACACTTACGTACGTCTACACATCCCGGTCTTTCCAGCTCGGCAATGAAGCTTTTTCGGACAAGCAATTCAAGTTCATCGGCCCCTCTCTGGATGGCAGAGCACCGCAAGCCAAGGATGCCCGTCTGGACGATGAGCTCAACAAAGGCGGGGAACGGCCTGTCATCTACGCATCCTTGGGCACGATATTCAATACCTTTATCCCCTTTTACCGGGCGGTGGTGGCAGCGTTCGGAGGTAGAGATGTCACAGTGGTGCTCTCGGTGGGCCATAATTTCGACCAGACAAAATTGGGCCGGGTTCCTCAAAATATTTTCATCCACCAGTCTGTAGGCCAACTGGCCGTCCTTGAGAAGGCTGATCTGTTCATCACGCATGGCGGCATGAACAGCGTCAACGAAGCCCTTTACTACAAGGTGCCTATGGTGGTGGTTCCTATGGCCGACGATCAGCCGACGGTAGGGGCGAGAATCGCAGAGCTCGGGCTGGGAACGGTGGTGAGCCGCAAAAAGATCAACGGTCAGACGCTGGGGCGTGCAGCCTCGATGATCCTGGCAGACAAACAAATCGCCGACAATGTCAACAGGATCAGCGAGGACATGCGAAAGTCCGGCGGCAACCAGCAAATAGTCAAGGATCTGGACCACATCTTCAATCACTCCTGACCAACCCAGCATTCCAACGGATTGTTGCGCATCCACATCATGTGAGGCATTGCGACATGCTAATGACCTCTCGTGATTGGCCCTACGAACTATAGAACGCCAATGATGAGAAAGGTTTGGCTTTGTAACACTTGCGAATGACTGACGGGAGAGCCGAACAACAAGCTTTGATACCTGTGCTTCGTAGTTTTGGACATCTTCCCCTGCAGCGTTTCATGGGCGCATATCGGGTAGTTGAAGCATCTTGGATACAGTCTATTGGCTGATGCTGGCTACTGGCGACAGGCGGGGGGCTCTGATATTGTTCGTCCTGCCGTTCCCCGCGGCGTGGATCGGTCGTTGGCGCTACTGCATCATCCGATGCGGATGTCCTGTCCCGGCTGGCATGGAAGGACGGTTGTCGCGGCTTGGCCTGTATTCACCCGTCTCTGAGAAGGCAGAGGATCTCCCCGCCCTACGGCTCGATGTCCTGCTGATTGATGGCATTGAGAGCAAAGGGCAGTAAGTGAAGATAAGGGATGGATATGCATGAGCATTTCTTGGTATTTGGGGCGGGATCACGAGCTGGGCAGTGTTGCTGTCCTGGATGCCACCAACTAGTTTTCTTGAGCGGTTGCCTGTGCCAAGTCAACCTGGAGCGTATCCGTGTCCTGCAATTTCTTCTAGAATCCGACTTTCAAGGGAGGATACTTCGTCGTATTCTGAGGCATTCGAGCATCTGGCACAAACTGTGAAACGTGCTGCTGCAATGATCTTTCTACCCTAGGAGCCTGTGTCAGTGAAATTAAACAGTGCAGGCCCCGGTCGAGGTTTCTGGACCCCATGGTGTCGAGCAATTGGCTGTCCATACAGAAGTAGCCGTTGATTTCCGTCCACCCCATAGTCAACTCCTGGCAGTTCTGAGCTCACTTATCGGATTGTCTGATGTCGATGTGATGGCGTGGTGTATAAGCCCCTCACCCGAGCTGCCCTCCTTAAGGTCGCTTTTGAAGATGACCACCATTCCCATGAGCCAGCCTTTGAAATTTATGCCTATGACTATCCATGAACTGGATCCTTCACGTCTTTGTGCGGTAGCCAGAGTTGATTTCCAAGCGTACAGCGCATCCGCTGGCTTAATCCTCCCGATGCGCCTCATGCATTCTACGGTGTATGACGGGGTCTTCGCCCGCTGGCTATACCTTCTTATTCTTGTATCGCATCATTGCATGACAATACTCTGGGCTTGGCAATGGGAGGCGAATGTGATTGGTGCTGCGCTGATGACCTGTCCGGGGTGTTTCTTCAACCTACATTCTGGCTGAGTTATGCTGATAACCCTTGAAAATGAGGGTGTCAAAGACTTTTGGCAGGGAAATTTTTGCTGGGCAAGGGGTTGGGTTGATAGCTTGAGAGGGTCGGACTTGCGCAGGTCACGATGATGCAACCACATAGTCATCAACCAACATCGGTTAGCGAACGATGATCAGGGGAAGCGGGTGGCAGGGGTATGGAACTGGGCAATCAGATTCGCCGGTATCGCTCGGAGCGGGGCATGTCCCAGGATGATCTTGCGGGGAAGATATTTGTGTCCCGTCAGACCATATCCAACTGGGAGAACGACCGTACCTACCCGGACGTGCAGAACCTGCTCCTCCTGTCCAACCTCTTCGATGTGACCATCGACCAGCTGATCAAAGGAGATCTCGACATCATGGAGAAGAGCATTGATTCGGAAACCAAAAACCTTCGCCGACTCGGCCTGGTCTGTGGAATTCTCACAGTCTTCATGTTTTTGACCCTTATCGTCGGATTTGCTCTCTATATGAAGTTGAATAAGTCAGATGTGATTCTGTATGCCATGCTCACCATGGTTCTGATAACGGGCATTTTGGGTATCATAGCTGCCGCGTACATCGAGCAGATTAAAGCCCGCAATGACGTGCAGACCTATCGGGAGATCAAGGCCTTTCTGTCTGGCGAGGAAGTGGACCGCAGTAAACGAACCCGCTTTGAACGAAAGTGGCTCATGCCCGGAAATCGATACTACAGCCAGGCGTTCAAGTCCCATTCGATTGTGGGGCCGGTCATCAATTTCTGTGTGACTTCAGCCGTTGGATTCTCTTTGGGTGCAGGTATCGTCTGGACTCTGATTCATATCTTTGGCATGACCTGACTTGCATAGGAAAAGCAGATCGCACCTTTACTGCAGGACAGGTCATCTCACATTTTGGTTTTATTCACTGCCTATGGCTTCATGAGGGGATGTCCGCTTCAGCAGTAAAATCCTCTGCACAGAGATAAGAGGTTGAAACCCACTCGGTCATATTTTCGGCGCATTACTTATGTAAGTCCCCCCCCCCCCCGTGACTTGGGGCGGACTAAAACCAGGCCACCTGGGCTAACGTCTCAGGCATCAGGCTGATTACCGTCAGAAAATGGAATTAACCCTCAGTTTTCGCGCCACCCGGGAAATCCAGCCGACTCTTCTTGGAGGATGCCGTCTACCGCATCGCACAAAAGTCTGTCAGAAACTGGCCTGACGGGATTATAAAGATACCGATCAGGCCAATAAAGTCGGAAAGGTGCCTGAACCGGTCCCACTGATCTATGACGCATTCGCGAGGAATGGGGCAACTCACCAGTCGGTTAGTCCAAAGAAACCCCCAGTTATCAACGACTACGGTAAATTGAAAACCATTACAGAAACTATCGCCCTGCGTTTGGTCCAAGACTATCCTATACAGCTTCGTCTATGCGCAGCGATAGGCATGATGGGAAGCTATCGTGCATTCCTATGCTGGTCCTGGACGGAATACCTATCGCGCTGGGAGGCATTGTAAATACGTCCTTTTATGATCAGCGCCGTGACGGATTAGATTGGTACTGAGGATGTGAGTATGAGAATCTAAGGTTACAACTACGAAGATTTTGGCGCCGCGTTGAATCGTCACATGCATATAAGAGCACGGCTGGCACGCCAGAAAGACTGGCTGTTCAACCTTCTTCAAGTTCCACTTGTTCGCTGCAGATCATCGGATCCCGGAAAACCAGGAAGGCTGAAATAGAGGCGGATGTTGCCTTGAAATGCGTCGGGGCAACGATACGCTCTTCCAACGGCTGGCCACCAAGCACCTTTGATTCAAACCGCAGCTGTGGTGGCACAGCAGCAAAACGAAGCGCAATAGCCTTGTGCGTTTGGGTTGCTTAAGTCAATTCACTTGTTCAAGTCTGCAGGGGTATGCCAAGTAAGGAACATACTTGCCTCTATTGGTTGCATGCTTCCCTGTGCGTTCTATGTGACAAGCTGCTAAGAGCATAAGGGGGATTGGGAGATAATCAGACGTTCCGTGTAGAATTATAGCTAAGGAAAGGAGATGAGATTCATGGTGGCTGAAATGAGTTCACGGGATGAGACGGTTGATTTGTATGACACCGTGTTTCACTATAACGCTCCTACCGATGTTGTAGCTGATGCTTTCCTATCGCTTGCTGAGCGCGATGCAATAACTGACGTGACCCAGATGAAGCTTAATAAGCTCATGTATTTGGCCCAGGCCCAGTATCTCGCGGCGACCAACCACCGACTGTTCAGAGAACGGTTGGAGGCCTACAGGCATGGGCCCATAGTGCCGAGCTTACGGTACCGTTTTTCCGCTTGGAAGGATCGTTCTTTGACAGAGGCTCCTTTCGATGAGCATGCCTTGGACCAAGTTCCGCAGGACATGAGGTCGTTCATCGAGCAGGTCTGGGACAAGTACAAGGGTTATACCGCTTCACAGTTGCGTGACATGTCGCATAAAGATCCTGCCTGGAAGTCGGTTTATCGGCCAAATGCTCAGCATCTTGTCATGGATGACAAGCAGATTGCGCAGACGGTCATCAACGCCCCGTGGCAGGAGCGGATCAGTAATCCCAATGTGGTGCTCGTCAACAATGACATGATGAACAGCATCAACTGGGATAAACGTGTCGCTGATGCGGTGGCCCGCACGAAAGCAAAGCTGAGCGTCTGACAAAACATGTGCATCCTAAAGAGAGCTCTATGGGATGAAGTGCGGCATCCGCGTCCGGGTGACCCATTGAAAAGCTTCTCTTGTGGTTTGCCGGATGTTGATCATGTGATCCACCGCAAAGGATTTGGTGCCTGGAAAAAAGAGAAGAGCACCCCGTATATTTGTCTGGATTCGCAGACAGGGGATATACAGGGTGTCTTTGTCTTGAAAACAATCGGGGTAAGCGAACACGATATCCATATCAACCCGGCCGACGACCAAGCCCAAGAACCAGCTACTCAGGCGATTACTGATACGTTGACGAATAAAAGTGGTTTGTATTCGGGGATCCTGCTATGTCAATTGGGGCTCTCACAGAAGGTCGTCCGCCATCAAAAGCAGGGCACGCTGCTGCTACTCCAGGCCATGAAAGCCGCGGTAGCCGCCCATCTGCAGTCAGCTGTGGATTTCTTCATTGTTGATGCTGCGACGCCGGAACTTGTTGACTTTTACCTTGATGCCTCAAGTGGTCTCCTCTTGCCGACGGACAATCTTCGTCTCATGGCTCCTATGGTGGGAATCCGCAATTATTTAAAAGGTTTGAATATTGTGAAATAGCTAGAGCTCAGGAGGTAACTCCAGACAGGTTCCCAAAAGGTATAAACCTCTTGGAAGCTACACTTCTTTCAAAAGACGTCGTAAGAAGGCCGGCATGACCTTGATGTCGTAAACGATTGTCCGTAATGGGGAACTCGGCTGTGCGTCACGTTGCGCAAACACGAGGACGGGTATCAAGGCTATAGCTGCGCAAATCTTCGAGCTGACGAAGATCTAGTTCCATGCGGCGATACTCGTAATGAATGATTCTGCTGGAAACCCGATGGCTATGGCTGAGGATAAGGCCGGCATTACTATGCCCTGATCTTGCCTATGTTCTCTTTGGAGAAAGTGTTCCTTGATGCAGGTGCACACATGGGAAATGAACATAGCCGCTCTCAAATCGGCTAGTGACCGAAATGTGCAGAACATGGTCACAGTACCGGCAGCTCGGCAGAGAAAGGTTGCCAAGATAAAGATGCCCAGCCCGATCATGATTATCAGCTTGCGTAATGCACATTCTGAAAACGGAGCAATAATAGGGGCGCCCACCGTTTCGAATACAACAATGAATAATTTAACTACCGGGGGCTTCTGCGGTCATTTTAGACAAGCAATGATGTCTTCTCTCTAGTAATCAGAAAACGCCGCAACAATATTTTCAAATAGATGAAAATATAGAGAATCCTGCCATTGATTCGCATGGGAAACGCAGGGATCTCCCCGTCTGCCATGGCGTCGTTAAGAACTCCGAAGGAAATTGTTTTAAGATCTTTGGCTATATATCTAAAACCTCAACACTCTTATAGGTAGACACATCTGACCCTATCTTTTGAGCAATGTTGTTTGGTAACTGCGATTTCAGCTGATCGAGTGATTCATACACAGACATCTTTCGAATAGCATCTTCTGGAAAATCAATGTACCAATTGCTCGGATCCTCACGTAGTTGAGTGGCGTGCTCGGCAATCATCGACCAGTCGGTGAAAATTCGTTCGTACAAAACATAGCTCTTCTTCTTTGTTGGGAATATCTCCGTAATGTGCCTTTTCCTAGAAGCCCTATCACTGGATTTAAAAATTCTTTTACCTTCGAATCTTTTTATGATCTCTTGGCCATTGGATGAAACTTTCAGTTCTATATCTTTGTCTCCTGACTCTTTCTCTTTCTCAGAATCAATGAAAAGTCGTAGACCTAGCACAACATCCGCTGAGAGACTGTCTGCATACTTCGCGGCTTCCGTCAAAAGAGATAAATCTTGCTCTGAGACATAAATTTTTTTGCAATCATGCGTATAAGCATACTCATCTTAAGAGGTAGGTTGCTGCTTCTCAGGATCAACCAGTGTTCGATACGGTTGGCTCGCTTGACTCATCAATAAGTTGCTTTAGCAGCTCTGCTGTAGACAGGTACTCGAATATTTGGACGCAGCAGTCAGCGATTCTTATGCTGATATATTTCAATCACCGTTGGTGGTAGTCTTTTCGAAGAGTGTCTGGCAGGTTTGGCCGCTCAATGCAATGAAACTTTAACGAACCGCTGTACCTACCATAAAGGGTGGCACCAATGAATGCTGCTATAGAACTTGGCAGTCTAGTTAAAGAGTATGAAACGCCGGCAGGGGTTATCAAGGCGCTGGATCGCCTTGATCTAATTGTCCCTGAAGGGGGCATCTTTGGTCTGTTGGGCCCTAACGGTGCTGGAAAATCAACAACGCTCGAAATAGCTGTCGGCTTGAGAAAACCGACTTCCGGATCTGTCAGCATATTTGGCAGGAATCCGCAGACTGATTCGCAGTGGATTCATCAGCGGGTGAGTATTCAACCCCAGGAGTCCACTATCTTTCCCCAGGAAAGAGTGGGCGAGATACTGTCATTTTGGGCCAGTCTTTATGATCACCCGCGCGACGTGGATCAAGTCGCAAAATGGATGGGTTTGGACGAATTGCTGCTCCGCAAAGTAGCGAAATTATCAGGTGGACAAAAACAGCGCCTGAACGTTGGTTTATCCATCATCGGGCGGACGAAATTAGCCATACTTGACGAACCTTCCACTGGTCTTGATGTAATGGCTCGAGACGACCTTTGGAAGGTGCTTCGGTTTCTGGCTGAAGAAGGTACGACGATTGTCCTATCGACACATGATCTAGATGAAGCGCGAGTTCTGTGCCACGAAGTAGCGGTGATAGATCATGGTCGGTCTGTAGCCCAAGGCAGCCCGGAGGAACTCATAAGGAAACATGCCAAGGGGACGTTAATATCCTGCCAAGTAACGCCAGATGGAATATCGGACCTTGTGAGCGTGCTTCGAACTTTTGGCGAACCGGAAGTCGTTGATAAGACAACCATTTCAATACGTGCCGACGATACGGATCCTGTTATTGCTGTGCTGTCGAGCAATCCTGCGGTTTCCCAATTACGTATGAACGAACCAAGCCTTTATGACGCCTTCGTGAAGTTGACCGGGCATGATTTTGAATAATTGATGATACTCATTTTTGTTAGGACTCCAGATGATAGAAAAAAGGTACCTTCGCCCCTTGTTGGCGCTGCAGACTCGTGAACTAGTCAGAAATACCTCATACTTTATTTTTGTCATAATTTTCCCTTTTGCCATGGCGGGAATGTTCCTTCTCATGTCCGAGATGATGAAAGGACAGGCTGATGCTCCGGACTTCAGCCCATTCGTTATGCCCATGGCGCTCTTTCTGGCAGTGACCGGTACAGCTTTGACCATGACCGCAGGTCCTTTGGCCGAAGTCAGGCAATCAGGAGCCCTCCGGGTACTTTCAACAACACCGATTCGAAAAACAGACTATTTGATGACGTATCTGGCTGTAAGGCTCATTATGGCGACCCTGCAGATCCTTGTCATAGTAGGCGCTTCGGTATTGCTGAATCTGCTTCCGTTTAGGGATGTAGGTCGAGTTTTTGTCGTGTCCTTATTGGGCCTGGTCATGTTCCTTGCCTTGGGGTATTTAATGGGTGGCTGGCTTTCGTCACCGCAGTTGGCAACTAACTTGGGAGCTCTCGTGCAACTGTTGGCTTTGTTCCTCAGCGGCTTGGCCATACCCTTCGCCATCCTTCCGGATTGGTTGACGAATGTTATCAGATGGATTCCGTCGACTCTCTTTGGAGATCTCATTTTCTGGGCATCAAAAAATCCTCTGCAGCAAACGGGCGCTATGCTTTCAACTTCCATCGTGCTTGCTGTTACAGCAGTGCTTGTGTTTTTGGCAGTTCGTGGTTTCAAATGGGATGTGGAGTGAGTTTGGAACCCGAAGTGTCATTGATTAAACATGCTTGAAAGTTGAAATATTCAAGCAAGTCATAAGTTATCCATGCCACCAGCCATAGGAGGGTTAGAGGGCCAAACTCGGTTTTTCTCTTGGTTATTTGTCCATGTCTGGGACTGCAGCACCATACTCTGTTGGTCTGATTCAGCTCGTCCACGCTACCCTCAGCGCCTGCGGTTATTTCTCCTGATATGAATCTGATCTTGCCGTCAGCCGGGCGGCGGGGGCCGCTATCATGAGAGCCGGAACAGGATCGAGCGGGTCCTTCGGATTGGGGCCCGATGAAGGAATGCGTACATGGCGGATATGGTTGACAATCACAATGACGACGAAGGCCCGGACCTGGGCAGGACCTACCACAGCGGTCCGGTCATTATGCGCGGGCCCATGATTCCCGAGGCGGACGCCAATGCTGGTTTGCTCTCATCGGGCGGTGATACGGACTGGCTGCATATGGACCCCTGGCGGGTGCTGCGCATCCAGGCTGAGTTCGTCGACGGGTTCGGCGCGCTGGCGGAGCTGGGGCCGGCGGCTGCCATCTTTGGATCAGCCCGGACCAGCAGGGAGGATCCTAACTATGCTGCTGCGCGCAAGATGGGCGGCGACTTGGCCAAGGCCGGTATGGCAGTCATCACCGGGGGAGGGCCTGGCATCATGGAGGCGGCCAACAAGGGCGCTGCTGAGGTCGGCGGCAAGTCCGTGGGTCTGGGCATCGAATTGCCCATGGAGCAGGGGCTCAACCGCTGGGTGAATCTGGGCATCACCTTCCGCTACTTCTTCGTACGCAAGATGATGTTCATGAAATACTCCTCGGGCATCATCGTCTGCCCTGGCGGGTTCGGCACCCTGGACGAGATGTTCGAGGTGCTGACCCTGGTCCAAACCCATAAGGCACCCAGCATGCCCATCGTCCTCTTCGACAGGGCCTACTGGCAGGGACTCTTTGACTGGATTTCGGACACGGTGAAGCAACGGGGCATGATTTCTGAACTGGACCCCGATCTGGTCATCCGCACTGATGATCCGGATGAGGCTGTGCAGGCCATCCTGCGTCACCGTGCCTGAATAAGTGGGCGCGCAGCAGTCAGCGGGCGCGGGTGGCCATGATCATGCCCGTGCCGATAGGCAGCAGGCAGGATTCCCAGGCGTTGTCTTTGCCTATGACCTCCATGATGGTGCGCAAGGTGGTCGTTTTGGCGGATCTATTGGCCGGGTTGAGCACGCCGCCCTTGTCCGGTTCCTCCAGCAGATCGAAGGCATCCGTGAAGATCAGCTGTCCCCGGTCCTTGAGCAGGCGCGGGGCCTGGTCCATAACCTGCTGGTAGTTGTCCCCATTGCCTGAGACGACGATAAGGTCGTAGTCGCTGGGGTTGAGCCTGGGGAAGTAGGTTCGGGCAGCTGCGTTGACCGCCCGCAGCCTCATGCCTGGATGGACTTTCTCCATTCCCGCGAAAATTTTCTTGACCAAAGAGGTGCCTTGGGCTGTGGAGTCAACGGCGGTGAACTGGCCATGACCATGCAGGCCCGTCATCAGGCGCAGGGCTTCGACCACGGAGCCGTTGCCCACCAGGATGATGGAAGCCGGAGCGTTCCGGCCGGCCAGGAACTGCAGGAAGGCGCCTTGAGACCGGGAACATTGGGCGAATCCGGCCTCCGAAGCCTTGTCTCGCAAGGTCTGCAACTTGTCGGATTCGACGTTCAGAGCGCTTGCCTCGGCGAATTCCCATCCTCTGGCGATGTTGTTGTACGAGGTTTTGTCCATGCTAACCATGGTAACGACTAGAGGGCACAAGCCTGTCGCCGGCTCTTGCTGACCTGTGTGCGCAGGAGTCTGACTACTCCTTGACGGCTTCGACCAGCTTCCACATCTCTTCGCCCACGTCGATCCCTCTGGGGCAGGGTCGGGTGCAGGCTCGTATGGACTGGCATGCCTGGATTCCGTCCACCTGGTCGATGGCCTCAAGACGTTCCTGCCGATGGCTGTCGCGGGAATCGTTGATGAATCGAGCCGCTGCGATCATGGCTGCCGGTCCGGCGAAGGCCTCACCGCCCGCATAAATGGGGCAGGCCCCCTGGCAGAGTCCGCAGGCGATGCAGGTGCTGAGCAGCTCATACCGGGCCAGCTCTTCCGGGGTTTGCCGGTATTCCGACGATGGCTTTGTGTCGGCCGCCTTTGCCTGGGCCGCTTGGTTGCTATCAGCCGAGGAGTCAACATGGAGCAGATACGGCTTGAAGCGTCGAATCTGCTCAAACATGGCATCGGTGTCCACTATCAGATCTCTGAGTGGGGTGAAGCCGGGAATCGGGCGGATCTCCACTGCTGAAGATTCTGCAATATTTGAAGTTTTTGTAAGGTGCGCGGCATCTATAAGGCCTGTAGCTTCTGAAAGTTCTGCAGGGCCTGCTGTGCCCACAGGATCCGTAGCCGAGAAGTCTGAGGCCGTTGAGTCTGAGACCGAATCCGGATGCGATGCCGACGGGGGTATGGCCGTTTTGGGTGTCGCTGTGCCGGTGCGACGGAAGGCTGGAGACTGTTGGACCTGCGGAGTTCCATTAACTACACCGGGTGAGGTGTATGCGTTCGGCATGGTCTTGGATGCAGCCAGGCAGTCGGCGATGGTGGCTGTGCAGAGCAGATCCGGACGGCCGTTGATGAGCACGGCATCCGATCCGCACATGCCATGGCCACAGGAGTACCGGAAGTTCAGTGTGGGATCCACCTCTCGCTTGATCTGCAGAAGGGCATCCAGAACGGTGCGCTGTGGGGCGATACGAATCGTGTACTCCTGCGTCCAACGGCGGCCGCGGGTCCGTCGACTGCCTGTTGTGGCGAAAGGATTGCTTTTGGCGAATGGGTTGGTTCGTGCCGGACGCTCTGATTGAGGTCGTGGGGTAAACCGGGCTATTCGGAAGGTCACCGGGCGGGGATCGAGGTCCGATCCGGATGCCTTGGATCCGTCTGATTCCGTGGACTGTGATGTCACGGTTGCTCCTGTCCTTGTTCGGGAAACGGCTCGATGCCCACTGATATGCGCGGACTCCATCCTAATCCCTGCCTGACCTGGATAGGTGTCGAACAGGTACCTGACTGAACAGATTGGGCCCAGAGTCCATCATCAGAGCCCATCAGTAGTTGCGGCCCTTGGGAGGCATGTCGACGATATGAACGGGCTGCCAGGAGACGTTTTCCTTGGCATCGATCATGGTGTGAGCCAGGTAGTGTTCGTCATCGCGCTGCGGATAATCGCTCCGGTACAGGGCGCCGCGGGACTCCCGACGCTGCAGGCTGGCGTTCAGGACGGCCCGGGCCAGGGTCAGCAGGTTGTCCACCTCCATGATGGCGGTCACCTCCTGGTTGAGCACTGCTGTCCCACTGTGCGCACGCAGCTGTTTGGCATCAGCATCTAGGTGATCCAGGCCGCGCAAACCCCTTTCGATGCTGCTCTGATCGCATCGGACGGCAACGGCCTCCTCCATCAGTCGTCCCAGTCGGCCCATCAGTGCGTAAGGGTTGTTCAGGCTGGCCTCGTCACCGGTGTCGGGTTCTTCGCCTTGGTTGTCGGCCAATGCTGGTTCCGAGGGCTCGGCGTTGCTTGCGCCAGTCAGCAACTCGTCAAGGAAGGCCTGACGCTTCTGCAGAGCTTGTGCCAGCGGAGACGTGTCGGTCATGTCGTTTGGCTTGTCGGCATTGGACATGGCGGCGGCGATGGTCTGTCCGGTTCTGGTGCCGAAGAGGCAGGCATCCAGCAGGGAGTTGCCGCCCAGTCTGTTGGCTCCGTGAACGCTGACACAGGAGCATTCCCCGGCTGCGAACAGTCCGTCGACGACTCGACGGCGTCCATCCTGCCAGCGATAGACACGGCCGCGATCCGTGATGGGGATGCCTCCCATGGTGTAGTGGGCGGTGGGTTTGACCGGAACCATGTCCACAGTGGGATCCAGGTGGGCGTAGCGATGGATGGTCTCGGTGACCTGGGGGAGCAGGGCGGTCATGCGCTGGCCGTCAATGCCGGTCATATCCAGCCAGACGCAATCATGAGGCCCGTCCGGGTCCGATGGATCGGCCACCCCGCGACCTGCATCAATCTCGGCCATGATGGAACGGCTGACCACATCCCTGGCGGCCAGATCGCCGTGTCCCGGCGCGTAGTCCTGCATGAAGGCCCGTCCCTGACTGTTTCTGAGCACGCCGCCTTCTGCTCGGGAGGCTTCTGAAAGCAGGATGCCGGTGTGGCCCAGGCCGGTGGGGTGGAATTGGATGAACTCCACATCCTCCAGCTGCAGGCCGGCCTGCAGGGCGAGCGCCATGCCGTCACCGGTCAGGTCCCAGGAGTTGGAGGTCGTATGGAAGAGTCGGCCGGCTCCGCCCGTGCACAGGACGATATTGTCGGCTTGGATGGCCTGCAGCTTGCCGGCGTGGGTGTCCAGGACGATCAGTCCTCGGGCATGGCCGCCGGATTTCTCATCAGTGGGCGGGTCAACAACCAGATCGGTCACATACCATTCCTCGGCGAACTCGACTCCCTGTCGCAGACACTGCTGCCAAAGAGCGTGCAGGATCTGGTGGCCGATACGGTCGGCTGCATAGGCGGCTCTCCTGACTGGATGGCCGCCATAATCAGCGGTATGGCCGCCGAACTTCCGCTGGGCGATGTGCCCGTCTTCAGTCCTTGAGAAGGCCACCCCGTCATGCTCCAGTTCGATGATGATGCCCGGGGCCTGCTCGGCCAGAATTCGCACGGCATCCTGGTCAGCCAGCCAGTCGCTGCCCTTGATGGTGTCGTAGTAGTGCCAATGCCAGTCGTCCTTTTCCTGGTTGCCCAGACTGGCCGCGATGCCACCCTCTGCTGAGCCGGTGTGGGATCGCAGGGGCTGCAGCTTGGAGACGACCAGGACCTTTGGCGACGAGCCGTTCCGGTTTCCGTCGCTCTCCAGAGCCCTGTAGAGTCCCAGAGCCGTCGACAACCCGGCCGCTCCGGCTCCGACGATGACGGCATCATAGCGGTTTCTGACCTTCTGCGGATTCATACCATTGATACTGTCACGACCCGTTGATTGCGGTGGCCCTTCCAGTCCATGTCTGCTTACGAGGGCAGAATGGGTCTTATGACCGAACTTTCCTTCTCCCAGCAGGTGTATCAGGTCGTCAGGCGGATCCCTCGCGGCAAGGTGGCCACCTACGGTCAGGTCGCCTCCCTGACTGGCCATCCGCGCAACGCCAGGTTCGTGGGTTATGCGCTTCATGACAATCCTGAACCCGGGGTGATTCCCTGTCATCGCGTGGTCTTCCGCGATGGTTCTCTGGCCCCGGGATTCGCTTTTGGCGGGCCTGAACGCCAGCGTCAGCTGCTGGAGGATGAAGGCGTTCATTTTGTTCCTCCCCGCAGCGATGAATCGGCTGGTGCGGACGGCTGGGTGGTGGATTTGGATCGCTGTCGCTGGAAGGCCTGATTCTTCCGGTCTTCAGCTACCACGCATCCATTCTGCAGGTTGATCGAACCACGAATCTCCAGGGAGCCCAGCAGCTGCATCAGATGCCTGACTGAGAGTTCATGTCCCTGATTGGCCAGCTCATTGCGAAGCTGTCCCATCATGGGCGGACCGCCCCGGCGCTGGCAGGTACGGATAGCCGCCAGCACGGTTGCCTCCTCCTTGGTTAGACGATCGTCGTCGGCTTTTTCGCGTTCGTGGGCCATGCCTGGATTTGATGGCGGGGTTGAAGGATGCTCTTTGTGCTGAGAGTGGATCGAAAGCCTGCCTTTATTAGTGCCGGATTGTTTGAGCGTGATCGGGAGCGGCTGATTGCCGTGAGTGGTTTGGATAGGATGATCACAGTCAAGCGGCGGTACGCGCTGCGTGGGCTGCCTACTTCCTTGATGCTCATGATCTTCGGCGGTTTTGACTGAACCGCCGGTCCCTTGTCGAACAGGCTCGTCAGAGTGGATAGGTCCATGGGCAGGGTGGCAGATGTCTTGGATGTCGGATGCCGACAGGAGCAACTCCGCCTTGCCCTCATGGATGAGCCGGTTGCAGCCGGTGTTTTCCGGCTGGTCGATTCTGCCGGGGGCAGCCAGCACGCGACGGCCCAATTCCACACCCCAGTTGGCGGTGTTCAGGGCGCCGGATCGGTGACGGGCCTGTGCCACCACGATGTCGGAGGCCAGGGCGGCGATGATCCGGTTGCGCAGCAGGAACCGACGCGCCTCAGGGATGGTGCCAGGCGGCAGCTCGCTGATCAGCGCGCCGCCATCTGCCTCGATGTTTTCGAACAGACGGCTGTTGCGTTTGGGACCTATATGCAGCAGGCCTCCAGCAAAAACGGCGACCGTGCGTCCGCCGCCAGCGGCCAAGGCTCCCCAGTGGGCGGCGGCATCCGTACCCATGGCCCCGCCGGAGACGACCAGGTGGCCTTGGCCGGCAGCCTGTCTGGCTATTTGATGGGCGATGGACCGGCCATACTCGTCACAGGCTCTGGATCCGACAACGGCCAAGGGGTGGTCACAGCAGATCAGTGCTTCAGGATTGCCTCGTCCCCACAGGCAGAGGGGAGGGGCCCAGTCGGAGCGGCGTGCCAGGTCGTCAACCTGACCTGGCCAGCAGGGGTCGCCTGGGGTCATCACCCAGAATTGGCCTCCACCAGTCATCATGGTCCGCACCTGGTCGGTGTCCATGGCCAGCAGGGGCGTCAGACGTCTTCGCCAGGAGCTGCTGATCTTGTGGAACCGGGAGAGGTCCTCAGGGCTCGTTTGCCGTCCCCACCGAGCCGTCCCCTTAAGAAAGCGTTCGTCCAGTTTGGAGCGTGCTGCTTCGTGAGGATCCTTGCCATCCGACTGGTCCGGCGCTCCCAGCTCGATCAGGTTTCGGCACAGGTCGGCTGCCTGGTCCGAGCCCAGCAGACAGGCGATCATGAAGGCATCGGGGCCATCTGCCGCCAAGGTCAGGACAGCTCTGGCAAGCCAGTCGCTCTCGACCATGGTCATCGGTCGCGGTCGGCCGGCAGGCATGGTCTTTATCAAGGGTTTGGACATCTCAGACGGCCCTTGTCCTGAGCAGGATGCCGGTGGTCACGTCGTCCGCACCCGGGCTGGTCCGCCCGTCCAGGTCTGCCAGAGTCCATGCCAGGCGCATGGTCCTGTCGGCACCTCGCAGACTGATCCGTTGCCTGCCCAGGGCCTGATCCACGACCGAACGGGCCTTGGCTGATGTATTCCGGCGCAGCCATTCGCCGCTGATCTGGGCGTTGCAGGTCCAGCCTTCCTTGTGGAAACGCTCTTTTGCTGTCTGACGGGCGCGGGTCACAAGCTGGCGGATCCGGGCGCTGTGCTGGCGTGGACGGTGGTCGTCGAATCCCGGGTCGGTTACAGGAGGGACTGTGGTCTGGATGTCGATGCGGTCCATGATGGGTCCTGACAGCCTGTTCCAGTAGCGGAGGCGCTCGCGGGGCGTGCAGGTGCAGCGCTCGCCTGTGCCGTATCCGTATCCGCAGGGGCAGGGATTGGCAGCCATGACCAGCTGGAAACGAGCCGGGAAGGTGGTGCTGCCCTTGGCCCGGGACAGGAAGATTCGCCCGATCTCCAGGGGCTCGCGCAGGGATTGGATCACCCTTGGGGAGAATTCCGGAGCCTCATCCATGAAGAGGACGCCGCGGTGGGCACGAGTGATGGCACCGGGGGTGGCCAGTCCGGCGCCGCCACCAACCATGGCCGCCATGGAGATCGTATGATGAGGAGCCTCGAAGGGCGGCACATCGGAGATCCCATACTGGCTCAGCGTGCCGCACAGGGATCGGATGGAGGCCACTTCCAGTTGTTGAACAGCATCCAGGGCGGGCATGATGCTGGGAAGCCGTTCTGCAAGCATGCTTTTGCCGGCTCCTGGAGGACCGACCATGAGCATGTGATGGCCGCCGGCTGCAGCTACCATCATGGCCCACTTGGTCTCCTCCTGGCCGATCACATCAGCCATGTCCGGCTTGGGCGGAGACGGGTCGGCATTGGCGGGTGAGTTGTCTTCATGACCTGAGTTCCTGGGGTGCACACTCGCTATGGTGGTCGACTTGTCAGAGTCCCGGCGAGTGTCTGCTTCCGGGACGACAATCCTGCTTTGCCCACCCAAGGCCTGGATGAGCTGGCCCAGGTGGCGCAGTCCCACGACCTCGATATCGGGAACCAGACGGGCCTCATCAAGGTTGTCTGCAGGGACGAAAGCATGCGTGATTCCCTGAGCTTTGGCCTGAGTGAGAATGGGGAGCAGACCGTTGATGGGCAGAATAGTGCCGTCCAGGTTGAGTTCGCCTAGGATGACGGTATGGTCCAGGCCCTCCGTCGGCAGCGCTCCGCCGGCTTCCAGAACGCTGGTCGCGATGGCCAGATCATGTGAGGAGCCATGCTTGGGTTTCGAAGCAGGGGACATGTTGACGGTGACCCTGGTCTGCGGCCACCGGAATCCGCAGGCCGAGCAGGCGGATTTGACCCGTTCCCGCGACTCCGACAAGGAGGCATCCGGCAGACCGATGATGGAGAAGTAGGGCAGCCCTGGGGAGATGAAGGACTGCACGTGGATGAGAAAGGCCTTGAGGCCTATCAGTCCCACGGATTCAGCGGATCCGAGACGCATCAGAAGGCCTCCCTGGTGTGTCTGAGGAAGACCGATCCCGGATTCCAGCCGCCCCTGCCCGAACGGTTGGATCCCCTGACGGCCTCGGCGGATGCCGGACAGGAAGCCGGGGGATGGGAGCCCTCGGAATGCATGCTTCTGCCAGGGTCGGACTTGACTGACAGGCTGATGACATCAAAACGGGTGCCGCGATGCCGTGCGTTGGGATCTCGGTCGTGGCTGATCAGCCATTGGACAGCTGCTCGACGCAGATGGGTCTGTTTGCGCGGGCCGACTGCTTGTTCCGGGAACCCGAACCGACCAGTGCGTCTGGTCTTGACCTCTACGAAGACCAGAGTCGCCTCAGGATCCAGCGCGATGATGTCCAGCTCGCCGAATCTGCTTCTCCAATTCCGGGCCAGGATTCTCCAGTTTCGTTGTCTCAGCCATTGGCAGGCGTAGTCTTCGCCCAAACGTCCGAGCTCTCGGCTGCTTACGCCTTTGGCTCTGATCTGTCGCTCAACATCTGCCAGCTCCATGTCGCAAGATTCATGGCTGCTCGTAGCTGATGCGGTATTTCCAGGTTGCATTTTTTTCGCGTTGCTGGCGGAGCCTATGGAATCAGGCAGAGCGCTTAAGGGCTGTGTGACCGATGGGTCTGCGAACATAGCGTCGGCATCGGTTCTGTCGTCCTTGTCGTTGAAGACTGTGCGGAGATTGGTTGGTCTAGTCAGTGCTTGTGTATCCATGTTTCTAGGAGACCACTGGAAGGAAGGCGGCGACTAGTAGAACCGGGCATGTGGTCGAATGAACCTGCGCACGCACGAAAGTGGATGAACGAGTGGATTGACGATGCAGACGCTGTACCTATTACGCTTATCTCTGCATCAGGCAGAGGCGGCAGAGGCAAAAGAAGAAAAGTATTGAAAGAGAGTTGAAAACAGAGAAGGGGGAAAGCGAAAACCAAGGAAACAGAAACCATGGAAGCGGAGACTGGCAGCCCAAGAGAAGGAGATTAAGAGAGATGCGGGGCAACAGGCTGATAAAGGAGTCGGCTAACACGACAAGAAGAGCCTGTGATGGTCTTCGTTGCCGCTATGCACCCGGATGAGGGAAGCAGGGATTCAAGGAGACCAGGAGGTGCAACCGATGGTTTCTCGAGAAGCACCATCCGGTCTCCTATTCCTCAATTGCCTTATGGTCTATATGGCTGATTGGTCAGGTAGTGATTGGATTTCTGATCGACAAAGATGCTTGGTTTGAAGCGAACTAGGTGGATGTGACGCAACCCCCGGGAAACCACGTCACCATCCATCTAGCGCCTAGTGGGCTGGTTAAGGGGGATCAGGCCGCGGTGACCACATTCATGTCGGCACGGGTGATGGCCTGGTCGAAGTCCCTGGTGCCCTTGAAGACCTCCTGGGCCCAGGGGTTGATGTGCTGACGGCGCGCACGGACCAGGATGTAGCCCAGTGCGAGCACGTTGGCGGCCAGGGAGAGGATAGAAACCGTAAGGTTCACCCCGGCCTTGTTGACCGACTGGGTTGAGAAGACCGAGTAGTCCTGGAACATGGGCAGTACCTGAGCGAACATGCACCAGATGGCCAGGGTGTTGGCCCGGTTCTGGATCCAGCCTCCCTTGTTCCAGAGGAAGTTGGCGAAGGTGGGCGCCAGGAGGAGGGCCAGGCCGCAGTACCAGGCATGGTTGGGCAGGCAGTTGTAGGTGTAGCAGAAGTTCCACAAGTCATAGGAGATGATGAAGACCCAGGTCATGTCGGGCCAGAGCATGTCGCGACGGTCCTTGGAGGCATAGATGCCGAAGATTCCGGTCATGCAGAAGATGTTGATCAGGCCCGCCACCCCATTGAAGATGTTGTGCCAACCGCCCATCAAGGTGATGCCCTCAGTGGACACCCAGGTTCCGCCCCATCCGCGCAAGGCGGATTCGAAGTCGGAGACCACGGCGATCAGGATGTTAATGGCGACGATGATGAAAGGGAAGCACTTGAACCAGTGGGACTTGCCGATCTTGCCCCATCCGTACTTGAGGGCCATGAAGCCGATGCATCCGGCGGTGGCGGCATAGAGCTTGGCATAGTGGAACCAGCTGGTCATATGGACGTAGGTCGGGTTATGCAGCGCCCAATCGGCCCCGAAGGCCGCCGATACGTAGATGGTCAGGAAGTATGCGGTCAGAGCAGCGGGAATGGCCAGGAAGCAGATGATGCCTCCTGTCTTGCTCCGCCTGGCGACCTCGTTGAGACCGATAAGGCATGCGAAGACAAGAATCCAGCCCAACCATTGGTAAGGGGCGTTGGCTCCGTAGACTTGGAACAACATGACGATGTCCTTTCTTCTTTTCTCTGTCAGGTGTTCATTGGTTTGGTTCTTGGCAGCGGATGTCGGGAAGGACGCCGTCGCCTTACAGGTAGGGCTCCAAGTGGAGCGTTTGGGCGGCCATGTGTATAAAAGTTTCGTCGCTGGTGTCCGGCTGCACCCTAAGGAGGGTGATGAACCCGGAGATCAGGACGATCAGCATTTCGCGCACATGGTCGATGGGCAATTGATCCTGGTGGTGCCTGGCGAAGTCCTGAACTGCTGTTTGGCAGAAGTAGTCGGCTATGGCTTTGGAGACCTGGTCCACGAATCGCGTGTAGAGCCCTCCGTTGCCGGAGTGAATCATCTGCTGTCGGAGCGGGCTGTTGTCGGCGATGATCGACCGGGCCACATGTACGACGGTCTCCAGTGCTCCCTTGACGTCGCCGGGTGTCCGCACCCTGTTCCATTCCTCCATCCGGGCCAGGACCTGGTTGACGGACTTGTCCACCATGGCTTGGGCCAGCGTCTCCTTGTCGGGGAAGTAGTGGTAGAAGAGGGATCTGGTCATCCCCACCTGCTTGGCGATGTCCTTGATGGTGATGTGGGAGAATCCCTTATTCCTGCAGATATCGATCACAGCCTGGACGATTTCGTCGCTTTTTCTGGACCTCTTGTGCGAGCGTCGCGGTGCGAAAGCTGACGCGTCTTCTGTAACTGATGCCTGCATGGTTACTTCCCGTCCTTCCGGAGTTTGCCGACTCAGGAACTGAACTTTGACACTATGTCAACATTGACGACTCAAGTATAAAACCAACTTTGACAAAGTGTCAATTTCGTTTAGGCGCCTATCTGTAGGCAGCTACCATGTTTAACCTCATGTGGAGAGGAAGGGGATATGAGAAGACCCCGAAGCGGAGAATGCTCCGGGGTCCCATAGAGGCCTGTGGTCAGTTAATCTGTGATGCTATGACCTGAGGTACGGGTGACCGCCTTACCGAACCAATCCGGTCATCTGTCCCAGATCCAGCTCGAAGCTGACACCGCGCTGCTGATAGTCGGGCTGATTGCGTGTGTGCTGCATGGCTGAGCGGACGAATTCGCCGGCGATCCGGGCGGCATCGGCCAGGCCTCGTCCTGCAAAGAGCGCCCCGCAGAGGCTGGAGGCAAAGGCATCGCCGGTTCCGTGGATCATGAAAGGCAGCTTGTCGTGGACCAGCTCGGTGCGCTGGCTGACTCCGCCATGATCTGCCGAGGCCACGAAGTTGCGCAGCTTGCCGTCCTTCCGGTCGATGCCCTTGATGATGACGTTTTTCGCGCCCATGTCCAGCAGGCGGCCCAGACGCTGACCGACCTGGGCATCGTCAAGGTCCTGGCCTTCGTAGTCGATGCCGGTCAGCAGACTGACCTCGGTCAGGTTGGGCATGAGCAGGTCGGCCCCATCGACCAGGTTGGTCACGGCCCGGCACATTTCCTCGGTGTAGGTGGGATACATGGATCCGCCGTCGCCCATGACCGGGTCGACCAGCCGCAGGGCCTTGGGGTATTCCCGATACATGCGCTGAATGATGTCGACCTGCTCGGCGCTGCCCAGGAACCCGCTGTAGATCCCGTCCAGGTCGACGCCCTCCTTCTGCCAGGCATCCAGGTATCCCGGCAGCATTTCAGTGGTGTCGTGGAAGGTGTAGTCCTTGAACATGGTGTGCGCGCTGAACAGGGCTGTGGGCACCGGGCAAACGTCGCATCCGGCTGCCGAAAGGATGGGGATGGCGGCCGTCAGCGAGCACTTGCCATACCCGCACATGTCATGCACAGCGGCGACTCGGGGAATGTACTTGCTGTCGCGCTGGTAGAGCCTGTTCTGATCGTCCGTCTGTCCGGCCATCTTTGAACTCCTTCATGCCTGCTGAGGCTGTTCGCAGCGGAGTCTTCTCCGTCGCTTACTTGACTCTACAGCGGAGGGGTTAAACGGGCACCGCCGCGTGTGCAATAGCGAGATAAAAAAGGCCAGTTTTCAACCTTTTGGAAGCTGTTATAAAAAAGGACGATACCGAAAAGTCCCTTCTGGCTTGAACAGGTGGGCTTGTGCCGCTTATGGTCACATTCAAGAACATGGACGAGGACGCACGTCACCAACAGATAGGAATCGACATGACCGACCAGAACCCGCACAAGTACCATTTCGAGACGCTTCAGCTCCACGTGGGCCAGGAGCAGGCCGACCCAGCCACTGATTCCCGGGCCGTGCCCATCTACGCCACCACCAGCTACGTCTTCCACGACTTCGATCACGCCGAGGCCCGGTTCGCGCTGAAGGACCCGGGCAACATCTACGGCCGTCTGACCAACTCCACCCAGGGGGTCTTCGAGGACAGGATCGCCGCCCTGGAGAACGGCACTGCCGGCTTGGCCGTGGCCTCGGGAGCGGCAGCCGTGGAGTATGCCTTCCGGAACATCACCCAGACCGGGGACCATATTGTGTCCTCCAAGAACATCTACGGCGGCACCTTCAACCTCCTCAAGCACACCCTGCCCCGCGATGGTGTAGAGACCACCTTCGTGGACCCCTCGGACCCGTCCAACTTCGAATCGGCCATCCAGGAGAACACCAAGCTGGTCTTCTTCGAGACCTTCGGCAACCCCAACGCCGACCTGCCCGACTTCGAGGCCATCTCCAAGATCGCCCATGACCACAACCTGCCGGTGATCGTCGACAACACCTTCGCCACTCCTTACCTCTTCCGTCCGCTGGAGCACGGCGCTGACATCGTCGTAGAATCGGCCACCAAGTTCATCGGCGGCCATGGCACCACCCTGGGCGGGGTCGTCGTGGAAGGTGGGCAGTTCGACTGGGCGGCAGTGCCCGGCAAGTTCCCCACCTTGACTGAACCCGACCCCAGCTACCACGGTCTGCGCTTCTACCAGGATCTGGGGGCTGCGGCCTTCGTCACCCGCATTCGCGCCATCCTCCTGCGCGACACCGGCGCCGTCATCTCGCCCTTTGCAGCCTTCCTCCTCCTGCAGGGGACCGAGACGCTCTCGCTGAGGGTTGAGCGCCACGTTGAGAACGCCCTGAAGGTGGTGGATTACCTGCAGACCGTGCCGGAGGTGGAGTCGGTCAGCCATCCGGCCATCGAGGGCCGTCCCGACCACGAGCTCTACAAGCGCTACTTCCCCAACGGCGCTGGCTCCATCTTCACCTTCGATCTGAAGGGCGGCAAGGATGCGGCCAGGGTCTTCATCAACAACCTGCATCTCTTCTCCCTCCTGGCCAACGTGGCTGATGTGAAGTCGCTGGCCATCCATCCGGCATCCACCACCCACTCCCAGGAGACGCCGGAGGAGCTGGAGGATCAGGCCATCCATCCCGGTACCATCAGGCTCTCCATCGGCACAGAGAACATCGAGGACATTCTGGACGACCTCAAGGGTGCCTTCCAGGCATTGAAGGAGTCCGGACTGGCCAAGTAGCCGGCAATCACACTTCCTTCCTGGTCCCGTATACGCGTGATACATGACCGAGAAGGCGAAGAAGCAGAAGGTGCCTGTCGAAACCTCATTACGTTTCGATGGGCGCCTTTGCATATGCCTCCCCTTCCTACTCCAGTGGCAGACAGCACCTGACCAGTGAGGCGGCAATATTGCGGTAGGTAAGATGGAGGCATGAAACATGGAGCAAAGACGAGGGCGTCTTCCGATCCGTCGTCCGGTGCGGGGAAACCGAGGCAGATAGCTCAGGTGGCCATCAAGGCCAAGGGACTGACCAAGGACTATGGCAGTGGGGAGAACCTGGTCCATGCCCTGCGGGGCGTTGATGTCGAATTCGAACAGGGCAGGTTCACGGTCATCATGGGTCCCTCCGGGTCGGGCAAGTCCACCCTTATGCATACCTTGGCCGGCTTGGACACCGTTACCTCCGGACACGTCTACCTGAACGCCGATGCTGCCGGGGTGAAGGGCAGGCGGACCAGCCGTCATGGAGGGCGGAGGGGAGTGGTCGACCTGACCAAGCTCAACGACAATCAGCTGACCCTCTTGAGGCGCCAGAGCCTGGGCTTCATTTTCCAGAGTTTCAACCTCCTGCCCATGTTTACGGCCAAGCAGAACATCCTCATGCCTCTGATCCTGGATGGGGCCAAGCCAGACACAGCCTGGTTGGATGTTCTGGCCAAGACCCTGGGCTTGGAGGAGAGGCTGAGCCACCGGCCCAGCGAGCTTTCGGGCGGTCAACAGCAACGTGTGGCCATCGCCAGGGCCCTCATCACCAAACCTTCCATTGTCTTTGCAGACGAACCCACCGGAAACCTGGACACGGCCTCTTCGACCGAAGTGCTCAGCTTCCTGCGGGATTCGGTCCGCGAGTTGGGGCAGACCATCATCATGGTCACGCATGATGTCTTTGCGGCCTCCTTTGCCGACCGGGCTTTGGTATTTGCGGATGGGCGAATCGTGGCAGACCAGGACAGACCCACTATGGATTCCATGAATGCCTTGCTCTCCGAGGAAGTCATGGCCTCTACAGCTACAGCTGACTCGGCTGCTCATCGCTGAGGGAACGCTTATGTGGTTCGTTGCTAGAAAAATGATGCGGCATGACCTGGGCATGATGGTTCCCGCCGGCATCGCCATTGTCGTCGGAACACTGTTTATCGCCATGACCTTCCTCTTCGGCAACACTATGGATGTTTCCATGCGGCGTATGGTCTCATCCGATGCCGCCCAGGCCAACTACGCCATCATCCCAGCGGAAGGCAACCATTCAGAGCAGAAAAGGGTGAAGGACTTCAAAACAGAGGAGCTGGCAAAGGTTCCAGGCGTTCACGCAGTCAGATCAGACGCCCAGCTCATGGTGGATGTCCGCGCCGGCAAGGTCAAGAGCGAGAGCGTGATTGCCATTCCTATGGCGGATTCATCGCTGATGCCGGTTGGTCTGTCCAAGGGATCCTGGCCCAGTGCTGATGACCAGGTGGTCCTACCCGGGCCGACTGTGTCCAGGCTCAAGCTTTCCCTGGGTGACAAGGTGAATCTGAACCTGTCGCCTAACATGCTGTATATTTCTGAGGACCTTGGGCCGAAAGGGCAAGCCAGCGCTGACCAGGTTGCGGGTAGGTTCGTATCGAGGCCCCTGACCTTGTCGGGGGTCAGTTCGAACCAGGGCAACGAGGGCGGCGAGTTTGGCGAGTCGGGCGGCGCAATCGTGCTGACCCCCAAGACCGTAGATGCTTTGATGGCTACAGCAGGTCTTGGCAACATGGGTAACCTGTATGCCCAGAACATCTACCTGAATGTTGGCGGGCAGGGCAGCGACCTCGATGGGAGTCTGGCCTCTTTGCGCAAGCTCATGCCTTCCGGCTATTCCCTTGAAGACCGTCACACTATGGAGGACCGACTGGTCAAGACCGCGCTCGGCGGTTCCCAAAACCCCGTGACCACCTTCCTTCTGGTCTTTAGCACGTTGGCCATGTTCGTGGCTGCCACCGTCATAGCCAACACTTTCCAGGTCATGGTCGCTCGGCAACGTCGCTACCTGGCCCTCCTGAGGACGATTGGCGCCAATAAGAGCCAGGTCAGGACCAGCGTCCTGATGCGTTCCATCATCCTGGGCGCTGTGGCTTCCCTGATCGGGGTCGGCGCCGCCATCGGCATCATGGCCATTCTGGGTGCAGCCAAGGCTCATACGAGTTCCCTCTATTTCCAATTGAAGCTGACTCCGGCAGTTATCCTGGTGCCTCTCGTTTTCGGCATCGTCGTTACGGTTTTGGCCTCCCTGGGGTCTTCATTGGCCGCCACCAGGGTCAGTCCTTTGGAGGCGCTGAGGCCTGCCGATCTTTTGCAGAACAAGCGGACGAGCAGAATACGACTGTTTGTCAGCGTGGTCATGATTCTGCTGGGCATCACCATGACGGTCTGGTCTCTCTGGCATGTCAGGCTCAATGTCACGGCAGACAAGGCCAGCAAGGCATCCGGAGACGGGCCGAATATCGTCGCTGCCATGGCTGTCATCGGCATTGTCCTTGCCTTCCTAGGTATCCTTTTCAGCGCCAATCGTTGGATTCCTTTCATGCTCAAGGGAGTCGGGTCCCTGGTTTCGCGGATTGGGCCCTCTTCCACAATCGCCGTGGCTAACATTGCACGGAATCATTCCCGTGTGGCGGCAACAGGCACCGCCCTCCTGATCGGCGTAACGCTGGTCGCCACCTTGACCACAGGCGCCGCCAGCGCCAAGCAGACCATGGCCGACATGATGGATGAGCACTACTCGGTCGATCTGCAGATCAGCGCCGATGGCTTGGATACCAAGGCTCTGAACGCCATTCGACGGATCGACGGGGTCGCGCAGGCCGAACTGGTGCCCCAGTATGCTGCCATGGTCAAATCAGGCGGCGAGAACGGTGCAGGAATGACTATTTTCGCTCTGGATTCAAACAAGATCGATCGCCTCCTGAATGCCAAGGTCGGCAAGGATCTTTCCGGACAGGATGCCCTTTTGCTCCCGGAAAGCCTCATGGACAAACAGAAGGATTTTCACGACGGCGGGAATCTGGGGCTCAATATTCTCAACCCGATTCAAGGCGATGCTCATGGCGGATCCGCATCGGTGGCTCAAAGACTCTTCGTGACCAGTGTCTATGCGCCCTTCCAGGGGATTGATGCCAGTAATTTCTATGGTCTGACTGACTCATCCTCGCTCAATGGCGTTCAGCCTCAGGCCGTGCAGATCTGGGCCAAGGTCGATGGTTCACCAACAGTCCCGGCATTCATCGACAAGGTAAAAGACGCGCTTTCTGGTTATTCGGCTGTTGCCGTCAAGGGTGGGTTGGCTGAAAAGCAGCAGTGGGATCGGACCATCGACAGCCTGCTCATGATTATCCTGGCTCTCTTGGCGGTGGCGGTCGCCATCGCCCTGATTGGCGTGGCCAACACGCTTTCCCTTTCGGTGCTGGAACGTCGACGGGAGTCCGCCACCCTGCGGGCCATCGGGATGACCCGGAAACAGATCAGGCGGTCCCTGGCTGTGGAGTCAGGGCTGATAGCTCTGGTGTCGTCCTTGTCTGGCATGATCCTGGGCCTGCTCTTCGGCTGGGCTGCAGCCTATGAGATTTTCTCCTCTCTGGGTACGGTGGCTTTCCCCATTCCTTGGACCATAGGCATAGTGATTCTGCTGGTGGCGCTCGTAGCCGCAATTTTGGCAAGCGTCCTGCCTGCAAGACGCGTCAACCGGACTGCGCCGGTCGTGGCTCTAGCAGAGGAATGACGACAAGTCAACCTTCACCCAGGCGCATCTTGGTTGAAGCCGGGAATGAATGACTCATTCTGCCGGGTGATGGTTTCCTTGATGCTGCTTGGGTGTTCCTGTAGTCAATCACGGGAATCCAGACAACTGTTTCAATCCCTTGGTCCGATGGTTGCATGTCTTGTGGCTCGTGTCTTTTGTGCTGAACATGATGTTCTTCAACTCCGCAAATGTTTATCCCCGTCGCCCCGCGTTGGTTTGGATGGTGTCAGCCTAACAGGAGGAGTTCTTCATCGCACTCATCCGTAAGGATGACTGTTTTTATCGCTCCTAGGGAGCATATCGCGGCAGCCGGTTGCAGCATAGGGTCGGAAGCTGACGGGAGAAAGGTTTCCTCGCGGATAAGGAGCACCATGCAGAACAAAGCGGATACTTCGTCTTCACAAGGGTTGATCGACAGAGCAGGTCCAGGCGTCGTGGGACAGCCGGCCGTCAGCGCCAGGCAGCTGACCAAGGATTATGGGCAAGGATCGAACGCCGTCCATGCCCTGCGTGGAATCGACGTGAATTTCGAACAAGGTCGGTTCACGGCCATCATGGGTCCTTCAGGTTCGGGCAAGTCAACGCTCATGCACGTTCTGGCTGGTCTGGATACTGTCACCTCAGGCCATGTCTATATGGCCGCTGATCTTCTGCATTCGAAGAGCGGAGATCGTCACCATCCATCGATTGATCAGGCCGGCCGAGTCGACCTGACACGAATGGACGACCGTCAGCTGACCCTTATCAGGAGACGGCATCTGGGATTCATCTTCCAGAGCTTCAACCTATTGCCTATGTTCACCGCCAAACAGAACATCCTCATGCCGCTGGTACTGGACGGCGTTCGGCCTGACAGCTCGTGGATGGAGCAACTGGTAGAGACTCTTGGTTTGTCGGAGAGGCTGGACCATCTTCCCGGTGAATTATCCGGGGGGCAGCAGCAACGGGTCGCCATCGCCAGAGCGCTGATAACCAAACCCGGTCTGGTCTTTGCGGACGAACCGACGGGCAACTTGGACCTGGCCTCCAGCACTGGTGTTCTGAAGTTCCTGCGTGATTCCGTGCGCGAGCTGAATCAGACCGTTATCATGGTCACTCATGATGCCTATGCCGCATCCTACGCAGATCGCGCGCTTGTCCTTGCCGACGGACGGATAGTCGCGGACCGACAGAATCCGACAGTGAAGGCCATGAATGACCTTCTGGCTGAACAAGTGTCGGCTGGCACTGCTGACGATTCCCAGGTACAGGACTAGGGGGGTGCACTGTGTGGCGGATAACTCGTACGATGATGAAGCGCGATGCACGTATGATGATGCCGGCTGGTCTGGCCATCGTGATCGGCACCATCTTTATGTGCTTGACGCTCCTTTTTGGCAACGTGGCGAATGCCTCCATGCGTCGCGAAATCAGTATGGATGCAGGTCAAGCCAACTATGCTGTGACCTCCAGAAGGGATCAGGACAAGCCGATTCTGCTCGACGAATTCAATGGCAAAGGGCTGTCGAAACTGCGCGGTGTTAATGGTTTGCGCCCTGATGTCGACCTTATGGTGGATACGGAAGCAAACGGTCAGTCCAGCAAGGGGATTCTGGCCATTGTGGGTGCCAGGCAGGAGCTTATGCCTATCGATCTGGATCGGGGGCAATGGCCTGATTCAGACGATCAGGTTGTGCTGCCGCATTCCGTCGCCAACAGGCTCCAGGTTGGTCTGGGTGATAAGGTGCGCCTGCATCTGTCCTCGGCGATGCTGCCAGGTAGTGATAGCGATAGTGCTCAGGATTCTTCAAGTAAAGAACGCCTTGTTGACCAAGGCACTGTAGACTTGACCATCTCAGGCATCAGCAAGAGCCATGGAGGAAAGTACGACGACTTCGGCGGAGCTGTGGTGCTGACGGGTACTCGGATTGATCGTCTGCTGAGTATGGCGGGAATGGTTGGACTGGAGTCCCCTCCTGTGGGAAACATCTATCTGCAGGTTGATGGCCAGGGCAAGGAACTCCAGAACACTCTGCAAAATATCAGTCGATACGTTCCCGACGGATACCAGCTGGAGGACCGTCGTGCCATGGAGGACAGGCTGCTTAGTGAGCAGACCTACAATGTTGTGAACTTCATGACCGTCTTCATCATGACTTTCGGTGTGCTGGCCATGGTGGTGGCTGCCTTGGTGATTGCCAACACCTTCCAGATCATGGTGGCCAGACAGCGCAGGTATCTGGCCCTGCTGAGGATTATTGGTGCTGATCGACGGCAAATCAGGGTAGGCGTGCTGCAGCAGGCCCTGCTTCTTGGCGTCATATCGTCCCTGATCGGCATCCTGCTGGCCATGGGCTTAATGGGCCTTGCCGGTTCCCTTGGTTTGCATTCGGGCACCATGAAGCTTGAACTCCTGCTTGCACCCGCCTCCCTCCTGGTTCCGTTTGCGCTTGGCGTTCTGGCAACCTTGGTGGCTGCCTTTGGGTCTACGCGTACGGCTATCAGGGTCAGACCGCTTGAAGCCCTGCAGCCAGTGGATCATCAGGAACAAGGCAGCAGGAAGCGGACCGGTTTGTGGATCAGCATCCTGCTGGCAGTCAGCGGCTTGGTATTCGTGATCTGGTCCTCTTGGCGCGTCACCGAGCTAGTCAGGACAAACTCTGGCAATACAGTCCAGGCCAGTAATCAGCAGGAACTCTTGCTAGGTCTCGCGGTATTGGGTGTTTTGCTGATTTTTCTGGGTGCGTTGATAGGGGCTCGTCGATGGATTCCGGCTCTGCTGCGTTGCCTGGGTAGACTTGTGTCCAAGATTGGACCATCTTGCAGGGTCGGAGTGGCGAATATCGCTCGAAATCCCTCACGAGTCGCTGCCACAGGTGTTGCTCTGCTGATTGGCGTAACTCTGGTCTCCACTTTGGCTACGGGTGCGGTAACCGCTAAACGTACTTTGTTCAAGGATATTGATCAGCGTTATTCCGTGGATATTGAAATATCTGGTCAGGGGCTGAACAAGAGAAATGTGCGGGCCATTGAGCGTGTCGAAGGTGTTGCAGATGCAGAGCTGGTGCAGCGATTTAATGCCAAGGTCGAGTCAGGAGGCCCCTCACAAGCTTCCATGACTGTCTATGCCTTGGATGCTTCACGGATCAGGCGAGTGCTTCATGCCGATCTGGGTCCAGGTATGCAAAGGTCGGATGCGCTACTGGTGTCGACCAGAACGATTTCCAAGCATTCCGGTTACCGGGATGGAAGTCAGCTGAAGTTGTCGATAGCTGATCCTCAGGCGGACGACGAACGTGAAAAGGAGGCAGATGCAAGAAGAACATTGACCGGGGTCTTCGCCGGATTCGGAGGGCTGGATAACAGTGGCGTCTATGCAATCACGGACTCCCGGAATGTCGCTGGGATTGACACCAAGACGCATGAAATCTGGATTAGGACGCAGGGAGATCGCGATGCTGCACTGCTCTTGGATGACATACGTCAGGCTGTAGGAGAGCATGACGACATGGCCATCAGCGGAGGGCTGACGCAAATGAGGACATGGAGCGAAACAATCGATTCCTTGTTGGCAATCATGGTGGCATTGCTGGGCGTTGCTGTGATTATCGCCCTGATAGGGGTTTCCAACACTTTGATGATGTCGGTGCTGGAACGCCGTCGTGAGACTGCCACACTCAGGGCAATCGGCATGAGCAGCGTGCAGGTTCGTCGATCCTTGGGAGTCGAGGCCTGCATGATAGCCCTAGGAGCCAGCCTGGCTGGAATCGTTCTAGGAATGCTCTTCGGATGGATAGGAGCCTACCAGGTCTTTGTGCCCTTAGGATCCGTGACCTTCACCGTGCCATGGTCGACTTTTGCGCTGATACTGCCAGTGGCCTTGCTGGCTGCGGTGGCAGCCAGTGTGCTGCCAGCCAGGGAGGCAGTCAAGGTTTCACCTATCGAGGCGCTCAGTGATGATTGATGCTGCCTGATGGCTGGGTTCATACCAGGTGGTTTTCGTAAGCGAAGACCACCGCCTGGACGCGGTCGCGGGCATTGATCTTCTGAAGAATGTGAGTGACATGAGTTTTCACCGTGGGCAGTGAGATTCCCAGATTGTCGGCGATCTCCTGGTTGCTCAGGCCCTGGGCTATGTGAACCAGGACCTGCAGCTCACGATCAGTGAGCAGGTCCGCCTCGGGATCGCGATAGGTCGATCCCGATGGCATGGACCCGGTCGGAGGCATGTCATGGGCCATATGTTCGATCAGGCGTTTTGTAGCCGAAGGAGCGATGATCGCATTGCCCTGGTGAACTGTACGGATGGAGGTCAGGAGGGTTTCAGGCTCGGTATCCTTGAGCAGAAATCCTGATGCGCCGGCTTTTATAGCCGCCATGACGTATTCGTCAAGATCGAAGGTTGTCAGCACAATGACCCTGGACTCCGGAGGGTCGGGTGACAAGGCAGTGATCAGGCGGGTGGCTGTCAAACCATCCATGCCGGGCATGCGGACATCCATGAGGATCACGTCAGGACGCAGGCGTGAGGCCAGATCCACTGCTTGCTCGCCGTCCGCACCTTGGCCAACCACGGTCATGTCATCCTGGGAGCCGATGACCATGGCAAAGCCGGCTCGGACCAGATCCTGGTCGTCCACGACGGCAACGCTGATGGGTTCGGTCCGTTCCATGAGAGCCTGCTTCTTTCCGCTAGATGATGGCCAGCGCCACCATCCAATTTTATCTGAGTCGAGTGTTGCTTGGAATTACAACTGGATTTAACTTGGATCCAGGGTAATCGCTGTCTGGTTGATTGTTGATTGAGTAATTGTTGGCTAAGCCACTGTCGTCGGAGAGACTTTCAACTGGTGAAGTTATGCTCGTCAGCAATCGATTCCCCGAGTGCCTAATCTTCGGGTGCGTGGTTCATGGAGTGCTCAATTTTTCGATTGTGCTGATTACCTGACACGGTCATTTTCCTGTTTGCTATCCATAGAAGGTGCTCATCATGAAGAACGCTCATGCCTGGAGATTGGGTGGTCCTGTTGGTCCGATGGGGCATGCTCTGGTTCCTTATCCTGTTGCGATTGTTGCGAATAGTTGTCGAGCTGATCATCAAGATCTACTGGCAGGGGTTTGGCTGGGTGAAGAGCCGGTATATGTGGGTTTTTACGGGTGGGCTCGCCAATATGGTTCCTGTCTGAGTTGAGGCTCTTGTTTGGGGAATCGGCGGTGTCAGTGTTTGAGCGCAAACCGGTGCTGGAACTGTGACGCAGAACGGTGAGCAGTTGTCGCATGCGAGCCAGGGCTTGGCGTCCTTGAGAAGCAATGTCGCCGAAGGCTTGCGCTACCTGCTCTGGGGGAGGGTTCACCCCCTTGACTTGATAATGGTTCAACTCGGAGATGGCTTTGGTAGTGGATGCAATGACTGTATTCAGGGTTGCGGCCACTTCTACCTGCATGGTAGAGCCAATGAGTTCGCGCTCTTGATTGGCTGCCAGAGCCTGGCTTTCCTGCAGGGTCTGGTTTAGCGCGCGCTCGCGTTCCTGCTGGAGGAGCAGGACTGAACCACGAGTACGTCGGCGTGAGGCAATCAGAATGGTCAGCAGACAGATCAAGGCCGGTGCGGCCATCATTATGAAAAGTGTTAAATGGGATTCAGAGAAAGATGATTCTGCCGGGCCTTCTATCATGTAGGCCAGAATGGTTGGACACCCTTGGTTATTGGCTACACATCTGACAGCCCACAAAACCATATCCGTGATGACCGCGAACGGAACCCAGCGCCTGGTGGAGTTTTTACCGTAAACCATTGCTGAATAGACGGCAATTGGGGACAAGACTGCAGCTTCCGGCAGCCAGGGCGAGAAGAGCAGCAGCAGGGCGGCGACAGCAGCCACTATGGCGGCGCAAATGCCTGGACGGACCCTGCGCACAATCAGAGGCAAAGCGATAGCTAGTGTGGCAATGATTCTTGCTGGCCGGCCTGGATCATATTGGGGAGTGACAGGTGCTATGGCAAGAGCTGGGCCTGGATTTTCTACCAATACGACTCCGATTACCAGACCCAGGTCGGCTGTCAACGGATGGCGTTGGAACCAAACGAAGAGCGTGGAGACAATCGAACGCAAGGACCATTGCGGTTGTCGGTTGGCATGTATTCCTGCTTCAGGGTCGGATTTTGGCGGAGCAGCAAAAGGAATGCAAGCCTGGAGATGGTAACCGCCTTCTGGCTTGGGATCAGCTTGAAGGCTGCCTCCCAGGGAGGTCAGTCGTTCGCGCATACCCAAAAGGCCGAAACCTGAATGCTCAGGTCGGTCCATCTGCGGCGGAGAATCTGAATTGGTAGTGGCATGATCGAGCGGTTGGTCGTCAATGGATAGGCACAGACCGTCTGTGAGCCACTGTTCTTCAATCAGCACATCCGAAGCCGGAGCGGCATGCTTGCGAACATTGGTCAAGGCTTCTTGAAGGATCCGATAAGCAGTCATGGCGCGGCTGCGATCCAACTTTTCTGGGTGGGGTCGGCCTTCGAGGCGTCGGTTGAATTGAGATTCTGGCTGAGCGCGTCGGGCGGCATCTATCAAGTTTGTCCATGATCCGTAGCTGGTCGGCGGATTGCTTGAAGAGGTGGCACCTGAGGGCCAAATACACGCATTGTCGGCCGTATCAACGTTGGCCTTGGCAGTGTTAGCAGCTGGAGTTTCTTTGCTTGTGTGAAGATAGTCGCTGGCTTGGCTTGGCTGAGTGCAATCTGTTCCGGCTGGATCCGGATCATGAGCGTTCGCGGATTGACGAGGGGAATTCGTTTGGGCAGTTGCTTGAGATTGGTCAAGGATATGGATGTCGGCAGGGTCGGTTGGTGGTGGGGAAGACGGGTGCTGATTGGGAGGGGAATCCGATGTTTTTTGGCTGGTTGCGGGTGCCGGGTTGGTTGGAGCCTTGAGTTTGCCAAAAAGCGAGCTCAGCTCACGTAGGGCGCGGCGGCTCTCTTGATCAATGGTGCGCATGGTCTTGAGAGCAAGGTTCGCATCGGCAGTGGCTGCGTACCTGCCGGCATCTGCCTGCACAATGACAATGGATAGAGTGTGAGCGACTACATCGTGCATTTCACGCGCTATGCGGGCCCGCTCAGCGCTGGCAGACAGGGCCGCGCTTTGCTCTGCCTGCAGGGCCAAGGCGTGGTTGCGTCGCCGGGCCTCATCAATGGCATCCCTTCTGGTCCGTGTCCAGTAGGCTGCAACGATGGCTATGAGCAGCAGAAGCCCCTCGATCAGTAAATTCGATAGGAAGGTGATTGCCAGATCTTTGAATGAGGTCGGCAACATTGAGATGTGGTCCGGCCACGTCTTGCCCGGAGGCAGAAACCCCAGATCGACCAATGTGAAGATAAGGCAGGATAGGGGCGTCATGACCCAGGCCACGGTCAGATAGAGTCGACGCAAGGATGGACGCCCGTAGAGCAGACAGGAATAGACCATCACCAGGCAGACTGCATCGGAGAGCATGATGGCAGGCCCCAACAGGAGCTGAGCCAGAGCCACAGCGACGAAGAGCCCGGCTGCTAAATCCGGGAATCGGCGACGGATAACCACAGGGGCTATGAGCAGGACCGTCCACATCAGGATTAGGTTTTCCTTCAAGGGGATCAGGGCCCCATCTCGTAGATTGGCGCTGGAGCCGCTCACCAGTAGAAGTAGAAGGATGGCCAAGAGAGTGTCAGTCAGCAGCGTTCGACCGTTGGACCTGGTGATCGGCCGCTGCGCTGTTTGACTGACTGTGTTCATGGAACCAACAATATTCGTGGGTGATGGGAGGCGCCATCAGTCCGAGGGATGATGTGGTCAAATGTGGTCCCTGGCTGCCGAAGAATTGTGGCTTTGCAGATGTGGTTACTGATCATCGGTTTAGCCACCTCGAGGGGTTTAATGCCGTTCCTTCGCTCAAATACCAGTCAGGCCGACTCCCCGTCGTGCATTCCACAACGGTTCGTCGGCCTGACAAAGCCGGGGGAGGGGCCGGTCCACCTGACTAATCGTCGGACCCTGACCAACGGACCTTGGTCATAAGATCCCAGTGGACTAATCCCGATGGCTCGACCTTGATGTTCCGCCTCCGAGCGCCCGGTCTCAGGAGAAACGCAGCCTAATCTGCTCGGCCGTGCCGTAGGAGGCCTGCGCCCCCTGCCCGGTGGCGGCGTAGGCGGAGACGTAGGAGGCCAGCTGGGCGGCCTCAACCAGGGTCATGTCGGAGGCCAGGCCGGCCAGCACGGTGCCCATGAAGGCATCCCCGCAGCCGGTGGTGTCCACGGCGTCCACATGCACGGCATGAATCCGGTAGGTCCGGCCCTGGTCCAGCACCATGGATCCTTCGCCGCCCAGGGTGACGATGGCCCGATGGAAGCCGAAGTCCTGCATGGTCTGGTTGATCCGGTCCCAGTCGGCCCCCAGCCAGTCGCCGTCCTCGGGCTCGTCGATGCCCAGCAGCTGGGCCATCTCATGCTCGTTGACCAGAATCAGGTCCGAGTTGGCGATCAGGTCGGCGGGCAGGTCGGCGCGGAAGGGGGAGTCGTTGAGCAGCACGGTCATGCCGGCCTCGTGGCCCATGCGCGCGACCTCGGTGACCGTCTCGATGGGGCTCTCCAGGCACAGGCCCAGCACCTTGGCCGAGGTCAGGGCCTGGCGGGAGCGGTGGGCGTAGTCCACATCCACCTTGCCGTTGGAGCCGGGGGAGTAGACGATGGTGTTCTCGCCGCGCGCATCCACGGTGATGACTGTGGTTCCGCTGGCTCCCGGCACGGTCATCACATGGGAGACGTCCACCCCGGCGTTGCCCAGCTGCCCCAGCAGGAAGTCGGCGTTGGAGTCGGATCCCACGGCCCCGAAGAGCCTGACCTGGGCGCCGATGCGGGCCGCGGTCGCCGCCTGGTTGGCCGACTTGCCCCCGGGCAGCACCTGCAGGGGACCCCCGTTGATGGTCTCGCCGGGCTTGGGCAGCCGGTCGGTGTTGACGGTGTAGTCCGCATTCATGGACCCGACCACCGAGATGGATCCCGTGATGGTATCCAGTCCCTTGAGCACCTGGTCGGGTGCCGCCGCCATATCTTGAATCATGTTTCTCCGTTCCTTGATGAGCTTGTCCGCCTTGATGATCACGCTGTGACAGGTTCAGGGATCCTGGCCGGTGTGCGCGGGCGGGCGACCCACCGAGGCGCAGTGGCGGTAGCTGGTCTGCAGCCGGACCGACCGCACGGGCGAGCCTGCCATCAGAGCCAGGAGCATGTCCACGCAGCGGGTCCCCATGACATCGATCTGCTGGGAGATGGTCGACACGGCCGGGGTCAGGATGCGGAAGACGGGCAGGTCGTCGAAGGTGATCATGGACAGGTCCTCGCCGATGCTGATTGCTCGCGACTGTGCCGTTTTGATGGCGCGTATGGCATCCAGGGAGGATCCGAAGAGCACGCCGGTGATGCCCTGCCGGGCCCAGAGGTCGATCATGTCGGGGTCGAAGGTGCCGGGCTCTACCTGGTCGGCCAGGGGGTCGTCCATGCCCTCGATGCCTGCCAGCAGGTTCCGGTAGACGTCCAGGCGCTCCCGGAAGGTGGCCGATTCCTTGAGGGGCCCGGGCACCAGGGTGATGTGTCGGTGGCCCTGGGCGTGCAGATCCTCAAGGGCCTGCCTCAGGCCGGGTTCGGGGTCGGCGTCCACGCAGGGGATGGCCCGCCCGTCGCGTCCGGCGGCGCCCTCGGCGGCACGGTCCACGCAGACCAGGGGCAGTCCGCGTCGGGTCAGCTCCTCCAGGGTGTGCGAGGAACGCGGCCCGGGCACGATGATGGCTCCGTCGATGTGCTGGCCCAGCAGGTTGCGCACCTGGGCCCGGTCCTCGCCGGGGTCGCCCTGGGTGGAGGTGCAGATCAGGGTCTGGAAGCCGTGGTTGAGCAGTTGGCCCTGAATCAGATAGGCCAGATCAGCGAAGTAGGAGTTGCGGATGTCGGGGATGAGCAGGCCGATGGTGCGCGAGTGGGCGGAGTGCATGGATCGGGCCCGGGAGTCCGGCACATAGTGCAGGTCGTGGATGACCTGGTTGATGCGCTGTCGTGTGGCGGGGGAGATGCGCCCGGAGTCGTTGAGGGCTCGGGAGACCGTCGATACGGAGACACCGGCCCGTTGGGCCACATCCCTGATCGTCGCGTACGCCATCATGGCCTTTCGTCGAAGTGGTCGGCCGCCGGGCCGGACTGCCGACCTCGGCGGTTGCCGGACCGCCGCCATGGGCAGGCGAACGGTTCTGACAGCCTTCAGTTATATCAGTGCGGTAACGATACCGCAACTTTCACAGCATGGCCCGTCGAGGGTTGGCTATGAGTGAAGGTGAGCGAGGCTGAATGCTCGGGGATGAAGCTGCTGTTTGCGCGATTATGCTGGGATAGGGAGATGGACAGCGGCCAGGCTGACTGGGGTTGTATGCCCGTGGCCAGCTTGGCCGTGTTTCCCTCTCTCCCAGGCGGGGGCGGGGGCGTGCATGCCTGCCCTCGGCTTCCGCCTGCAGAAGTGTGGTGGGGGCGCGGGAGGGAAGTGTCGGCTCTCTTGGGGTTTGAGCCTTGATTGACGCGTTCCTCCCTGCTCCCCCTTGATGGGCCGGGGGCGGGGGGATTGATACGCCGCCCGGCCGCTCTTACTCGTGCGAAGCATGTAACAGCTGGTGTTGTTCCCTTCGGTGGCGGCGGGATGCCAGGACGCCGCCCATGCCGGTCATGCCAGTGGCCAGGGCGAGCAGGATGCCTTCCCCTCCGGCTTTGGGGAGCACGCCTGCTGGCAGGTACGTGTACTTCAAGGAGGTGTCGGGCGTTTGGGGTGCGCCGCCCAGCGTGTAGTCCACGCTGACCGTGACCGTGCCCGGCTGGTGCGCAGGCGTGAACACGGTCACGCTGCTGCCTTCGCCGCGCGTCAGGTTCGTGCCGGCATTGCTGTCGAATCTGACGCCGGTGATCACCAGCTGCAGGTTGAACGACACCGGCACAGGAACAAGACTCCGAGCTTTACCGTTATATTCTCCTATGGGGATGCTGTCGTTGCCGAGCTGGCCATAGCCGTTGTTTCCCCAGGCGTAGGCGTTGCCGTCGCTGCCCAGTGCCAGCGAATGAGTGCTTCCGGCGCTGACTTGCACGTAGGTGAAGTCCTTGGGCAGGTCCGGGTACGTGTTGCGGTCGGGTGTCTTCACC